>NZ_JAVTSB010000004.1:0-394689 GCF_032677645.1 Pedobacter gandavensis | reverse complement strand
ATACGTTGGTTGGGATTTCCGAAAACGAACAATTGATCCGATGGAGAAGAATATTTTTGGACAGTCTACAGCACCTGGGGATAATCTTTTCGGACAAGGCAATACGAAAAATTTCAGACAGGTATTTCATTTGGGGGTACAGTACACTTTGCCAATGCTAATTGTCGCTGATGCTTCTGTCGATCATAAAGGAAATGTCAGATTTCAATTAACAAGAGAGGATGTGCCTATTTCTAAAAGACTGCGCTTTCAATTTATGGTCAATACCGATAAAGAATATATGGCCGGATTCAGATATATAGTCACCAAATATTTTGGTCTGTCTACTCACTATGATAGTGACATGGGCTACGGTGGCGGATTAACATTAAACTATTAACTCACTAAGCATTAAATCATGAAGCATACCTATAAAATAACTGGAATGACCTGTCAGGGTTGTCGTAGTAAAGTGGAAGATGCCCTTAATGGCATCATCGAGGGGATCTCTTCGAGAGTTACCTTGGAGCCAGCTGAAGCAACAATTATGATGGATAAACATATTCCGACAGAAAAATTGCAGGAAGCGCTTTCTGCTGTTGGAAATTATAGGATTGAAATGTCCGGCTTTCAAAAGATTACTGAAGATAAACATACACAAAATCACTCCAGTCATCAACACCATGGTTCAGCTCATCACGATCATGACATCGCTCCGGTTAAGGATAGTAAGGGCGAAACTGCAGGAGTATATTACTGTCCCATGCACTGTGAAGGAGATAAAACTTATGATAAACCAGGTCATTGCCCGGTTTGTGGAATGGACTTACTGAAGCAGCCTGTCCTAAAGCATACTACCCAATTTACATGTCCTATGCACCCCGAAATTATTAGGGATCAGCCAGGTTCATGTCCAATATGCGGGATGGATTTGGTGCCGTTAGGGGTTAATTTGGAAGCGGAAGACAAAACGTATGAAACGCTTTTGCGCAAGTTTAAGATTGCAACCATTTTTACTGTACCCATCTTTTTGATTGCAATGTCGGAAATGATACCAGGCAATCCGATTTTCAAGTTAATGGAGCTGAAATATTGGAATTGGGTTCAGTTTGCTTTTTCTATTCCAGTGGTGTTTTATGCTACATGGATGTTCTTTCAGCGTGCATGGCAATCCATAGTCACATGGAAACTGAATATGTTTACCTTGATCGGTATTGGTGCGGGGGTGGCTTGGCTGTTTAGTCTTGTCGCTCTGCTTTTTCCTGATGTTTTTCCAGACCAGTTTAAAACCCACCATGGTACGGTCTATGTTTACTTTGAAGCGGCAACCGTTATCCTAACTTTGGTATTACTTGGTCAGCTTTTGGAGGCCAGGGCACACGGGAAAACAAATAGTGCGATTAAAGAATTGTTAAAGTTGGCCCCAAATACGGCAACAAAAATTGTTGGAGATAAAGAAACGACAGTTTCCATAGATGACATTCAAAAAGGTGATATGTTGCGGGTAAAGCCAGGTGAGAAGATACCTGTTGATGGTAGTATTAAAGTTGGAGAGGTGACGATTGATGAGTCTATGATCTCGGGTGAACCTATTCCGGTTGAAAAGAAACCTGGTGATAAAGTTAGTTCTGGAACCATTAATGGCAATAAAACTTTTGTCATGCTTGCCGAAAAGGTAGGTTCAGAAACACTCCTTTCTCAGATCATCGAAATGGTTAATTCTGCGAGTCGTTCAAAAGCGCCTATTCAAAAAATGGCCGATAAGATTTCGGGATATTTTGTGCCTGTAGTGGTATTGATCGCAATTGCAACATTCATAGTTTGGGCAATATATGGACCTGAACCTGCTTATGTCTATGCTTTTGTAAATGCGATTGCCGTATTGATCATCGCTTGCCCATGTGCGCTTGGTCTTGCTACACCAATGTCTGTAATGGTAGGCGTAGGTAAAGGCGCACAGTCTGGTGTGCTTATCAAAAATGCAGAATCCCTGGAGAAGATGAATGCTATTGACGTGGTCATCATTGATAAAACTGGAACGGTTACGGAAGGAAAACCATCGGTTGAAAAGGTCGTTAGTGCAAATCCGGATTTTGATGAAAAGAAAGTTCTTGAAAGAATAGTAGCTTTAAATAGCAGCAGTGAACATCCTTTAGCACAGGCGACATTACGTTATGGTGAAGAAAACAAAGTAGGAGTTCAACCGATCTCAGATTTTGAAGCTGTAACAGGTAAAGGTGTAACAGGAACATTAAAGGCGGAAAAACTTGCTTTAGGTAACCAAAAATTAATGGAACACGTTAAAGCCAAAATTGACCCAGAACTAGAAGAACAAGTTAAGGCTGCTCAAAAGCAAGGAAAAACGGTTTCTTATTTAGCTGTTGGAAATAAAGCCGTTGGGTTTGTGGTTATTTCTGATAAAATCAAGCCCTCGAGTGCAACCGCTATCAAAAAGCTTCAGGAAGAAGGTTTAAAAGTAATTATGTTCACTGGCGATAATGAAGATACAGCAAGAGCAGTTAGCGCAACCTTGAATTTAGATGGCTTTAAAGCGGGAATGCTTCCAGAGGACAAGCTGAATGAAATCAAAAAACTGCAGGCTGAAGGTAAAAAGGTTGCTATGGCAGGTGATGGTATAAATGATGCCCCTGCCTTGTCACAGGCAGATATTGGTGTTGCTATGGGTACAGGAACAGATGTCGCCATTGAAAGTGCAGCAATCACGCTAGTAAAGGGCGACCTAAATGGAATTGCAAAAGCGAGGTTGTTGAGCCATAAAGTTATGGGCAATATTAAAGGTAACCTTTTCTTTGCCCTTGGCTATAACGTATTGGGATTACCCGTAGCTGCGGGACTTTTATACCCTTTTTTTGGAATTTTATTATCGCCAATGATTGCAGCACTAGCGATGAGTTTCAGTTCAGTATCTGTTATTTTGAACTCATTGCGCCTTAGAAGTGCGAAGATTGACTAATTTTTAATTGAACATTTAAATCGATGAATTATGGAACATAAAGATCATAAGCAAATGGGAATGTCACACAATCATGGTGACCACTACAAAAAGCTGCTCATTATGGCAATACTTTCTTTCGTAGCAATGTACATTCTAATGTACTCTATGGCAAATAGCCTGGCAAATGTATATCCGAATATTAACCAATTTTATATGGCCGGATTAATGACGATGCCTATGATAATAATTGAACTTATTTTAATGGGCAAAATGTACGGTAATAAAAAGCTGAATGTAAGTTTGATTTCGATATGCTCAGTTGGATCGATTGCGTTTTTCTTATTAATTCAATCTCAAACTGCCGTTTCTGATAAACAATTTTTAAAGGGAATGATCCCGCACCACGCAGCGGCTATACTGATGAGTGAACAATCGAAATCTCAAGACCCAGAAATTAAGAAATTACAACAGGAAATTATTTCCAGTCAGCAGGAAGAGATTAGGGTTATGAGGGCAAAGTTAAAATCTCTTGAATAGGATCGAATAGTCTAACTTTTTTTATATTAATTGATTGTATTCATGCTTACTTGGATTTCACAAACTTTTTTTAATAAAAATGCGTTAGTTATAATGATGAAAGCGTTGGCTACCTTTATGGTAATATCTATGGTCTTTGTTTCTGCTTTCGCAGAATATAACCAAGCATCGCAAACAGTAATCAAAGAAGATTGCTGTTTGCGCATGGGAAAAGATATGCCTTGCCCTCACCAAAAGCAGAATTGTAGCCGGGACTTGTGTACAGGCAGTGTATGTAATAATTTAAGGGGCCTAACAGCAATTGCCACGCTTACTGTTAAGGTATTCATTCCATCGTTAGAAAAAAATATGTTTAACAAACATTTAGCTAAAAAACTGTCGGATTACTCTGTTACTTTTTGGCATCCACCGCAAGTTTAATAATAATTCAATTGCGAGCATAAAAGTCAATTTATTATTAAACATGTTAAATTTAAAAATCATGAATAAGTTTCTTTTCATCACTACGATGATGATATTCAATATTTCTGCAATTTCTTTTGCAAATACACCATGTTGTAATTCTAAAATGAGTTATTGTACAAAGTGTTCCATAAGCTGTTCAAAAATAGCTTGCAAGGATTATTGTGCAAAGCAATGTAAAGCATCTGGAGGATGCAAGGGGTGTAAGTAATATAAAAGCCGGTTTATGAACCGGCTTTTCGTATTGATCTGATAATTTATCAAAATAGTTCTTACTTAAGGCAGATGAATGAATAAGGAAAATAAGAAGACCTCCTTCCTCAATAGGATGAAGGAAAAAGTAAAACGCATGAGGCAGGATACGCTTGCCCTTTATTATGCTTATAGTGACCAGGGTACACCATGGACAGCAAAAGCATTGATCTGGTTGACTATCGGTTATTTATTAAGTCCAATAGATTTGATCCCTGATTTCATTCCCGCTATCGGTCTATTGGATGATCTGATCATTGTGCCGTTACTGATCATATTATCTGTAAAGTTAATACCGAAGGGCGTTTGGAATGAAAGTTTAAGACGAGCAGAGCATGAACCAATGCAACTTAAAAAGGCGAATTGGCTCTTTGCAGCAATAATTATTACTGTATAGGTGGCAGTGGTTGCTTCCACTTATTTTTACTTTAATAAAAAACACACTAATTAAGGGTTTACCATTGTTGGTTGCGAAACTGAAAAGGTTGAATTGAGTGAGACAATCGGTATTGCAAAATGAACGTTACCTGTCAATAGATTATGTAAACCGTTACAAATACGTTACGGAGCAGAATTTTGAAGTTTTGAAAAAAGTGATTATATTGCTTCTGTAAGTTAGAAACAATGATTTTTGTCCTATATGGGGCGGTCAGAGTAGAAGACTCATAATCTTTTGGTCCAGGGTTCGAGTCCCTGACGGCCCACTGCTTAAAAAGCCGTTTTTCGATAAGAAGAACGGCTTTTTTCGTAAAATAGACATTTAGTTAAGCTGCAATATTTTGTTTATTAAATTTCTTCCGAATTATTGAGAGGACAGGTATCTAAGTGAAAAATATAGCCCTTTACGGGGTATACCAGGTCTCTATATACTCAAAACGACAAGTGTTGTTTGCTCTATCTGTTAATTTTCGCTAACAAATCGTTTCAAATAGGGTGGATTACAGTTGAACTATAATATTTGCAAACAAACGGTTTCTGGTCAGAATGTGGAGCATTTTTACAGTAATCCCTTATAATTTCTATATTAGTGTAATGAAATATTGAATTTCTATAAATTGAAATAATTAACCAGATAACTATTGATCAAGTTGAAAAAAACAGAATTAAAAGAGCGACTGTTCCAATATAGCCTAGATATCCTCAATCCCGAAAACTTTCATGATAAACTTGCCCCTGCAGTAATGGGGTATGCTGATCTTTTATTTGAGGAATTCGATCTTCATACTTCGGTTGGAAGAGAACATATTCAAACTCCTAATGGCAATGCAATAGGCACTTTTTGGGCCGCACAATGTATCAGGGAGATTTTTAGAACCCAACGCTTTTCAAGGGCTCTTTATTCAGCTGTATTAGGAGCGATAGGCCAAAATAGAAAACAAATCCATGTTCTGTATGCTGGAACCGGCCCATTCGCAGCACTTGCATTACCGATTATGATGATGTTCAAGCCTGAAGACGTACAATTTACATTTCTGGAGATTAACCCTGAAAGTATTAGGGTATTAGAAAAGGTTATCGATTTATTTGATTTGAGTGCTTATGTTAAAACCATACATCAATGTGATGCTTCGTTATGGGATGTACCTTCATCCAGGATTGATATTGTGATAAGTGAGACGATGTATCGGGCTCTGATTGCAGAACCTCAGGTGGCGATTATGCTTAATCTTGCAAGCCAATTGCCTAAAGAAGTTGTCTTTTTACCTGAAGAAATTAAAGTATCACTTTGCAAGCTAAGCAGAGGTTCTGGAGAACCGGAAAGAATTGCTGAATTAATCAATTTTAATAAAGCATCGATGTATTCCATTATCGGGAATTCGTCATTGAGAAATTGGAACTTCATTGATCAGAATATTCAAGCCAACGTATCTGAAGACGATCATCTCTACTTGATGACGGAGGTCAGGATTAATGATGGCAATATTTTAAATTTAAATGATAGCTCACTAAATCTGCTGGAGAAACTAAAGGTCAGTAAAAAACAAGGAGTGATAAACTTGAATTTTAAATACACTCTGGGTAAAAGGCCTGGTTTTAGGGTAATTGAAGAATAAAGAAGATCGATGGTTAGACCGAAATCAACTAAGAAATGGTTCGGGAAATACCAGATTGGGCCTACTGCTTAAAAAACCGTTCTTCTTATTGAAAATGGCTTTTTCGTAATGTTAGCCATCCAAATCAGGTTTATCCACGCAATAGTTAGATATAAGTATTAACTCGAAAAGGCGGTTACTTATATAACCGCTCAAGCGCTTCTTCAACAGAGCCCAGAAAATTGACCTGCCGGGCTTTGTTGCTTTCGTAAATGAAATCCTTTATAGGCGCTCCCGGATATTTAATGAAATCACCAACTATGACTAATTGCACCCTGTAATTGGAAAACTTTTGCAGGATTTCTCCTGCGATTCCTGTTTTCAGATCAAAAAAATCAGGGGTAATACTTGGTTCATGGATGATGATTTTGTCAAAGTCCTGATAATACAAATCGACCATCAGTTGCAGACCTTCTTCGGCAGTAGTCACTATAATGGAATCAGAAATTACTTCCGCAATTTTTACTGCTTCATTCTGGTGAATTTCTATTTTCATAGGAGCTAAACTAATAATAATTTTGATTTGTGTAGTTATGGTAATTAGGTCCAATCTTAAATTCCGTCCTTCTGTTTTCCTGATGTTTCTCTACACTACATTCAATACTATTGGAGACAGACGATGAAAGTGGCCTTAAGCTTATTTACGATCAATATTGGGAACAACTGTACCTCGCTGCATTTAGTATCTTAAGAGATGCTGATCCTTGCAAGGATATTGTGCAGGATGTGCTGTTGCGATTATGGATCAGAAGGGTAAAGGTGAAAATCGATTCCTTAAAATCTTATTATATTCGGTTTTTCATGAGTTAAAATTATTAGCCTTTAAAAATGATGAAACCCAGCTTTAATTATGCCTGCTTGCTCTTGCTGTTTATTTTGACTTCCTTCTCAGGAAAAAAAGAGCAAAAAATCAATATTGTTTTTATAGGTGACAGCATTACTGAGGGTGGTGCTTTAGCAGATCCAAAAAATGAAGCCACGCCAATCTATGTAGCAAAGCTATTGAGACATCGTAAAGATATTAGCGCAGTGAATATTAGTAATAGTGGCTTTAGCGGACATACCACTGTAGATTTCTTGCCAAAGAACAACATTGATTTCCCAAAAGTATTGCAGGTAGCCGATACCTTTGCTCAGGATAAAACAGCAGTATTATTGTTCTCGATCATGTTAGGTACGAATGATAGCGCCATGTTCGGGCCAAATGGAGAGCCCCTGTGCAGGCCGCTCAGTACAAAGATAATTTGAAGGTTCTGATCAATACTTTGATGGAGAAATACCCCCATGTCAGATTTGTTATACAATATCCGCTTTGGTTCAGTCCAAATACACACAATAATGCAGGGTATATGCAGGAAGGACTCGATCGCTTAGGTAGTTACTTTTCACAAATAGAAAACTTATCGACAGCGTATAAACTTAGCCATCCAAATAAGGTTTATCAGGGTAATAAAGATGTTTTTTTTTCAAAAGAACCATGAAAAACTGTTTAAAGCTGAACAAGGCAAGCATGGGTTTTTTTATTTGCATCCCAATGCTGAGGGCTCTAAAGCATTAGCTGAATTTTGGGTAAAGGGAATTCTAAAAACAATTATATAATTTTTAGCCGCTGACTAATAATTTCTTTGATTTTTATAATAAGAAGAAAAAGGGCTACCGGATTAAGAAAGGACGATCAGGTGATTATAACACCCCAGCCGAAAGACTGAGGTGCTATGTCTGATTTTTAACTTATTGGAAACTTCCTCCATAGGTATAGCCGTCAGTACCTCGCATTTTCTGGGCTTTGTTAAGGTCGAATTTGTACTTATCGGCAGCCGCTGGTGATGTAATATGTCTCAATACACCATCTTCCTGGTAAAAAATCCAGCCTGAGTTTAGTTCTTTTACAAGTCTGGTGTTTGGACCAATTGGAGTACCAATTTTATTAGCTGGATAGAATCCATCGAATGTGCTTTGTGTAATATTACTTATATATGAATCTGTGTCATTTTTAAAAACTCCATGAAGGGTATTAGCATCTTGAATATGACGTGCTTTCCCATCCATATTAATATAGACCATGCCAGTTTCAGTTACACGGTAGAAATATCCTTCACGGTTAACTGGAGTAACCGGAGGTTGTTTATAATTTAAACTATAAGAACCACCGGTAGGAGCGTCCATTTTTTGGCTGCCCTCATAGCTGATTAGTACCAACCTGATTTCTCCTTCCGTTTTATCAGCAGGAAGCGTGAAAGAAAATAGGGAATTAAAGGAGTAACTATTTTTCCAGTCATAAGAAAGGTATGATGCTCCTGGAATTCTAGTTCTTGTACCATTAAGGCTGGTATGTTCAATTTCATATTTAAATGAATTGAATATTACTGCTTGATCTTTCATTAGATTGAACATAATCCGGAACTCCCTGGCTACTCCAGGTGCAGTTACAATATTAACACCCCTTAGGGAGTTGGTTTGTGAGTAACCTTCAATACTCCAGCTAGCTAAGGTAACGTGTGCATTTGAACTTATTGACAGGAAAAACATAAATGCGATTAATAATATTTTTTTCATAATACTTAGTTTTTCTCGTATTTAAGTTTGTATTCATTTGCATTGTCATATATTGTCTCCATTTCAGTTCTACTCATGGTAGTTTCGTGTATGTAGAATATCTCTTTAGCCTCATTGTATTTCACTGACTCTGAGGAAATACCAAACATGGTCATCATGAACTTTTCAATCCTCTTTAATTTGTCTGGATTAATCTTTGAATCGATTTCTACAGGAGCTGATTCTTCTTTGTCTTTCGAACAGCTAATTACTGTCGTACCTAACGCGCAAAATAGAAGCGCATAGGTTAAATGTGTTTTTATTTTCATTTTTTTTAATTGGTTTAATTAATTAGGTAATGATAACCTAATTTACTTCTGTAAGTGGTTACATGATGTTTTTTTATTTCATTTGTTTACTTTGAATTTCTTTTATAGATCTTATAGATTAATTCAAATGAATTTTAACATCAGATGGGGCTATTAATTGTTGTCATCCAGTTATTAACCTCCTATAGTAAGTTTGATTACTTTATGATGTTCTGATTCCTAAGTGATTTTAGGTACAATATCTCTATTTGGACTCGACGACCATATAGCTGAATATTTTAGATGATTTATATAGTCAACAGTTAACCCGGCTTGCCTGGTAAGTGTTCCAGTTGTTTTTTTAGTGTCTCATATTCTTTTTCCAGGTATTTAAAGGCCTTGTTTTTTGGCCTTTCACCGTAATTGGCTATCACTTGTGATGAATAACTACTTTCCACCTGATCAAACCTTGTTTTTACCTGGACGTATTTCTCTTCTTGTTGTTTTTCTACTTCATTTTTAACTGTACCGTTCAAATTACCCAGATAAACACTATCTGATACCCTTTCCCCATCCGCAGAAATAAAGGAAATATACGGTTCCAACTGTTGATTCAATACCTGTTCATACATTGGGATAAAACATTTCCCCTCTGATCTTCTGGCTATATTCAGGTATTCCTGGTCTTTTCCGGTTTCCGGACAACAAATCATGACCATCACGCTGTCGTTATCCTTTAATTCTGCATCATTTTTAGGGTTCCAGGTGATTTCCAGTCCACCGGATACCTTGCTGATCTTTAGATCAGCAGTTTCAGGCATGACGCCCTGACTCAGCTTAACCTTGTTATAATCGATCCTAATATTGGGATATTCGCCGGTTAAAGCCTGTTTTTTATGGTAGGAAGTGGCTAGATTATGGGCATTATGTACCGTTCCTCTCGCTTGCAAACCGTAACCAAGTTTAATAAAGCCGCCCATGTTGCTCAATAGTTTGGTGGTGACGGCCATCTCCTGATAATTGGCCAGTTGAAGTTTACTTGGCTTACCTTTTCTGCCGATTAAGCGTACTACAGGCTGTCCGTTCAGCATATAAAAAACAAGATTGCCTACTTTTCCGTTAAGGTGGCCGTGTGGGCCGTTTGATGCAATTGCCATGTTAGAGAGGTTAAGGGTTTGAGCTGTAGTTCGGTATCGTCCGGTGTGGATCGTATGAAGGTACTGATTAACTTCGGGGTATCCAGCTAATGATGAAAGAATTTTTAAAGTATTAAAAAGAATTTATAAGCTGTTCTTAAGGCGGTTGACAGGGCTACAGGCTGGCTTAGGCCCTATCAACCTCCAATCAAAATCGGAAAGAAACCCTAAAAATTATAGTGGCAATAAGAAGGAAGACTGACCGCATACTAATGTTAAGCTATAGCCATATCAGACAAGGTCTAAGCAGAGATGAGCTGGATCATGTATTCGGAGCAGGACCGAAGAATCTGTTGGATTTTTTAACACATTGGATAAGTCATTAATTTCAATAGATTTTCTGTTCTCATGGAGACTTTATTGCTCTTTTTTGTAAGAATGTTATTACTGTGTCAATTTTTTTTATAATCTTATGGCGTCTTTATGAATGAATAATATGTTTACTCAAACAGTATTAACTGATGAAGAGTTGCTTTTGTTATTGGAGACAGACGATGAAAGTGGCCTTAAGCTTATTTACGATCAATATTGGGAACAACTGTACCTTGCTGCATTTAGTATCTTAAGAGATGCTGATCCTTGCAAGGATATTGTGCAGGATGTGCTGTTGCAATTATGGATCAGAAGGGCAAAGGTGAAAATCGATTCCTTAAAATCTTATTTGTTTACTGCCGTTCGGTATAAAGTACTCAGCCATATTAAATCAGCAAGTAGCCGGAAGGTATTTATTGAGCCCGAAGAATTGGAAAAGCTGGCTGGCTTCAATTTGATGAAGGATCGCCTGAATGAGCAGGATATCGAAAAATTGCTGGAGGAAGGGGTGGCTTTACTTCCCAAACGTTGTCAGGAGGTATTTTTACTGAGTAGAATGGAGCACCTGAGCAACAAAGAAATTGCCAATAGAATGGGCATCAGCGTAAAAACTGTCGAAGCCCAAATGTCAATTGCCTTAAAACAACTTCGGATCGTGATGGGAGAAGTCCTTTTCTTTGCCTGCATCTGCTCCATCTTCCTAAAATAATCTTTTTTTTATTTCTGCTTAGGGGTTAGCATCTTTTAATCAGACGTACCTATATGAAGCCCCCAATAACAGATCTTGAATTTAGAGCTTTGGCAGAAAAATGCCAGGAAGGAACCGCTACTGAAGCAGAAATTAAAGCTTTTGATGAAGCTTATGAATTGCTGTTGAATAGACATACTTCCTGGGATGCAGACCTGATGGGGGAGAAAGCTGCGGTCCGTAATGAAATGTATGAAGGTCTTTTTGATCAGCTGCATGACTACAAAAGAAAAAACAAGATTTTCTCCATGGGTCGGTATTTATCCGCGGCAGCGATTTTAATAATTGTTGGCATCTCGGCTTACTTTTTCCTAAACAACGTAAATCCACAAGATCAAAAGGTAGCCGCTGCAATTGTTCCCGGTTCTAATACGGCAACTTTGACTTTGGCCGATGGTCGTAAAATCAACTTAACGGATGCAACAAACGGAGCTATTGTTGAGCAGGCAGGTATTCAGATTACAAAATCTGCTGATGGACAGTTGCAATATAAAGTACATGGGACGGAGGTTGCTGAAAATCAATCCACAACCTATAATACTATTGCAACGCCAGGAGGTGGACAATACCAGGTGATTTTACCTGATGGGACTAAGGTATGGCTAAACGCGCTTTCTTCTTTGAGGTTTCCGATGTCTTTCATCTCCTTATCGGAGCGAAAAGTGGAACTGACCGGGGAAGCCTACTTCGAAGTTGAAAAAGACAAAGCCCATCCATTTAAAGTCATTACTGAAGGTCAGGAAGTTCAGGTATTGGGTACTCATTTCAATATCAATAGCTACAAAGATGAAGGTGCCATCAAAACGACCTTATTGGAAGGTAGTGTAAAAGTGCTTTCTACCTATACCGCTAAAGGAATGAAACCTGCCGAAGTCATCATCAAACCGGGAGAGCAAGCCATATTAAATAAGCAAGGGATAGCAGTCATCAAAAAGGATGTGGAGCAAGTGCTCGACTGGAAAGAAGGTGATTTTATATTTCAGCATGAAAGCCTGAAGGAGATTATGAACAAGATTGGCCGCTGGTATAATGTGAAAGTGATTTACGATGATGATGTGAATACTGCCCTGACTTTTAGTGCGCAGATTTCGCGGTCTAAAGCCATCACAGAAATACTGAAAAACCTGGAATCCACAGGAGAGGTGAAATTTGAAATCATGGGATCCACCATCAAAGTGAGAAAAAATTAATGAACCAACTCCATATAATGAATCAATAAAACCTAAATAACCTAACTAACCGAATTATTTACCCTAAACCAAACTGAACCACACCACAAGCGTAATGTTTTGCCGGCCAATGTTGGTGCAAAAAGTATGCGTATGAGAAAAACTTACTGAAAATTTCAATGAATGATGAGCTTTAAATAAGCCAGGAGTGCTGAAACACTCCTGACTATATCATTTAATGCTATTCATTATTCCCCGGTATGATCGGGAATTTGCCTAAACAATTAATGAACAAAGCGTGATGCCAGGTTTACTTCCTGAGCAATGGCATACACGTATCAAACTAAATCAAATGTATGAATTTTTACTTTAATAGCCTATGCCGGCCATCGGCAGGTATAGCTAAAATTTTTCTGGTAATGAAATTGATTATAGTGCTATTAACAGCTGGTATTTTGCAGGTTAGCGCAAATACTTATGCCCAGCGTATCACCTTGAAAAAGAAAAATGCCAGCCTGGCGAGCATTTTTATGGAAATCCGAAAACAGGCAGGTTATGATTTTATTTACAGCGATCGAATGATCGAAAATGCCGAAAACATTGATGTAGATTTTAATAATGTTTCGGTGGTAGAGGCCTTGAATAAGATTTTTGTAAACCAACCATTTATATACGAGATTGATAAGAAGGTCATTGTGCTGAAAGCCATGAATCCAGCGAAACAAGCTCGTTTAGTGACTGGTAAGGTAACCGATGAAAGTAACAATACTTTGGCTGGTGTATCGGTGAAGAGTCAGAAAAGCAATGAGGTAACCAAGACAGATAAAGATGGTAAGTATGCCATTAAAATAGCCGACAATAAAGATGTACTGACATTCACTTACATCGGGTTTGAACCTCGCGTGATGCCGGTTTTGACAAAGGATATCATCAACGTTCAGCTTAAAGCAACCGTGAGTAAGCTGGAAGATGTAGTCATCACGGGTACTGGTATTGATCGTAAAAAAGACAGCTTTACCGGAGCAACTGCTACATTTTCTGGTGAACAGTTAAAAACGGTAGGAAATAACAACATTATCGCGAGTTTAAAGGCTTTAGATCCTTCATTTTTGGTGTTGGATAATCAAATTCAGGGTTCAAATCCCAATGTATTGCCTGATATTGAAATTCGTGGTAAAACCTCTGTAAATGCACTTTCTCTGACAGACAGATTTGGTACGCAACCGAATCAACCCTTGTTTATTTTAGATGGATTTGAAACCTCCTTACAAATTATCGTCGATTTAGATATGAATACGGTAGGCTCGGTAACCATTCTAAAAGATGCGGCTTCAACTGCACTTTATGGTTCTAAAGCATCCAATGGGGTAGTCGTTATTGAAACGGTAAAGCCTAAACCAGGAAAGATGCAGTTCAATTTTACGAACGATATGAGATTCAATGCTCCTGATTTGAGTGTGTACAACATGATGAATGCTGCTGAAAAGTTGGAATTTGAAAGATTAGCAGGGAAATATATCATGGATGATCCTTTACAACAGTTGGAGTTAGATTCCATTTACAATGGTCATCTCCGAAATATTGCCCGTGGGGTGGATACGTATTGGTTAAATGAGCCAGTACGAAATGCCATGAGTCAAAACATCTCTATTAATGCAAATGGTGGAGACCCTATTTTTCGATATATGGTTGGATTCAACTATAAAATGGAACCCGGGGTAATGAAAGGTTCTAATCGCGATACCTGGGGAGGTAATGTGAATTTGATTTATAGAAAGTCTAAAGTGAACATCAGCAACTCTATTTTTTTCAGAGGTAATACGAGTAATGAATCTCCTTATGGTAGATTCGCTGATTTCGTAAATGCGAATCCATATTATGAAAAAAATACAACCAGTAGATATTTGGATCAGTCCCGAACCTTTGCAAATGATGGCAAAACGAATACGACTGCATTAAATGTTCCCAATCCTTTGTACAATGCTTCTTTACCATTTAGAGATCGAAGCACTGGAATGGAGATTCAGAATAACTTTAACCTGATCTATGATATCGTTTCCAAATTAAAATTCAATGCTGGTGTTCAGGTTTCGAAAGCGGTTACAACCCAGGATATTTTCACTTCGCCAGATCATACCAATTATGCCAATAAGGTATTTTCCCTACGTGGAATTTATTCAAAGCGGATCATTGAGCGCCAATCCATGAGTGCAAATGGTTTATTGACCTACGGAAATGTATTTGCAGAAAAGCATGTGCTTACGGCAAACCTTAGGGGACAAGTGGCCATTAACAATAACACGATGGAAACTCTTGTTGCACAAGGTTTCCCGGCAGGTGCAGAGCCTAGCTTAAGGTTTGCTTACGGCTATGCCGAAACTGGAGGCCCTACCGCCAATAAATCAGAGCATCGCAGTCTGAATGGAGTTGGATCTGTGAATTACGCTTATGATTCTCGTTACCTGTTGGATGCTTCTTATCGTATTGATGGTTCTACTTCTTTTGGAGCAGTTAATCCTTTCTCGCCTTATTGGTCGGCAGGATTGGGCTGGAACATCCACAATGAAAAGTTCCTGCAAAACTTCAAGGTGCTGAACAGATTAAAGGTATATAGTAATATGGGGGTAACGGGTAATCAAAATATGGGGACAATTCTTTCCTCTTCTTTATATGGTTACTTGAAAAACTACAATCAATTTGGACAAGGGATCAAGTTAGAGGATTTTGGTAATCCTGATTTGGTCGCGCAAAAGACAAGCCAGGTCAGTAGCGGATTAGAGTTTGGTTTCTTTAATGATCGCTTAACTGGCTACCTAACGTCCTTTACTAAAAAGACGAAAGATATGGTGGTTGCAATTGATTTTCCTCCTTCTTCAGGTGTGGATGATTATCAGATTAACATTGGTTTTTTAAACACTAAAGGTTATGAGTTAAGACTGAGTTATGCAGTGATCGACAATCCTAGAAAACGCATGAACTGGAGGGTAACCTTAACCGGAGCCACTTTAAATAGTAAATATGGAGGTTTTGGCAATGCATTGGAAAACCTGAATACTGCGCTGGAAAAGAAAGAAACTTCGGGTGACTTTAATACTTCGAAAGCGATCTTAACCTTAGAACGTTACAGAGATGGTTATAGTCCTTATGATCTTTGGGCATATCGTTCCTTAGGGATTGATCCGGCTACAGGGCGGGAAATGTTTGTTACCGCAACCGGAGAACATACACTAGATGTTAGTGCGGTAAAGAAAACGGTGGTGGGTAGCTCGAAGCCAAAAGTGGAAGGTGTATTTACCAACGGTTTTAATTATAAAGGACTTTCATTATCGGTGATGATGCGCTATAAAATCAAGGGAGATGTATTCAACCAGGCTTTACTGCAAAAAGTGGAAAACATCACCTTCCAGGGGATTGCGAATAACCAGGATAAAAGGGCCTTATATGACCGCTGGAAAAAGCCGGGAGATCTCTCCCAGTTTAAGAGCATCTCTTTAAGTACGGGTACTGAGGTAACCTCCCGTTTTATACAAGAAGAAACGGTGCTCTCTTGTGAATCGATCAGTGTGGGCTATACCTTTTCGAAGGGAGAATGGATGAAAGCGGTAGGTATGAGGTCTTTGAATATATCCGGTTATACCAATGATGTGTTCCGCTTTTCAACGGTGCAAAGGGAGCGAGGGATCGATTACCCATTTGCAAGATCAGTTTCGTTCAGTCTTAGAGCTTCATTTTAAATCAAATTACCATGAGAAATCAATCTAAATATTTAATTGTAGTCCTTGCTGCGGTATTGGCATTTTCATCTTGTAAGAAATTTCTGGATGTTCAACCTGAAGATCGCTTAACAGAAGATCAGGCTTTTAGTAGCAAGAAAAATGTGGATGCAGGGATCAATGGTTTATACTTAAGGGCATCTACCGCTGCCTTGTATGGCGAAAAAATGACGATGAGCACCACTGAAATTCTTGCGCAACGTTATAATATTCCTGCAACGCATAGCCGGATTAAGTTCAGCACGATGAGCTATACTGATGCTACCGTAGACAAGGAGATGGAAGCCATTTGGACCAATGCTTATAGCATTATCTTTAATAGTAATCTATTCCGGGCCAGGTTGAAAAAATCTCCGGGGATACTGGATGCAAAAACAGATTCTGTTTATCAGGGAGAAGCTTTAGCCATCCGTGCGATGTTGCATTTTGACATGCTTCGTTTATTTGGACCGATGTATAATTCAAAAGATTCGGTACTTAACAGTATTCCTTATTGTTCGCAAAGTGAGGCGATAGTCACCGCTTTTCTACCAGCAAATGTAGTCATGGGAAATATTGTGGCAGATTTGAAGCAAGCGGAACGATTGATCACCATCGATCAGGACAAGAGTTTTGATAAGAAATATAGGTTCAATTATTATTCGATCAAAGCATTGCAAGCCAGAGTGTATTTATACAGAGGTGATAAAACGTCTGCCCTCGCTGCATCGAAAGTGCTCATCGACAACCAAGAGAGGTATCCCTGGGTGCTGAGTGCTAATCTTACCGGCGACAAAACAAATTCAGATCGCATTTTCTCCACAGAAATGATTCTGGGAATCTATAATTCGGATCTGTATCCAACGCAGCAAAAAATATTTGGTGCCGATGTATTGGCTAAAGATATTTTAGCACCAATAGACGTTCGTTTACTCGCGCTATATGAAAGCAATACGCTTGACTATAGATATGGTTATACTCAGCTATGGAGAAATACGGAGGTTAAATCCTTTAAAACTTTTTTCAAGTACACGGATGTCGATGATAAATCCAAGCCCTGGAGAAATACAATTCCATTGTTGAAAATAAGTGAAATGTACTATATCGCTGCGGAGTGTGAGCCAAACAAGGAAACAGCTATAGGTTATTTAAATAAAGTGCGCCTGAATAGAAATATCGGAGTTCTGCCGGTTACCACTACGGATGTACAGTTGAAAGGCGAAATCTTAAAAGAGTACCAAAAAGAGTTCTTTGGGGAGGGGCAATTGTTCTTTTATTACAAAAGGACGAATGCGACTTCGATTCCTAATGGGAGTGCAGCTACTGGTACGATCGCTATGGATCCTGTTAAATATGTGGTTCTAATTCCTCAGGCAGAAATTTCTAATCGTAACTAACCATGAAAAATATATATAAAATTACCCGGATTCTTCCGGTATTGCTGATCGCCTTATCTTTTGCTTCCTGTAAAAAGGGACTGATGACTTTTGATAACAAGATGGCAGATATTTACTTTTCTGAGTCCGGGAAGGCAGCTGCCAGTATTGCTACTGATTCTAGCTACGTTTCTTTTTCTTATAGCAAATCACCAGACTCCATCAAGTATCTCGTAGTGTCGATAACTGGCGCTTCTGAAGATGTGGATAGGGAATATAAGGTGGAGGTAAACCCATTGTCGACCGCTATTGCCGGGATTCATTTTGAAGCTTTGCCAGAGAAACTTGTGATTAGAAAGCATAAACTGGCAGATACGATTAAGCTAAAACTAATTCGTACCGCAGAGATGATGAGCAAGAGCTTTTTTGTAAAGCTGGATCTGTTGCCTACTGCTTCTTTTAGGACGGATTTCAATAGCCGGTCGATTTCCGGGAAAATAATCAGTACGATTTCTACCAAGGTGTTGTTTGATGACCTCATCAAAAAACCGAAGTATTGGACAGATAGCAGGTGGGGAACGTTTACGAGGAAGAAATTGTTTTATGTCTGTGATTACTTAAATATCACTGCTCAGTATTTGGATACCGATATTTCTAATGATGAGTCTGTTGCTTTACCAAGATTTGTTCAACGTCATTTGGACAAGCTGAAATTAGAAGGAAACCCTGTTCTGGAAGAAGATGGCTCATTGATGACCATGGGTCCATCATCACAATAATCAACTGTTTTTAATTAAGAAAAATATTATGCTAAATCATAGAATCTACCTCTTTTTATTGCTGTTTTTTACGGTGTTAAATTATTCTTGTAAAAAGGATCTTGGCAATTACACGTATACAGAAATCAATGAGATCAAATTCCCAGCGGAACTCAATGGAAAATTAACGGCTTTTGTAGCGAAGGAATTTACCGTAAAACCGGTGCTTTCTTTTAGTAAGGATGAGTCTGGAGATACTTCCCGTTATCTCTATGAATGGTCATATATCTTACCAGCGCCAAATCCTGGTAGTGGGATGAAGGTGTTATCGACCTCAAAAGACTTGAATATCGTGGTTAATTTGGCGGTTGGAACTTATTCGGGTTTTTATCGGGTGACTGATAAACAAACCGGGGTTCAATTTCGTAAGGCTTTTAAGCTCGAAGTTAGAAACGAGTTTAATGAGGGTTGGCTGTTCCTCACAGAAGTGAATGGTCAGGCTCAATTAGACATGCTTTCTCAACAACCTGATGGGCAGTTCTTGGTAGTGAATAACCTGTTAGATAGGTTGAATACTGGACTAAAATTAACCGGAAAACCTAAACTGGTCTATTGTTACAATACGGGTGCATTGAAAGGTTATGGGATCAACTTAAATTATGGCATTTATATAGGAACGGATAAAAGTACGGATAGGGTGCACCCTGATACTTTTCAATGGAATCTCAACTATAATGTGAAAAAGGAAATCCTGGATTTTGAACTCCCATTAGATTTTCATGTGGATGCTATAAAGATGTCGACTATGTCAGAGAAAGCTTATATGGTGACTAATTCCGGGGATGTAATGGGTTATGATAGAGTGATTAATCTGAAGTATGCTGCGCCGATGAATTATAATAATGCGACCAAGAAGACGTATAAAGTTGCTCCGTTTATTGGCGTTTCTGAGACTATTACAACGATGCGTGCATTTTTTTATGATACCGAAAATCGTCGTTTTGTTACTCATAGTAACCAGTTCAGTCCGAACTTAAGCTCCATTCTGGAACGTGATGGTCCTGAGTTTAAGTTTAGCTATAACCATACCGGTTTGGATATGCTGTACATGACCTGGGTGCCTTTTTCTGCAGGTGAGGTGATATCCGTTTTAAAAGATCCGACTTCAGAAACCCGATTCCTAGCCTGCTTTAACCCGATTAGCTTTAAGCAAACCTATTATGATCAAATTGTATCTCCGGAAATTGAAAAGGCAGAGAGTTATGCCATGAGTCCTGATTTTGGCTACCTGTATTATGCAGTAGGGAGTAAACTTTATCAATACAATAGAAGTTCAGTGCCTGCTGAAGGTAAGCTGGTATTAGATGTAGCACCTTCGAAAATTAGCTTGATTAAGTTTCAGGCTTATCACAATCCGACTAAATATAAGGATAGCAATAAATTATTGGTTTGTAGCTATGATCCAGGCTTGCCAGAAGGTCAGAATGGCAAAGTAGAGCAGTATGAGGTGATGCTTGCTGCTCAGGGAGTCCAGTTGCAAAAAACGTATACCGGTTTTGGTAAAGTGGTAAGTATGCATTACAGAGAAAGATAAACACACAATTTTATGAAGAAAATATTAGCAGTTGTAGTCGCATTTTGTGGCTTAACCCTATCCTCCGGAGCTTTTGCCGAAGAGGGGATTAAAACCGGGATTAAAGGAGAGCTGTCCGTACAAGAAGGTGGTGTCTCACTTTTTGTAGAAGGTTTCGGTATGACCCAAAAGGGCCGTTCCCCTTTAAAAAAGGGGATTTTCAATATGGAAACGACTTTTAAAGCACCTACATTTTGTCTTTTGACCACCACAGATCCAGTGGTTAAAGGCTTTACGGTTTATCTAAACCCAGGTGATGACATCAGTATTGTGGTTAAAGATCAGCAAGCCGTATTTACTGGAAAAGGAAGTGAACTGAATCAGTTTCTTTTCGAAATCAATCGTAAGTATGATTATATGAACCCTCAGTTAACGGCAAAGGAAGTTTATACGAATCGTGTAAATGCGATTAATGCTGCTAAGATTGAATCGGTGAAAATGAACAAGGCTGTTTTATTGGGCTATACCCAGGGGGAATACCTGGATAAGGTATTTGCAACATACATAGAGTCGAAGGTGAGTGGTGAAGTAGATGAGATTGAGAAAGCCGGGTTTGATCATTTTGATTTGTCTTTAGTGCCGGAAGTGGTCAGTTATTACAACTGGTTTAAAACGATCAATGAGATCATGTTCGCTAAAATGGAAACCGGTCAGCTGAAAGTGCGTAATTCGAATACCTGGATTGCAGATTTTGCAGGCAGCATTCCGAATCAAAAACTTAGAGAAGCTTATGTGGTTCAGTTACTGAATTATGCTTTGATAGAAGAGGATGTCTTTAAAATTACAGGCTTGGCAAAGGAAGCTCTGCCTTTGCTGAAAGATGCTGCCAATATTGCGAAAGTAAATGGGATTGTTGGAAGTGCGGGGAAAGTTACAAGGTACAACAATGCTTTACCCGGAACTGATTTTAGTGCCCATACCTTCAAAAAACCGGATGGTTTCAAAGTGAAAATCAGTGATTATAAAGGTAAATACATTTTTATCGACATCTGGAGTACCTGGTGTCACCCTTGTGTGGCTGAAATGCCTTTCCTGAAGAAAATTGAACATGAAATGGCTGGGAAAGATATAGTTTTCATCTCTTTAAATGGGGATAAACTGGAAGATTACTGGCAGAAATTTATGCAAAAAAGGGGATTAAAAGGAGAACAGCTATGGATGGCAGGTGGTCTTGGAGAAGCCCCATTCTTCAACCAAATCGGTAAAACTGGGATTCCTAGATTTTTAGTGCTGGATAGAGAGGGTAAAATGTTGAATGCCAAATGTACGTTGCGCCCTTCTAATCCGGTTTTAAAGGTGTATTTAGAAGAACTATTGTCCAAATAATTTATAATTAAAAATAGATAAGATGAGATTTATATTCACGCTAGCGGCTTTGTTCCTGGCTCAGGTTTCTTTTGCCCAGCTGTCGGAGATCCGCGGACAAATGAAAAACAGTACTCAAAAGGATATTTCACTTTTTAGAGTAGAAGATGGAAAACCGGTGTTAATTGCCAATACGGAATTGGGGCCAGATGGTGCATTTGGCTTTTTATTTAGCCCGTTAAATGAAGGTTTTTACGCGGTTGGTCATAACAAAATCGAACAAGGTGCTTTGTTTCCATTATATCTGAAAAAAGGCGATAAGACGGAAATTGCGATTGATAAAAGAAGGATGCAGTTTGTTGGAAAACAGAGTCCTGAGAACACCGTGCTTTCTTCCTGGAACACTTTGACTCAGGAATTAAAGGTTAAAGCCATCTATTTTATGGAGATGCCTTTGAGTACCTATGAGGATTTTTTCCCTGAATTGACAAGAGTTTCAGCACTTACCAATGATTTCAGAAAGTCGATTAAGACTAAGAATGAGAACTTCAATAGGTTGATGACTGCGGTAACTTATTTTGATATGGATTATTATGCGATGCACTTTATTCGTACGCCTCGCAAAGTACACCCTACTAAAGATCTTTATCCAGCTTATTATAGCTCGATCATAGTCGACAATAAGTTCAAAAACGATGATGTTTTATCCAGCATGTTTGGTGAAGCTTTATTAAACAGTTATGCGGATTATGCTAGTGGAAGGACGACAAATATCGACGAAAGATTGAAACTTTTTTCTACGGATAGACAAAAAGGGGTTTACACACTCTTTAAGATGATTCCTAAGACCCAGTCTTACCCTCAGTATGAAGGTTTGATCAAAAATTTCGGCCAGTATTTCGCTTCAGAAAGTTTGAAGAAAAGAACGGATGAGTTAGGTGCTAAGTTGTATATCACTACTGCTGGTGGTAAAGCTGTTGATTTTACTTTCCCTGATCAGCATGGTAAAAATGTTTCTTTAACTGATTTTAAAGGTAAAGTAGTGGTCCTGGATATCTGGGCGACCTGGTGTAATCCTTGTAAAAAGGAAATCCCTTATCTGAAGAAATTAGAAGAAGAGTTTCATGGGAAAGACGTTGTGTTTGTGAGTATTTCTACTGATGAGCTAAAGGATAAAGATAAATGGTTGAATATGGTAGCTGATATGAAACTTGGTGGGGTACAATTGTATGCTGGTGGATTTGCAAATAAAGTAACTGAGTTCTATAAAATTAATACCATTCCTCGTTTTATTGTGATTGATAAGAATGGAATATTAGTTAATCCGAACTCGCCACGTCCTTCTGAACCTAAATTAAAAGCCATACTGGAAGCAGAACTGGCAAAACCTGTAGCTAAATAATCATGAAAAATATCATACTTGTTTTTACTGCGCTTCTCTTTAGTCTTTGCGCTTCGGCGCAAATGACTCAAATTTGGGGAACCGTAAAATCGGATGGATTTGAGGATAAGGACATCATCCTTTATGCCATAAAAAACGGAGAAGCGGAAGAGATTACCAAAACCCGTTTGGCCGCAGATGGTTCTTTTGGTTTTATGTTCAATCCTGCCAGGGAAGGGATGTATGCCATTGGCTGGGGAGAATTTATCCGTGGGAAATACCCTGTTTACCTGAAAAAAGGGGATAAGGCAGAGGTAGCCATCAATACCAGAACCTTCGATTTTATCGGGAAACAAACGCCAGAGAATGCGATTTTATATAAATGGGTTAAAATGTCGGATTCGATCAAATTTAACTCCTTTTATTCGATGCAAAAGCATCATGAGTTTTTCCCTGTCTTAACCAGTATGGCTAAGAAAGCGGAAGTATTTAAAAAGACCATCCAAACTAAAAATGAACGCTTCAATAAGACGATGAAGGCGATTGTTGGATATGAAATGGATTTTTATGCTTTGAATTATCTGGCACTTCCAAGAGGTGAATTTCTTAAGAAGGAACAGTATGCTCCTTATTACCAAACGTTTTCTGATCCGAAGAAATTCGATTCAGATGCGGTTTTGGGAATGATCCATGGCAAACGTTTTATGGATTTGTATGCGAACTTTATTGTCCCGGGTCGTGGAGCTTTTGATGAAAAAATAGTTGCTTTTAATAACGATAAGATCAAGGGGGCTTACATCTTAAACGACAGCAGGGCTTTGGCTGGCATTAAAAACTACGCCGCTTATGAGGAATTTATGAGCAAATACGGGAAGTATTTTCAAACTGATGACCAGAAATTGGTGATGGAAGAATTAGGTAGGAAACTATATAATCAGGTTGTCGGACCTAAACCTGCTATAAATTTCACTTATCCTGATCAACATGGGAAAATGGTTTCCTTGTCTGATTTTAAAGGAAAAGTAGTGGTTATTGATGTTTGGGCTACCTGGTGTGCGCCTTGTAAACAGCAGATTCCATTCCTGAAAAAGATGGAGGAGAAGTTTAAAGGTCAGGATGTCGTGTTTATGTCGGTTACAGTAGATTATGAAAAAGACAAGCAAAAATGGTTGGACATGCTGAAGGCCCTGGACTTGCATGGCCTACAAATGTTTGCTGGAGGCTGGACGAAAATCACGAAGGATTATGGAATCTCTGCTATTCCAAGGTTTATGGTGATAGATAAAAAAGGAAATGTGGTTGCTGTGGATGCACCGCGTCCTTCTGATCCAAAATTAACCGAAATGGTTGAAAAGGAATTATCGAAAGTTAATTAGAAAAAGATGAAAAAGAATTTAATTGGTATTTTCCTCTTATGCTGTTCCCTGAGTGTTTTTTCTCAAGGTATTGAATTTGAACATGGCAGTTGGGCTGAGGCGGTAAAAAAAGCGAAAGCTTCGAATAAACTTATTTTTGTAGATGTTTATACGAGCTGGTGTGGGCCATGTAAAGTGATGGCAGCACAGGTATTTACAAGACCGGAAGTAGGCGCGAAATTCAATCAGGGCTTTGTAAACGTGAAAATTGATGCAGAAAAAGGGGAGGGGATTGCACTCGCAAAAAAATACGAGGTGAAATCCTATCCTACTTATTTGTTCATCAATCCTGCGGATGAGTCTTTGTTTGATAGGTCTAAGAGTTCGATGGCTGCTGCTGATTTTAATGAGGTCGCGGATCGGATTTTGACTAAATTTTCTGGTAAACCAGAATTGAATCTTTCAGATTTGGAGGCTAAATTTAAAAAGGGCGATTATGACGAAGCATTTGCGCGATCTTATATTAAACGCCTTAAAGCGGAAAAAAAACCAACAAGAGAAGTCTTAGGACAGTATCTGGACAAGTTTGTCTTGAAGAATCCAAGCGCTGACCGGCTTTATTTCCTGGGCTTAAATTACCCTAATGGTTCGGATTTAACGCTGTATAATTATATGATTGATCATTATAAAATGATCGATGCGGTGTTGTGTGAAAACGATGGAATCGCGGCGGCAACTTTGTATAGAAGTCTGCGTGATGAAACTAAGGGTAAGATTGATATTATTTTAAATACGAAGTCTTTGACTGCTGAAAAGGAGTTGGAGTTAGAACAGTTATTTACCAATATGAATACGGTTGAACTGGAGGAAAGAAAAGATAAGAAGGTGCTGGAATATAAGATGTGGATGTACATTTTAAAAGCGGATCAAGCGCAGCTTTTACAAGCCAATCGTGAATATATCATTCGCTTTATTTTGCCTGAGGATAGGACTTCTTCACTTGGTAAGGAATCAATTGTATTAAATAAGAATGCTCCGGTGCCAGTAATGTCGGTTGATTCTGCCGGGGCTTCCGATTGGTGTGCAAATTATGCGATTAAATTGTCTAAACTTTCTACTGATGCTCAGGATAAAAAATTAGCCGCTGATTTATATAAAAAGTCATTGGCCTTAAATCCTTCCTCAGTAGTTAAGAATAAGATCAATGTAGCGACTTATAATTTTGGCGATAAGAAGGTTGCGATTAAACAGCAATCTAAATTAATAGCTGAAATGAGCAGTTCTGGTGATGAGTACTTGGCTGATGCTACAGTTACACTGGAGAAGATGAAGAATAATGAAACTAATATTCCGGTCTTTTCGTACAAGCGGAAGGCTATTAAAAAGCATTAAATATGGTTTATAAGTATAATGTGAGTAGAAAACTATTGGGTCTTGTTGCTTTGTTGTGCTGGAGTTTTTTCGGCTTTGCGCAAACTGCAGAAATTAGCGGATCGGTATCAAACCCTATCCTGAATAGAGTGGTTTACCTGTTCCAGATCGTAGACGGAGAAACTAAATTGATTAAATCTAATTCGACAAAGAACGGTGGTGCTTTTGTCTTTTCTTTTGAGCCTGCTTATGAAGGGTTTTATATGATCGGTGGATTTACTGCATTGGCGGGACAGTTTCCTTTGTACCTGAAAAAAGGGGATCAATTGGAACTGATGTTGTCTAAAGGTAAAATGGAATTTGTGGGCAAACCTAATGAGGAAAACCAGGTGTTGTCTTCCTGGAATAAACTCAGCCCTGCGGAAAAAATGGCCTTTAAAAAGGAGTTTAGTACGAAAAATGCCAGGTTTAATACTTTGATGAAACAGTTTGTTGGTTTTGAAATGGACTTTTACGCGCTTAAAAATTATGCGCTGGAGAAAGAAAGTCCCTTGGTTAAAACTTTACTTGTAAAAAACAGGTATAAAACCGATGAGGTGTTTTTGTATCCTAATGGAAAGGCATTGATCTGTAAGTATGCTGATGGTGCCGCAAATCTAAATAAAGCAGAAAATGGGCTTGATTTCCTTTCTACTGATCGTCAGAAAGGGACTTACATTTTTGAAAAGACGAAAAATACGCTAAAAACCTATCCTCAGTTTGAGGAGATGAATAAGCAGTATGGAAAATATTTTAAAGATTCAAGTTTAAAAGCTAAAGTGGAGGGATTGGGCGAAAAGCTGTACAATGCTACTCCCGGAAGGAAAGGTGCCAATTTTAGCTTTCCTGATCCCGATGGTAAAATGGTTTCCCTGAGTGATTTTAAAGGTAAAGTGGTTTTAGTGGACGTATGGGCTACTTTTTGCGGGCCTTGTAAGGAGCTAATTCCTGCTTTAAATCAATTAGAGAAAGAACTGGAAGATCATAAAGACCTTGTTTTTATTGGAGTGGCACAGGACGGCCCAAGAGCCAAAAATACCTGGCTGAAGATCATTAAAGAAAAACAAATGGGCGGGATTCAGTTGTTTGCCGGTGGTGGTAATAATGTATTGGCCAAGGATTATAAAATCAAGGTGATGCCTCGGTATCTGATTTTTGATCGTAATGGTAATGTGGTCACTACCGAAGCACCGCTTCCAAATAATCCGGGATTAAAAAAGATGTTACTCGCAGAATTAGCTAAATAAAACAAATGAAGAACTTATTGATCATACTATTACTTTGCTTGCAAGGTATTAAGCCGGCTTTTGCCCAAAAGGATGGTTTTAATGGCGAAAAATTAGAGCAGGAAGTTAAACTAAACCTTAAAAAAGCTTATGCCGCATCGGTTCGGATTGTGAATCTGGATGCCAATCAGCAAGCTGTAGGAGGATTCTTTAGCGGGGTTGTGGTGGATGGCGATGGACATATTCTGACGGCTGCCCATGCAGTTAGTCCGAACCGCGCTTATCAGGTTACTTTTCCCGATGGACGTTCGTTTAGGGCTAAAGGCTTAGGCGTGATTCATTCCATTGATGCCGCCATGATCGTGATCACCGATAAGGGGAAATGGCCATTTGCGAAAATGGGATGGTCTACTTTGCTGGAACCTAACGTACCTTGTGTGAGTCTATCTTATCCGGGTAGTTTTTACGCAAATAAGCCAACCCTAAGATTTGGTTATGTGGCCCAGTTGAAGCACGAAACCGGATTTATGCGGAGTACTTGTTTGATGGAACCAGGTGATTCCGGAGGGCCATTGTTTGATTTGAAAGGTAGAGTGATTGGGATTCACAGTCGGGTAAGTGTATCTGTAACCTCCAATATGGAAGTTCCTGTGGATGAGTTCAGAAAATACTGGACCGCTTTAAAAACACCGGCTGTACATACTTCGTTTATCCCGGAAGATAAAGTGAAGCTGAATAAAAATGAGGAAAAGCTAACTGCTGTTCCGCAAATGCCTGAACTCATTTCTAATTTTAAGGAGCAGGATAATCGCTTTCAGAAAAATGTATTTACGGTAGTTGATTCCAATCAGGTAAGTATTTTATCGGCCTTAGTAGATCTCAATGGATTGATTTCTCCATCGGAGTTAGAGGGGAAGAGTTTTTTCATTAGCAAAAGCTCGATGGTAGGGCCTGGTGCTAAAGTGGAAATGTTGGATGGAAGTTTGATCCATGCTAAAGTGATCAGTCGTGATGAGGAAAGTGATTTAGTATTGCTTCAGATTCCGCAGGAAATTGCTGGCGGGATCAACCTGAATAAAGTGTTCCCTGGTTATACCGTTGATCAGTTGGGTAATTTTTTGATCAGTCCGAAACCAAAAGCGCCAGGAGAATTTAGCGTGTTGGGAAATACACAGCTGGGGATGCCTAAATCACCTGCCAGGTATTTAGGTGTTGGGACAAGTTACAATCAAGATGATTATAAGATTGTCGTTACCGGACTGTATTCTATATCAATAGAAAAAGGAAAATCGGATGATATTGCTGTAAAAGACGTGCTGACGAAAATTAACGATCGTCCGCTCTTAACGACCAATGATTTGCCGGATGAGTTGTCGAAATTCAATACAAATCAGACGGTTACCTTGCAGTATATCACAAGAAAAGGAAGTGTTAATACCCAAACGATTGCCCTTAAGCCCCGGTATGTGGAAGAGGATAGGAGTAAAGATCTGTTTGTAGACGGTAAAAGTAAGCGTAGAGACAACTTTAAAGAAGTGTTGATACATGATGCTAAACTAAAACCATCTGAGTGTGGCGGGCCGTTGTTTGATCTGAAAGGTAACTTTTACGGAATTAACATCGCCAGATTAAGTCGCACCAGCAGTTTAACCATTCCTGCACCAAGGGTACTGCTTTTTGTAAAAGGGATAACGTCTTTTTAAGACCTGATTGCAAAATAATCTTATATTCGGTTTTTCATGAGTTAAAATTATGAGCCTTTAAATATGATGAAACCCAGCTTTAATTATGCCTGCTTGCTCTTGCTGTTTGTTTTGACTTCCTTCTCAGGAAAAAAAGAGCAAAAAATCAATATTGTTTTTATAGGTGACAGCATTACTGAGGGGGGTGCTTTAGCAGATCCAAAAAATGAAGCCACGCCAATCTATGTAGCAAAGCTATTGAGACATCGTAAAGATATTAGCGCAGTGAATATTAGTAATAGTGGCTTTAGCGGACATACCACTGTAGATTTCTTGCCAAAGAACAACATTGATTTCCCAAAAGTATTGCAGGTAGCCGATACCTTTGCTCAGGATAAAACAGCAGTATTATTGTTCTCGATCATGTTAGGTACGAATGATAGCGCCATGTTCGGGCCAAATGGAGCCCCTGTGCAGGCCGCTCAGTACAAAGATAATTTGAAGGTTTTGATCAATACTTTGATGGAGAAATACCCCCATGCCAGATTTGTTATACAATATCCGCTTTGGTACAGTCCAAATACACACAATAATGCAGGGTATATGCAGGAAGGACTCGATCGCTTAAGTAGTTACTTTTCACAAATAGAAACCTTATCCGAAGAGTATAAACGTAGCCATCCAAATAAGGTTTATCAAGGTAATAAAGATGTTTTTAGTTTTTTTCAAAAGAACCATGAAAAACTGTTTAAAGCTGAACAAGGCAAGCATGGTGTTTTTTATTTGCATCCCAATGCCGAGGGTTCTAAAGCTTTAGCTGGATTTTGGGTAAAGGGAATTGTAAGTGCAATTAATTGATTTATAGATAGGTTCTGAATCAACGTGAATAAATCATGCCTGGCTTACGAAGCTTTGCCTTTTTATAGCCTGAATATATTATATTCACCTAATTAATTTTTAGGTATGTCAATTTTGGATAGCAAGTATCCGTTTTTTAAGTTAAGCGTTCTCAGTTTATTGATAGTTCTATTTTTTGTAAGCTGTAATCAGCCAAAAGATACCACTTCAAAAAAAGTACAGATTAAAGAAATCAACGGCAGTTATAAACTGTATAAAGATGGCAAACCTTATGCGATCAAAGGAGCTGCTGGTGATAGTCATTTCCAGACGCTAAAGGAAATGGGTGGGAATACGATTAGAGTTTGGGATACCACCAGGTTAGCTGTGATTCTGGATAGTGCGGAAGCTCATCAGTTAACCGTTATCGTTGGCTTGCCAATTTTTAATAGTGATTATACCACTTTCTATGCAGACCCCGCAAAGGTGGAGGCCCAGCACCAGGCATTTAAAGCTATTGTAAACAAGTATAAGCACCATCCTTCAATTCTGATGTGGTGTATTGGTAATGAACTCGATTTTCCATTTAAGCCATCATACCATAATTTCTATGACGCTTTTAATCAGCTTACGGATATGATTCACCAGGATGATCCCGATCATCCCATCACCACAACCGTCTTAAATTTTAACAAGAAATACATTTTTAACCTGATTGCACGCTGTAATCTTGACCTCATTTCCTTTAATGTTTTCGGTAGAATAACCTATCTGAGGGAGGACCTGAAAAGTATCTCCTGGTTTTGGAATGGCCCGTTTATGGTTACAGAATGGGGGATTGATGGCCCCTGGGAGGGAACACCGCAAACCGCATGGGGCGCTTACATTGAGGATACCAGTACTAAGAAAGCCGAACAATATCAGGATCGTTTTTTAAAATATATGCCAGTAGAGAATCCTGGGTTTTTAGGCGCTTTTGCATTCTTCTGGGGCAATAAACAGGAGGGAACGCAGTCCTGGTTTAGTATGTTCGATGAGCATAACGGGAAATCCCAGGTGGTTGATGCCATGAAATATTTGTGGACAGGGAAACATCTGGAAACTTCATTTCCTCAGGTAAATTATATGCTTTTAAATGAGAAGGGAGCAGGAGATAATATTCTATTGTCTGCCGGACAAACCTTTTCAGCCAGGGTATTACTGTTAAATCAGGATAAAATTAAGTATGTGAAATGGGAGTTGTATCGGGAAGATTGGTATAAAAAAAACAACCTTCATAGCGACAAAAAGCTCCAGCCTTTAAGTCAACAAATCAAAACAGATCACTTTTTGGAGAATAATTTTGTAGCTCCTGATGTAGAAGGTCCTTACCGGGTTTTTGCGACAATTTATGATGATCATGGGAACTTCTCTACCTGCAATACACCTTTTTATGTGGTAACCGATAAATGAAAGTAGCTAAAATACCATCGCCCCCAACAAAGAAAGAGCGGTTCACGCTTAGACTGATGATTTTTATCGGAGTAATTAGTATTGTTTATTTTCTCCGTAACATGCTGGATCCGGCTACTGTCGGCGACCCACTATTATATGGATTGTTGCTCAGTACCTTCATTTTTATGAGTCTTAAAACAATTCATGAATGGATTCATTATTTTTTTATTACGATTCCTAAAACACCTGAAACCACTAAGATTTATACGGTTGATATCTTCACAACATTCTGTGCAGGAGAACCCTATGAGATGATTGAAGAAACGCTGATCGCAATTAAGGCCATCACTTATCCTCACGAAACCTATTTATGCGATGAGGCAAACGACCCCTATTTAAAGAACTTCTGTGATGAATTAGGTATTCATCATGTCACCCGAACAAAAAAGATCAATGCAAAAGCCGGGAATATCAACAATGCTTTAAGCTGTTCTTCCGGAGAAATTTGTGTGGTTTTAGATCCGGATCACGTCCCTATGCCTAACTTTCTGGATCCTATTGTCAACCATTTTAATGATCCTGAAATTGGGTTTGTTCAAATTGTACAGGCATACAGTAATAACGATGAAAATCTAATCGCTAAAGGTGCCGCGCAGCAAACGTACCAGTTCTATGGACCAATGATGATGACAATGAACAAGTACGGAACCGTTCTTGCGATTGGCGCCAACTGTTCTTTCAGACGTACTGCGCTCGAATCTATCGGTGGACATGCGGCAGGCCTGGCGGAAGATATGCACACGGCAATGCAACTTCATTCGAAAGGGTGGAAGTCGGTTTATGTGCCACAGGTATTGGCCAGAGGATTGGTGCCTTCCACTTTATCTGCTTATTATAAGCAACAGCTCAAATGGTCCAGAGGGGTCTTTGATTTATTAGTCACTGCCTATCCGAAACTTTTTAAAGGCTTTACCTGGCAGCAAAAGTTACATTATGCGGTCATTCCTTTGCATTATTTCGCAGGGGTAATTTATTTAATCAACTTCCTGATCCCTATTATTGCGCTATTTTTCGATGTGAGCCCGATGAAGATGAGTATTACCTCTTTTGGATTCAGCATATTGCCCTTCCTGACGATGACACTTTTGATCCGGCATTTTGTGCAAAAGTGGGTCATGGAAGATGAAGAACGTGGTTTTCATGTAGTTGGCGGACTATTGATTATTGGTACCTGGTGGATCTTTATTTTAGGTTTGGTTTATACCATTATTGGAAAAAAAGTACCTTATGTTCCAACACCTAAGGACGGTAATGAAGCGAATAACTGGCCATTAAATGTTCCTAATTTAATCGTACTCGCCCTATCTCTGGCTGCAATTGTTTATGGTTTGTATTACGACTGGAATCCTTATAATATTATTATGGCTGGTTTTGCTGGTTTAAATAGTCTGATCATGTGTTTTAACATTGCAGCCAGCAGACAACAACAATTTAGAGCTTATAAGGCGGAGCATGCTACGGTGAATGGTTTTATGGATGGGCTTAAACAATTAAAAATCAAATTCTGGTTTTTAAGAAGACGTATTTATGCAGGAGTACGGAGTAGTGCCTTGATGATCACGGTTGCACTTTGTTTTTTAGTGCTTTATTTTGCAAATTCAGATGCGGAATCAAATACGGGTTTGCCGGTCTTAAATCATAAAATGAATTATTTTCTTACTGGAATATTTGCACCGGGGAATGCGGATGGAATATCCTCCATAAAAAAGGTTAATGCACGTCAAAAGGCATTTAATTCTCATTTTGATCTGGTTTCAATTTATATCCCATGGGGAGATCAGGCACATTGTTATCTCCCTCAAGAAACCATAGATTCGATCTATAACAATGGTTCAATACCTATGGTCACCTGGGAGCCATGGCAGAATTTATTTGCTCAAAATAAGATCAATGGCGAGGATAAAAAAGACCTGAAAGTTTTTAATAAGGTACTGGATGGAGCTTATGATGCTTATCTTAAAAAGTTCTCAGATCAGTTAAAAGCATTAAACAGGCCGGTTTATCTGCGGTTTGCTCATGAAATGGACAACCCGGCTTATCCATGGTCTCGGGTTGGAAACAATACACCGGATGAATATAGAGCGGCCTGGAAATATATACACCAGTATTTTTCCAAAAATGCGGTTTACAATGTGATCTGGGTTTGGAATCCATGGAAATCAGAAACTATTGATGCTTATTTTCCAGGGATGCAATATGTAGACTGGATAGGTGTCACCAATCTGAATTATGGTCCATTGTATTCCTCTTCCGGATGGCAATCCATGGAGGATTTATACAAGACTTTTCACCAAAACCCGATTTTTCGCTCCGGATTACCGGTGATGTTGGCGGAAATGGGCTCTTTAGTTTCTGCCGGTCGGCAAGAGGAATGGTTTAAATTAGCTTTCAAATCAAAAAGTAAGTTTCCGGAAATTAAAGGCTTTCTTTTCTTTGATTCTGGCTATGATAAAAATGTACCAACAGCTGGTTCAGAAGGAGTGTTGAACTGGAGCATACAACAACCAGGGCAAATGAAGTTATTGTTAAATGCCTGGCATAAAAGTCTAGATCAGACGGTGGTGATGAAGACTCCACCTTTGCTAACGGCTGCCGGTACTGCAACGGTCGGTGATTCTTCAGTTACAAAATATGCCCGTCTATTTGCATCCATAAAAGGAGTAAATTATAACCGGGGTCAGGATTGGACGAAAAACTATCAAACAGTCACCATGCGTGATATGATTGCTGATTTTGAAGAGATGAAGCGGATTGGGATCAATGCGATTAAGCGATATGGTCCGGATATTTACGATGATAACATATTGAAGCTCGCTAAAAAAACAAACATGAACATCCATTATGGATATTGGGTTAATGATGAACTTAATTTTGGAACGGATGCTAAAGGACTCAATTTGTTGAGCGATAAAATACTGGAATCTATTCATGAATTGAAAGATGAAGAAAGTATCAAATCCTGGAATATTGGAAATGCAGTGCTACAGAAACTCGATATCTACTATTACAAACCAGAGTTAATATATCAACAGGATGCTTACCTGGCCTGGCTTAAAAAATTAGTCATTAATATCAAAAAAATAGATCCTACAAGGCCTGTTAGTGTGGATATTGAAGTCTCGGAAAACATGAATTCAACAATTGACCGGTATCGCAGGGTGATCCCGGAAATTGATCTATATGGTCTTGTCGTTGGCCCTAAAGTTGTAGATCCAGAGTTAATTAAGCAGGTGCATGTTCCCTATTTTTATAGTGGGATTCCGGTTTCCTCTTATAATTCCCTTAATGACCCTAAAGTCGGTACGTTCATCGCCAATTGGCAGGATGAGCGAAAAACAAATCGTGCAACACTTGATGGAATAAAAGATGAACAGGGCAGAAAGAAACTAGCTTTTACTCAGCTTTTTTATGCCTGGAATAAAGGCCCTTTACCCGTTGAGAAGCCTGCTGTTAAAATCCTTAAACCAGCACTCGGAACTTTCCCCGGACAACAACTTAATTACCATGTAATTATTAAAAAGAATAACCAATGGGTATTGGCTACCGCTTCAGAAAACTTAACATTTGAATGGAAGCTGGCCAAAGTGGATAGATTTAATAAACCCATATCCATGACAGGAATCGGTAATGGAGTAAATGTGAAAGTAACCATTCCTGAAAATCCGGAGAATTACAGGCTGTTTTTGTATGTGATTGGTGATAAGATCGTATTAGACGTGATTGAGTCTAAACTAAATACACCACTATCCAGGGAAAATCATACAGGTCCTGAAAAATAAATATTTTACTTGAAACAAGCTGTTTTTCTGTGTGTTATCTGGTTGGTGAGCCTGCTGTTTAACGCTTGTCACTATTTTTATTTGATTAAATACTAAAGACCATGGAATCTGAAAATCAAAAAATAAGCGGCCTGCATTGGGAAGAAGAGCTGATCGATGAAGAAAATACGCCTAAAAAAGGTCCTGAGCCTGAAGATGAGGAAGATGATGATTTTTTTGAAGATGACGATCAGGATGAGTTATCTGAAAATACCGAAGGTAACGGTGAGGAGGAGGATTTTGATGAAAATGATGACGATGACGATGAAGATGATGATGAATTAAATTGGAAATAGGATGAGGGTTCTATTTTCATTAGAAGACAAATTGGTTTGAAAGATCATCGGTTAACAAGGAACACAAGTCTGAGCTTTATTCAAAATCCTGTATATTGCCTGTGGAATCCCCATCTTAATAAATGCCAATGAATTTTAAAATTAATGACGGCCTTAATGTCATTTCCATAGGATACAATAGTCTCGGTTCATATTACAGGTTAAAAAGGCCCGTATCAATGGTATGGGACGACTGTGCAGGTGGTGGAAATGGCCAGTATCTGGCTTTAATACCTCCTTTAGCTGCGGAACAGGAAATGTTGCAGCGTACGATTGATCTTGATCTTTTTGAAGATTTTACTGGTAGGGAGGAAACGCTTCATCAGGAATTAAAGCCATTATTCGGCCTTCTTCAAAATGGAGAATATCAACTCCATTTCAGTAACGGTAAAACTAAAAGAGAAGCTGTTGTCTATTCCGGAGGAGAAACAAGTACCCATGAAATAAAATGGCATACGGCCTGGTCTGATTCGGTTGACCTGAGTAAAATTGAGAAGATCAAGAAGGATTATCAAAGAGATCGTCGTGATACCGGACTTACGCGTTTTACGGAAGGGCTGATCGGCTACACCACTACTTCAATTTTTGGCTATTACAATGATGCCAGTATTGCTACGCGCGCCCAGTCGGAGATAGATCCCCGGAAAGTAGCCTATTTTGTAGAAAAGATTCAGGAGGGAGCGCGACCATTTATAATCATGATGTCGGCCGTTTATACACCGGAAGGAGATTGTGAAACTGAATACGCGGCGGACTTCATTCTTGATGGACACCACAAGCTGGAAGCCTACCTTAAACTTAATATAGATCCACCCCGTGCATTCATTACCCGACAATTTAATTCGGTTGAGGAACTGGAATTTGATATCGAAAGTCTGGGTGCCTTATTATATCCATGGCAAACCCGCCATATTCTTGACAATTTGGATGAGGAGAATCAATTGCCACAGCTAGCTAAATTGGATCCATTCCTACCAGCACCGGATTCCGGGGAACTAAGCGCTTCCAGGCCTCAAAATGTTAAGAATAAGTCTATTTTAGGCACAAGGGAGATTGTGATTATTGCTGCTGTTGTAGGGCTAATATTGAGAAGGATCTTTCGTTAAGGCTTACTGTGGTATTCCTCGTCTGTAACAGGCTTCAACCAAATGGCACCACCTAAATTTGTATTGGTGCCAATAGCAATGTGTGTCATTTCTTCATCGGGTGTTGCTCCGTGCCAATGTTCCAGGTTTGGGGGACATTTAACGACATCACCCTTTTTAATAATTTCAATAGGCTTTCCTTTCTCCTGATATAGACCTTTTCCATCCGATACCAGGAGTATTTGACCTCCTTTATGGTAGTGCCAGTTGGTTCTTGCGCCAGGTTCAAAAGTTACGGAACCGATATTTACGTTGTAGCTGGTATCACTTTTTGCCAGATAATGGAGCCAAACCATTCCTGTAAAATTATCATTCGTCACCTTTTCTCCTTTGGGAAATATCATTGCGTTCTTTTTCTTGTCCGTTGTAGCGGATTGGCTCTCCGGACAATGATTACAGGACGATAGACCAATAGTGATGGCTGAAATCATCAGGATGTTCTTTTTTAAATTCATTTTTCTCCGGTTTTCTTATTTTCTGTTTATCAGGATTTCGTCCAATACTGCCTGAGCAGCTTTTGCTTCTTTTCTACCAATGGTTTTGCTGATCAGGCCTATAAAATCCTGTAGCTGTCCGGTTGTTAAACCAAGATTCAGGCAAATGATCATATGTGAACGTAACATAGGTTCCAGGCCACCAATACTGGAGAGTACTGATATCGTGACCAGTTCCCTTTCAGCGTAAGACAGCACATTGCTTTCGAAAACATCCGCGAATAAATGTTCTTTTAGAAAGATTTCGATTTTTGGTTCAAATGCGGCATAACCGGTTTTTTGCTCTTGCTCTTTTGCGCCGGTTAATTCTTCCAATATGGCTTTGCCGCGTTCGTATTTGCTGCGTTTATCATTAACCGGTGATGCTGCTGCACCAGTTACGTCATTGATGCCTCCGGCTTTGCGCTCTTCCAATACCGTCATAAAAGTTTGTAATCCACGAATACTACGTGGAAACCCTGCATAGGCATAAACATGGACCAACGCTTCCTTGATCTGGTTAACGGTCAGACCTGCTTCAAGACCATTGTTCAGTTCCGTTTTTAGTTTTGGCAGATCGCCTTTTCCAGTTAATGCGGCAATTGCAATAAGACTTTGTGCTTTGGGGCTTTGCACCAGATCCTGAGCTTTCAATACAGAAAAAATAATATTTAATCCGATGAATAATACGAGGAGTATTTTGTTTTTTTTCATGAAAATCGCTTTAGTCTTTTTTAGGGCTAACTAACTTCGTAAAGGATAAGGAGCCTAATTTCCATAATCCCTGTTGTTTGATGTAAACTTCTGTCACCATAAAAGGGTTCGTTACTTCTTTTCCACCAACAACGGCCAGCAAATCAATTCTATTCAAAAGAATAGCTGTCTGATCAATTACTTTCAGTGATACGTCATGGATATCTGCTTTTTTGTACCAAATACCTCCGCTTTTGATCACATTGATTTCCTGTTCCTTTCCCCAGGATCCACCCATGTGAACAAACACGGATTTTTCATGGAAAAGCTTGTCCAGAACTTCGATGTTCTTGTCTGCCATCCAGGTCCATTTATCTTTGGAAAGTTTAATGATTTCCTGCGCTACAGTAGAATTTTGTGCAAAGGAGAATTGGCTGCCCATAATGATTAAGAATAATCCGATCGTTAATGATTTCATGTTTTTGCTTCTAAATTTTATAACTGAATGAATTTGATTTCAATACCTGCCGGATTTACTGATCCAGACCCTTTTCCTTTAACCATTTGGACATCAGGTTGGCAATCTCCAAATTGTTCAAATCAGACATGGGGAAATGGGTATTACCTTTAATGCCAATTTCCGGCAGGTGGACCAGGGTCACATCCCCGCCATGTTTGTTAACCACATCTCTCCATTTTTTTGCCATGATAAGGGCCGCACGCCATTGTTCCTGTCCCGGGGTTTGTACCGGTTGCTCAGGGATGAAATCACCGTAATAGATAACGATTGGAATCTGGGTCAGTCGCTTAAAATCCGATAGGGCTACACCGCTGGCCTTCAGTGCTCCGCCAACATAAGGGATGGTCTCAGGTACTTCCCCTTCTGGAAATATAAAGTTGCTACCCGGCTCATAGGAGACAATGGCTTTTATTTTTGGGTTCTTAAGCGCGGTTAACCAGCCCATGCCTCCACTATGAGAATGTGTAACGAGGACACCTTCAGCAATCTTATCGAATAGTTCAGAAACCGCATTGGTGTTTACTTCAAAATCAATCGGGCCGGTATCAGGAACGATCTGACGGAAAAACTGATCCAGTATTTTAGGGGCTTTAGAAAATTGTACGCCTTGAAAAAATTCCCTTCCTATACCTAATCTGAAAATCCCAAACCAGAGTTGATCATCCGGAGCAGCAGTAATATTCATGGGTTTTGTACTTCGCCCTGCGTTACCGCGTCTGGGTTGGTCAATATTATAAACACTGAACCTACGTCTGAGGAAAATATTTTGAAAACCTTCCCTGCCATCAGGGGTGGTTTGCCATGTTCTCATAGACTGCCCATAGCCATGCCAGAAAACCAGCGGAAGCTTGCGTGCATTTACCGGTTTTTGATAAATCACAAATGCATGATCGCCATGTAGGGTCTGACCTTCGGAACTTTGCTTGCCCGGATTGAAAGCACCGTGTGCTATGGGATCAAATTTACCTGCTGCGGTGATAACCGTTCCGCCAATCGCAAAACTGCCTTGTTCCTGAACAGCAAGATATCCGCTTTTTCTTGTGGTCTGACAGCCCGCAACAAGTGCGATTGAGAAAACGGCCAAAAGAACCATTATTTTATTGTTCCTTATCATAGATTTTTACCAAAGAAATCAACCAATTTATTTACCGCTTTATTCACATATTCAGGTTTCCAATAGGTTTCAATATGACTGGCTCCATCTAAAAGAAATAGCTCCTTGTTTTTTGCATTCGTTGCTTTTTTAAATGCTTCATCTGTCATATATTTTGTGTCGGCTTTGCTTCCAGCCATCATTAACAAAGGCTGATTGATTAAATCCATATTGGTAGCTGCATCAAAAGTCATTAAGTCGAGCAGACTGCTCATGGTATATTTAAAAGTCGAATTGGGGTGTGCATGACTTCTATAATAATACTGGTATCCTTCGCGATATAGATCGGTTGGGATCTTCGAAATCTCTTCATCTGTTGGTTGAGCCAGACCGGTATAAATCACTTCAGCACCCGCGGCTTCCTGCGCACGGGCAGCTGTCGCTTGCTGTAAGCGTTCCTGGATGGTCGCTATCTGGGAGTTTTGAAAACCATTACGTCTTACCTCACCTGAATTAAACATACTCAAGGTTGCCACAGCTTTAAAACGTTTATCCCCCTGGGCGGCCTTTAAAGTATAACCGCCACCACCACAGATGCCCAAAACACCCATACGGTTTGCATCAACCCCTGCATATTGGGAAATAAAGTCGGCCATACCATGAATATCTTCGATACGATTTGCAGGTTTATCGACCTGACGGGGTTGTCCACCACTGGCACCTTGATAAGCCGCATCGGCAGTAATCGTGATATAACCATCCGCTGCCAAACGTTCTGCATATAAACCGGTTGTCTGCTCTTTAACGCCACCATTAGGATGAGCCAGTACTACGGTCGGATATTTCCTTGCGGGGTCATAATCCGCAGGGGTATACACATTTGCTGCAATATCAAGCCCATTCAGTTTATAAGTCACCGGATGAATGTTCACTTTTCCGGATACATTTTCGGTAATGGCGTCCCCATAGACCAGGCCAAAGGGATTTTTTGATTCAGTTTGAGCTGAAGACAGGATACTTGCTGTCATAAATATTGAAGTTAGTAGGAATGCTATCTTTTTCATCAGGATGTATTTAAGGGCTATTTTTTACTGTTGTATTCTTCTTTGCTTACCGGATGCAACCAGATCGTTTTTCCATTTTGTGAAGGGGAGGTAGCGATGTAGGTAACACCACTTTCTGGTGTTGCCCCATGCCAGTGTTCAACCCCGGGCAGGCATTTCACAACTTCACCTCTTCTTACGATTTGTTTAGGCTTTCCTTTTTCCTGATAATAACCAATCCCTTCGGTAATGATTAAAATTTGTCCTCCGGGATGACTGTGCCAATCCAATCTTGCTCCGGCATCAAATATGGCTACTGATGTACCGTAAGTAAAGACGCTATCAGGCGAATTCAATTCCCTAAGCCAGACATTTCCTACATGATGTACATTCGGAGATTTCTCCCCTTTTGGGAAAATAGGACCTTCTTGTGCTGCTGCCCGATTTGAAAGTACAGCAAATAATAAAATCGAAAAATAGAGTACTCTTTTCATAATGATGATTTTTAAGTGAAATCAACATTTATACGGGTGTAATTTATAGCCTGCATAAAATGTAATATTCTAATGTTTTATAGGGTAAACATCAGGATATTATTTCAGGCATTTTTGAAGGAGGGAACTAACACGAAAATCAAGCGCTTTAAGACGAAAGGCACCGTTCAAAAATCATTTGATTACGCTTTTACCAGCCATTCTTTAAACTCAGCGGCTTTGTTTTTAGGGATGTAAATTGGTTCAGGAACAGTGCAGTTAAGGGTGACGAGCAAGCGGCTGTCGAACCATACCGTGATGTTTTTGACTGCATTTCGGGCAATGATGAATTGTTTATTGGCGCGATAGAAATTGGCGGGGTTTAAATGAGAAAGAATATGCTCTAAGGTTTTGGAGTAAGGGATGATTTTTCCGTCCGCCAGGCCAATAGCCGTATTTTTATCTGTGGTGTAGAAATAGGAAACCTCTTGAAGATCAATCGGCAGTAGTTGATCCCTATGGGGAATCAGGAGTTTGTTTTGATAACGTGGTGCTGGTGCCAGCTGGTTGACGTTGGATACATACCCGGCTATATCAGTACGGGTTAACTTGCTGAATTTGACAAGTGCCCGTGCTAAGTCGGCCGTTTTTATGGGCTTAAGTAAGTAATCAATACTGTTTACTTTAAATGCTTCGATTGCATATTCGTCATAAGCCGTTGTAAAGATAATCGGGACTTCAATTTCAATATGTTCAAAAATCAGGAAGGAAGAACCGTCAGATAAATGGATGTCCATTAAGATGAGATCGGGTAGGGTATGCCCATTCAGCCATTTAATGGTCTGACTCACACTTTCGGTATTTCCAACCACTTCTATAGTAGGATCAATCTCCTTCAAAACCTCCACCAGGCTTTCGTAAGCGGCTGTTTCATCTTCAACGATCAGTATCTTCATATGGGTTATCCTAATGGTAAATAAACATTAAATATTCTGCCATTGTTCTCCACTCTGATTTGTTGGTCCATTAACAACAGAAAGCGGCTTTCCAGATTGTTAAGCCCTGTACCATTGGTTAGCGCTGGAGTTATTTTTGGGTAAATAGGATTAGAAACCACAAGCTCATTGTTTTCATTAATATAAATATCGATGATCATTTTATGGTCACTGTCGATCATATTGTGAACCACTACATTGTCTAGCAGGGGAAGAATAGAAAGTACAGGAACCTTTTGTGATAAGGAATTGGGGTCAATGTTCAGGTGGTATTCTAGTTTGTTGGCAAAACGGATTTCCATCATATAGCGGAAAGCATCAACAAAAGTCAGCTCTTCTCCTAAGGTAACCAGCCCTTTTTTATCGCTTTGAAGAATGTAGCGAAATACATCAGAAAGCTTGTTAACATAAGTCAGTGTTGCTTCATTGTTCTTTTTCCGGATTAAGGAAGTCAGGCCGTTAAGAGAATTAAAAAAGAAATGTGGGTTAATCTGGTTTGTCAGCGCATCATAACGGCTTTGCAGGTTCTTTACTTTTAATTCTTCGATCTCCTGTTCTCTTTTCCGCTGCTCCTTGTACAAGGTTACAATATGCCCCATAAGTGTGCTTAAAATAGAAATGATAAGAAACTGAAAGAGAACTAAACTCCCGTAATGTCTGACTTTTTTATACATCAAAAAAGAGATTCCTCCGTAGATCACAAAGGCTATCACAGAAATCATGGTATTATATCCGAAACGTTTTTTAAAGTCAACGGTTTTTATCCGCTGTAAATTGATGCTGATTAATAAAAAGATCAGACCTGTCAGGAAAGTAAAACGCAGTAAAAGGAAAGAAATATAGTTTGTTTTCGCTGATCCACCTAGCTTTTCTAAATCGTAGGGAATCCAGGTGATCTCTGGATAAATCACAAAAACAGCAGCGATCAGGCTGATTAAAAGTAACTGGTAGGAATTATATTTTTTCAGCAATTTGTTCTTTATTTATTAGGTCAATCAGATCTGTTTCATGCAGCCCATAAGTACGTATAATTAAGCGTTCTGTAATCCTTAATTAAGAGTATCCTGAGGCTAAATAGTATTTTAATTATTTATAGTACAAATATCAAGAAAAAGTTCATGCTTTTTTAAAGAGGGAACCAAAGCGAAAATCATTGGATTAAGACGAATTGAGTTAGGATTACAGAGCTTGTTTATTGAATCCAATGTCTTTCTCTTACCTTTGCAAATAACTCAATATTCCATACTGTGATTAATGTAAATAACATCTCCGTTTCATTTGGCGGAACTACGCTTTTCAGCGACGTAACCTTTTCGATAAACGAGAACGATAAAATAGCCCTGATGGGCAAGAATGGCGCCGGTAAGTCGACCATCCTAAAGATTATTGCCAATGCGGCTAAACCTACCTCTGGTAACGTAACCGGTCCTAAGGACGCGGTAATAGCGTATTTACCACAGCATTTCCTTACTCAGGATAAGGTGACCGTTTTTGAAGAAACGATGAAAGCTTTTGAAGAGGTCAACCAGATGAAAATAGAACTGGATGAGCTGAATGAGCAACTGACGATTCGTACAGATTACGAAACTGACGACTACATGAAGCTCATTGAACGTGTTTCAGAGCTGAGTGAGAAGTTTTATTCAATTGAAGAGGTCAATTATGATGCAGAGGTAGAAAAGGTGTTAAAAGGTTTGGGTTTTGAGCGTAAAGACTTTACCCGTCAAACTTCTGAGTTTTCGGGCGGATGGAGAATGCGTATCGAGCTGGCTAAAATTCTGTTAAAGAAACCTGATTTGATCTTATTGGATGAGCCGACCAACCACATGGATATCGAGAGTATCCAATGGCTGGAAGATTTCCTGATCAACTCTGCTAAGGCAGTAATGGTGATTTCCCATGACCGTGCCTTTGTAGATAACATTACCAATCGTACCATTGAGGTAACGATGGGCAGAATATACGATTACAAAGCAAAATATAGCCATTATCTACAGTTGCGTGCAGACCGCCGTGTCCACCAGGTGAAAGCTTATGAGGAACAACAGCGTTTTATCGCAGATAACCAGGAGTTTATAGATCGTTTTAGAGGAGTTTATTCGAAAACCTTATCGGTGCAGTCTCGTGTGAAGATGCTCGAAAAGCTCGAAGTTATTGAGATCGATGAAGTGGATACTTCAGCATTGCGCCTGAAATTCCCACCATCGCCGCGTTCGGGTCAATATCCGGTAATCGTAGAAGAGCTCACTAAAACCTATGGCGATCATGTGGTGTTCCAAAAAGCATCAATGGTGATCAAACAGGGAGAAAAAATAGCTTTTGTTGGTAAAAACGGGGAAGGTAAGTCGACCATGATCAAAGCCATCATGGGCGAGATCGATTTTGAAGGTGAATTAAAAGTAGGTCACAATGCAAAGATTGGATACTTTGCCCAAAATCAAGCTGCTTTGCTTGATGAAAATTTAACGGTATTCGAAACCATTAACCAGATTCCACTAAGCGATGGTTCTATAAAAATTAAAGACCTTTTAGGCGCCTTTATGTTCAGTGGCGATGATACTACGAAAAAAGTTAAGGTACTTTCCGGTGGAGAGAAAACCCGTTTAGCCATGATCAAGTTGCTGTTGGAGCCCGTAAATCTATTGATACTGGATGAGCCAACCAACCATTTGGACATGAAGACTAAAGACATTATCAAAGACGCCCTTAAAGATTTTGATGGGACTATTATTCTGGTATCCCATGATCGGGATTTCCTGGATGGACTGGCAGAAAAAGTATTCGAATTTGGTAATAAGCGCGTACGCGAGCACTTTGAGGATATCAAAGGATTCCTGGCTACCAAAAAAATGGATAGCTTAAAAGAAATAGAAAAAAACTAAAAAACGAAAAGCAGCCTCATCAGTAAGTTTATGATAAGGCTGCTTTTTTTGATAATTATACAACCTGTTCGCCTTCCATCTGGCTAAAAAACCGGAGCATTTGTGTTAATGCCGTTTTGGAGTGCATGATTTCGCCATTTACCAGGGTGTCCTGCGTAGCATCTGCTCCTCTGGCAATCATTTGTTTTTCAAAATGTGAGATGGCCGTTTTTAAGTCGGGGAATTGATTTCCTGTTAAACAGGCGGCCAATTCAAAGGCATCCTGCATGGCTACATTAGCACCTTCACCTGCAAATGGGGGCATGCGATGTGCGGCATCGCCAATCATGGTCAGGTTTTCCTGTGTTTCCCAACTTTGGTTGAGCGGGAAATAATATTGTGGCCGTAGGATATAATGCACCTCCTCGTTCGCGAAAAATTCCTGCCATCCATCGCTCCAACCTGTAAATTCAGTTTTGAACAATTTGTGAACCTGTTCTTTATTTTTGAAATCAATACTGTTGTTGGTCAGCCAATCCTCAGGGGCCTTGAAACTTGCCACAAACATGAGGGAGCCATCGCCTTTTGTGCCGTATCCTATAAACTGTTCATCTCCAAAGGCCATTACCTTTCCTCCTTTTGTAAATTCAAAAAGTTGGGCTGCGTTCTTTTCCGCATCATAGATGTTGCCCTCAATCAGAGTAACACCAGAATAGATCGGTTTTAGATCACTGATATAAGGACGAATTTTAGAATTGGCACCGTCGGCAGCGATCACGATGTCAGCATAAGCACTGGTTCCATTGTTAAAATGCAGGAGCCAGCCGCTATTTTGTTTTTCCATAGCCAGAAATTGGCTGTCCCAAACCAGGGTATCAGGCTTTAGCGACTCAACTAAAATGTCCCGCAGAGGGGCACGATCAATCTCCGGACGATTTTCCGTAACCGTATTTTCATCCGCATAATCATGATCATCAAAATGTATCCCAAGAGATTGGTCTACAATGCGCATTTTGCTTGCTGCGGGGCGATGGTGTGCATAAAACTCCTCAATTAAACCAGCGCGTTTCATCGCTTCCAGGCCGCTGCCTTCGTGCAGATCAAGTGTAGAGCCTTGAACACGAACATCACGGTTCAGATCCCGCTCATATACTTTTACATCAACGTTTTTCATTTGTAAAAGACGGGCCAAAGTTAGTCCGCCCATTCCGCCACCAACAATGGCGACTTGTTTATTTACTGTCAGCATAATTCTTATTTTAAACTTCGCTAACAAAATTAGAGGACTGTGAGGGAGGATAATAGTATAAATCGGTCGTTCTTATTTTTTAAAAGTTCTTTGGGTACTACGCCGGTAAACTTTTTTATTTCTTTGATGAAATGTGTTTGGTCAAAGAAGTTTTCCTCCGGTGAAAGCTTTCCTTTTGCAATGTGTTCCAGCGAAGCACGAAAACGGAGGATATTGCAATATGCTTTTAAGGAAATGCCGAATTGATCATTAAAATAACGGTTGATTTGTCGGCTACTCCAGGCGGCTTTTTCGGAAAGTTCTTTTACGGGGATAGAGCCTTTGGAAGCGTAAATCAGTTCGAATAATGCTGCTTTTCGCGGATCAATTTCCAGCGGTAAAAGCGATTCGATTTTCTTTGTCGCTTTTTCTACAAAAGCATCGAAATCCAGTAAATCAATTTCCGAAAATCCCCAAAAACCGGAAGAACAGATCTTTCCGTAATCTATGATATCCGAAATGCGCTCCCCAAAAATATACTCTACAGCAGGCAATTTAAAACTAACCACAAACATCAGCGTGTTGGCTGGTATGGTAGCCGGAAGGGCCTGCGCATTCAGACCGAGCAGCACCATCCGAAAAGGGTCTTTTGCTGATTTGAAAAGTGACAGGTCAATGCGTCCATCAGGTAATCCTATGGTTTCTTTATCACTGTCCGATTGATTGTGCAAAAACCAAAAACTATCTACAAAAGCAGAAAGAGCTTTGTTGGGTTTGATGATTTTGTACTTTAGGTCATTGTCCATTGCTTCTTAATCTACCCCCTGGCTTTATTTAAATCGATATCAGGCATAATAAACCTGGATATAGGATTACCTTTTAAGTACGTCGGTTGAATTCCCCTGGAGGTATCAATTGAGATTTTGACAAAATGAACTAATTTAGATTCAGTTAAATCTTTAAGGTGACTTAATCGCGCTATCTCAGCCTTCCTCTGCTTAATTTCAGCAAAAGCCATAAATGCTGCAATTAAAAATATTACTAACGTAATTGCTGTTAAAATTAAAATGATATTAACCATAATTTGCTATCTGTTATAATAAATAATTCCTTTCATCACCGATGCTAAGATGATTGATGATCCTGTTAAAAAGTTTTGTAAAATAATATAATTACCAATTTCTGACGTTGAAGATATTTTCGATACATATGCAATAGCATAAACCAACATAGCAAACATTTCAATTGTTACACAAGTTAATAGCAGTGTGTTTTTTAAGTATTTGTTAACCAGGCATTGACTTTCGTATTGGAATTCATAAAATATTCCTGCTATTAATGATATAGAAAAGAACAAGAAAAAACCATCTGAATAAAATCTGTTAATGTCAAATACACTGTCTCCATTTACAAAAGAACAGATGTAAATTATCGCTAACTGAATAAGCCCAATACCACATACAAATAATATCCAAAAGAGTGTGCTAATCGTTTTATTCATAATAATATTTAGCTAATATAATTAATTATTAATATAAGTATGAATTTATAGAGAAATTTAAATAAATGTAATGAGGTTTAGCTTTCTGTTTATTTACTTTTAAGAAGTTAAAATAGAATGTCACGCATTGCTTCACGAATTGAGTTGGACGTATTAGAGCACTATAAGACCAAAATAAATTACCAGGGATTGAAAGTAAATTTGAGCTCAGTTTTTTTTACTTTCCGCTTTTCCTTATTGACATAAATAATCAGGTATTGGGGGTCCGTATCTACTTTCTCTGCATCAAAATCAAAGGCAGCAAAATCATATTCAGGCACTACTTTCCTGGCGGTAATTTTTTTTGGCAGGTTAACTGTGAAAAAAGTCAAGTCCTCATTCAGAACAATATCCCCGAATTTGGTGTCATCCATATTCCAGATGTCCAACCGATCATTAACATCCATATTAAAAGAGACAATGCCTGCACCTCTTTTGGTTTTTTCGGAATAGGAGCTAAAGCTTGTGTTTTGATAAACTAAGGAGTCAGCGTTTTTTGTCAGTCCTGGTTTCCTCGTTTTCCCGTCAGAAGCCTCTTTTTCGATCTGTACACTCCTTGCAGCATTAGCAGCACTTTGACTGGCATTATTGCAACCATTAAGTAATAGCATGGTAACAACGCAGGCGATCATGATTGTGTTAACGCCAACAAACCTAAAGGGATTCAAATGGTAAATCATGTTACAGAATTTAGGATAAAAATATATCTGAATATTATTTCAGAATTATACTTTGTTTAATTGCTAATGCAATATATGCTGAAAACACTAAACCCTGGATATCTGTTCCGGTGTTTTATAAAGAATAATGGGAACAAATCAACGCAAAAATCACCAGGAACTCTACGATCAGAGATCTAAGGCCTGGTGATTTTTTTAAAGAACAGCGGTTATTTCGCAATTGCCCAGTTTACTGCGGCATCAAACAACTTCAATCCATTTTCTTTTAGCAAAGGAAAGGTAGTATTGTCTAAAAAGAAAGCGACTCTTCTCGCAGGTGCGATAAAATCATAATCCATTGTAGCACCTTTCTCATAACCAAAAATGATTGCTTTATCTGGCTGACCAGGGATAGTCGCAATAATTGAAGCACCTAAACCTGGTTTTCCCCAGCCCATTGGCTGATCTTTTCTGTACACAGAATTGATGCCTGCAGGAAGTCCGGCGGCAAGCGGATGCGGGGCATTCACCAACCAGATGTAATGTTCTCCGGTCACCTCACCAAAATCTACATCTTTGTTTCTGCCGGTAAAGCGCATATCATCGAGGATGTCATTTTCCCAGGAAAGGATCGGGGTAGTCACGTCTCTATATTTTCCTTCAAAATCCTGTGAACCTACCGTAGAAGAGATGATGATCAGGTCATAAGCATTGGCTTTAGGCAAGGCTGCCGACTGGTCCACAAAAGTAACCTGATACCCCATAGAATCCAGGTGTGCTTTTACTTTCTCATCAATCGGTCTGTCGCGGTATTCCATCCTTAACACGTAAAGAATATTTCCGCGGTTTTTCTTAGTCTGTGCATTAACGCCAAGGAAAACAAGGCTGAATATCAGGAGGGCAATCGTTTTTTTTATCATCATCATATTTTTATTATCAAAGGGAATTATTATCAAAAGGCATTACGATCTAGAGGAACAATTATCCTTAAAAAGTATAAGTAAGGGAGGTTAACCAGTTTCTTGGCGCTCCGGGATATAAGCGGGAACTATCATAACCACCCACCCAATGGGTCTTATTGGTTAAGTTGTTCATATTCATTTGCAACTGTACTTTGTTAATCTTGTAATAAACTGCGGCGTTCAACAACATATACGCCGGACCTTTGGAAGGCAGTATGTTTTGCTGACCCTGGAAACCAAAAGTACGTTTACCCACATAGTAGGCACCTGCACCTAAACCAAGGCCTTTAAGACCTGGAATGGAGAACTGGTATTTCGCCCATAAGCTACCCATGTGTTTCGGCGTATTCGGCTTTTGCTGATTGTTATATAAACTATCTGCACCACCTTGTGCACCTTTCAACACGGCATTAATGTAAGCGTAAGTAGCTACAATATTCAGGTTAGGGGAGATGTAACCTACAATATCCATCTCTACACCTTTAGAAATATCTTTCCCGATCTGAATCATCAGGTCCGGATTATCGGCATCCAATGCATTGTAAAGTGAATTTCGCTGTTCAATTCTGTATACCGAAGCCGTAGCACTTAACCTGCCATTGAACCAGTCTGTTTTTAAACCGGCTTCCAGTAAATTACTTTTCAGCGGATCAAATGGGCCACCGGATAAGGAATTCTGACTACTTGCAGTCTGTGGGTTATAACCCGTTGTATAAGTAGCATAAGCGTTAATATCGCGGCTTACCTCATAGGTTAATCCAACACGTGGCAATAATGCGGTTTGTGTAACGCGGTTTACCGCATTTGTTTTATAACCGATATCGGTGAGGTAAGTATCATAGCGTAGACCAAGCAAAACTTTAAACCTATCGATAGAGATCTGGTCTTGTACATATATACTATGCTGTTGAGAATAAGAAGGGACAACCACGTCCGTATTATTAGGCGCATAAACGTAACCACTTACGTCGAGCATCGAATGCGTATTCTTGCTCAGGTCGAAAGAAGGAACGTTTGGTTTAGGAATCATTTTCCCTTTGTACTCGTACATTTCATATTTTGCCGAGTCTTTTACCACATATTTGGTCGCTATTTTTCCATCTTTTAAACGGTATCCAGCGGCATCGTTCTGGTAAGAACCAACGGGGATCGTACTGTCATTGTAATCATAACCGGTTACCAGATTATGTTGCAGCGGACCGGTTTTGAAATCTGAAGACAGGTAAGCAGTAAAACTATTACTATACTGCTCATTGTGACGTTGACTAGCCCTTCTGAAAGCAAGTTCCTCAATCTGTTTTCCTTTAGCATCTACTGCAAAGGCCGTGCTGCGGTGTTCGAATAAATCCTGACGGTACCCAGTTCTTAGAAAAGAGGTATTGAAAGTAATATGATCTGTTAACTTATGACTGATGGAGGTAGTGAAAAGGTAAGTTTTCTCTTTCAGGAAGTCATTCTTGTCGGCAACATTAAGTGATATTGGCGTAGAATAAAGGTCTGTAGAGCCAAAAATCGACTGTCCACGGTCTAATCTGCTGTCTGATTTGTTATAAACCAGGTCAAAGTTAATCCGCGTTCTATCCGAAGGAATGTAAGAAAGCGATGGAGCTACAACAATATTTTTGTCAAACAAAAGATCACGGAAAGAGTCTGCATTTTCGTAACCGAGGTTTATACGGTAGAGTAATGTTTTTTTCTTATTGACAGGGCCGGTAATATCAGCCGTTCCCCGCCAGGTATTGTAGCTTCCAGCCTGTAAATTGATAGCTCTGAAATTGGTGTCTAAAGGTTTTTTAGTGACTTTATTGATCGTTCCGCCCGGATTGGCATTGCCGAAAAGGGCAGAAGCAGGGCCTTTGATCACCTCTACACGCTCCAGGTAGTTTAACAGATTTTGTCGCCAGAAACCGTTAAAAGTTCTCAATCCGTTGAACAATTGATTGGAATTACTGCTTCCTACACCACCCTGGTTTCTAAATCCACGGATAGAAACATCATCGTAAAAGGTATATTGGTTTACACCACTCACATTTTTCACGACATCCGTCATCCGTACCGCGCCCTGATCCTGCATCAGTTCCTTGGTTACATATTGTATGGATTGTGGCACATCCTTAATCTCCGCGGCAGTTTTAGTACCTCCAAAAGAGACCTTATTGGTATAGTTTTTCTCTTTTCTGCCGGTGATTTCGACGGTTTGTAATGTTTCATCGCTTGGCGTAAGCATCAGCTTAATGCTGGTCTGATTAGGATCAGGAACCTCTATTTTTCGGCTGATCAGGTCATATCCGATCAATAAAGCCTTTAAAGTCAGTCGCCCTTTTAAGTCTGTGTGAAGTTGGAAATTTCCCTTCGCATCAGTCATGGTGGTATTTTTTTGTTCAACCAGGGCAACAGTAACACCTTCCAGTGCTTCACCTTTTAGATTCAGGACTTGTCCCTGGATCAATGACTTCTGTTGTGAGAATGCGAAGAGGTTAAGCGTGGTAAATAAAATAATCAGGAAGGTCTGTCTCATGCTTCAAATTTTGCGCAAAGGTACGGCTTATTTAGACCTAATACAAATAAGAAGCGCTGTTTGTTGCTTCAGCCTTCAGGCTGAAGCGAAGTACATTAGATAATTTTCTCCTTTATAGTGTGCGAAAGCAACATTCCGCTGTATTTAATCCAAACAACGGAATGTATCTTTCCTTTTCCGGATTACCCTACAAAAGAAGTACTCCTGATCTTTCTTTTACTAATAAACGGTACAATTTCCTTGCCCACAGTTAAACCGGTCTTATCCTTATAATTTAAAGCTTCCGGAGATTGACCTGCCCAGTTGCTTTTTCGCCCCTCGATCAGTATCGTGCCGTTGGCAGGGTTAATGGTCAGGGTAGTAAACAAGGCATCCTGATAAGGACAAGTACTAGAGATCCATGGATGAGATTTGTGAATTTCTTCCGAATAACTGTTGTGTTTGTATTCGCCACCCATCCAAAAATAAGAGGCAGAATTGAGGTGTACATAATTGATGTTTTTCACGAAAAGCTGGCAATCTATATGCGTATGGCCATTTATTGCCAGTAATATTTTATCCGCAGAGGCGCTCAATATATCTTGTATTTCTGCCGCATTATCTACCGCAAGGACCCCGGCAAGGGGCTGGTGACTCACAATCACAATCGGTTTGTTAATCTCCTTTAACTGCTGTTGTAACCAGGCTTTTTGCTCATCGTTGATGTACGCAGGGTAGCCGCCTTTATGTGTTGGCGAACCTTTATCATTGCCATCTAAAATGATAAAACACACGCCATTTACCTCTTTGGTATAATACCTTGCAGGCATTTTCCAGTAGCTGAGACATTGTGCTTTGGTATGTCCGGAGTCGGTATCGTGATTGCCGATTACATGGAGCGCAATGGGATGTGCATCATTAAACTGGTCAATCAGGGCTTTATTTTTATCATTAGGGTAAGCAAAATCGCCAAGTTGCATGATGAAATCAGGCTCAGTTTTTTTCATGTACCTTAAAAAATCCTGTAACCTTTCGGAACCATTGTGTATCACATCCTGGTGTAAATCGGTGATCAGTCCAGCCTTGACAGACTTTGCTTTTGATGGAAACATAGCCATGGCTCCAGGTGGAATCTGCAAAACAATCCCTGTGGCAAGCAGGCCACCTATAAATTTTCTTCTGTTCAGTGTCTTCATAATTTAAAATTTTAATACCTGATGGATGATTGGTTTTTCAGCAGGGAAGAGTCAGGTGGATAAAAAAGCCGGAGGGAAGATACCATCCCTCCGGCTAATATAGAATTAAGGCGCTACAGTTACCGTAATTGTCCAGTCGCGAACCGTTCCATCTGCGGAATATAACCGGTATACATAGGGACCTTTAGAGAAATCCGAAATCATACCTGCTACAGGGGCACCATTCATCGGCTCTATCTTTTTCGCATAATGCGAAAACCGGATCCCGATTTTTGTCAGGTCTGTTCCCTTAACAGTTTCTATTTTTATCGTGGCTTTCTCCTTATCCAGGACGTTCGTATTGGTGGTGATACCTACATTTTGATAACCGGTGACCACTTCCTCATAACCCAGTTTATTTTTCACCTCTTCGTATTTAAACAATACCGCAGAAGTAAGAACCGCCTGATCACCCCATAGAGTATCATCGAGTTCTGCCCTTGGTTTCATACAGCCTGTGAAAGCCAGGAGGGCAATCAGCGGCAGCGCATACCATATATTTTTATGTTTCATGGTTTTATTTTTTAGGGATAAAATGAATTAATTCCAGCCGGGATTCTGACTGAGAACGGCATTATTTGTCTGATAAAGTTTGATTTGTTGTAAAGGAATTGCACTTAAATAATCTCTGACCGGGTTGATGTATAATCCTCTTCCACCGACTCTGAAATCCGCCTGTTTAAACCATGGGTTGATTCTTCCATTTGGGAAGCTAGCCACATTTTCGCCATTAATCAGGTTGAATTCTTTAAGCATATATCCATCTTTTCTGATCTGGCTATATAAGGCTGCATTGGAACCTTTATCCAGCTCTAGCTGAGCAGGAGTACGGTTGAAATAGTCCAGAGACTCTTGTAATAAGGCACCTTTAGGCTGGTAGCCATTGATTACTTTCTCATAGACCGCCCATCTTTTTAAATCATTCAAACGGAAACCTTCTAACGCAAACTCTACCGTTCTTTCTCTTCTGATTTCGTTGACAATTGCCGGAGAACTCAGATCAAATCCAAGATCTTCCCGATATGTAGTTGCCGGTAGGGCATTCAGGGATAAGGGAGCCATGCCCACACGATTTCTAATCACATTGACCGTCTTATCGATATCGGCCTGATTAATCGTTCCTAAAATTGCTTTAGCCTCTGCCAGCGAAAGCAGACTTTCTTCATAGCGCATCAGGATATCATCAGTTTCGCCTTTTGTAGCTTCCTGAGCCAGAACAGCCCCTTTGTAATTCCGGTATCCGGTAGAAGTAAAACCGATACTCGTATAGGGTGCCTGACTGGCAATAATAGGGTATCTGAAAGGATCACCATCGCCACCGCGGCCCGGCAACTGATTCAGTGGACCTCTGTCCGGTGTCCATACCGTTTGTCTGAAACGGGGATCAAGATTGGTACTTAGCTGATTCAACGTATTAGCCGGAGCAGCTACCTGTGCCGTACCATCCTTATTTAAATAGGTATCGGTTAAGTGATCGGTAATCGAAGGACCCGAATCCAGGATTTTGAAAAAGAAATTGTGACTCAACGTAAGCAGCGCCGCATCATAGACTTTGTAAAGAAACACCCCATCGATATTTGCTGCATTCTTTTGCGCAAACAGCTGATTATAGGCATTCAATTTATCACCTGCTGCGGTAAAAATCTTTGCACCATGTCTGTTGATGAGCTGTGAAACCGTAGTTTCTACCATTTCCAGAAATTCATTGCCATTTTTTCCAGGCATTGCATACGGACTAGCCTTTCTGCTGTGGTAATACTCCCATGACCCTTCATACAAGGCGATTCTTGCTTTTAAAGCCAGTGCCGCATCTTTAGTTACGCGGCCGGAAATTGTACCCTGACCTTCACCTTTCCAATGCAACTTTGAAATGGCCAGATCAAGATCTGCCATGATTTGTTTGGCAACCTCATATCTTGTAGATCTGGGTGCAAATAGTTTTTCGGTATCGTTGTCGTTCAGCAAATCCGTGATGATCACGGCGCCTCCGAAATTTCTCAGCAGTCTGAAATAATCCCAGGCCCTGAAAAAATACCCTTCTCCAATGTAATGACTTGCGGCCTCTGTTTTTTCCGAATTCAGGTTCGCATAATAAAGAAAATAGTTGTCCGATCTGATATTGGCATAGGTTCCGGACCAGTTGTCGTCTGCTTCCGCCGCAACAGAATTGGAATTCCATTGATACAAACTACCGGTTATAGAAGTCTGGACAATCATCATGTCCGTATTGGAATCCATGGCCAGGTTACTGTTTCCACCGCCGGTAGTACCGGTACCACTCTGTGTATTATACTGTGGCGCCAAACGGCCATAGAATCCGTTCACAAAAATCTGTAGATCGGATGCGGTTTTAAAGAAATTGGTTGAATTTACGGAGTCTAATGGACTCTTATCCAAAAAACCTTTTTTGCAAGCCACAAGATTCATCACCAGAAATAGGGTGAATATCATCTTGCCTGGTTTACTGAAGTAAGTTTTCATCTCGTTTATATTTTGGTATAAATTGATTGGTTAATTTATAGGGTGATGTTTAATCCAAGCGAATAGTAGCGTAGGGGAGGGTAATTATTTATACCACTTTTCAATAATTCCGGATCATATTTTATGAAAGATTTATTGTAGATGAAGCCTAAGTTTTCTCCGCTGAAATAGATGCTGGCTCTTTTGATTTTAGCTTTATCAAGCCAGGATTTAGGAATATCATAACCAAATGTGATATTTCTGATCCTCAGGTTCGCCAGATTTAACATGTACTTGTTCGTTGCCGTTCCTCTTCCGGTATTGAAAGCAGGGAAAAAAGCATCGGTATTACCCGGATTCCAATAACCTAATTTGGTACTTTCCTCAAATGCAGGCGTATAGAAATAAGCAAGATCAGCACCTGCACGAGTACCCCAAACCCATTCCGAGCTGTTGTAAACACGCCAATGCATCACACCCTCCAGTACTGCGGAGAAGAAGAAATTGTTCCAGGCCACTGTTGGCAGGATCGAGTAACTCTTACGGGGGTAGTCAAATCCATCTTTAATCTGGTCTCCACGACTATACCAGAATCCACCATTTCCGCCGTTGATGTTACCATCGCCGTTTAAGTCGTTATATATGATATAGCCCGGATAATTGTACGTTCCGGATAAGGTTCCCTTATTCAGATCAGCCGTATTTTGTGCGATCCTTGTCACATCATATACATAATTCTGACCGAATTGCTCGCCCCTGGTCCAGGCGCCACTCACCGCACCGGATTTGTTTTCCGCATATTCTGTTACATAACCGATGTAATCACTGATGTTGAATTTGAGGGAATAACTAAGTGGCTTTTGTGCCACCTGGAACTGATCATTCCAACCGATAGAAAGTTCCCATCCGCGTGTTTCAGAAACAGAATTGTTTAAACTTGGTGCACCTGTTCCCAATACCTGTGGCAATGGATTAGGTGGCCCGATCTGATCTTTTACGGTACGCTGGTACCAATCGTAACTCAGGTTTAGTCGTCTTTTAAAAGCAGAAACATCTATACCCACATCGATAACCGTAGGTTTCGCCCAGGTCAGGGTAGAACTCACCAATCCCGGCGGACTAGCTACATTAGAATAACCGCCATTTAGTAGCGTGCTTTTGTTCACTCCAAAAGCCAGCGTAGGTAAATAAGTATAGTAATTAGTACTACCTACAGAAGTTAGATCTCCTGAGCTAGACCAGGAAGCACGGGGCTTGAATTCTGAAATCAGATCTTTCAATGGCCAGAAATTCTCTTTAGCCGCATTCCAGCCAACGGATACGGAAGGGAAGAAACTCCATCTCGACTCTGGTGAAAATCTCGAACTTGCATCTTTTCTTCCTGCAAATTTGATCATATATTTCTCCATGAAATCATAGGTGATCACCCCATAGAATCCCAGCGTGCTCCATTCGTACATACTGTCATTGGCCTGCTGATTATTCGCTGCACCATTCAAGGCAAGGATCACATCCTGTGCAAATAAATCGGTACGGCTACCGGTTAAGGAGCGGTAATCATTTTCCTCGGCCTGCATCCCAAACTGGGCTAATAAATGATGCTTGTCGGCAAAGGTACGGGCATATTGTGCGCTTAATTTCGACATCTGATACTCCTGAATGCCATTTGTTTTCGAAATCGAACTCACATTGGCGGTACGGTTGTTCGGAATTTTTGTGCCATCGGGCAGCTCTGTATAAGCAATTTTATCTACCCTCGAATACTCGGTATAACTTTGTCTTCTGGAATAGTCGGCATTGATTTCAAAATATTTAAAGGGTCTGATGGTTGTTCCGCCACTCATTACGATTTCATTTCTCGTATTGCGGATCAGTCCACCTTCTCCCATGATCCCGGCAGCACCCAGAATCCAGGAATAGGCATTTCCGGAAGGTACGCGTAGCGGAGTCGCAAAATACTGCATCATGCTGGCGAAGATGGTTTCATAATTGGCTATCGAAGCACCGCCAGACAGGTAATTTGGTCCCTGGTTCTCTTGTCTCACGAAATTAACATCAGTTCTGAAATCTAACCAGTCGGCAGCTTTGTACGTGAGCTTGGTTTGAAAATTATAGCGTTTGTTATAATTGAAATCACCCTTTAGCAGACCTTTGGTATTGTTATATCCAAAGCTGGAGAAATAACGGATGTTATCCGAACCGCCACTAAAATTCAGGTTGTGTTGCTGACTGATGTCATTCTTTTTAAAATAAGCATCATATAGTTTTGTCGTTGCAAAAGACTGCTCCCTGGTCCAGTTTTTAAAGCCGGCATTGGTAGTTGGGAATTGTCCGTTTTCAATATATTGCTGCGCTTTATCTCCGAATTGGGTTCTTAGGTCATCAAAAGCGGCATTAGTCCAGTCTTTGGCTAGCCAGGCTTCCATTCTGGAAATGGTGAGGGCGTCCACACCATCAGTTCCGGTTCCATTCGGCTGCCCGTTCTTTTGAGCAATGTTGATGTAGCGAGCCCAGTCAGGGGAGTTTGGCTGGGTTGGCGCAAGCACCATCGTACCGATTTTTGTGTTCGCAGAATAAGTGATGGCTGCTTTGCCCTCTTTGCCACTTTTTGTGGTGATTAACAATACCCCATATGGCGCTCTGGATCCGTAAATAGCGGAAGCTGCACCATCTTTTAATAAGGAAATACTTTCCACATCATTGGGATTAACATCCTGAATCGGCCTTTCTATCCCGTCAACTAAGATCAGCGGGGAGCCATTGCTGTTGATGGAAGTAAAACCGCGGATATTGATCGAAGGGTTTGCCTCAGGCGCACCGCTCGACATTCTGATGTTCAGTCCCGGCGCCAGTCCGATTAACCCATCTGTTACGGTACGGATAGGTCTGTTTTCTAACTTGTCGCCACTAATGGTGGATACAGCATCCGTTAGGCTGCTTTTTTTAACTTTTCCATAGGCCGTTACCACGATTTCATTCAGCTCGGCAGGGGATGGGGTCAGCGTAATGGTTAAGTCCTGTCCCGAATTCACCTTAATTTCCCTGGATACATAGCCAACATAAGAGGCAATCAGGATGGAGTTTTCTTTAACGTTTTTCAGTTTAAATCTGCCATCAGCATCGCTCATCGCCCCTTGTTTCTCTCCTTTTATTCTTACGGTAGCTCCCGGGATGGCCTTGCCGGTTTCATCTACGATTTTCCCGGAAACATCTATCGTCATTTCAATAATAGATTTCGGGAAGGATAGCGACCATGGCTTTTCTTTCACAATAATAGAATTGCTCTTGATGGCGAAAGTCAGGTTTTGATTTTCAAACACCTTCGTTAATACCTTAAGGAATTCTTCATCATTCACCTGGATATTGACAGGCTTCGCATTTTTCAGCATCGATTCTGTGACTAAAAAATCATATCCGGTCTGAGTTCTGATTTTTTCGAAGACCCTGGTTAGTGGTGCATTCTTTTCAGATAGGGTGATTTTTTGTGCAAAAGTGCTTGCGCTTAACTGTAAGATCACTGTGGTCAATAGTAATACGGTCAGTTTCATAACCAATAGCAGTTTATTTAGGCCTCTGGGGAGAGTGCATAAGTTTGGTTTCCAAATTTTGTACATTTGTTTAGTTTGGTTCTAGCGGATGCCTATTCATTGTCGAGATGCCCGGCATTACGCGGTTAAAGATTAATTTTTAAATTATTCTGATGTTCCATACTTTGCCAGGATTTCGATTAGCGTCGGTTCCTGGCTTTTCTGAATTTTGAAATGTAGCTTTACTTCATCACCAAAATCCTCCTTCCTTCAATCTTAAAGTGAACAGCATTGGTAGTTTCGAGCATTTCTAATACCTGATTTATATTTTTAGCTCTGGAGATGGTTCCATTGAACTTTTCCTCAGAAATTCCGCCTTTAAACTCCACCTGTACATCATACCAACGGGATACTTTGCTCATGATACTTTCGATACCCTCGCGGTCGAATCTGAAATAACCATTCTTCCAGGCGATAGCCGCTTCCGTATTGGCTTCAGAAACGGAAATGTTTTCATTTTTGGCGACCTCCGATTGCTGGCCTGGATTAAGGATAACCGTGTTTTTTAAAACCGATACTTTGATACTTCCTTCCAGCAGCGTACTGCGCTGTATCCCTTCTTCGGGATAACTGTTGATGTTAAAATGTGTGCCCAGCACCTCCACTGTCTGGTCATTGCTGACCACCCTGAACGGAAGCTTCCTGTTTTTGGCCACCTCAAAGTAAGCCTCGCCATTCAGCTCAACCCTGCGTTCTCCGTCCTTAAATGCGACCGGGTATTTTAACCTGGAGGCCGCGTTAAGCCAGACTTCAGTTCCATCGGGAAGCCTGACCTGGTATTGTCCACCCTTTGGGGTCTCTATGATATTGTAACCATCGGCAGGTACAGCAGATTTTGCGCGGCTATAGCTCAGTTGGCCATCAGCCGTTTTTGTGATCAACACGGCGCCCTGACTGGCCACTTTACCGGTATGCTTATCGTCGAGGACAACCTTAGACCCATCAGCAAGGATCAATAAGGCCTTGTTACTTCCGGATACAATATTGTGCTGCTGCGTTATTTCGCCTGGCAGGATTGAATCTGCTCTTTGGTTAAAGAATAAAATTCCTGCTGTTAATAACAGTAAAACAGCAGCGGCTATAGCAGCCCGGGGTATGAATGATTTGCGGGGGAAAAGTTTTATTGATTCTCCGGATTTCCCGGTTTTTATGGGCTTTACCGGGTTTCCGGGGTTTTCGGAAGTTGGCGCAACCAGGCAAATTGCCTGAAAAATCGCATCCGTTTTTTCAGGGTCCAGATCTACTTCTGTTTTAGGGCTTTGATAAGCTTTAAATAGCAACGTTTTAACCAGATCTTCCTGTTCCGGCAATGCCATTAAATGCTGCATTTCTTCGATTTCTCCGGCAGTAGCTTTCTGATTCATAGAAAGCTCAAATAAATATTCAAGTCTGGTTTTTATGTTCATATAAAATTATCCTAAATAAATACAGGCAGGGCGATTGATGGTATTGCGCCATTATACCTGGTTTAAAAAAGGATAGACAACCACAAAAAGACTTTGGGGGGTAAGGCTTATAAATATTTTGAGAAAAAATATAGTGCGATGATTAAGGGTGCATCTTTCAGCTGGGTCATACAAAAGGCACGGATACTCCGCATCGCCTGATCCAGGTTCCATTTCACGGTTTCAGGAGACACATTTAAGGTTCGGGCAGCCTCTTCACGCTTCATTTCCTGTTCTTTGATCAATTGATAAGTTAACTTCTGTTTTGGCGGAAGACGCTCAATCGCTTGTTTTAGAATATAGGCAAACTCTTTATCCTGGGTCAGGTAATCTGTATGTCGGTATTCAATAGATTCTTTGGCTGCAAGGAGTAGTTTCTTTTTCTCATTCTGACGCTGTTTAATGGAGTTGTAAGTCAGATTCCTTGCAATGGTATACAACCATCCCGCAAAGTTTTCTAATTCAGGAAGTATTTCGCGATTGATCCAGACTTTTAAAAAAGTATCCTGAAGAATTTCTTCCGCCGTCCATTCATCTCCGGTAATTCTCCAGGCAGTCGTATAAATATTTGGCCGGTGTTTATCAAACAATAAACGGAATGATTGTTCGTCACCTCTGGCTACACTTGTCAATAGCGACAAATCATCAATTGTATCCCTGCTTTTCATGTTAACCCCTGTTTAATAAAAGTTTAGTCACGTTAAACAAAGCTGTGTATTTTTTCAGTAAAAACACAGCTAATGGGAAAATAAAAAGAAGGATTGTTTAAAGATTTAATACTGCGTATTAAGAGCTGTATGAAATCTTAATATTTTGGTAATAAGTATTTTATATGGATGATCTGCCTGGGCTACAGTGTTTCGATGTAATTAGAATTTAAGGGGGTAAAATATAATAGTACATCATATTCATCGAATAATGCATTGTATAAAAGGAGGAAGGTTATAGCTTTGTTTTATTGCTATAGAAGTTTTATCCGCATTATTTGTAATTCTTTTTTACTGAGTTGTTATGAAATATACCTTAAGAATTTGTTGTCGTTTGCTTCCTGTTTATCCAAAAATGTTGGGCTTAATAGTTGCCTGGATACTGATCCCTGCTACTTTACAGGCACAGTCAAAGAAGAAACCCAATGTACTTTTTATCGTCTCTGATGACTTAACGGCTACAGCGGTATCGGCTTATGAAAACAAGGTTTGTAAAACCCCTAACATCGATAAATTAGCTGAAGAGGGAACACGTTATACTAAAAGTTATTGCCAATACCCGGTTTGTGGCCCATCCAGAGCCTCTATGATGTTCGGCTATTACCCAACGGCAACTAAGACCTACGGGTATGTAAGTGGTAGGGAGCAGGTCGGAAAAGAAAGGGCATCACTCCCTGAATTGTTTAAAAACAACGGCTACTATACCGCCAGGGTTAGTAAAATATACCACATGGGTATTCCAATTGATATTGAGGAAGGTACAGATGGTACGGACGACAGTGCTTCCTGGACGGAAAAATTTAACAGTCAGGCTGCGGAATGGCAAACACCCGGTGCGGCAGAGCTGGTACAGAATAATCCGGATGGAAAGATCGAAAGGATGGGTGGAAATAAGATGACGATTGTAAAGGCCGAAGGTGATGATCTGGTCCATGCAGATGGAAAAACAGCTGAAAAGGCCACTGAACTTCTCCGCCTACATAAAAATGAACCCTTCTTTCTGGCCCTTGGATTTGTTCGTCCACATGTTCCTTTTGTAGCACCGAAAAGATATTTTGATGCTTATGATTATCAGCAGATAAAGGTGCCTGATGTGATAGAAAATGATTGGAATGATATTCCCCCGGCAGGTATAAACTATGTAACCAGCAAGAATGCCAAAATGAATACGGTGCAGGAACAGAAGGCAATTGCAGCCTATTATGCTGCTGTATCTTTTATGGATGATCAGGTTGGAAAAGTTTTGAAAACCTTAAAGGAAGAAGGCCTGGAAGACAATACGATTGTTGTTTTTATTTCCGATCATGGTTTTCACCTGGGAGAACATAAATTCTGGATGAAAGTTAGTCTCCATGAAGAATCGGTAAGGGTACCGATGATCATCAAAGTGCCTGGAAAAAAGCCCGCAGTTGTTGATGGTTTTACGGAGCTGATCGACCTTTATCCGACATTGGCGGACTTAGCTGGACTAAAGCATTCTAAACATATCCAGGGGAAAAGTCTGGTGAAAACCTTTTCCAGGCCTTCGCATTCGGTCAGAGATGAAGCTTTTAGTGTTTCTTTGGATGGAGAAGCTTTTCTTTTGAGAACAAAAGAATGGGCTTATATTCAGTATAAGGAGGATGCTTCTAAAGGTATGGAGCTTTATGATATGGTCAATGACCCGAAGCAGTTTAATAATCTGGCCAAAGATCCCAGGCAGCAAAAAACGGTACAGATGATGCAGACACGTCTTGCAAATAAGCTGAAAGCGGTTAGGAAAAACGATCTGGAAACCCCCGTAGCCCTTAAAACGAAATGATAAAACAGCATCTATTCAAGTTGGGTAAAAAAGTATTCTTCTTTGTTTTGTTGCTTTCAGGTCAACTGGTTTTTGCTCAGAAAGCGTCAGATCTTAGCATTAAATTAGGTACGGTAACCTCAGAAAATATCTTTCAAAGTGATGATTATTACAATTGGTGTCCTTCAGTGATTGCCGGTGATGACGGCAAATTTTATATGTTTTATTCCCGTTGGCCACATGGCAAGCGTAAATTGGATGATGATCCTTTAAATTATATTTTCAATGGTTTTCAGGGTTGGATGAAGTACTCGGAAATCGCCTGTGCAGTCTCAGATAAATTGCTGGGACCATATAAGTTTGTTAAAACGGTTTTACCTCATGCGGGCAGTCCTGGACAATGGGATAAGTTTACGAAGCACAATGCACATATCAGGAAATTCGATGGCTATTATTATCTGTACTATATCAGTAGTTCTTTTGATCCCAATTTTGCGTTTAAAAACAACCCAAATCCCAGCAAAGAAAGCCTGCAATGGATGAAATACAATGCCGCACAATCAATTGGTGTCGTCAAGGCCAAAACGATTAAAGATCTTTTAGCAGGGAATTATACCAGACCTGCTGAGCCAATTATGACAGTTGATCATCAGCAAACTTTTGAGATTGCGAATAATCCTTCGGTTACCAAGGGGCCTGATGGGAAATACTATATGATGTATAAATCCAGAATACCGGGTGGACAAATGACTTTCTGGATGGCAAGATCAGTGCAACCGGACGGAGGTTTTAAAACCATCTCTAATGTAACCAACGACAAGGATTTATCCAGTGAAGACCCCTCTATGTGGTATGATCAGAAACTAAAGCGTTTTTTTGCTATTGCAAAATACTATGCTACCAGTTTGAAATACGCCCCTGAATTTGGCTGTTTATATTTAATTGAATCTAAGAATGGTAAGGACTGGTTGCCGGCAAAAAACTCATTAGTATCTCTTAAGGAGCTTAATTTTAAAGATGGAACAAAAACGAAGTTGAAAAACTTAGAGCGTCCTTTTGTTTATACTGACCAAAGAGGTAAACCTTTAGCGGTATTTGCTGCCGGTAATATATTACCACCAGGTGAGGGAGATGTAAATCATGTTGATCGGGAGCATAACAGTTTTATTGTTGGTTTTTCGGTTCTTAGGTAGGTTAAATAATTATCGGATTTCGACGGCTTGACTTTGTGCGTGCTCAACCCTTTGTTATTCTATTCAAGCAAATGGGAGGTTATAATTAAAACCTGGTTTTTTTATGACGGTTTGTAATTAATTTCCCAACCCATATCAGGAGCAGCGATAAGACCAGGAAAACCATTAAGAGGTAGAAACTATTTAGTAACACCTTGTCGTAGCCAAAAGTATTTACATCCATAAATGGATAAGGGTAAAATCCGGAAATCGCGCCCCTTGCGAGGATAAAAACCAAATAGGCAAACGGATAGATTAGCCATTCCAGCGCATTTTTACTTTTCAAATTACTTTTTGGTGCAAAGATTAGCCAGTAAATCAAAAATAAAGCAGGTAAAAAGGCATGGAGGAGTTCGTCTACAAGAAGTTGTATTCCTTTTGGTTGCCAGGTGAAACGTAAGATCAGGTTGTAAATTATGCCTACTACAGAGATATAGAGGGCTACCGCCGCCAGGTTTTTTGGGTTGGAATAAAACCGTTGCTCTTTCTTGTCGAAATTTAACCACAACAGCGTAAAACACAAGGCCACCATGATGTTAGTCAGGATGGTGAAGTAACTGAAATATCGTGTGACCGCCTCTATAATCGTGATTTGATTGTTTACGATGATGAGGTATAGTTGTGTGATTAGTGCAAACCATCCCGTAAAAATACCGGTCATCAGCAATAATTTATTAGCCCTTTCGTGTTTTTGATTCATACTACATGCGCTTATCTGGCTATTGAATATAGCTAAATTCGGGAAAACTCCGGGTAGTAGTTTGCCTTTGTTTTGTGTTGTTGGGCCTGGAGATATTGAAAAATTATATTTAACATTGAAACGCATAACAATGATTAGAAGTTGAGATTATAATTTTATTGAACCATGGATCATATATTTAAAAATAGTGTTGTTTTTATTACCGGGGCTGATGGCGGCATCGGGCAGGCATTTGTTGCAGAACTTTTAAAAAGAGAGGTAAAGAAAATCTATGTTGCGGGTATTAACATTAAGGCCCTGGAAGATTTAAGTCTGACTAGCCCTGATATGATCTTCCCTGTAAAACTGGATGTCACCAATAGCTTGGAAGTGGCAAAATGTAGTCAGGAATGTACCGATACCACTATCCTGATTAATAATGCCGGGGTGGAGCTAAAAGCAAGTTTCTTACAGGATAATGCGGCGGCTAAAGCACAGTTTGAGATGAATGTGAACTATATCGGGCCTGTAGATTTATGCAATCAATTTCTGGAGGTACTCAAAGCAAATCCGAATCCGGCAATCATCAATATACTTTCAATTGGTAGCCTGGTACTGATTAAAAACATCAGTACTTATTGTGCTTCTAAAGTGGCATTGCATTTATTTACACAAGCGATCAGGCAGGAATTAAAAGATGAAATCAAGGTTTTTGGGGTGTATGCGGGTTATGTAGATACTTCGATGGTTTCAGATGTGTTGGTGGAAAAGATTTCGCCTGGAGAATTGGTGCATAATATCTGCGATGAAGTAGCCTCGGATATATTTGATGTATTTCCTGACGAGATGTCGAGGCAATTTGCTTCCAGTAATAAATTGAAAATAGATTTTATGAAGGATTAGGTTGGATAATGAGCAAGTTATCCTGATTTTTTCAATATATAAGGCTATTTTTAGAGGGTCATCTATCTATAAACTTTGTCCATGAAATCTACGCTCCAACTTCTTTCGCTGGTTATATTATTACTGCTTAACGCTTGTCAATCTCCCTTGTCTGAACAGAAAGTAACGAGCTTATCACCGATAGGCGTTAGGATTGAGATGCGTCAGGATCTGGACGATCAAAAAAAGAATGGAGTGGTAGTCAGATTGTTTGATGAGAAAGGGTACACGATCGTCAATGAAGGAATAAAGTTAAAAGTGAATCAGCTGGCCCTGGAATTTAATGTCAGAAAAGAGCTGTACTACACCACCACCACGACTTATATCGCAAATGATATTCCGGTTAGTCCGCTGTATAAATTTACGATCACTTTAGCGGATGGGAGAACCTATAATTTAGGGAACCTGCAACCCATTGCTGAAAGTTCTGAAAAGAGTATTTTATGCGCGAAAAGGGGAGATCCCAACAAGGATTTTGTGATTTCCTGGAATGATTTAAAGGACGTAAATGAGTTGTCAATTATGAAAAGTGTGCTTTTGAATACCTCGACTAAAAGAGAACGTAACTACGATTATGAATCCATTGTGACTAAGAAAATAGGGCCTGCCGGTCAATACATCGTACCGAAATCAGCTTATGTCGATTCCATATCAACGATTGCTGGTTTAGAGATCAAGTTTATTGCGACCAAAAAAGGGAGACTCAATCCTCAGTTACTTGGAAATAGTACGATTGTAATCTCCGGACATCATGATAAAAATGTCAATTTTGAGGATGAGGACTAAGTTTTGTGTTTTTTCTTTGAAGGAGCCTGCTGCTTTTGTTGTTTTGGGAGTTCATGGCGACAAAGTGTCTTTTGACTTGCTTTTGCTTTCTCTAAAGTCATTTTTACAACTTTAAAATGGCATCTGCTTAAGCCGCGACAGTTGGGTTTGAGATGGTATTTATTCGTAGTGCCATTATTGCAGACATAAACCACGGTTGATGCTTTACAGGCAATGGCGACGAAAATAAAAAGAAACAGAACGATTGTTTTCATGGAGAGGTTATCGATTAAATGATGCCAAAGTCTTTACAATAAGCAACTAACTGCTCGTTTTTAGTGAATTCTAAGGCTTCTTTCATGAGGTTAAGTCGCTTTTCTACACTGCTCAACCCGGAAGGTTTGATGTTGTTTTCCTGAAGGTAATAGGGGATATCTTTTTGAAGAGTTCCTTTCAGAAGCTGGGAAATGATGGTGATATCGAAATCAGTGAACTCGTAGGCATTTTTCTCTTTTACCGTCTGTTTAAGATCAGCAGAAAGGTAGATTTTATTCTTGTAGATAGCGTCTAATGCCAATTTGAGGTCTTTAGCGTCATGACGGGCTTTACGGACATAGCCGTTAATGCCTATTTCCTTAAAAAGCTCATCCACAATGGCGGCTTTATTTTCTGCGGAGAATACCAATATCTTCAGGTCTGGTTGCATTTGTTTAACCGCGCGCGCCAGTTCTATCCCGTCTGAAATCTTTTGTAGACGGTGATCTTCTTCAAAAGAAAGATCGGTTATCAGTAAATCATAAGGCTGATCACTTTGAAGGCCTTTTCTTAAGAGCATCAGGGCATCATCGCAATAAAATGTATATTCAGTATTGGTGATACCTAGATCTGCTAGTGTCTTTTGAACGGAAATATTGGCGCTTTCCTGGTCTTCGGCAATTAATACTCTTTTGAACATCGTTATTAAGTTAATAAATGGGGAAAGAGAGTTGAATTTTTAGTCCCTTTTCTATCTGCGTATCAAAGGTAATTTCTCCATGAATACAAGCGATACGGTTTCCCGTATTCCTTAATCCATTTTTGAAAATAGTTGCTTCTGACATGCCGATTCCATTATCGGTATAATTGATGTTGATCCGATCTTCCTTATGTTCGAACTTAACCAGTACTTTATCAGCGCCACTATGTTTTCTCATATTGACCATCAATTCCTGGAGCATATGCTCTACTTCATACTTGACAGTCGGGTTCACTTTCTCCCATAATGCAGCCGTGTTTCCTACAATCAGAATCCTGGTGTTTTCTGTAGCAAAAGATTTCAGCAGCGCTGAGATTTTTTCATGGAAATTATGGTCGGCAAGTTCTGGCTTGTCATAGGAGATATCACGTGATTTTTCGTACAGATTGTCTATTTTATCCAGGATGTTGTCTTTGTTAATGTCTTCACCGTTTTCAATTTCCCTCATCATCCGGTACAATCCATTGGCCACCACATCATGTACTTTTTTGGAAGTTTTCAATTGACTATCCTGAATGGCACTTTGAGCTGCCGTTTCCAGTTTTAGCTTTCTCCTTTTATACCATAGATAAGCAATGAAGGAAGCGGAAAATAAAAATAACAGGGCTCCAAAGAGCATAAACTCTCTGATGGTAATCTGATGTCTTTTTTCTGCATTCTCTTTTTGAAGGTTCAGGTTGTCTGTTTTGTTTTTGTCGCTTTCGTAGCGGATCAGTGCAAATTGATTTTTAGCCGCATTACGAGCGCTTTGTAAACTGTCGGAAAGCGCATGATAAGTATTGAAATAATTTCGGATTTCGGTCTGTGGACTTAATTTAATTAGTTTGTGGAGTGCATCTAAGCGATCATTGGGACTTTTTATCTTAGTGGCCACCTGATACATTTTCTGTGCATAAGCCAAGGCAATAGCGGGTTGTTTACTAGCATAATAATCCGATAGGTGCGTATAACTGGAGTTTTTACCCCAATCGTTGTTTTCTTTTTCACGAATATGCAAGGCTTCCAGTAGTTCTGGTTCTGCATTGTAGTCAGGGTTTTGCAGCCATTTGGTGAAAGCGAAATTTGTTAATTTACGCGCATATTCTATTTTGTTATTTGGATTTTTATAGAGAATTTCTTTATAAATTTTAATAGCCTTCGTATAGTCTTTTTTACTGCGGTAGACCAGCGCCTCATTATTTGAGATCAGGAGTTTGAGATCATTCTTTGTAGAAAATTTGATGGCTGCATCATAATATTTAATGGCATCGTCATGATTTTTTAAATAAGTACTGCTTCGTCCCAATCCGTTGTAATTTGCGGATAGACAATTAAAATGTTTAGGATTATTTTGGTCTAAAAACCGAAGGGAAGTAAGTAAGCTTTCCTGACTTCCAAAATAATCACCGGCATCAAATTGTATGACGTAAAGGTAGTTGCAGGATATGGCTATTTGTAAACTATCTTTAGAGTTTGCGATTAGCTTACTGAAATAATAGAATGCCGAATCGTTGTTCTTATACATAAATGATTCCGCCTTATCAAAATCAAAATGTGGAAGGGGGTTCATAAACTTTTGTTTTTTTTTGCAGGAAAAAATAACAAAAGTAACCAATAGAAGGAGTAGCGTTTTTTTCAAGAGTTATTTTTTATGCTCAAATATAAAAAAAGTAAGGCATTAAAAATGTGGACCTTGAAAAAGCATCATTTTTAATGAGTGATATTTAAAACGATCAGGTAAACGATTGTTTTTCCTTAATCGCTTTTTTGTTGATGAAAAAGCTGTACCCGCTGAGGTATTATTATACGAGTTTATGGAAGTATGGTTTGTATAGGTGTTTTTTGCTTCTGAAGTATTATATTCAAATACTCTTAAAGCGATTAAAAAAGGGGGGATAGAAAACAAACGTTTTCTATCCCCCCTTACAACTTGTGTTTTTAAAGACAATTTTCAATGCCCTTGTAAAACTGATTCCTTTTTTGCTATGGTCTCCCCGGTGGAATATGGCTACCATCTCCACCAGCCTCATGGTCTGGATCAGGAGTCGGAATTGTTGTTTCCGATGAATAGCTGATGTCGTTTGTAGTATATGAAGGGCTTGCAAAGCCTAAAAAGATAGCAAGTAATAATTCAAACATGATCTTAAAAATTAAAGAATGAAACACGGGTGTAGTCCCCTGCGATTCTGCTCGCAGGGACTGCTACTTTTGCATTTCAGAAGCGCTTCTGAAATTTTTGGGAAGTGTTGAGAATCATTCGCGGGAGTTGCTAACTGCTTCCCAAACCGGATAGCAAGCCCCGCGTTTTCCTCTCATTGTGAAATCAGTTTTGTACATTTACCCCGATAGCTAATCGAAGCATTACCTGATTTCTGAAGCAAATGTATGGGCCTTCAATTGATTAATTATCAGGTGATTCCGGTAATTCCGATGATTCCGATGGGATTCCGGTAATGCTTTAGAGATTCCGAAAATTCCGGTTAGTTGCAATTATTAATCATTAGAAATGTTTGAAAAGTATAAAAACGAAGTAATTGAAGCGTACAATTCGAAGCGCGCGGCAGGGTTGCTTTCCAGTCATTTAGTGCAAGCAAGTCCTGCAGAATTGAAAAGGGAATGCCTTAAAGTTTATGGGGAAAGATACTCGCAGAAGGATGCACGGATTTTAAGAGCTTTTTTTGGTCCGGAAACGGAAGAAAAAGATTTCTCTAAGCTGATTATCAAGACCGAGCCTGATAGGTTCAAACCACTGCGGAATTTGATGAAAGGAACAGTACAGGACCCAAGGTTGATCAATATTGACCTTCTGGCCTGGTTGATAGATTTTAATCCCAGACCTCATGCGCTTTGGGAAAATAATGTTGTCGTGCTGAATGGTGGACCTGGTAATCCAAGTCCGGAACTTCCACAAAAGATACCAGTTCCACAACCCCCAGATGATACACCACTTCCGGAACCTCCAAAAGATACACCAGTTCCGAAACCGAATAGATGGGCGAGGTTCAAGACCAGGGAAAACTTAATTGCCGCTATGATATTGTTGGTTATTGGGATTGGCGTTTATATGATTACCGTTACCCCTCCATTTAAACAATGTATGTATTGGGCAGAAGATCATTACGAAGCTATTTCCTGTACTGAAAAAAAGGAAGATGTAGAGATCATTCCTATAAATGAAGATCGAATCGCTAATTTTAAGAAAATCACCCTGCCGGATACGTTGACGGTAAGTTCCCTGGGTAAGGTTTGGTACATTTCTAACCGTGGTGTAATTGAGTTTTTTACAGCTCCCGGAGAGTATCCGCTAGATCGTAATAAAAGAGTGTTGCCAATGTCAAAAGGCATTTTGCAGAAATATGTCTTAAATAAAGACCTATAAAGATATAGGCAAGGGACAATCGCAATAACTAATGAACAGCAGTAGTATTAAAATACTGCTGTTCTAATATTGGTAAGGATTTATGATGTTTTAAGCTTGGGCTATATCATAAACCACCACCTTATCCCACAAATGACTATGGTTTTTAATGAATTCGAGGTGTATTGGGTGTGTCTGATAAGCTTCCTGTCCGGCAAGATCATTAAAGAACATCAGTTCTGATACGCCCCAGCTATGGTCTACCACATCCCGTTTTTCGGTGCTGGCAACAATGCCGACATGTATTTCTTTTACTGTTGGTATTTTCGAAAGTGTTTTTACACCTGCAACCAACTGGTCACGATCGGCTTTAGAATCCGGGTTTTTCAGCCAGAAAAACACATGATGTACTACAGGATAGCTTTTGTTCATACTTGTTATGGGCATAGCGCTGGCAACTGTTCCAACGGTTAGCACAGTTGCGGTTCCGATAAATTTTCTTCTGTTAGACTTATTCATATCCTTAAATCTAAGAAAAAATAGATAAGCTCATGCGCAATGTCTTAAGTTAAAATTCCGTTATTTTTTCTTGTTTTGCAGGGTAATTTCCTTTATCAGCTCTGAGGAAAGACCAGCCTTGTCCAGAACAGCAGTAATAAAGGAACTTTTTGAATTGACATAAGTATCTATGTCGTTGGTTGAAGCAGCAAGCTCCTTTTTCAACTGACCGTATTCCATGACCAATTCCGGAGAACTCCTTAATGCATCGCGAAATAATAGGTGATTATTGAGAGCAGGACTTCCTGCAATACAGCAATACAAATGATGAGCAGGCCATATCATTCCTTTTCGGTTGTCAGGATTAAGGTTAGAAACCGCATTAAAGGCATATCGGTCTTTAATACCCATTTCGCCAGCGAATTCGTAGCCCAATGCGGTAATCAGGGGAATTACTTGATGGAGCTGCGCCTCATCGCTGACAATAATATCAATATCCAAAATTGGTTTGGCTGCTAAACCAGGTACGGCAGTACTGCCAACATGTTCAATAGGACAGTTGATATCCCCCAAAGCATTATTGAACACCGTTTTCAGCGCTTCAAATTCTAGAGACCAGTTTGGCTGGTAATCGACTACCTGGATCATAGCGGAGGTTTATATTATTGGAATGGTGAATTGGATAAAGCCCGGCTAGTCCGAAACCAGCATAGCCGGGCTATGGTAATCGTTTATTTGTTGTAATTGGTTATTGCTTTTTCAATGTTTTTCTTTCCGGATAAATGGATTAGATATCCACCTGTAGCAAGGACTATACCACCGCCCATTAAAATGGAGCTATTGGTGAAACTGGACTCTGAATAACCGCCAGTTAGTAAGGTAGCGACACCTGCAATGATCGCTGCACCAGCGGTAACGGATATGATTTTACTAAGTTGTGAGCTTTTCCGGTAATCTTTCAGGAATTGCATGCTCTGTGGGTGATCAGCCATATCCTTCATTAAGTTTCGGTAGCGTACTCTTTTGAGGTCCCCAAAACCTTTATTATAATACATGGATAGGGCGGCGATCTGTAAACGGTCTCTTTCCATACCATAATGGTAAGGCCTGTGGAAGGCCTCCGGATCATAAGGTCTTTCCTGGAAAAGGTTGATTTTTCCAGCAACAATTCTTTCCGAAAATTGACTTTCTCCGGCAAGTGAGAACCTCCGAGTATTGGCAAAGAAGCCATCCTCATTGTTAAAGAACTTGACCTGACTTATAGGAACACGCCGGGAATCTGCTCTAAACTGCCAGTAACCGGAGAAATCCGGGCGCAACTGAACCTTTTGAGCATAAATGATGGAATCAGAAAAGAGGTACAAGAAGTTTTTACTGTCCTGCGCCAGGGCAGGAACGGCCAGGGCATAGCCTACCAGCGCGGTTAAGATTAATTTTTTCATAAAGGTTTACATTTGTGTGTACCAGGGCAACACAAATTAGAACCCAAAAATAGCTTTGTAAGCAAGAAAATACAATCCCTGGTTTATTTATCAATACGGGACATAAATTCAGCTTTATAATTGCTGCCAATCGGAATTTGAATGGTTCCAATTTCTATGGTATTTCCGAAAACAGCTGTAATGGCCTCCATAGAGACAATATATGACTTCTGTACCCTTGTAAATGAGGAAGCAGGGAGTAAGTCCTCTAAAGATTTCATCGTTTGTGTAATCAGGTAAGACTTTTCAGGGAGGTGGATATGGACGAAATTCTGCATTCCCTCAATATAGCGGATGTCTGAGAAGTTAATTTTTATCAGTTTATTCTCGTGCTTCACAAACATATAACTCAGTTCTGGGCGTTGTTCTACCGGACTTTGCACCTGCTTACTTTCCATCCTTTCGGCCACTTTTTCTGCGGCTTGCAATAGTCGGTGCATGGAGATCGGTTTCAGCAGATAATCGACCACATTGAGCTCATAACCATCCATCGCATACTTGTTATACGCTGTGGTAAAGATCACTAAAGGTGGATTTTTTAGTGATTTCAGGAAATCTATACCTGTTATGATGGGCATTTTGATGTCAAGAAATATAACGTCTACGTTAAAGGTCTGTAAAGCTTCAAATGCTTCAATCGCATTGCTGCATACCCTCAAAATCGTCCATCCCCTGATTTGTGAGACAAAGGCTTCCATCATTTTACGAGCCTGTGGCTCATCATCAACAATAATACAGTTGATCAGTTTCATATCTTTTTGATTCGGGTTAATGGAAAATTGGAAGCTTAATTTAATTGTAGGTTTAGATTCACATGGAAGGTATTTCCTTTGTTGGAAATCTGTAAATCATGTTTGTCAGGGAAATAATGGTTCAGTCTTTTTCTTACATTTTGAAGGCCAATTCCTCCCGTTTTCTCTGCCGGAATGGAGGAAGCGGAGAAGTTATTATCCACCTGTAGCTTTAACAAATCCTCCTGTACACTAATGTTGATTTTTATCCAGGAATTGCTGAGTTGATCATCGGCGCCGTGCTTAAATGCGTTTTCTACAAAAGGCATCAACAGGAGCGGGGGGACTTTATGATGGCCAAAATTCCCTGAAGTTTCAAAAATAATCATAACCCGGTCATCGCAGCGCACGCGTTCCAATTCTACATAATCAGTCAGCATATTGATCTCTTTATCTAAATCAATGTACTCCTCGGTACATTCATAGAGTGCAAAACGCATAAATTCCGACAACCTTCCGATGAGTTCAATCGATTTCATCTTTTCATCCTGGACGATATAAGATTGAATATTATTGAGTGTATTGAACAAAAAATGAGGGTTTACCTGAGATTTCAGAAAATCCAGCTCCAGCCGTAGGTTTTGTTTCTCCAGGTCAGTTCTGATTCGGTCTGTGATGTACCAATCGTCCATGAATTTCACAAAAAGGCCACAGAAGACCAGTAAAAAAGCATTAAAAAGGTTGTCGTAAAAGAAATAGCTAAAAGTAATTTCACGGGGGTAAGTTCTGATGCCCAGTGCCCAATAGGCCAGATGCTGTTCTATTGCCCAGCGAATGCAGATATAAAGGAATGCCAGGGCTAAAGTACCTCCAACTTTGATCAGGATTCTGCTGCTCTTTTTTAGAGCAGGGCGGTTGCGCAGAACCACAAATACCATGAAATAAATGCAGAGCGCCAAAAATGAGTAAAAGAAGAAGGTTAGCGCACTATAGGCCTCTGCCCATTCGAAATTCATTTTTCTGGAATAAACCAGGAAATAAATTGGCCAGGAACACATGATAAAACTGATAAAAATTCCATGTAGATACAGGCGTGCAGAAATCGGTTTTTTAGCGGGGTTGTTGATTTTAAGATCTTCCATGAATCGAATGTGCAGGTCTGGCCTGTAATAATAAGAATTTAATGACGAAAGCTATGATTTTTCGCATAAACTCATGGTTTTGACTGACAAAAGTAAATTAGTACAGAATTTTAGCCTTTGTTAGTCGATTTTGGAGGTTTAATACTCATTTTATCGTCTTGGTCAATCTTATTTAATTGCGTGGCGGATATGTTGTTGTTTTGGGTATCATTAAAAACGAAAGCAACTTAAATTATGAAAACCTTCTCAATCTGCCAGCCAGCTTTATTCTTTAGATTTTATCAGTTAACCATTATTGGAGTTTTAAGTCTGTTTGCATTGAGCAGCATGGCTCAACACTGCGTTTCGGGTAAGGTGAGCGACCAAAGTAAAACCACGGTGCCATTTGCGACCGTAATCTTAAAATCTCAAATTGCCGATAGTACGGCTAAAAGAACAGTATTAACAGATATAAACGGGCGATTTGCTATTGCTAATGTACCCTCCGGAAAATTCGTACTGAGTATTTCCAGTATTGGTTATCAGACTTTCCTACAGGAGATCCAGCCGGAAGATAAAAAAGAAATCATGATCGTGTTAAAGGACGATCAACAGCAGCTGGCAGGTGTGACCATCAAAGGAACCAAGCCATTGATCCAGCAAAAAACAGATAGAACGGTGATGAATGTTGCCGGTAGTGTACTGGCAGCCGGAAATAACCTCTACGGGATTTTAGCGCTTGCACCTTCTGTAGAGCTGATCAATAACAAGCTCTCAATGAACGGGAAATCCAATGTCTTGATCCTGCTGAACGGGAAAAAATTGCCGGGTGCCAATCTGGAAACCGTACTGGCCTCGATTCCGGGAACGCAGATTGATTATATTGAGTTTATCTATAATCCTTCCGCTAAATATGATGCAAATGCTTCGGGGGGAGTGATCGAAATCCATACGAAAAAGAGTGCCGAAGCAGGTTGGATGGCCAGCGTATCAGGGAATGTTGCTCAGGGCTACCGTAGTTCGGGAGGGATTAATACAGATTTAAGATGGAGTAATGCAAAGCTGGACTGGAGTGTTTCCGGAGGATATAACAGGCGTGGACAAATTGAGCGCGGTTATACGAAGCGCGAATTATTCCAGGGCATGGAGAAAATTGGCGACTTCAACCAAACGGTTGACCTGTCTGGCGGAAAAGCGATAGATAAGAACTTAAGTAGTAATTTAAACTATCAGTTAAGTAAAAATGAAGTGCTGGGGGCTGATGTTAGTCTGATTTCTGCAAACCTTAGCAGTCTTGGAAATATCAATGCAACAATCAATGAGCGTAACGCGATCAGTCAAAGTAAAACGCTTAATGATGCCTTTGTTCAGATCGATCTGTCCAATTACAACTTGTTTTATAAAAGAACACTGGATACACTGGGCTCAAATTTGATGTTAACCGCCAATTATGCGCTGTTTAGCAGTAAACAACAACAAGTGTTTCATCAGGATTTAACCGATCCAAACGGTAAAGAATCAAGTTATGTGTTTAGGAATTACGTACCTGCAACCTATCATATTTATACGGGAACGGCAGATTACACCGGTAACTTTAGTAAGGCCTCCAAATTGGAAAGTGGTTTAAAATATACTTTTACCGATAATAATAGTCAGCAAAACGCCGAGGTTTTTGAAAATGGGGTTTGGACTCCTAAAGGCGATGTCTTAAAAAAACTGGGATACCGGGAAAGCATATTAGCAGGTTACGTTAACTTTAACCAGCAGCTGGGTGATTTTTCTTTCCAATTGGGATTACGTGCAGAAAACAGTACTTACAACGTAATCAATGGGATAGATTCCAGTTATTTTAATTTGTTTCCTAATGTTCGTTTAGATTACAAATTCAATAAGGATTATACCAGTTCCCTGTCGTATGCGAAAAACATCAACAGACCAGCTTATGAAAGCCTGATCCCTTACGAATTGTTTGTAGACAATTATACTGCCATACGCGGAAATGCCTTTTTAAGACCAGAGTATACCCATACTTTCTCCTGGAACCAGTTGTACAAAAGATACAGTCTGAATTTAGCTTATACCCGCAGTACAGATGCGATTTCGGATTTCATTATTTATGAGCAAAAAGAATTGAGGTTTATAGAAACGAAAGGGAACTTCCTTGCCCGTCAGTTATTAAGCGCCACATTTACCTTTCCTGTAAAGGTTACGAATTGGTGGAGCATGAATAACCGCGCAGCGGTATACCATCAAACGGTTAAGTTGCCAGCTACATTTGATCCGGATGGCATACAAAAAAGAAGTAAAACGAATTTCACGCTGAGTAGCATGAACAGTTTCAAATTGGGGAAGGGACTTGCTGCTGAAATGGCTGCTTATTACAGATCGGCATCGATTTACAGCATCTATAATGTGAGTGCTTTGTCGAATGTGAGTCTGGGGATCAGCAAATCTGTATTTAAAGATCGTGGTTCTATTAAACTGGATGCTTCCGATATTTTCTACAACAATTACGTGATTGCCTCCACTACTGTTGCGCCTTTAATCTCGGAAGGGCTAACCAAAAATGATACCCGTAGAATCAGGTTAACTTTTCGTTATAGCTTTGATAAACAGATGAAAACGAAGAAAGCTGCGGTTAAATCTAATGGAAATAGCAGCGAGTTAAACCGGTTGTCTATGTAAATAGTACTAAAATAGCTCATTATGTTAAGATATCTTGACATAATGAGCTATTTTAGTACTTATAAATCGTATTCTTTTTCAATCACTTTCATGATCAGATCTTTAACGGTTACGCCTTGTTGTGCACCAAGAATTTTAAGCGCTTTTAAAGCACTCTTCTTAAGTCTCAATGGGTAAGTAACCGTTTCATCTTCCGATAGCGGAGCGGATTTTTCTCCTTTTGTGGCCGTAGTTTCTTTTGAAGGAGAATTGAACAATGCGGATACACCGCCTAAGTTTTTATTGTTATCCTCTATACCACCCAGATTTTTCTTTGCCATAATCTTATAATTTAACTAAAATTTCTTGTGTAAGGTTTTCGTAATCTACGGCACCATTTGATAATGGCGCATATTCAAATACATCAACACCTTTTAATTGCGCTTCGATCAAGGCCACGTTTACCCTGATGGAAGTGTCAAATAACTTGTCATTGAAATATTTTTTGATACTTTCTGTGATCTGCTCGGTAATCACCCTTCTCGGGTTGATTTTGGTGATAAACACGCCGCCAATGGTTAGGTTTTCATTGTAATGTGTACGCACATCGGAAATGATAGAAACCAGGCGGTCGATACCTCTGTAGGCAAAATATTCTGCTTCCAATGGGATCAATACCGTGTCTGCGGCAACCAATGCATTTACGGTAAGCATACCTAAAGCAGGGGCACAATCAATCAGGATGTAATCATATTTTCCTTCCACTGCTTTCAACAGTCTTTTCAAAATAGTTTCTCTGCCTAGTCTGGAAACCAGCTCAATCTCCGCACCTAATAAGTCCAGCGAAGAAGGGACAATGTCTAAATACTCAGAAATGTTTTCAATGGGAAGGGGAGAGTCATTTTTGATACTGTCATAAATCGACACCTTAACATCTCTGAATCCTAAGCCTTCTGTTAAGTTAGATTGTGGGTCAATATCAATTAGTAATGTTTTCTTGTTCGCACGAGCTAAACCGGCGCCAATATTTAAGGTAGAAGTTGTTTTTCCTGTACCACCTTTATGATTTATAACAGCTATAATCTTCATGTCAATATATCCTTTATACGAGTACGCAATGATACTAAGATATATTGATGTGGAGATATCTTTAAGCTGTTTTTAATCTCAGGATTGGTGTTTTTAGGCTTTGTGTGTTGATTTTGAGGTAGATAATATTTTCAGGACGGGCAGGTTTAGTAGAGGTGTAAATATATCTAGATATCTAATCTGTCCGTTTAATTGGCTAATGGTAAGGTAAACCAGAAACTACTGCCTTCTTCTAATACGCTTTCTACGCCGATTTGTCCCTGGTGTTGTTTGATGATTTCCGCACAAATATAAAGGCCAAGACCTAAGCCGGTGTACTGGCTTCCGGAATTATCTGCACGATAATAGCGGTCGAAAATGTAACGTAATTTCTCCGGAGGGATGCCGGGGCCGCGGTCAATAACCGAGACTTTTGCCATGCCATCTGCCTGTTCAATCCGGATACGAATCTCCTTAGATTGGGCAGCATATTTTATCGCATTGTTGAGGAAGTTGACTACAATCTGTTCTATCCGGATGGCATCCGCATAAACGGCGATCTCCAGGTCGCCTTCCGTTTCAATGGAATATTTACCATCGGCGGCTAGCTCAGGGTAACAATCTTTAATGATACCAGACAAGACAAAATTCTCCGGACTGATGTGCAGTTGTCCCTGGTTTGCTCTGCTGGAATTCAATAAATCTTCAATCAGGGCGTTCACCTTTCCTAAGCTTTTATTGGCTTGGATGACCAATTTAGCCAACATTCCGGTAGCAGGAGGATTGTCTTTTATCCGGTCTAAAAGTTGTAAAGATGCTTTTAAGCTGGTGATCGGGGTTTTCAATTCATGACTGGCGATGATGATAAAATCATCTTTCTGCTGTTGCAGCAGGCGGAGTTCCTGGATATCCGTTGCCGTGCCTACCCAAAGCTCCAGGTTGCCCTGTTGATTTTTAACGGGCATCAAACGAATCAGGTGCCAGCGGTAAAGCTCATCCACCCTTTTGATGCGTACCTGAAATTCACCACCTTCCTTGTTGTTCAGGATAGACTGAAACTGAGCGATACCTTCCTCATGGTCTTCCAGATGGATCACCGTTTTAGGTCCGAACAGGCTGGTTTTTGCAATATCTAATCCCGTATATTCATACCATCGCTGGTTGTGAAAATCGATCTCACCGCTAATTGTATTGGTCCAGGCTAGCTGTGGGATGGTTTCCATCATACTACGGAATCGACTTTCACTTTCGGCCAATGCTCTGGTACGGTTAATTACACGGTTTTCCAGTTCCTGATTCAGGACTGAAAGTTCCTCGTTGATGGTCTTTAACTTTTCATCGGCCAGCTTTTTCTCCTGACGGATCAGGGTATCATTTAAGGCCCTGTCTATTTTCGTTGATAAGGTAAAGAGTTTGTTTTTAGACACATAATCCGTAACGCCAGCCTTAATCAGCTTAACGGCATTTTCTTCTCCGATGATACCGGATACAATGATAAAAGGGATATCAGGGTTAAACTCTTGTTTGATCAGGAAAGCACTCTCCGCATCAAAAGACGGAAGAGAATAATCTGATAAGATCAGATCCGGAATGAAATCATTCAGGGCTGTTTTAAAATCTTTTGCGGTTTGTACAACTTCTGCTGTAAAACTCAATTCAGATTTCTTTAATTCCCTTTTAAGAAGATCAGCATCACTTTCATTGTCCTCAACAATGAGTATTCTAAGATTTGTTGCCATTATGGATTGCAAATGTTTAATGTGCGGATTGACTCAATGCCATCCAGTATAAACCGATCTCTTTTACTGCTTTGAAAAAATTATCACTATCTACAGGTTTTACAATATAACTGTTTGCACCCAGCATGAAGCATTTTTCTATATCCGGACCTTCATTGGATGAAGTTAACATGACCACTGGAATAGATTTAAGGTTCGGATCAGACTTAATCTTTTCCAATACCTGGACGCCTGAAATCTTCGGCATTTTTAAATCTAACAAGATCAGTTTTGGGTATTCCTTATCACTTCTGGAAGCAAAGTCCCCTCTGCAATATAGGAAATCCAGTGCTACAGCACCGTTGATTACATGAAGCAGCTTATTGGTTACGCCACCCTTTTTTAGCGCACGGATGGTGAGTGCAGCATCATCGGCACTATCTTCTACAAATAAAATCTCAATGTTATGGTAGCTCATTTTTCTTAATGTTAATGGTTTACGCTGAGTAGGCTAAAATAGAAGCAAGACCCCTCGTCTAATGTTGATTCTGCCCATACTCTCCCCTGATGGCGCTGGACAATCCGGTGGACAATAGCCAGGCCGATTCCGGTGCCTTCAAATTCTTCCTGTGAGTGTAGTCGTTGAAAAACTCCGAAAAGTTTGTCGTAATAGGCCATGTCAAATCCGGCACCGCCGTCCTTAACGTAATATACAATGTGTTGATCTTCACGGTATGCGCCGATCTCAATCCTTGTTTTTTCTTTGTAACGTGAGTATTTTATACCGTTGGAAATCAGGTTGATCCAGACCTGCTTGATCAATGATTTGTCTCCCTGAGCCCTTGGAAGTTCTCCTATGATAAATTCCGGGAGATGTTCATTCTCATCAAAAACCAATTCAGATTTTACGGCGTCAACCAGGTCATTCATATTGATTTCTGAAACGGTGACCTGCTTTCTTCCCAGCTTGGAAAAGGCCAGTAGGTCATCAATCAATTCGCCCATTTTCTTTGAATTGTTGATGATGGATTGCAGGATTTTTATCCCGTCAGCATCTAACAAATCGCCGTAATCCTCTACAATAATTTTGGTGTAGCCATTGATGGCCCGGATTGGAGCACGTAAATCGTGGGAAACAGAATAAGAGAAAGACTCTAATTCTTTGTTAACTGACTCGAGTTGTGCGGTACGTTCAATTACTTTTTGCTCCAATTCATCATTCAGTTTACGAATGTCGTCTTCGGCATTTTTAAGCTCTCTATTGGCAATGCTTAACTCTTCCGCTCTCTTTTCCTTCTCTTCATTTTGAAAAGCAAGCTCTTTATTGGCAATGATCAGCTCTTCAGCTCTCTTTTCCTTCTCTTTATTTTGAAAAGCAAGTTCTTTATTGGCAATAATCAGCTCTGCTGCACGGTTTTCTTTCTCTTCATTTTGAAAAGCAAGTTCCTTGTTCGCAATGGCTAATTCTGCTGCACGGTTTTCTTTCTCTTCGTTTTGAAAAGCAAGTTCCTTATTGGCTATCGCCAACTCTGCTGCACGGTGTTCCTTTTCTTCATTTTGAAAAGCAAGCTCTTTTATGGCAATGATCAGCTCTGCCGCAGTATTTTCTTTTTCTTCATTTTGAAGAGAGATCTCTCTATTGGCAATAATCAATTCATCGGAATTGTCTTTTTTCATGTCCTTGGTAAAAGGGTATTGGTTGAAAATAAAATGAGAATAAGAAAAGGGTGGGTAAGGAAAGAAATAGCTTTTCTGTGATATTTTCTAAAGCTACCATAATAAAACGGGACCTGCTTATACGCGAAGATAAATCGTACAAACAATCGTGCAGGAAATTGTGGTTAGGGGCGCGGGATTTCGCTGTAGCTTAAAGCCTTTTCTGGATATCGACGAGTTCGATTTTCATCTGCCTGTTTGTCGGGGCAAGTTTAAGACCTTCCTCATATTGAGATTTAGCCTCTTTAAAGGCTCCCAGTACGGCCATTACATAACCGAAACCATGATAGCTTTCCGGATTTCCAGGGTCAAGTAACCAGGCTTGATTTAAACGGTACATAGCCGTTTTCAGGTCTCCCTTTTGCGCGTATTCCATTCCCCAACGAGAATGAACATAGGAGGCACGTTCTTTAGTGCCAAATTGTTGGGTAACTTCTTTGATAAACCGCTGGTCTATATCAATATATTGCTGCGATTTCGCCAGGCCACTATATTTAGGCAATAACCTGATGTCGGTTTTAGCATGCTCCAGCCATTGTTGATACGGCGTTACAGAAGTACAAGACAGAAAACAGCTGGTGATTACCGCAAAAAGGACGGTCCTAAATATATATGGGAATGATTTCATGGGTTTTAGATTACAACCAATTCTTCTGCGGTTAAACAGAAATACAAATTTTGTAACTGGTGTACGTATAATAATTTATAGTCTAACATGGCAATTTCTCCATCCATAGGTTGAAAATCATCACTTAATACAAACTGATGCCCGTTTTTCTTTTCCAGCACATAGGTGATTTCAATACCTTCTTCATATTCAAAATCGAATTTCTCGAAACCAAATTTATTAAGCCATTCTGCCGTTATTTTAATAGGCTCCATTAATCCTGCCGAATCAATATCAGATCCATAAGGTATTTGTTCCGGGGAACCATGGTCTAATGTGTAATTCCCTATTCTTAATTCGCTTGATTCCATAATCCGTTCTTTGGCCGCAAAATTAAGATAATTAAACCTTAATCCATATTTTGATTTGGAAGGAGTAGCTTGGGTATTACTTTTGGTTATGACTTATAACTTAAATTATGTTTGTGATCTTCATAATTAATGTCATTTTTGAGCACCAAACCAAATATTGTGAGCGAAGAACCTGAATCAGACCAAACCCGGGAAACCCTTATCTATACCGCGAAATCCATCGTATTAGTTTCCATGTTGTTTATTTTAGCCACTTTGATCGGGATGAGTGTCTTTTACTGGAAGGATAGCCCTGGTTCGTTAAAAACAGACAATCAGTCTGTTGCGGAAGGAGCCGATGCGAAGTCTGTTGCCAAAGAAAATCCTATTCCTACAGATGCCTGGAAATCACCGGAAGAAAGTACGATTCCTGAGGATGAATATGGTCATATGATTCGTTACGGGCGTGAACTCGTAAAGAATACCGGCAAATATTTTGGACCCAATGGTACTGTGGCCCGAATCAGTAATGGCATGAACTGTCAGAATTGTCATTTAGAGGCCGGAACGAAAACTTTTGGAAACAACTATTCTATATTTTTCGCGAGTTACCCTAAAACCAGCGCGCGGTCCGGTAAGATGGCGGAAGCCACAGAGCGTATTGCCGATTGCTTTCAGCGTAGCTTAAATGGAAAAGTTCCTGATATCAATGGAAAAGAAGTTAAGGCGATGCTGGCTTATATGAAATGGGTAGGCTCAGAACAGGAGAAAGGAAAGAAAGCTTTTGGTTCAGGGACGGAGAAATTGAAATATATGGACAGAGCTGCGGATCCGCAAAAAGGATTGCTGGTGTACCAGAATAAATGTCAGTCTTGCCATGGAGAACATGGTCAGGGTATTAAAACTGAAGATCAGCTGGCCTATGTTTATCCGCCACTATGGGGAGCGCACAGCTATAATGATGGTGCAGGCATGTATCGCTTAAACAATTTCGCAGGTTTTGTGAAAAATAATATGCCCTTTGGCGTAAGCTATCCGGATGCGCAACTGACGGATGAAGAGTCCTGGGATGTAGCCGCATTTGTAAACTCCCAGCCAAGACCACATAAAGAACAAAAAATGGATTATCCGGACCGGACCAAAAAACCAATTGATGCGCCGTATGGTCCTTACCTGGATTCATTTTCAGAACAACAGCATAAATATGGCCCATTTCAGCCCATTGTACTGGCGCTGAAAGAACTGGAAAGCGGGAGCGAATTAAAAACTGAACCAAAATAAGTACCCGCAACCAGGAACCCCCGAATGATTGAATTCGTACCAACATCACCTTCATTATCTATAATCATATGAAAATCGTAAGACAACTATTTTGTGCGGCAATTGCCCTGATTCCTTTAAGTTCCGCAGTCTATGCGCAGGAACATCGTTTTGATCCACCCTGGAATACCCCACCTGAAAGCAAAGTGCAGTTTACTGTGCCCGGAATTGACAATGTTCCTGATCTTTTTGGAGATATTAATGATCCTCAGCTGGTGGTGTTTTTCGCCGGTAATCAGTTTATGGTGATTGATGAACTCATCGCAGCATTTAAGAAAAAACATCCCCAATATCAGCGGGTATTTGCAGAAACCCTGCCTCCGGGTATTTTGGCTAAACAAATTGCAGAAGGTAGCATTGTAATTGGCAACATGAGGATCACCTTGAAACCAGATGTGTATACCGCAGGAAAAAGCAGAATAGAGCAAACTCCGGAATGGTTTAGCAAAACGCAGGTCTATGCTAAAAACCGACTGGCGATTATGGTGCAGAAAGACAATCCTAAAAAAGTGAAGGGCTTAAAAGACCTTGGTCGCAAGGATTTAAGAGTAGCCATGCCTAATCCTGACTTTGAAGGGATTGGAAAAAGAATTGAAGAAGCTTATGTGAAAGCAGGAGGGGAGCAATTAAAAGAGACGGTGATGAAAACTAAAGTGAAAGATAAAAGCACTTACCTGACCCAGATTCACCACAGACAATCGCCGATGCGTATTTTATATAACCAAAGTGATGCTGCTCCGGTATGGTATACGGAAGCTTATTATCAAAAGATGTTAGGCCACCCGGTAGAAATGATTGAAGTTCCGGAAACTGAAAATATTCGCTCCCAATATTTAGCTGGTCAGTTGAAAAATGCACCACATCCGAAAGCTGCAAAAGATTTCATGGATTTTCTGGTAAGCGCAGAAGCCAGTTCCATTTATAAAAAGTTTGGCTTTGATTTGCCTTAGTTTTCTGAATAAATAGTTTAACTTTTCTGAATAAATATTTTTTACGGCAAAACCCGATTATAGATTATTCGGGTTTTGCTTTTTTTGTTGTTATTTTATGTTAAAATTTAACTCCTGATAAAAATAATACAGTATGTTTATCATATGCGTAAATTATTATGGACTGCTTGTTTTTTACTATCGTTCTGTTTAAATACTTCGGCTCAACAGCCTAAAATGATTCCATTTGAATTGAATGGGAAAATTAATGTGGATACAGGTACCGTAACTTTAATGTTTAGCAGCCATTCTGATTATTATCCCGGTCAAAAAAGGGAGCAAACAGCCAAAGTGATCCATGGCGAGTTTCGGATTAAAGGAGATTTACCTAATCCAGAATCCTTTTTACTTCTTTATGGTAGGTATCAATCAGCAAGATTTGTTTTGGAACCCGGCAATCAGCGGATGAATGTTAATATAGACTCCAACAGGTCAATGCCTGAAATCGATAATCAGGTCATGAAAGAGCAGGCGAACATTGATAACTTCCGTAAAGGGTTCATCCAGGAGTCTGCTTTATTTGACGAGAAATATGATAAACTATATGCCATTCATAAGAACGGTTTACCAGCCGCGATTAAATTAGAGATGGAAAAAGAGTTGCGTGATCAATATCATAAAAGTGATCAGCTTTTATTAGCCTATATGACACAAAATCCAGGTTCCTATATCTCATTCTGGACTTTAATACATTTGATGGGCTTTGGTTACCAGGATATTTTTGAATCGATCTACCCTAAATTTTCTGATCACCTAAGAAGTACTTATGCGGGGAAAGTTCTAGCCGAAAAAATACAATCAGCAAAAGTCTTAGGAACTGGTAAGCAGTTCCCAATTATGAATGTGAAGAATAATAAAGGGATAAATCTTGGTGTTGCACATATTTCAAAAAACCAATATACTTTGATTGATTTCTGGTACAGTGGCTGTATCCCTTGTATCGGAACTTTTCCGGGTTTAATTGAGGTACGTAAAAAATACCAGGATAAAGGATTTGAAATCATAGGCATTTCTGTGGATAAAGAAAAAGATAAGGCCAAATGGTTAGCGGCGATTAAGAAGTATGAAATCTCCTGGCCACATTTCTGGGATAAAGACGGTGTGGAGAGTACAAAATTATCCATTATGGCTTTCCCGAAAAGCTACCTGCTGAACCAAAAAGGAGAAATTGTTGGACAGGACTTGAAGGCTGCGGAATTAGATGATTACCTGCAAAATAACCTGAGTAAGTAACCGCCTTTTTTTAACATGAAGGGGCAGCGCACTACAAAATCTGCGATTTGAACCCTTAAATGGCCGGATCTTTGCTTATTTTTGTAAGTAAAGTATAAACACGTTTTATTGGCCGATCTGGAAATCCTTAACCCGGCAATATAAAGCGTTGGTACTTAATGGAAATTAGGTTCTTTACTTAAAAAAACAAAAATTATGAAAAAGGCAATCTTCGCTATCTTGATCTCATTATCTGCTTTAACATCTTGTAAAATGATGAACAAAGGTCAACAAAACACATCTGAAAGTGCTGCAGCAGCTAAATTAAGCGGCAACTGGGAGTTAAATTACATTACAGGTGTAAGAATCGCCTTCAATGGTTTATACCCTGAAACAAAACCGAGCATTAACATCAATGCAGCGGCTAATGAACTAAACGGAAATACCAGCTGTAATGGTTTTGGTGCTAAATTAGACGTAAAAGGTAGCGCATTTAAGGTTGATTTATCAGCTTCTCCAATGACGATGAAACATTGCGAAGGCGAAGGTGAAATGAGATTCCTTGAAATGCTTAAAAAAGTAGATGCTTATACGGTAGAAGGTAACACACTAACCTTAATGATGGGTGATGTACCAGCAATGAAGTTTACAAAAAAATAAAAATTCCGGTATTGCCATTCCGGCAATACTAGCTGATTAAAAGCTTTTTACCGCTTAACGGTAAATTTTTTAGGCTTTTAATCGTTCAAATGAATATAAGTTCACACTTTTGTGCAACTTATATTCATTTATCATTAGCGCAATACCACAAAGATTGAAGCAAGTAGAAGAAAAACCTGAGGAGCAAAAGCTTCAAAGGGGGTTACAAAACAGACATATCCAACTCATCGCCCTTGGCGGTGCAATAGGAACCGGTTTATTTCTAGGTATCGGTTCTGCTGCGGTTTTAGCAGGCCCTTCCGTAATTTTAGGTTATGCCCTGGCAGGGATTATCGCCTTCTTTATCATGCGCCAACTTGGCGAAATGGTGGTAGAAGAACCTGTTTCCGGAAGTTTCAGCCACTTTGCTTTTAAGTATTGGGGTTCTTTCGCAGGCTTTGCCTCCGGTTGGAATTACTGGGCATTGTACATTCTGGTGAGTATGTCGGAACTGACAGCCATTGGGATTTATGTGCATTTCTGGTGGCCGGAAATCCCGTTGTGGACTTCCAGTCTTTTCTTTTTCATTGTGATCAATGCTTTAAACCTTACTTCTGTGAAAGTTTACGGAGAAGTAGAGTTTTGGTTTTCCATCATCAAGGTAGTGGCCATTATTGCGATGATCGTTTTCGGTGCCTATTTATTGGTTAGTGGGACAGGAGGTGAGCAAGCTAGTGTCCAAAACTTATGGAATGATGGCGGTTTCTTTGCCAAAGGATGGTTCAGTGCGGATGGAAAAGGAGGCTTTCAGGGCTTATTTGCCGCAATTGCGTTAATCATGTTCTCTTTTGGTGGACTGGAACTGATCGGGATTACGGCTGCGGAAGCGGAAAATCCAGAGAAAACCATTCCTAAAGCAACCAACCAGGTGATCTACCGGATTTTGATTTTCTATGTCGGTGCATTGGTCATTTTGTTCTCTTTATCGCCATGGAAAAATATTACTACCGATAGTAGCCCCTTTGTAATGGTATTTCAAAGCTTGAAAGGTTTTGAAATCAATGCTTTTGGGAAAACGATATATTTCACCAGTATCATTGCCAATGTACTGAATGTAATCGTGTTAACTGCTGCGCTTTCTGTCTACAATAGTTGTGTGTATAGCAATAGCCGCATGCTTTTCGGCCTTGCCGAACAAGGAAATGCACCTAAATTCTTATCGAAACTTAACAGAAGCCATGTGCCGATTAAAGCGATTCTGGTCTCCAGTCTTTTCGCTGCGGTCTGTATCATCATCAATAAACTGATTCCCGAAAAAGCCTTAGAAATACTGATGTCGCTGGTGGTATCTTCTTTGATTATCAATTGGTTGATGATCAGTATCACGCATTTGAAATTCCGAAAAGCCAAAGATGCTGAACAGGTGAAAACTAAGTTTCCTTCTTTTATCTATCCCTTATCTAATTATATCTGTCTGGTCTTTTTACTGGGTATTTTAGTGATCATGTGGATCACCGGAATGAAACTTTCTGTGGAGCTGATTCCTGCCTGGATCTTGCTGTTGTACATCTGTTACTTATTGGTAAACAGAAGAAAAAAGAACTTAGCCAAAGGTCAATAGCAGATTATTTCAGTACATTTAGGTGTCCTCCCTGTTGTTCAGGGCTTGGGAGAATATAACCTGCGCTGATGAAGTTTAAAAAACCGCTTATTGTAATCGGCAGTACGCTGGTGTTTTTAATGCTGGCTACTTTTATTGCCTTCAAAGTCAGCCCATGGCCTTATGCCATGCTGATCAGGTACGTTTTCAATAAAGAAGGCATCAAAGTAAATCAAAATCTTGAAAAGCGGGTGTCTAAGGACGTTTCAGCCCTACTTGACCAGCAGTACATTCCTCAGGATAAAACGGCTAAACTCGATGTCTATTACCCTTCTTCTGTAGTAGGAACAGCCCTTACACTACCGGTAATTGTATGGATTCATGGGGGTGGCTGGGTAGCCGGAAGCAAAGACCAAATGGCTAATTACTGTAAGATACTGGCAGCTAAGGGCTATACAGTGGCGGCTATCGATTATACCTTAGCTCCCGGAGGGATTTATCCCTTGCCCTTAAAGCAAACGCAAAGATCGTTACAATACCTGATGGCAAATGCCAACCGCTTTCATATCGATACCAACCGGTTTATTCTTGCTGGCGATTCTGGTGGCGCGCACATTGCTGCTCAATCCGCAAATATCATTTATAACGCTGATTATGCTGGTTTAATGGGGATTCAGCCAGTAATCGGCAAAGAAAAATTATCGGGATTGATCCTGTATTGCGGTCCTTATGATACCAGTTTAGTAGACCTTAGCGGAAATTTCAGTGGCTTCTTAAAAGCCATATTATGGGCCTATAGTGGTAAAAAAGACCTGGATACGGAGGCTTTTAAAACCGCTTCGGTGATTAATTATATCAGCAAAGCATACCCGCCAACCTTTATAACAGTAGGGAATGCAGATCCCCTGGCTCCGCAATCTTTAGCTATGGCCAGGAAGTTGACCAGTCAGGGTGTTCCGGTAGATTCGCTCTTTTTTAATGCCGGATATCAACCTCCATTGCCCCATGAATATCAGTTTAACCTGGATACTGAGGCCGGGGAAATGGCCCTCAACCGTTCGCTGAAATTCCTGAAAAAGGTTACTGAACACTAATAACAGCCCATTTTCTGGTTGCACATTCTAATGTGAAACAAGCCTTTCTTTCTTAAACCCATAGGTTTTAATACTTTTGAGAACATTTACATCTATTCTTACCTCAACCTCCATTGAAACCAAATATTAACTTCGATGCTTTTTATAAAGCGGGACCTCCAATATTATTATTGAAGCCGGATCCGCCATATTTTACAATCATAGAAGCTAACGACGCTTATTTGAAAGTAACGGCTACTACGATCAAAGATCTGGTAGGGCGACCCATTCTGACCGCATTCCCGGAAAATCCAAACGACCCTGCTTCCAGAAATACCGAGGTGTTTTACAACAGCCTGCTAACCGTACTGGAAACCAAACAACAACATTTACTGAACATGCTGAAATATGATATTCCCATTCGTGGAACAAATCAGTATGAAGTGAAATATTGGATGGCTACTAACTTTCCGGTACTGGATGATCAGGGGAATGTGGCGTATATCGTACATACTACCGTTGATGTAACTTCTACCTATGAGTTGGTGCGGAAAGAAAGGATTGAACTGGAGGTAGAAGACTGGACAAATAAACACCTCAGAGAGTTTTTTGCCCATGCACCGGTTGCGATTGCTATGCTTAAAGGCAGGGAGTTGAAAGTAGAACTGGCCAACGCGATGATGTTGGAAATATGGGGTAAATCCGTTGATATTATCGGTAAAAAGATGTCGGAAGTACTGCCTAAATCCATTAAACTGGAAGTACTCAGTTTGATTAGTCAGACTTATTGTAGCGGTCGTTCTCATTATAATGAAGACATTAAAATGCTATTGGCCAGGGATGGTGTCTTAACTGAAGCCTATTTTAATATGGTTTATCATCCGCTAAGAGATAGTTCTGAGCGGATTTGTGGGGTTATTATTATGGCTGCCGAGGTCACGGAGCAGGTAAAAGGCAGGGCCGAATTGTTGCAGGAGCAGCAAAGAAGCCGATTGGCTATAGAAGCTGCCGACCTGGGCGTATTTGATATGGATGTAGAAAATGGGGTGCTGAAATGCGACCTGCGTTGCAAGGAAATCTTTGGAATTGGTGAGGGTGATGTGTATGATCAGGCCAGAGAATTTATGAGTGCCTTGCATGAAGACGATAGAAACAGACTTATCAAACTGATGAGAAACGCATTTAAAAGGCCATTGAAAAATGGAGATTATGATGTGGAATTCCGTACGGTGAGCCTCAATAGCCAGCAAATGCGCTGGGTGCGGGCAAAAGGTAAGTTGTTTTTTAATGACCAGGGAATGCCGGGCCGGTTTATTGGTACGGTACTGGATAATACGCGGCAAAAAAGAGAAGAACAGCTGAAAAATGATTTCATTGCCATGGTGAGTCATGAGCTGAAAACACCGCTGACTTCGCTTAAAGCCTATGTTCAGCTGATGAAAAGGATTGGGAGGAAGGATGAAGATAGCATTACCGTCGAAACCTTAGAAAAGGCAGATACGCAGGTGAATAAAATGGTGAGTATGATCAATAGTTTCCTGAATATTTCCAGATTGGAAGCCGGTGGAATTGTGGTCGAAAAATCGATCTTTGAGTTCAATACCTTAATCCTTGAGGTGATGGAAGAGGTGAAAGCCATTATAGACCCACATTTCATTACTTTTAACCCGGGCGAGGAATTATGGCTAACCGGCGACCGGAATAAAATCGGTCAGGTGTTGACTAATTTGCTGAGTAACGCAGCTAAATATTCTCTTCATCACAAAGATATCAGACTGGATTGTCGTAAAAAAGATGCGAAAGCACAGGTTTCGGTAACAGATCGGGGAATGGGGATCAGAGAAACGGATCTCCCTTACCTGTTTGCCAGGTTTCAGCGATTTGAAAGTGTCGATACGAAACACATCACTGGCTTCGGCATAGGTTTGTATTTATGTGCAGAAATTGTGAAGAGTCATCAGGGTGAAATCTGGGCAGAAAGTGAGTTTGGCCAGGGAACAACCATGATTTTTGAACTACCTATCGGTTAAAACAGGCGTTTAAAAGGAGGGCTGAGCCGGCTGTAAATCTTCCTGTCCGAGCTCCTGACTAAGGGCGATGCCGTTTTTTTTCACTGATCCATAAGGACATGTATTTGGTGCTGTTGGCATTGTGGTACTGTAGAATCTGACCAAAGAAATTACGCTGGCGATGGGCTTTTAGTTCCTGTCTTAAGTTTTTCAAGGTTGTTTCAAAAGCGACTAAAAAGGTATTTCTGTTGTATCTGGCCTGGAGGATATGAAGACCATTTTGCTGCGCTTGCAGCCATTTATCTTTCATTTGATATAATTCGGTAGCCGCGGTTATGAAAAGCTCAGGATCATCAGCGATTGCGCCATTCCATGCTATTCCGCCGCTCATAGCTTCTGCACCAATGCTGGATGTGACATTGGGTGTGCCGGTTAACATGGCATCAATGAATTTCCCTTTTAAACCTGCACCAAACTGGATGGGTGCAAGCAGGACTTTATGCTGTGATATTGCTTCCTTAGCATCCGCTACACGGCCATGCACCAGAAATCTTTCCTTTTCATTGTGAAGTTGCATTACTTTCTGGTTGGAGTAGGCCCCGTAAATATGAAGCTGTACACCAGGCAGTTTTTTTCTTAATCCGGGCCAGATACTGGTTTTTAAAGTTTGCAGGGTATGCCAGTTGGGCTCATGTAGGTAATTGCCAATAAAGACAAAACCGGCTCTTTCTTCATAGGATTTCCAGTTTTTAAGGTCGGTTTCTTGGGGGATTTCTTCTAAAAATGGGAGGTAATAGATTAAAGAAGGATCCAGATGAAAAGTTTCTGTTAAGATTTTCATTTCCACTTCAGAAATGATCAAAGACAAGTCGCATCTAAGGATGGCTGCGATTTCTCTTTTCGCCATATCAGTAAACAGGTCAGTGGTTTGAAAATCTTTTCCGGTTTTAAGGGCTTGTTGTCGGGCATGGCGTAAACAATGCAGGTCTTCCGTATCCAGAATTCTCAGTGCATCGGGGCATTCCTGTTGCACCCGCCAACCGTATTGCTCTTCCATTACAAACCTGTCGAAAAGCACCGTATCCGGAGCAAGCTCCTGTAAAAAGACATTGAAATCATCGCTGTTTAACTCGATTACCTGTTCTGTAACTCCCTTTTGGTTCAGGTCAAAGCTGTATTCCGTTTTTGAAGCCGCACAAGCAAAAGTCACCTGATCGCCCTGGGCCATAAAGAAATCAATCAGTTGAAGCATTCTTGTACCCGCTGCGGAAGAGCAAGGCTCTGGCCACACTAAACCAATGATCAATATTTTCTTTTCAGTCATTTCTTTAAAATTGTCGCAAAATAGATGTTTTTAATGCAAAGCCTGTGATTATTCCTAATTTTGAGGCGGAGAATTTTATTTATACCCTCATGCTTGGATTAAAACTATTAACAGACCCCCGTTGGGCGAATATTGCAGAATCAAATTTAGAAGAGATATTAACGGATCATGCCTGGTGCGAACAAAAAGCCGCAACAAATGCAATTACCCTGATCACCAATAACTCGGAGCATATGGATTTAGTGGAAGAGCTGACCGCCATTGCAATTGAGGAAATGCAACATTTTCAAATGGTGATTGAAATCATCAATAAACGCGGATATACCTTGGGTAGGGAGCGTAAAGATGATTATGTAGGTCGGTTAATGAAATTTAGCCGCCGCGATGGGAGTAGAAATAATGCTTTTATCGACCGTCTGTTATTTGCTGCAATGATCGAAGCCAGGAGTTGCGAACGCTTCCGCGTATTGTCGCAAAACATCAAAGATGCCGAACTGGCGAAGTTTTACCATGAACTCATGGTATCGGAAGCAGGTCATTATACCACCTTTTTGAATTTTGCCCGTAAATACACGATTGATGTAGATGTGGATGCACGTTGGAAGGAATGGTTAGATTTTGAAGGGGAACTGATCCAGAGTTACGGCAGTAAGGAAGCCATACATGGTTAATAGTTCCGGTATTGTCATTTAGTTTATGGGTAACAATACCGGAACCTGACACGGTGTTGGATCAGCGTTTGCAGGCAATTTAGCCCTGCAAGGCCCTAGAAGAACTGAGCAAAAGCCCTCATCGAAGCCCAAATTCCAGAGTTTCATCCCCGCGTCTGTACTTGCGCCAGATGGCGTGATTTTTAGTTAAAACGCAGGAGTATTAAATGGATAGCAGGAAGCCTATAGTGAAATTGGAATCCCAATCAAATACAAAAGTATCGCAATTGGTGGCATCCTTAATCGCCTGGTAGATATTTACGCCGCTTCTGATCTTGATTTTATCTGTTTTATATTTTGAAGGATCTTTTAATACGGTATATCTTTCCTGGCCTTTGCGACCTTGATTGGCTAGTTCGAAAGGTACACCGCCAATGATGAAACATACTTTGCGACGGGTATCAGGGATTTTTACAGCCGCATTTTTAACGGTTTGATACACCACCGGGTCTAGCATATCCTTTTCATAGTATTTTGAACCCGGCGCTTCTTCAAATTCTATCGTTTTGTCTATCCAACAGATTTTAGTATTTCCAGAGCCAATATCAACTACAAATGAGTTGTCGGCATAAACATCAGGTAAGGCACATTTCAGCGCTAACTTTCCTTCTTCTTCTGGTGTCACCAGATTCACGATATAGCCCATTTTCTTCAATTCGGAAGAGATCATGGCGGTTTTAGGTTCTTTTTGTGCGCCGGAACTGATCACAAAGTGAATGTTTTTAGATTTTACTCCCTTATCAAACATGCCACCTATATAATCTTTTAAGCCCATTCTAATGTCCATGGTGCTGGCCATACCTTCATAAACGAAGGATTTTCCGAAGTCTTTAGAAATGATTTCCCAACGTTTTTCTTTGTCCATATTGACAATGAAAGCATTGAATCCAGAAGCGCCAACTTCCACTACACCTTTATATTCGCCGTTTACCGGTTTGTCGGGTGTATAATCAAAATTACGGTGGTCCTCTGCACGTTGCGCCGTGTTTCCGGGATTATTTTTATCGGAGGTGTTTTTTGTAGTGATCGTAGACAGATTTCCTGCTGCCACATCAAACCGGCCAGTTTCGAATATCCAATAACCTATGCCAAGGATAAAAACAGCAGCAATAATTGCCTTTAGTGGCCATGATATTTTGGCTCGGGTAGACTTTTCTTCCATATTAATTTTTGTGGTTCTTTTTGTTCGCGCTGATTTTAGGAGCTTGATTTTACAGGGAATAATTAGGCTATTCCTGAAATCTGATAACGAAGATAGGATATCAATTTATTTTTGTGAACTTCTCTCAATTATTTAATTAAATGATCATGTAAATGGAACGAAACTAAACATTGTTGCTATATTGAAATAGATTTTGAGCCTAAATCAGGAAAAGGTTAAAGCATAAATGACTAAAACGACTTTGATATCATGATGATGAATTTTAAGATGGACCGGCAAACCTATAAAGACCTGAACATATTTTCGGATGCGAGAGGAGCAGATACCATTTTTAGTTTATTCAAATCTACGAGGACATTAGGAGGAAAGGAAAAAATTCAGCAAATGATGGAAAACCCTTCCTGTGATATTCGCTTGCTGAATGGGCGTAAATCTGCCATCCAATATTTTCAGGACCATCAACTGCATTTAGAGATCAAAAGTGAACAGCTAGACCTGATCAGCTATTACCTAAAATTCAAAAAAGTGCTTTCCAGAAATAATATGCTGGATTCGCTGGTCGATTTCCTTGGTAAGAAAACATCCAACGACTATTATATCGTGACTAAAGGGCTGGAATACCTGATCAGTCTTTTGAAATATCATTCCCGTTTTATAGCAGAACAGGATCTGGAAAATGTTCCGGAGTATCTGAGTATGAAGCTGGAAGAAATGAAAAACATCCTCCTTTTGGAGAGTCTGAAGACTGCGATGAGTTCCTCCCGTAAAAAATTGAAATTCTATCAGGTGAGCAAGCTGGATCACCGTTTTCGTGGAAAAGACAAGGAAGCGTTGCTTCGCCTGGTTGCCTTGGTTTATGAGCTTGATGCTTTTGAAACGATTGCCGTATTGGCTGGGAAAAAGGAGTTTTGCTTTCCTGAATACTCGGAAAACGAGGATATGGAGGTAGAATTGCTGGGTTTCGCACATCCATTGATCGATCATCCGGTTAGAAATGACATTTTTTTGAGTCAACAGGAAAACATGGTCTTACTCACCGGTTCTAATATGGCGGGTAAATCTTCCCTGTTGAAATCACTGGGACTTGCCGTTTATTTATCGCATCTGGGATTTCCGGTTCCTGCAACCTCCATGAAGACCAGTATTTTTAACGGACTGCTGACCACTATTAACTTACCTGATCAGATCGAAGAAGGCCTCAGCCATTATTATGCAGAAGTAAAACGGGTTAAGGAAGCAGCAAGCTCGCTCCTGGAAAACGACCGCATGTTCATCATTTTTGATGAACTTTTTAGAGGAACAAATGTGAAAGACGCCTATGACGCTTCCTTATTGATCATTTCTGAACTCGCAGCCATTCGTAATTCTGTGTTTTTCATTTCTACTCACCTTGTTGAGCTTGCCAATCCACTAAAGAAAATCGGGCATATCTCTTTCAAATATCTGGATACTTTCTTTGAAAAGGAAAAGCCGGTATTTACTTACCGGCTTAAAGAAGGGGTATCTGAGGAACGTCTGGGAATGTACTTTATCCATAAAGAAGGAATTGTGGACATCATCCGCGCCGTTCCTCAGCAAAAGCTTAGTAATTCAGTTTAAAGCCTAAAGTATACCAGGTACCTGGCATTGGAATGGCCTCCGCCTCAATGAATTGAGTATTAAATATATTGGCAGCATCGGCATAAATACTATAATGCGCTTGTTTATAGGCTATCTTTGCATCTACAACGGTGTAATCTTTGTAGGTGATGCGGTCCTGATAACGGGCAGCAAGTGTTAAATTCATCACCTTACAGAAAGTGGTATTTAAGGTTCCGCTCAATTGATTTTTCAGACTTCTCAAGGCATATCTTGAATAGTTCACATTTGGAATGGTGGTTTTAATCTCCGGATCCAGGTAGGTATATGAGGCCCCCAATCGGAAAGCGTTGATAATCCCGGTGGCCGAAGGATTTGCCCAACGGTAATCTCCACTTAAAGTTAGCCCGTTTGTACTCACTCGACTGTAATTTTGTGGTTGATAAGGATCGTCTATATTCGTTTTTACCCAATCAATAAACTGGTCGATTCTTCGTGTAAAATAGCTGGCATTTCCAGAGAAATGAGCATTATTAAATTTGATACCAGCCTCTGCATATTTAGATTTTTCGGGAACTAACTGGTCATTGCCAATATTGGCTTGTCCGGTATAATACAGGTCTGTATAGGTGGGTAGGCGTTGTCCGGTTCCTAAATTTCCATAGATACGCCAGTTGCTGTAAATGTCGTAGCCAATGTCGAGGCCTGGAAATGCCTGCCAGCCATAATCCGTGTTGTAATTGGTGTAAGCACCAACATTAACCGATAATTTTTTGAAAGGTTCAAATTTATATTCTCCGAAAAAGCCGCTGTTGCTGCGGTTTCTTTTTCCAAGACTACTGCTTTTGATGTATTCCGTTCTGGCTTCCAATCCAAGGCCAAATGTTCCTATCGAAGTTTGAATGGTGTTATTTAGTTCTGCATTTAAGACATTGGTGGCATGGTGGTTAGGCTTAGAACCCTCTTTTTGCTTATTATATAGGTAATCATCCACATTATTGCGGTAACTGATCCTTGGAATCATCGTCCAGTTTTCAGTGATTTTTGTGGTATAGGCCAGGGAAGCGAGGGCTGTTTTTACAGTTTCTTCGGAGTTCTTGTCACCGGGAGCTGCGTAAAAACCATTTGCACCGAATTTATTGTAGATATAACCGGTCATGATGTCTAGCTGATCCGATTTTCCGACCTGTATTTTTCCCTGATAATACAGTTTCTGGTTGTTGAAAGCGGTATTGTAGCGGTAACCATTGCCGGTTTCCTGTCCGATGGAAAGCATATGACTGGAAGTTTTTAAAGCGAGTGTACCGCTGGCGTATTGACCGGAATTCAGGTAAATACCACCATCTCCTTCTTGCTGTTTGAAGCTGCTTCCTGCAAATACATTGGCCGAGATGCCGGTTTTTTGCACTTTACGGGTCACAATATTGATTGCTCCGGTAAGCGCATTAATGCCGTAAACTCTGGATGCAGAGCCACGCAGGACTTCAATATGGTCGATATCATCCATGGAAATGGGTAAATTCATCATATTATGACCGGTTTGTGGATCAGAAACTTTAACGCCGTTGAGGAGCACTAAGGTTTCATCAAAAGTACCACCGTCTATACTGATGTCGGCCTGACTACCACCAGGGCCACGTTGTCTAACATCTACGCCAGATACGTAGCTGAGTAGTTCGGAAATTGACCTTGCTGGTAAGCTTTGAATCTTTTCCCTGTCAATGATCCAGATGTTTCTATTTTGTTTCGAAAATGGAAGCTGAAGGCGGTTTTCCTGTACCATCACTTCATTTAATTTTCTGGTGGTATCAGCTTGTGATCTGGAGGTTGTGGTGGTTTGCGCATTTATAGTCAGGCTGCAAGCCATCAGACCCATAAAATAAGCGGAATTTTTAAAAAGCATTGTGGTTTATTTTGAAGGCCAAAGATATGTTGTTTTCCTACTTTGAACCACTATATAATTTTTACTGTTTCTTGATTTATTTTCCTTTAATGAGGTTAATTATGTTTTATAATGCCGTTATTTACAGGTAATACCGCGTTAGCCCATTTTTATTATTTATGCTCAAATCGCTTCTCGTTCTGCTCTTCCTGCTGTTTAATTTTTCTGCCGATGCTCAAAAAGTATTCTTATCGGGTTTTGTAAAAGAAGCGGGGAGTAAACAGCCGGTTTCCGGAGCGTTGTTGCGTTTTCCAGCTATTGAAAAAGAATTTTATAGTGATAAAAACGGGTATTTTAAGATCGCTTTAGACAAAGGGATATGTCAGGTTCTTATCAGTTATCCGGGCTTTCAGGAGAGGAGTATTTCCCTCTCGATCCGGCAAAATCAACAGGAAATTTTCTATTTAACATCTGATGCGGCCCAACTTAAGGAGGTAACTATTAGTAGTACCAAAGGTTCGGTTATGCAAAGTAACCTGAATAATTTCTCTTTGTTGAAGCAGGCAGATTTAAAAAATGCACCCGGTTTTCTGGGCGTATCTGATGTAATCAAGACCATTCAGACGCTTCCGGGGTCGGGAAATGGGGGTGAAGGAAATGCCGGTTTGTTTGTTCGTGGCGGTGGTTCCGGACAAAATCTAGTGCTTTTTAATCATGCTGTGATCTATAATCCTTCTCATTTACTGGGCTTTTTCTCCGTGTTTAACAGCGATGCCGTAGGAGAAGTTAAGTTTTATAAATCGGGTATCCCTGCCGAATACGGTGGTCGTTTATCCTCAGTAGTCGATATACAAAGCGACCAGCAGATTGCCGATTCTTTGTTGGTAGATGGAGAATTGAGTGTGCTGGCCGCTAAAATAAACCTTAAAATCCCGATTACCAGTAAATGGTCTGTGGCCACTACGATGCGGAAAACCTTTATGAATTATTCGGTTTGGCCGATTGTCAATAAATTCAGCGCAGATGAGGAGTCTGGAAATAAGTTGAATTACGATTTCTACGACCTGAATTTTTCCACGGCCCTGGCCTTAACAAAAAAAGATAAGTTATTTGCTGCGTTTTATGTTGGCGGTGATGATTTTGGCCTTAAAATGATCCGGTTTGATATCGCTAACGGAATGAAATGGCAAAATAGTGCTGCTTCTTTAAAGTGGAACAGGATGATTTCTAATCAATTGAATCTGGAGACGGTGGCTAGTTATAGCGGTTACCGTTTTAGTTTTGGGATGAAACAGGAGGGGCTGGAGGTAGGCGTTCATTCGGCAATTACCGACTTTAATTATAGCTCCACTTTAAAGGCCTATTTTGGAGCCCATCAGCTGAAAGCAGGCTTAAGTATGATTCAGCATAAGTTTGTGCCGAATACGCCTTCCTCTAAAAACAAATTCATGGAGTTTGATTACGGAAAGCCAAATACTTATATGGCAGATGAAACCGCTGTTTTCCTGAGTGATGATTTTAAATTTTCAGAGCGTTTAAGTGTTTATGCAGGTTTAAGGATGACTTATTACCGCCATAAAGGGCCTTATAGTACAACTGCTTCTGATGGCCTGGTTACTACGGTTGCTAGTGGAAAAACAGTAAGTGATACGTTTTTTATGGAGCCGGGGCTAACGGTAAAGTATCATTTGAATAACAGCACTGCCTTAAAATTCGCGTATTCGAGGAATGTACAAACGATACACCTGATCCCAATTTCGGCTTCTAACTTCCCCAGCGACTTCTGGATTCCTTCCGTTTCGCAGATTCCACCCGAAAAAGGCAACCAATATAGCCTCGGGATTTTTAAGGAATGGGCAGATGCAGGTTATGAAGGATATGTAGATTTGTACTTCAGGGATATGAAAAATATAGTGGAGTTCTCTGGCGGATTGATGAATTTATCAAATAGCGTGAAGATTGAAGACCATGTTTTTCTTGGAAAAGGGAGTAGCTATGGTTCGGAGTTATATTTTAAAAAGACGAAAGGGAGGTTTACCGGGCATATTAGTTACACGATTTCTAAATCCGACCGGACTTTTGAAGGACTTAACGAGGGGTACACCTTTCCATTTAAATACGACAGGACGCATGACCTGACTGCGGTAGCCAATTATAAGCTGCAAGCCAACTGGTCTTTATCGGCCCTGTTTACGCTGGCAACAGGTAATGCCTATACGAAACCGATCAGCAGGTATTTGATTGCAGGCAATGTAATCAATGAATATGGAGCCTATAATGCGGCAAGGATGCCTACTTATCACCGTATGGATTTATCGGCTACCCATCAATTTCCGGCCAAAGGGAAATACCAAAGCTTCCTGTCTTTATCGGTATATAATGTGTACAGCCGTAAAAATCCCATATTCAATTATTATATCGCCAGAGGTAGCTTAACCACGGGTAAAGTGTCTATACAAGAGAGGTCAATCGCTTTGCTGCCGATTCTTCCTTCCATAAATTATAAAATAGTTTTCAAATGATGAGTTTTCGGAATACGCTGTTATTGATCGGATTGCTTTCCTTGTTTTATGCTTGTAAAAAGGAGATAAATCCAGGGCTTTATAAGCCAAAGTTTGTGGTAGAAGGCTGGATTGAAGAGGGTGATTTTCCTTATGTAATCCTGACCCATAACCTTCCTTTTTTTACGGCTGTAGATTCTGCACAACTGGCAGAGGTGATTATTCGTTACGCGAAAGTAACGGTTAGCAGTGGTAATGAAAGGGAGGTGCTCACTGCAACCACAGATAAACGATACTTCCCTTATTTTTTGTACAGAGGCACAAGTTTAAGAGGTAAAGTTGGGGGTAAATACAGTTTGAAAGTAGAATATGCAGGGAATACGCTGACCGCGGAAACGGAAATCCCAAATCCGGTAAGTATCGATAGCCTCTGGTTTACCGAAAAACCGAAAAACAAAAGGCAGTTGAATGTGCAGATTATGGATGCCCCAAATGAAGTGAATTATTACAGGCTTTACTCGAAACTAGAAAAAGAAACTGTTTTTACGCCAACTTTGCTGGGCAATCATGACGATTTGTTTTTCAATGGCAAAAAGTTAGAGATGCAGGTAAATAGGGGGGCTGTAAATAATCTAACTACTAAGCACGATCCTTATTATGAGGCAGGAGATACGGTAATGGTGAAATTATCGGCGGTTCCTGCCAGTGGTTATTATTTTTGGAAGAGTTTACAGGATGAATTGATGAATGGTTCTAACCCATTAGCAGGCAGCGCTAAAGCATTGGAAACGAATATTAATGGTCCCGGAGTAGGGATATGGTGCGGATATTCCTCAAAAATCTATCGTCTTATCGCCAAATAAACTTTAAAATAACAAGGCCGGTTCTCTTTAGAAAACCGGCCTTGTGGTGTTGGTTCTGAGCTTTAAAATCAAATTTGTTTTTAGAATTTGTTGGTAAAGATTTCAAATTCATCAATGAACTTGCTGAATCCTTTACCAAAGAAAGTTTTTAAGCTCACTTTTGATTCGTCGTTAAATACCAGACGTGGTTCTAAGTAGTATCTTGTACGTATAACATCAATCTTGTCGCCTGTTGCAGGATCGTAGTCATAACTAGGGAAGCTATCTTCTACCATAACAAATTCGTTCTTTGCGAAAACTTCGTTTTTATCTTTGTACACCGCAAATAAAGAAGAGTTTTTGTTCATGGTTGCTACTTGTTTCTCTCTCGATTCTTTTTCAGTAAGCATATCATTTGCGTCATAGTCATCTTGAATCACTTTGATGTTTGCCTGACCGGTAAGTCGGATATTCATCACATCGAAAGTCATATTCGCATCTTTAATCACTTCTGCTACAGTCTCTAAATCTTCAATGTTAGGATAACTACCATTAAGATTTCCGATACTAACCAGGTTTAATAGTTCTTTGCTGTCTTTTGCTAAAACTACTCTACTGGTTAATGTTTTAGTGTCATTGCCAGCAGTTACAATTAATTGGAAACTTCCTAGATTTAGTCTTACCTCTGCTTTTGTTGGTGTAGCGTCTGTGCTGCCATTTATTTTATACTCATAAAGACCAGCCAATTTCAATTCTTCTTTTCCGCTAACAGATAAGGAAACATTTGTAGCAGCTGGTAATTCATAAGCTTCGCCATCAACATAGAGTGCTGCTTTAGAAGCCGTGTAACTTGCGGTTAGCAAGGCGTCATTAGTTTTGCTTGCAGCTGTACTTGGGTAATGCACTTCAAATTTACTGGTTGAAGGTGTTTTAATCCATGCTTCTGTTTTACTATCCCAGTTATAAATGCCGTAATAATCGCTTAAATCGGTTGTTTTAGCTACGCTATTAGTCGTTACTGCAGAAAATAGTCTTGCTGCATCTTTGTTTCTACCAGCGAAAGCAATCGCTTCTAATTCACGGCCAATAATAGTATTGCTTAAGGCTTCCAGGTCTAAATCACCCAGGCGCTCAATTAGTGAGATAAATTTCTCATCTGGTAAAGTGTTGATTTTTTTGATGAAATCAAGCCCGTTTTGCTCTAATGCTTGTTTATGTTGTTCGGTAGTCAGTTTTGAATAGCCCAGTTCAATTGGAGGAAGGGTAGGTGCAATTGGTTCTTCTGTAAAGCTTTTCTTCTTGCAGGATATAAGTGCGCCAAATAATAAGGCGGCAAATAATAGGTTTCTTTTCATTATCAAGTGTTAATTTAAATTACACGAAGATAAAATTATATTTCTTTCTTTTTACATAAACTGTGTATAAACGCAATTTACAACTGAGGGTATTAGGTTTTACGCAGTTGTTTGCGTTTAGAGAGCGGTATTTGTTGTTTGTTTTAGGTTATTTCAGTTCTTGATGCCTCGATTTTGGTTTTTCCGATAATAATATAGAGCTTCAACTTGTTTGCGCTTTTAATTTACCTGCTATGACCGTATCGCAAGCAGAACTTCATTAAGAATCATTTCTGTTAAACCATATATATGATGAAAACTTTAAAAATTTGCACATTAATCCTTTTTTTGTTAGTTCATAATGCTATTGGACAAGAGGAAGGAAACACGATCAGAAATTTGAAAATTGGGGATACTGTTCCTGATTTGCCAATCACTCAGATTATTAATGATGAAAAAACTAGCAGCTCCATAGCTGAATATAAGGATAAGCTGCTGATTCTTGATTTCTGGGATACCTTTTGTGGCAGTTGTATTAATGCCTTAGCTAAAGTTGATACCCTGCAAAAGGTGTTTGGTACTCAGGTGAAAATGTTGCCGGTAACGTACCAGTCAGCAGAAGTGATCAATACGTTTTTGATAGGAAGTAAGTTTTTAGGCCAAAATAAAGTGGATTTGCCTTATGCTGTTGGAGATAAGGTTTTAAGAGAACGGTTTAAACATCGAACAATATCGCACCTGGTATGGATTTATAAGGGAGAAGTTAAGGCGATAACTGGTACTGCACTCTTAAGTAAAGCAAATATACAATTGATCCTGGATGGTAAACAACCAGATTGGTTTATGAAAGATGATGATATGGGTTATGATCTGAATAAACCTATATTTAAGATTCATGAAGGGGCTTATAAGATAGGGCAAAAGGGAGCTGTTCGGGGTTATTTACCAGGAGTACTGATCAAGACGATCGCAATAGTCAATAATGAAAACGGAACTCTGAGAACCTTTTTTGTAAATAGAGATGTATTGGGCTTGTACCTATCTCAATGGGCTATAATTAAACCCCATGATTTTGTTCCTGGTCCACAAAGGATTATTTTGGAAGTAAAAGACCCTACTAAATATACTTACAATAGTAAAGAAGTTAAGGATGTTTGGAACAGTAAACATAGTATTTGCTACGAGCGCCTAGATCCTATTGGAACTGATAAAGTGAAGATTGCAAGAGCTGTTGTTTCGGATTTGGATAGTTTATTGGGTTTACTTGGTAGATGGGAGAAACGAATGAAAAACTGTTTGGTCATCTCTAATATTGATACGGCTACTGATCTTCCTAAATATGAGGGAAGAAAAATACCGAAGAAAGGAAGAGAGTTATTTTCTATAAGACTTTCACTAGAATTTGCGCAAATCAATCCCCCTGTCGTGGACGAAACTAATTATAAGGGTAAAACGGATATTCTGAAATGGATTGATCTAAATGATCTAAAAGCACAACTTCTAGAGGAAGGATTTATTCTTAAAAAAGAGCCGAGGTTAATTGATGTGTTTGTGTTGACTGAAAAGTAAAAAGTAACAGCTCACAAAAAAAATGGCTGTTGCTTTTTGCATTAAAGTGATTTTAAAAGTACACTCCCTGGGATATCAATAAGACCATTTAATGCACGAACCATGTCCATTAATACATTGTCGTCTATATCGGGTTGACCATTAAGGTTATATGCGCGTATAGCACAAAGTTGAAGTACTCCAGGACAATTCGGAGAATAATCAGGGTCTTCAGAACCAGGAATAAGGATGTAGCTTATTGGTAGGGCGGGATCACCGAAATCATTGTAACGAAACCATGCGAAAGCCATAATCTTGGTTGCTTTTATAATTTAAAAAGCTTAAATTTTAATGATTGCCTACCTTGTGAAGGGTGTTCAGCTTTTCCCTTATTGAAAATGTCTTTTTTTAGATAAGACATTTTCTAATACTAATGTAGTTATACTTGATCATCACTAATAGGGTCAAATGGCCCAAAATGATTTGTTAAACTATCCTTTGACTTAGATTCCGCCCAGTTTAATCTCTGCTTTACCTTTGTTTTTCTAACCAATTTTCCCCGGAACTGGCATACTTATTTTGTTTTAATTATGTTTGCTGAATAATTCAACAAGAACCGCTTCGCGGAAAGTTTACAGAAAAAAAGTATAAAGAGAATAAATATGATTATTGCACCTAAAATTCGTGGGTTTATCTGCCTGACTGCTCATCCAGATGGTTGCGCACAAAACGTGTTAAACCAGATCAATTACGTGAAATCTAAAGGCCCTATTGACGGACCTAAAAAAGTCCTGGTAATTGGCGCATCAACCGGTTTTGGTTTATCGTCAAGAATTACTAGTGCTTTTGGATCTAATGCATCTACTATTGGTGTTTACTTTGAGAAACCACCAGCACCAGGTAAAACTGCTTCTGCAGGCTGGTACAATACTGCAGCATTTGAAAAAATAGCTCATGAAGCTGGTTTATATGCTAAAAGTATCAACGGTGATGCCTTCTCAAAAGAGATCAAAGAAAAAACTTTGGAACTGATCAAAGCTGACCTGGGACAAATTGACCTGGTTATTTACAGTTTAGCTTCTCCAAAAAGAGTTCATCCGGTAACTGGTGTAGTACACAGTTCTGTGTTGAAACCAATCGGTGAAGTATATACTAACAAAACAGTAGATTTCCATACTGGTATCGTTTCTGATATCTCTATTCAGCCAGCTGCTGGTGATGATATTGAAAATACAGTTGCGGTAATGGGTGGTGAAGACTGGGCAATGTGGATCGATGAATTGAAAGCGGCTAACTTACTTGCACCTGGTGCAACTACAGTTGCTTATTCTTATATCGGCCCTTCATTAACAGAAGCGGTTTACCGTAAAGGTACAATCGGTCGCGCTAAAGACCATTTAGAGGCTACAGCATTCGAAATTGCTGATAAACTAAAAGACATCAACGGAAAAGCTTATGTGTCGGTAAACAAAGCCTTAGTAACTCAGGCGAGCTCTGCAATTCCGGTTATTCCTTTGTACATCTCTTTATTGTACAAAATTATGAAAGCTGAAGGCATTCATGAAGGATGTATCGAGCAGATTCAACGTTTATTCAAAGACCGTTTATATACAGGTGCTGAAGTATTAACTGATGATAAAGGAAGAATCCGTGTAGACGATTTAGAGATGCGTGATGACGTTCAGGCGCAAATTGCGGCACTATGGACTGAAGCAACTACTGAATCTCTTCCTGAAATCGGCGATCTTGCTGGTTACAAAAAGGATTTCTTAAACCTGTTTGGTTTTGACGTAGCTGGTGTTGATTACGAAGCTGACGTAAATGAAATGGTAGAAATTTCAGGATTGGTGTAAACCATTCTTCAATATAAAAAGAAAGCGCTTCCGGATGGAGGCGCTTTTCTTTTTTAAATATGTTTTTTTAATTCTTCTTCCAGTTCTTTTGGAAACAAGGGTTTCCGGAATAAGCGTACCACATGTGGATTCGCTTCTGCCTTCTTGATATCTCCAAAATCAAGCGTCGAAGATAAAATCGCCACCACACATTTGTCTGTGATAGATAGGGGTAATCCTTTATAGATTTCCAGAAATTCAAAGCCATCCATTTCCGGCATCTGAATGTCCAGTAAAATGAAGTCCGGAATCTTTTCCTCGTTGTTCTTGTTCCTGCTGAGGTAATTCAGCGCCTCTTCACCTGACTGACAAAGAATGATTTCATCAAATAAATTAGTAATGGTGATGATCTTGGAATTGATTTTTAAGTCAACCTCATTGTCATCAATTAACATAACTGTTCTGGGTTTATTTAACATTTGGGATCGTGATTTTAAAGGTGGTACCTTCTATAGCATTCGAACTCACAGTAATCTTTCCGTTGATTTTATTTAATGCTTCTTTTACAATGAAAAGGCCAAGGCCACTTCCATGATTAATTTTGCTTTTAAAGAACTGTAAAAATATCTTTTCTAAATGCTCATTCAGGATACCCATCCCGTTGTCATTGATCGCAATGTGCACCTGAGTAGGCTGAACTTCTACTGAAATGTTTACAATTTTATTCGGTTCTGTTTCTTTTTGGTATTTGATCGCATTCGAAATCAGGTTTCCTAAGATTACTTCAATCCGGAAGGCATCTCCATAAAACTGCTCATCCTGAATAATACTGACCTGAAATTTGGTGTCCTTGTCTGTGTAAGCATAAAGCTCAATCAGGTCGGCAACCAGCTTCCTGAAATCTATTTCTGTATGCTCCGAAATGGTCTTGTTGTTTTTATAATATTGCAGTGTTTTCTGGATGTAATAATCCAGTCTGTTCGAACAGGTTTCTATCAGTCCCCAGTATTCTCCGCTGGAGTTAAAAAGCCCTTCCATTTTTACCAGGTTCACAATCCCCATTGTAGAAACCAGTGGTGCCCTTAATTCATGGGATATACTGTAAATAAAGCGATTTAACTCGTCATTCGTTTTTTCCAGTTCAGCTACTTTATTTCTAAGGTCTATCTTTGATTTATAGGCATCATAGGCATTTTTGATAGAGTTGTGTAGCTCCAGATCATTCCATGGTTTGGTAATATACCGGTAAATATCACCATGATTGATTGCATCAGCCAGGGCTTCAATATCGGTATAACCCGTTAGTAAAATTCTGGTAGGGTCTGGAAAGGTACTTTTGATGCTCTTGAAAAACTCTACACCCGTAATATTCGGCATCTTCTGATCCGCAATAATTACTTGTACTGCAACGTTTTCAAGGATTTTTAATCCTTCGTCAGCAGACAGGGCGGTGTAAATTTCATACTGCCGTCTAAAACTTGCTTTAAAAGCGTGCAAGTTATTTTCTTCATCATCAATATACAGAACACGTATAGTTGTGGCATTCATAATAAAGTTTATTATCGTGAGATTACGGGTAAGGTAATAATAAATTCTGTACCTTGATTTACTTTTGTAACAACATCTATGTGGCCGCGGTGGTTTTCAATGATCCTAAACACGATCGATAAACCTAAACCAGTACCTTCGCCAACGTCTTTAGTGGTGAAAAAAGGTTCAAATATCTTCTGTTTTACTTCCTCAGACATGCCTGATCCCGAATCTTTAATGCTGATTTTCACGGCTTCATCTTCCTGCCAGGTAGTAATGCTCAGTTGCTCTTCCGGAGCAGGAGATTCCTTTCCTTTGATCGCCTGAATCGCATTGCTGATGAGGTTCATGAAAACCTGATTAATTTTACCAGGCATACACTCTACTTTTGGTAAGGTGCCATAATTCTTGACAATCTGAAGATTGCCGGGGAAAGTGCTTCTCAGTAAAACCAGGGTAGAATCCAGGCCTTCATTTAAGTCGACTGGCTTGGTGTCATTCTCATCCAGTCTACTGAAATTCTTCAGACTTCTGATGATTTCAGCTGTTCTTTTTGCTCCTTCTCCAATACCGGAAAGCAGAGATTTGATTTCTTCTCTGACGAAATCAAGATCAATTGATCTTTTGAAGTTTTCAATATTACTGAGTTGTGGATTGAGGTCCTGTGCAGGATCAATTTTCTCGTATAGATCAATCAGCTGATTCAGATCGTCGATGTCCATCTGAAGTGGCTTAATATTAGAAGTTACAAAGTTGATCGGATTGTTGATCTCATGGGCAATACCCGCGGTTAACTGACCTAAGGAAGCCATTTTCTCTGCATCTACCAGTTGAGATTGGGTCTCTTTAAGGTTAGATAGCGCGTCGTTTAAGCTGGTATTGATGTTTTCTAAGGCCTCTGTTCTTTCCTTAACTTTGATTTCTAACAGGACGTTTTGTTCACGTACCAGTTTTTCATTTTCAGTCAGGATTCTCAAAGCTTCTGATTGTGATTCCTCTTTCTCTTTCTTGAAAACATTGATCTTATCAGCCAATGCAAAAGACAGTAATACGGCTTCTAATCCGGAGCCAATTAAGATGGCATTATTTGTTAAAAAAGTATAAGAAAGAATACCAACATCCTTCAGGATAAATATGATTACACCGAATAGAAAGCAAGACCATGAAATAGTGAAATATAACGCCGGACGGTATTTCTTTCTGTAAATTAAGATACCCGTAATAATTACAGTAATCGAAGCTACAATGGTGAGCAATTGTAAGGCCATCTGTGCCGCTACCGGATAACCGAGAATACTGATCACGAAACAGAGCAGATAAAGGGCAATCAGGAGATTCAGGTAGCGATTTGTATTCCGGTAGAAATTCTTAACATGGAGGAACTCTTTAGTAAAGAGAATTGAAGTGATTCCTACGAAAACAATGGAAAAGACCAGCCCCTGGTTGTTTAAGTATAGGTTGTCTCCCCAAAGTAAGGAGAAAGCATAGCCTTGTAAACACAGTTGAGCAAAACCAACACTAAAAATATAGACTACATAAAACAGGTAACTCTTGTCTCTAACCGTAGAATATATGAAGATATTGTATAAAAACATGGTGATGATTAGTCCCATGTACAGGCTGAAAACGTTGCTTTCCATGGAAAGTCCCTGCATAATTGAAGAATAAGAGCCTATAAAAAGGGGTAAGGTGATGGGACTGGAAGCGGAAACTTTCAGGTAATAGGTAGTGGTATCTGAGGTGGTCCTGAGTCTGAAAATAGGATCCTGATGCACGATATCTCTACGGTGAATAGAAACTTCATTGCCTGATTTAATGGCTTTGTACTGGCCTTGTATCGGAAAATAAAAGACCACTTTATCCAGGTTCGGACTTTTCAGCTGCAGGTAATAATCACTGGCCATTTTCGGATCTGCAATTTTGATCCTGATCCAGATATTGGATTTTGTGAGCCCGAAATTGGCAATCTTGTTGGTATTGGGTTTGAATGTGCCTTTTTGAATCACTTCCGGCAGGGAAAGCGCTGCAGAAGGGTCTTCATAAGTAGCCACCTTATCGCTGATATTGAGCTGGGTGTTGGCTGTACTGTTCAGCTGAATGACCTGTGCTTCTGTAGAAATGCCCTTCATCAGGAAAAGCAGTGTCAAACAAAAAAACAGCGCAATCTTTTTTAAGCTATGGAGCTGATGCATTATTTGTCATATTTTAAATCGTACATGATGTCTACATCACCTTTGGGACCGGTTTCTGAGCGGACTTGTACGGGGTTTTCAATAAGGTCGAAAACAAGCTCCCTGATAGTCGGCTCTGCTTTTTCTAAGGTTCTAACGTTGTCAATAATCACGGCAGTGGCAATTAAATCAAGTTTTGGATAGTAAAATTGTCCGTTGTTGCCAACGGCTATATTTACATCAAAGCCAGTTCTTTTTCCTCCTCTAACGGTTGCCGGAGCACAAAGGGCAAATAAACTGTGGAGCCCAAGGGTATAGGCCAGGGCTACAGAGGCACGGATTAAGAAGATACTGCCAATTCCGAATCCTGCAATTTCTCTGGAATTCCAAAGCCCGCAGAGCTCGCCGGTTTTCAATAACTTTCTTTCACGGAGCTGATCAAATATCTTAGGATCCAGTTTTCCAATCGCGTCTTCAATCGGAAGCGGCAAATCCTCATCGGCAATCTGAATGCGTGCGCCACCCAATGCCCGTCCATCTTCGGTAGATTCTACCAGGATAACGTAAGTGTTTTCATGCTGCATCCAGGCATGTTTTGCCGATGTGATCATGGTGATGCCATAGATCTCTAACACTTTTCTGTGACCATCTATGAACTTATGACATAAAGCCTCGTTTTCTGTTGCTTTGAATGCGGTGAACTTTACCATTTATCGGGTTAAATTAGATATGAATATTTTATCTATTGGCAAACGTTTTGAAGGTGTTGCTTCTGTTTCAGCGTAGAATAATCTACATAGAAAAACGCTCACTTCCTGCTGATCGACTTCCGAAAAGCAATTGTAGAAAATCTCATTTAATTCAGAAAACTTGTCTTTAAGATAAAGATCCTGATTTAGTCCCTCCCCATATTTTAAGATGTTAAAGTGTAATATGCTGGCGGTCATTGGATGAAGGGAGATTCCGGCACGGTTAGCGGTTAACCACATTCGTTCTACGGCTTTCCCTCCTTTGATGAAGTCGTTCGCAGTATAAGTTGGCATGGTGACCAGGGCAATCGCCGAGGAAGCCAGTCCGGATTTTTTAGAAAGACGCTCCAGGCCTGTTCCCATTTTCCAGGTTTTTAACAACTCAAGCACCTTTGGGTCTTTGGCAATACGCATTCCAATGGCTTCTCCAGCCGTTAAGCCGAAAGATTCCAGGTCTAGTCCATCGCCGGTTCTTTCCGATTCTTCTTTAGTAAACCTCAGTTCCAGATTGAAAAGCTCATGATGGCCGGTAGGGGTGTAGAGGCGAAGTTTATCCGCTTCTCCCATAATATTTGCCAATGCCTGAATGTCCGTTTTATCATCAATAAAATAGACTTTAGCGCCATCAATCTGCTCCGTTTCGGCTTTAATTTCGGCTAAGGTTTCCGCAGGGATGGGCTTAATTACTTTAGGTTGGTTTCTATTGGTATTTCTGATTCCGGTAAAGTCCGCCAGACCGTCTTTTTGGTGTGCTGTTGTTGCGTTGCTGAATTGTAAAACAGCAATCAGTTCAGGAATCTGAGGATCTGGAAAAAGTTGCTCATGAAGCTCCAGATTCAGGGAATCTGCTTTCAGGCGAATACTTTCCAGGGTAAGTCCGAAGCCCACATAGGCCACAATATTCTTGTGGTTTGCAAAAGAGAAGGAACGTTCTTTATCGTGGAAAAGGAATAATGCACCGTCTTTATACAGCCATTTCCAGGGTTGATTGTTACCCGCAGAACTTCCTCTTTGTGCGGTTAGGATTAGCTCTTCGAGTTGCTCACCGTCTAGTGGGATGGCATTTTCTGGCTTTGTAAGTTTCAATTCCGCGGTTAGGGTTTCCATCTCCGGAAAGGAGATTCCTTTTTCAGGTTGAGGAGTTGCTGCGGTATCGTTTGTTTTAACCGGATCTGCAATGATCTCTTCAATGTCGACAAAGAATCTGCCCGATACCGAAAGTTCCTGTAAGAGGATTCTTCTGGAAAGGTCGGCTGTGATCCCTCCGCCATAAGTAACAGCGCTGGCCAGTTGAGGCCATGAGGTAATGGTTTGCTGAATCTCAATCATAGAGGCTTTCATCCTGGTGGATAATGTTTCTACGCCTGCAATCGGTAATATATAAGGTATTTTTTCTTCGTTGGTTTTAAGGTGTTTTACTTTCGAAATGTCGAGGTGCTCAATAAATCCATGTAAAATAGGACGGTTTGGCTCCAGGTCAAATCGTTCAATGTCGATGGTGCCTCTGTCGCTGGCCTCCATCAATACCGGAATCTGATGTGCTTTTGCTTTTACCCTGCAAAGGATCTTGATGTCAATCCCGTCACATTCATCGATCAGGAGATCGAGGTTTCCGTTTTCAGTTAAGAAACTTTCAATATTCTCTTCTGTAATGCCCTCATGAAAACAGGTCACTTTTAAGAAGGGGTCGATTTCTGCAATTTCTCTGGCAACAATAACGGTTTTTCTTAAATCTACATTCTGTACGCCACTTCGGATACGGTTGAGGTTAGTGAGGTCTAAATGGTCGAAATCTGCAATTCTAAGCTCGCCACAGCCACGCTCTATCGCGAGGGTAAGGGACACAGACTGGCCCACAGACAGGCCGATTACGCCAATCTTTTTCTCCATCAGGAGGTCTTGTTCCTGCTGGGTAATTTTATGTTTATTTCTGTTGGTACGAACAAGGATAAACTCGTCCTTGTCGAGGATATGTACTAGTTTTTCTAACCATGGATAATAGACCCATACGCCATAAGTATCGGCTTCCTGCCCATTCAAACGTTTTACTATAAGTTCATCGATTTGTTCCTTATTCAGGACTAATGTTGGGTTTAATCCTTTGACCAGATCGGTAAGTTGATTTGTAATGCTGTCAAATACCTGGATATGTGGTTTTTCTTTTAGCAAATTCAACAGCGAAGATTGATCTTCCGGATTTAGAATTCTAAAGAATGTTGGGGTATAGATTTCACTATACTTTTTTGTTTGTGTAGCTAACTCTTTTTTAAGTTGACGTAATTCTTTATCTAATTGCATTTGTTCTATGAGGTATACTCTTTAATCATTACAAAAATTCTATTAAAATTATACTTTTCACCGTTATAATGAAAGTATAATTTTTATTATTATGAAGAGGTTAATTTTAATTAGCGCGTTACCTGCTAATAATGAGCATCCTTCCCTGTATTATTATTACATAAAACAGGACTGAAATTTTTTAATATTATAAATTTTCAACCAAATTACTTCATTGAAGCTTATAAAAGCAATATATTTAAAAAAATTATATTAAATTCATAAGATGAATTCTAACGCATCCATAAATGTCCTGTACATAGACGATGAAGCTCACAATCTAAACTCTTTTAAAGCAGGGTTTAGAAGAATGTTTAATGTCTTTACTGCGGAGTCAGCAGAGGAGGGAAGAAAGGTATTGGAAAAGCAATTGATCCATGTGATCATTACCGATCAACGGATGCCTGTGATGACGGGAATTGAATTCCTGGAGTCTATTATTCCTGATTTCCCTGAACCGATCAGAATCCTGCTTACCGGATATGCAGATATTAACGCCGTGATTGACGCCATCAATAAAGGACAGGTTTATAAGTACATTCAGAAGCCCTGGATGGCTGAAGATCTCCGGATCAATATCGAAAAAGCTTTCGAAATCTATTCGTTAAGAAAAGAAAACAGAGAGCTTACGGAAAAATTATTGATCGTGAATCAACAGCTGGAATTTTTGTTCCGTCAAAGCCTCTTATCTTAAAGATCTGGGCCGTAATTTCGGGTCAATATCGGTTGGAGATTGATATTGTCCCGAAAAAGAAACACAGAATTTATTTGATGATTTGTTTAATGGATAGCCCTCTATGGATATTTTAATGCCTATTTGTGTAATTATTTAAGAATAAAACCGCAAATAATTTTAATCCTTAAATAGTTTTTTTGTTCATAATAATTGAAATATATTTAACAAAAAAAAGGCAAAAATTCTATGAATTCTGACACTTCAGTAAACGTTCTCTATGTTGATGATGAAGTCCACAATCTCAACGCTTTTAAAGCAAGCTTCCGACGTAAATTCAATATTTTTATTGCAAATTCGGCAGTAGAGGGTAGAAAGGTTTTGGAATCTGAAGATATTCATGTGATTGTAACGGATCAACGGATGCCGGTGACTACCGGAATTGAATTCCTCGAATCTATTATCCCTGATTTTCCGGATCCGATTAGAATCCTGTTAACAGGTTATGCTGATATTAGCGCTGTAATTGATGCGATTAATAAAGGACAGGTTTACCGATACATTCAAAAGCCATGGATGGAAGATGATCTGCGCATTAATATCGAGAAGGCTTTTGAGCTTTATACTTTGAGAAAAGACAACAGAGATCTGACTGCCAGCTTAATTGTGGCGAATGAGAAACTGGAAAACTTATTGAGAATGGGGACTGATTTATAGTCCCCATTTATATTTTACAACTCTTTTCTTAAACGTGCCACCGGGATATTCATTTGTTCCCTGTATTTCGCAACCGTTCTTCTGGCAATATTGTATCCTTGTTCTTTCAGGATTTCCGTTAGCTTCTCATCAGCTAATGGTTTGCGCTTATCCTCGTTTCCAATACAGTCTTCAAGGATTTTCTTCACTTCCTTATTCGATACTTCTTCGCCGCTTTCCGTTTGGATCGCCTCAGAGAAGAAAGATTTCAATAGAAAAGTTCCGAATTCTGTTTGCACGTATTTTGAGTTAGCTACCCTCGAAACAGTAGAAATGTCCATGTCAATCTTATCGGCAATGTCTTTTAAGATCATCGGACGCATTTTGCGTTCATCGCCGGTTAACAGGTACTCATATTGGTATTGCATGATGGCGTTCATTGTTTTTAACAAAGTCTGCTGTCTTTGCTTAATGGCATCAATAAACCATTTTGCAGAATCCAGCTTCTGTTTTACAAATTGAACCGCCTCTTTTAATTTTTTATCTTTTTGTGCTGCTTTGTCATAATGATCAAACATATCGATGTAAGAGCGGCTCACACGTAGTTCAGGCGCATTTTTTGAATTTAGCGTCAGAATTAAAGTGCCGTCATTATTGCTTACATGAAAATCTGGAATAACCTGCAGTTGTTTGGTAGTCACTTGATTGGAGTCTCCCGGCTTAGGGTTTAAGCGTAGAATTTCTGCAATAATCTCTTTCAGGTCCTCACTGTTCAGCCCTAAAGCTTTTTCGAGCTTATCGTAGTGCTTTCTGGTAAACTCATCCAGGTAGTTTTCTACGATGATAATGGCTTTCTGAATGATCGGATTGGAAAGGTCTTTGCGTTTTAACTGTAAAGTCAGACATTCCTGTAAGTCTCTGGCAGCAATTCCCGGAGGGTCAAAGCTTTGGATCACTTTCAGCATTTCTAAAACATCTTCTTCTTCTACCATCGCATTTTGTGAAAATGCAAGGTCGTCGATCATCGAAGTAATAGGTCTGCGCAGATAACCATCGTCATCTAAACTGCCGATGATTTGCTTTCCAATGATAAAATCCTGATCGGATAAGGGAACCAGGTCTAACTGTTCCTGTAAACTTTCAAAAAAAGTACTCTCAATTGCAATCGGAGTCTCTTTCTTCTCTTCGTCATCCTCATTGTTATAGGAGGTGCTATAATCGTTTACATTGTCGTCCTGTAAATAATCATCTACATTAAACTCATCCGTGTTTTCTTCCTTCGCTGCCGGATCAAAATCTTCAGGAGTATCATTTAGGTCATCATATTCGCTTTTCGGCTCCTCAGCTATCATTAAGCTGGGATCTTCAAGTGCTGGATTTTCCTCTAATTCTTCTTTAATTCTGGTATCTAATGCAACGGTAGGTACTTGCAGCAATTTAATAAATTGGATTTGCTGAGGGGAGAGCTTTTGAAGAAGTTTTTGTTGTAGATGTTGTTTAAGCATGTTTTTATCAAAGCGGTATTTAAGTACCCGTTCCAAAAATACGAAATTGGTTTACATATAAACTATCAAGACAAAGTATTATTGTGTGTTTAGTAGTAATAAAGGGAATTAGAAATCAGGTTTTCTTAAAACATTTTCCATTATTCTCTTTTCGATCTCTATAATGAGCCCTAAAAAGAGCTTTCTTTTGCCCTCAGTACCTGGTGATTATTCTGATAAGCTGTAAATGGAGTAGGGAATAGATACAATAGATGCAGTTTTTGAAAATAATTAACTACTTTTATTAGGACGTTTAACATCTAAAACTAATACTACTTATGAGTTTTGTAAAAGAATTTAAAGAATTTGCAGTCAAAGGCAATGTGATTGACCTGGCTGTCGGTGTAATTATTGGGGGTGCTTTCGGAAAGATTGTGACTTCCATGGTCAATGACCTGATTATGCCCCCGATTAGTTTACTGATCGGCGATAAGGGATTTGCCAATTTCTATATCCCGCTAAGTGCGAAGGTAAGAGAATTTGTAGCCACTAATCCGACCGCCTCTCTGGAAGATGCAAGGAAAATGGGTCCTGTGTTTGCCTGGGGAAACTTTGCAACAGAGGTGATCAATTTCCTTATTCTGGCTTTCATCATTTTCCTAATGGTAAAAGCAATCAATAAAATGAAAAGAAAAGAGGAAGCAGCTCCTGCTCCAGCTCCTGCACCAACACAAGAAGAAGTACTACTTACCGAGATTCGCGATTTACTGAAAAACAAGTAAGCCTTTTCTATAAATTATTATAACCACCTGATTGGGATTTGATTCATTGCCTATGAAGCAATCTATCCCGATCAGGTGGTTTTTTTATGCGGGTTTACAGGCGTTTAAAAGGTTCTTTTAACGGTTGGGTCTGTCAGGATGATATAATCACCAAGTTGGTTGTATTTGGACCAGTCTGGCGTGTTAAAGTCTTCGCCTGAAAAACAGGAGATGTTCGCTGTTTTTAGTTTAGGCATCAGGGTTTTTAATTTAGCTAAGGTTCCCAGCTGCTCATCACTATGAAAACGGCCGTTCAATTGAAAAACTTTAGCGCCTTTATGGCTTTTCAGGTACTTGGCAATGGACCAGGACATGGTGGCATCCCAAAGGTTTTGCGTCTGGTAGATTTTCATGCTACCCATGCCATGACCGCCAAGCATGTCTATAAACTTATGATAGTATTTTCCTGTTGCGGTGTCCACAGGCAGGGGAGGAAGAAAAGAACGGGAGCTTTCCGGAAACTGTTCCAGTATGGATAATCCTGATTTACTCACAGCATTGCTGTAGCGTGTGGCCGCATTGGCCGCGATAACCGGTAAATGATTTGCTTTTGCGTATTCAATCATCGGTTTATAGTCTTCATAGTTTTTCCAGACTCTGGCTTCTTTAATAAAGTTTTTCTCCGAAATCAATCCCGCCAGGTATTCCTCCATCACGGGCTGAATGTCGGTATGGAACATTTCTAAACTTAAAACGGTTTTTGGATAGCTGCTGCTGAGGTTTTTATAGATTTCAAATTCCAGGAGGTGACCAATCGAATCGTTGTGCTCTTCTCCGAAAAATAATACGTCTACTTCTTTCATATCATGGAGTAATTCGTTGAGCTGGATGACTTTTTGATTTTTTACATCATATACTTTATAAGCTGCTGTTGGTGTCTGTGCGATTGAAAATAAGGGTAGAGCGCAAAACAATGCAATTATTAGTTTTTTCATAAATCAGGACGTGTTCTTTTGTTAATTAGAATTATTCCAAATTAACGAATAATTTTTACCGATAAAAAATGGGGTTTTACCGACTATACTGCCCATTCTGTGTAATTGCCGTTTGTAAATGAGGGTTGATCTGTTACATTTGAGTAGAAAACACATAAATAAACGAATAAATTGATAACCATGGAAAAGTGGAACGAGGGTAAAAAAAACAATAGTACATGGGCTGGCTTGGTTCTTTTGGGGATTGGACTGGTATTTCTGTTAAGAAATATGGGTATTGATTTGCCGCATTGGGTATTGAGCTGGCATACGCTTTTGATCATTATCGGATTGCTGGTTGGCTTTAAAAGAAATTTTGAAGGCAAGGGTTGGCTGATCATGGTGCTGGTGGGTGGATATTTCACTTTAGGAGATATCGTAGATGGGAATGTGTCAAAATATTATTTTGCAGTCGCCCTGATTGTAATGGGATTATATTTGATCTTTAAACCGAAATCAAGCCGCATCAGCGGGGAGAAATGGAAAAAGAAAAAGGCTATGGAATTTCCTTTTAATGAGGGCGATGCTGGTCAGGAGCCGGTTGAAGAGCCGAAAGCAGGGGAGTGGGTGGATGAAAATGATGTGGTCGCTGCGGTATGCGTGTTTGGCGGTGCAGATCAGCATGTGTATTCTAAGAATTTTAAAGGGGGAGAAATGGTCGCTGTTTTTGGAGGCTGTAATGTTAACCTGACTCAGGCAGATTTTGAAGGTGCAATTGTGCTGGAGGTTATCGCTGTTTTTGGAGGTGTTAAAATTATTATTCCTTCCAGCTGGATTGTAAAGTCGGAAGTGACCGCGATTTTTGGTGGGGTAGAAGATAAAAGGGGCCCGGTGATGCTTTCAGATGGGGGAACTAAGATTGTGAAAATTACCGGTCTGGCCATGTTTGGAGGGGTAGAGATTCGCAACTTTTAATTAAAAACACAATTTTCAGCAGCCTAAACCAATTGTTTTGACCAACAGACCACTCGCTAATAAGAACATTAAACGATATGCACTGGCAATTTTTTTAGCCTGGAGCTCAGTATTTGTCTTGCTTTACTATTTTACTTTAAATTTTAACTGGTATATATCTGCTGCCGATAGCCTCGTTACCAACGGGCTATTGGCTTTGGCTTGCATGATTTTAAGCAATATGCTTGGTTATTATCAACCAAAAAATGAAACCATTCTGTTTGTATTGGTGATCACACTGATGCTGGCCGGAGTGATTACTTTTGTCAGTAATGTAGCCCTTTCTTATCTGTTTGCTGAGGAGCTGACGTACCGGAGCTTTTTACAGTTATCGCTGATTTTAAGGTTTATTATTGTCTTTATTTTCCTCGCCTGGTGTGCGGTAGCCAATATTTTATGGTACCGCCTGGAAGAACAATCCGCCAGTCAGGAGCGCTTGCTTATCGCCCAGAATCTCAGCAAAGAAGCAGAGTTGAATAAATTGCGCCACCAGTTACAACCTCATTTTCTTTTCAATAGTCTCAATTCTGTTTACGCATTGACGATCATGAATCCCACAGAAGCAGGGAATATGATCCTGAAACTGGCTTCTTTTTTAAGAGGAAACCTAAAAAGAGATGATGAGATCTGGGTGAAGGTAGAAGAGGAAATGGAGTATATTCAACTCTACCTCGATATTGAAAAAGTACGCTTTAGTCACCGTTTAAATATTGAGCTGAAAGTTGCAGAAGAAACCTTAGATTTATGCCTGCCAGGTACTCTTCTACAGCCTATTGTGGAGAATGCGATTAAATTTGGCTTGTACAATACCGCTGCCGCGATTACGATTTCCATTTTTGTGAAAGTAGAAAATAACAGGCTGGTGATTACGGTACAAAATCCATTTGATCCGGAAATGAGGGCGACAGGTGGGACGGGATTCGGATTATCGGCCATCAAACGAAGGTTATACCTGTTGTTTGGTGATGAACAATTGCTCCAAACCAGGGCTACAGAAGATAATATATATATAACAACGCTAAAAATACCTCAGAAATAATGATGAGAACCATTTTAATTGATGATGAATCCCTGGCCAGGGATATCGTAAAACATTATCTGAGCAGCTTTCCCGATATTGAGGTAGTTGCGGAGTGTAGCGACGGCTTCGAAGGAATTAAAGCCATTACACAGCACCAGCCGGACTTTATTTTCCTGGACATCCAAATGCCTAAGATCAATGGTTTTGAGATGCTGGAGTTGGTAGAACAGCACCCTGCGGTAATCTTTACCACTGCCTTTGATGAATTTGCCATAAAAGCTTTTGAAGTAAATGCCGTAGACTATTTATTGAAGCCGATTGAAAAAAGTAGGTTTGACCTGGCGATACAAAAGTTGCCGGCACGCTTAAATCAGACGGAACAGTACAGTCGCGAGCTGTTAGATGCGGCCTCGCTGAACCCCGTTCAGCAGAATAGAGTGGTTGTAAAGAAGAATGGGATCATAAAAATCATCGCTGTAGCAGATATTCATTACCTCGAAGCAGACGACGATTATGTGAAGTTAAGCACTACTGAAGGCGCTTTTCATAAGAACAAGACGATGAGCTTTTTTGAACAAACGTTAGAATCTTCACAATTTATTCGTATTCATCGATCATATATCATAAATTTGGCCCAGGTGACAAAGATAGAATTGAAAGAAAAGGACAGTTATATTGTTCTTTTGAAATCTGACATATGGCTTCCGGTAAGTAAAACGGGCTATATTAAACTTAAAGCAGCGCTTGGTTTGTAAGATTTTAAGGAAAAATGCAAACTACCTTGAATTCTATTTGCAATTAAAATAAAATCAACCTATATTTGCACCTCTTATTTAAAAAAATAGTCTAAGATATAATACAGTTATGAAAAGAACATTCCAACCTTCGCAAAGAAAGAGAAGAAACAAACACGGCTTCCGCGAAAGAATGGCTACAGCAAACGGTAGAAGAGTATTAGCTTCTCGTCGTGCAAAAGGAAGAAGTAAGCTATCAGTTTCTGACGAACGTCGTCACAAAGCATAATTTTTGATTGCAGCTCGTTAAGTGTTAGCGGATCAAAATATCTGCAAACTTGCGATCAAAAACATGAACACATTTAATAAAGAAGAACGGTTATGTAGTAGAAAACTTTTAGATCTACTATTTAAAGACGGTTCTTCTTTTTTATTATACCCATTCCGCATTTCTTATCGCTTTGTAGATGTGCCGCATAGTTTCCCTGCTCAGGTAGTGATCAACGCACCTAAGAAACGCTTCAAAAGAGCGGTCGACAGGAACCTGATCAAGCGGAGGATTCGTGAGGTGTATCGTTTGCAAAAACAAACCGTGCTGTATCCGGCTTTGGAAGGATCAGAACAGCTCCTGATTTTTTCTATCCAATACGTAGGTAAGAAAATCTATGAGTTCTCGTTTTTGGAGAAGAAAATGGAGGGTGCTTTGAAAAGGTTAATCGGCAACATCAAAAATGATCAGGGCAGTTAAATTGGTGATCGGTTGGTTCTTTTTAGGACTAATTAAGCTATATCAATGGTTTATATCGCCGTTATTGGGTGCTAATTGCCGTTTTACGCCTACCTGTTCCCAGTATGGAATAGAAGCGATAAAAAAGCACGGCCCTTTTAAAGGAGGATGGTTAACTTTGAAGCGGATTGGACGTTGTCACCCCTGGGGCGCACATGGCCATGATCCTGTTCCTTAATCCTGAATATTTACATTTATCCGATGATCACCATACTTCAAATCGAAACCGCTACACAAGTTTGTTCTGCCGCAATCTCTCAGGATGGGAAAACCATTGCCCTGAAAGAAGAAATGGCCAGTAATATTCATGCGGGAAGCCTTACTTTATTCATTCAATCTGTAATGAATAGCGCCGGACTAAAGTTCTCTGAACTGGATGCGATTGCCGTAAGTAAAGGACCGGGCTCTTATACCGGATTGAGAATTGGAGTGTCAACCGCTAAAGGTCTTTGCTTTGCATTAGATAAGCCCTTAATCGCAATTGATACTTTGCAAATGATGGCCGGAGGTTTTTTGAAAGCCGAACCGCTTCATGAAGGATTGGTTTGCCCGATGATTGATGCCCGAAGAATGGAAGTGTTCACCGCCGTTTTTGATGCGCAACTGGATTACGTATCCCCTGTAGAAGCGAAAATTATTGATGAACAAAGCTTTGAAAGCTTGTTAACGGCGCAAAAAGTTACCTTTATTGGTGATGGTGCCGCAAAATGCGCAGAGACATTACAACATGAAAATGCGCATTTTTCTACTGCCAATTTTAATTCCGCAGGCAATATGAGTGCGCTGGCTATGGCTGCTTACACACAAGGTAAGTTTGTAGATGTGGCTTATTTCGAGCCATTTTACTTAAAAGACTTTGTGTTTACAACGCCAAAAAAGAAGTAAGTACTAAAACCTCTTTCTTACAGTTATTTCTTTTTAGAGAAGATACTAAACATACGCTTGAATAAACCTGGAGATTCTTCTCCGATACCCGGCATTGTACTGCTGTTTTGCGGGTGCTCCACATGATTTCCGAACTTTATTCCAATACCAAAATATACGGATGCACCGTTATATCCGGTACCAATAGTGGCATCTTTATTTAGGATTCCCTGTACCTGACTGGTGGTTTTTAATACATCATCCGAACCCAGAAATACTTCGAAATTAGGGGTCTGATACATGGTTTGAAGTCCGAGGTAAAATAGCTGATGGAAATTGTAAGTAGGACTAGCCGATACAGAAAAGCTATTATACCTGAATTTATTAACCATCACGGCATCCCCACCTGTAAAGAACAGATCTTTAGACACAATGAAGGATGGAGTCCATAGTCCGAAGCTTTTGGAGAGCATCACATCTATCTTTGCATTGGTAGCCGAGTAAAAACCACGTCTTTCCGGATCTTTAAGTAGTGCATCACTCAGGCGGTTTTGAAATTGTTGTTTGCTGTCGGCAGTTCCTTCTATTTCAATAATTTCATTGACATTTTTAGTATAAGAGTCGCTATTCCAGCGGATGAATCCAAGGTCTTTAAGGTTGGCCATCAGAAAATAACCGCTTTTACTTTGATAGGAAGTACCAAAACTGATTGATGCACCCGGATTTCTGAAGGTTGGCATAAAGGTATTGGTGCTTAGTTCATTGACGTCTTTAAAGGTACTGCGGTAATTTCCGACAAACCGGGCACTTAAAAGACCGTTAGTTTGGTTGATATCCAGATCGGAGTCTGTGATTTTTAATTGGTTGTAACTGGTTCCACTCAAGAGACTTAGTTTTGCACCAAAAGACAATCTCTTCGTGTAATTTTCTCTGTAAGTGACACTGAATTGATGGTAAGTCTGCGCATATCCCTTGTCATTAAAGGCACCGCTTTTAGGCATCTCATTTTCCAGTCGGGGATAGTTATCTACAAGCACCAGGCTTTCATTGGTGTATTTGAGGAGACCATCCGTTCTGAGCTGCCAGGAGAAGCCCAACTCTTTCTGGTATTTGTAGGAGTTAAATATTTTAAGCGTCAACAGGTAGGCATTGGTATGCTGATACACGGTATTGAGGCTTTTCTGTCCTAGTGGGACATTTGCTGTGTTGTAAATCTGCTCGTTAAATAATTTACGAACAAAATCGGAATTACCCTTACTGGCGGCGTTTATTCCCAGATAGGGCAATAAAAAATTAGAGGCATATTGCCTGGAAGAATCCAGGGTAAAGACCTTTTGAGCGGGGTTTTCAAAACCATCAAATAGTGTTTTGGTATTGAAAAGACCATATTGTTGTGCCATTAGCTGCTGGGCGCATAAGATCAACAGGAGAATAGGGAGCGCTTTTTTCAACATATTTTGTTATTTGCTTAACAAACTTGATGATTATTAATCATTTATGGTGAAGATATTAAAATTCTTTTTCTGAATTAATAAACTTGTTTATCAGCAGATTTGTTTGAAATTTCCCGTGATCTCCGGATAATTGATAAACAAGGGAGGCATAGTTTTTCAATGCTTTCTCCTTATTGAATTGGCTGAAAAAGGGGGCGTTTACATTTTTAGCGAATATATTACGGGAATTCTGATGGTCTATGTAGAAATTAAGGTTGGAACTATTTGGTAGCTGGTTGCTCATATTGATGAATCCAGTAGTGTTGATCAACAATTTATTCTCTCTGTAGTCACCTAAAAAGGATTGTAAGGTAGCAGGAGTATTGGCGAAAACCAGATAATTATCGAGGATGGTATAATAAGGCTTTTTAAATGCTTGAAAAGGCAGTCCGAAGTAAGTGTATAACAAGTCTGGTTCTTTGAATAATTTCAGGTCTTCGGAGTAATCTTCGCTCAAATCAATCAGCAACTGATCTAGTTTATCCCCATTGCTTAGGTTAATGGCACCTAGTTTTTCGCCGGTACTCAATTGAAAAGTCATCATTTGATTCTGAAAGTATTTCGGAAACAGCAATTCCAGGTTTAAATGGTATTTCTGGTTGATGGCTTCCACTAGTTTCAATTTTTTCTGATCTTTTTTTTGATGGGTAAACCATTGCTCCAGCTTTTTACTCCAGGGTTCATATTTATCCAGGGCATAGCTGGTATAATTAGCCGTACCCTCCGGTAAAATATTCTGGATACTCATTTTCTGTGGACTTTCTTCCGAAAACAACTGATAATAGCTGTTGGGGTTATTGAAATTGGTGGTTCCGGTGAAGAGCACCTTTTCATTGCTGAAATTATAGGTTAAATGAGCAAAAGCATCCTGTTGATTCAGGATCGCAAGTTCGCCGCTTAAACTTCCGGTGATTATGGGTTTAAGTAATGCAGGGATGCGGTTGAAATTAACATACAGTTGCGCAAGACTGTTTTTTGATAATTTACTGCCTGATTTGATATAATCTGCAAATTTGTCATCGTTTTTATCCAGCGGTTTTGACAATATGGTTTGGACAGGTTCCGGACGATTGGACAAGAGGATTAAGTGGTTTTTGATACCCAGGTAAAAAATACTGCTGTCGGCTAAGGTTAATTTGAGCTGTCCTGCGGTGCTGTCTACTTGTATGGCGGCAGTTTTTAAGGCATGAAATAGTTGTATTTTACTGATGTCTTTATCGCTCTGCGTACTGATGATGAAATCCATTGCTTTGCCCTTTCCCGGAAGAATGCCCAGGTAAACCGTTTGTTTTTGGGTAATTCCGTTTAATGTGGGACTGGCAAGGACTTGTTCTTTTAAGGATTGTAAGGCTTTGAATTTCTCCGCGCCCATGATTTCCTCAAAATTATCCTGTCCTTTTAAAAGATCCAGTACGCTTTTATCCTGTTCAAAGGAGAAGATAAAACCGGATTCACTGACTGCGGCATAGAGGCTCAGGTCGGACTCTGCATGAGCCGTATTTAGTTTGGAAAAATATAAATAGGCCATGGTCACGATGGCTGTTAGGAGGGTGATGATGCTAAGTAGGATCTTTTTCATTGCTGTCCTTACAAATTTAATTTATTAAGTTGGGATTACTAAGAAAATGCAGCCAGGTTTCTTAATTTTGGAAGATTAAAAAAGCCGATTTTATGAGCAACAGACCTATTATTTTAACCGCCTCTCTATTTGGATTAACAGCAGTCATATTAGGTGCCTTCGGTGCCCATGGTTTAAAAAGCCAGGTCAGCCCCGAAGCATTGGAAATATGGAGTAAAGGAGTGGAATACCAGTTTTATCATACTTTCGCTTTGTTGTTTCTTTCGCAGCTGAGTATGAATCAACCTAAGCTACTTAAACTAGCTTACATTTTCTTTACATCAGGAATTATCCTGTTCTCAGGATCATTATACTTATTAGCCACCAGAGAGATTACCCATATTGGGTTTGGTGCTGTTTTAGGACCAATTACACCGATTGGTGGATTATTGTTCATTCTTGGATGGGGAAGTTTGTTTTTCGCCGCTTCAAATAATAAGTAAGCATGAGTTCTGGTCAACTGGAATTCGAAGAAAGGGAAACGCTTTTTATCGAGGTGATCCTGCCACTTTCTCTGGCGAAAAATTACATTTACAGGGTGCCTTTTGAACTGAATGATCAGGTGGCAATAGGAAAGCGCGTGGTGGTTCAGTTCGGGAAAAGTAAGATTTATACGGCACTGATTAAAAGTATCAGTCAGCAGGCTCCGGAAATTTATCAGGCGAAATACATCATTGATGTGGTTGATGAGCATCCGGTTATTACCAGTTCGCAATTGGAATTCTGGGATTGGATGACGAGCTATTACCTTTGTAATGAGGGTGAAGTGATGTCTGCCGCCTTGCCTGCCGGTTTGAAGCTAGCCAGTGAAACCATCATCGTCCTGAAAGAGGAATTTCCTCAGGATGGAGAAGTGCTCAACCTGAAACAGGAAACACTGATCAATGCCTTAAAAGTACATGGTCGTCTTACGATAGATCAGGTTTCTACTTTATTAGGACAGAAAACCGTGTACCCCATCATCAATACGTTACTGGACAAGGAAATGGTTTATATCGCCGAAGAGGTGATTGAAAAGTATAAACCCTTGCTGAAATCATTCGTTACGCTGCATTCTTTTTATCAGGAAGAGGAGAATTTGAAACAATTGTTTGCGGTGCTGGAAAGGGCGCCGAAGCAAATGAATGCCCTGATGACCTTTTTAAAGATGTCCAGGCAACAAGGAGTAATTCCGAAGGCACAACTGCTGGAAGAGAGTGATTGTGGGCCAGCGGCGCTGAAAACGTTGATGGATAAAGAGGTTTTTGTGATCGAGAAGAAGCCGGTGAGCAGGCTCAAAGACCAGGACGAGGATTTTGTGCTGAATTTTGAGCTGAGTGAAAACCAGCAACTGGCTTTGACACAAATTGAAACTGAATTTGAAAAGAAAGATGTGGTGTTATTACATGGGGTCACCGCCTCAGGTAAAACACAAGTCTATATCAGATTGATTGAAAAAGCAATTGAAAACGGTGGACAGGTCTTGTTCCTTTTACCGGAAATTGCTTTGACTACCCAGATTGTAGAGCGGATCCAACGTTATTTTGGGGATGCCATTGGGGTTTATCACTCTAAATTTAACAACAATGAAAGGGTAGAAATCTGGAATAAGGTACTGAACGGTAAATATAGGATCGTTTTAGGTGCCAGGTCTGCGGTTTTCCTGCCTTTCCAGAACTTAAAGCTGATTGTAATTGATGAAGAGCATGAATCTTCTTACAAGCAGCAGGAGCCAGCTCCACGTTATCAGGCGAGGGATGCGGCAGTGTATCTGGCTTGGTTGCATAAAGCAAAGGTGGTTCTGGGTTCGGCAACACCATCTATTGAAAGTTACTTTAATGCCCTGCATCAGAAGTATGGACTCGTCACCATGTCTGAAAGATTTGGTGGGGTAGCGCTACCTGTTCAGGAGGTGATCAGTATATCAGAAGAGACTAAAAAGAAAAAGATGATTTCCTATTTCTCTACCAAACTAGTGGAAGAGATTGAAGAAACGTTGAAATTAAAAGAGCAGGTGATCCTGTTTCAAAACAGACGTGGTTATGCTACGATCCTGATTTGTGCAACTTGTGGCTATGCCCCAAAATGTGTGAGTTGCGATGTAAGTTTAACCTACCATAAGACCAGTGGTAAATTGCATTGCCATTATTGCGGATACCATCAAAATAGTATCAATGTTTGTCCGGCTTGTGGTTCTGTACATATTGAGCAAAAAGGTTTTGGAACGGAAAGGGTAGAAGAGGAGCTGTCGCTGATCTTCCCTGAAGCGAAAATCGCGAGGTTAGATGTAGACAGTACGCGGACGAAAAATGGACTGCAACAGATCATTTCCGATTTCCAGGAGAAGAAAACAGACATCCTGATTGGTACTCAAATGGTAGCTAAAGGTCTGGATTTTGACAATGTGACCCTGATTGGCGTCATCAACGCTGATACTTTATTGAACTATCCGGATTTCAGAGCATTCGAAAGAAGCTATCAGCTGCTGGCACAGGTGGCCGGTAGAGCAGGAAGAAGGGATAAACAAGGAAAGGTGATCATCCAGGCTTACGATGACAAACACAGGATCATTACGCAGGTAATTGACAATAAATATCAGGAAATGTATACGGATGAAATTCGCGAGAGAAGAGAATTTCAGTATCCGCCATTTACCAGGGTTATTTTTGTCAATATCAAGCATAAAGACATGAATCTGCTGAATGTTGCCGCACAAAAATTCGCGAATGTGTTGAAAGGCCATTTGGGAAGTCGGGTATTAGGTCCGGAGCAACCGATGGTGGGCAGAATCAGGAATTATTATATTAAACAAATCATCATTAAAACCGATAAAAATACGGCCATCACCAAAGTGAAATCGATACTTAAAGACGTTATTTTGCAATTTCAGGCAGAAAAAGAGTACCGTGGCGCAATTGTTCAGGTGGATGTAGATCCTTACTAGTTTTATTGAGATTGATACTGTGCGGATTAGCGTTTAGCAGCCGATTAAGTGGGTGCATTAGTTTTCAAAAACCTATTTTTGAGTAATGGCATATAAGTTTGTAGATAATTACAGGGAGCGGGGAGCGAGAAAAAGATTGGTTACTCATCTTGAGGGTAGAGGTATCACTGATAAAAAGGTGCTGGAAGCCATTGGGAAAGTACCACGTCATTTTTTCTTCGATGAAACTTTCTGGGCTCAGGCTTATAAAGATATCGCCTTTCCAATTGGCGATGGTCAAACCATTTCACAACCTTATACGGTAGCTTATCAAAGCGAATTGCTTCATATCAAAAAAGGGGATCAGGTATTGGAAATCGGTACAGGTTCTGGTTATCAGACTTGTGTATTAATGGAGTTGGGCGCCAATGTATATACCATTGAACGCCAGGAAAGCATTTACCGCCATACCATTCGTGTTTTGCCTGGAATGGGGTATAATGCGCATTTCTTCTTTGGCGATGGCTCTAAAGGCATCGCTGAACATGCTCCTTATGATAAGATTATTGTGACTGCCGGTGCACCATTTGTCCCTGAAATTCTATTGAAACAACTGAAAATCGGTGGTATTCTTGTCATTCCTGTAGGCGATGAGCATAGCCAGAAAATGGTGACCGTAATCCGCGCAAGCGAAACAGATTACGATAGGATTGAGCTGGATACCTTCCGTTTTGTGCCCTTAGTGGGAGATCAGGCCTGGTAAATTAATAAACCAGGTTCCTTATTCTTTCATTGCACGATCCATTTCTCTTTTGGATTCTCTGTCTTTGATGCTATCTCTTTTGTCGAATTCTTTCTTACCCTGAGCCAAAGCAATCTGGATCTTTGCATAACCTCTGTCGTTCGTGTAAATCCTCAAAGGAACGATGGTATAGCCTTTTTCCTCACTTCTGAACTTTAGCTTTTTAAGTTCTTTCTTATGAAGTAGCAATACCCTGTCGCGCTTAATGTCATGATGGTGGAAAGAGCTGTGGCTATATTCGGAAATATGTAAGTTTCTAACGTAAAGAACATCTCCTATGAACATGCAGAAGGCATCGGACATATTTGCTTTACCTTGTCTGATGGCTTTAATTTCGGTACCCAACAGGGCTAATCCGGCATTGAATTCCTCTACAATATGGTAATCGAAGTAAGCTCTTTTATTTTTAATCTGGATGTCGTTCTTCATTGGTCTTAATTTTTACAAATCCGGCATAGATATATTCTATGCCGGATTTTATAAGAATACCGCTAATATCCGAAAGAAATAGGGATTTCTGAATTTTATCGGACAATTAATACCGGAATAGTTACTTTATGTCTTACTGAGTTGACTGTGGTTCCCAAAATCAGGTCTTTTAAGCCTTGGTGGCCATGCGCACCCATCACTAATAACTCCAGATTGTTTTGTTTACTGATTTCCACAATTGCCGCTACGGTACCTCCATAGCCTATGTGCGCGGTAGATTTATACCCCAGCTCTTTTAGATTTGCACGGTATTTCTCCAGGTTTTCCGCATCGCTTAAGGTTTCTGCATCTAAGGCCGCTTCGCCATGGTATCGTGCAACAGCAGTTTCTACTACATGAATCAGGTAGTAGTGTGCCTGTTTTCCACCTTGAGTGAGGGCATGACGAATGGTATTTCTATCATTTTTAGAAAAGTCAACGGTAATGCCGATATGTGCATATTTGATTTTTTGAACTTCTTCTATATCCAGAGCTTCGCCATGTGGCGCATTGTGTTGCCCTTCTTTGGCTTTGCTCAATAGCGGATAAATGAAAACATATAATAACAATAAGCCAATCAAAATGGCTGCAGGAATCACCAATACATATAAATACCAACTGTGGCTATTGCTGGTCCAGGTGCCAATTTCTTCCATAACCAGTTTCACATTTAATGCTACAATGACAATAGAACTGATCCATGCCAGGGCTTTCACCCATGGTTTGATGGCAAAGCCTTTCATCGTTTTTTTATCAGAAGTGAAGTGAATCAGTGGGATGACTGCAAAACCGAGTTGTAAACTCAGGACCACCTGACTCAGGATCAGTAAACCGCCCAGCGCATCATCTCCAAGAATTAAAATGGTAAAGAAAGCCGGGATAATCGCGAGTAAACGAGTGATTAAACGGCGTAACCAAGGTTGGATTCTTAGCTTTAAATGGCCCTCCATTACGATTTGTCCGGCAAGGGTACCGGTAACCGTTGAACTTTGTCCGGCAGCAATTAAAGCGATGGCAAATAGGGCCGGGGCCACATCTCCGAAGATGTTTTGCAAGAGCCTATGTGCGTCCTGAATCTCCGCAACCTCATGTAAGCCGTTTTTATAAAAGGCCGCTGCTGCAAGAATCAGTATGGCTGCGTTGACAAAAAACGCCAGGTTTAAGGCGACCGCAGTATCAATGAAGTTGAATTTAATGGCTTCTTTGATGCCTTTCTCATCCCGCTCAAACTTTCTGGTCTGCACCAAAGAGGAATGAAGGTATAGATTATGTGGCATTACCGTTGCCCCAATGATACCGATCGCTATGTATAAAGCGTCTCCTGATAGCATGGAAGGTTCAAATCCTTTTACGATTTCTTTTAAGTTCGGTTCTACGATAAACATTTCCACGAGGAAGGAAAGGCCGACAATAAATACCATGGAAACGATAAAAGCTTCCATTTTACGCATGCCTTTATTGAGCAGAAATAATAATAGTACGGTATCAAATATGGTTACACTGATTCCCCATATTAAGGGCAATCCGAATAAAAGTTGTAAACCAATGGCCATACCAATGATTTCCGCCAGATCGCAGGCGATAATGGCCGTTTGAGCAAGACCGAATAAAGGAATGTTAATCCATTTGGGATAGGCATTCCTGGATGCCTGGGCTAAATCCAGGCCCCTGACGATACCTAACCGGGCACTTAAAGACTGTAGCAACAAGGCTATCAGGTTAGACATTAACAGAATCCAGATCAGCTGGTATCCGAATTTACTACCCCCGGCAATATCTGTGGCCCAGTTTCCCGGATCCATATAACCGACACTCACCAAATAAGCAGGGCCAATGAATGATAAAATACGACGCCAGCCTTTACGCTTGCTGGTGTCTACACTTTGATTTACTTCGCTTAGAGATTCGGAATGCTTCATGTTAAATCCTGATGAGTATGTGCTTGGCTATTTCCCGGGTTACACTGATCTTTTTATTTTCTACTATAATTTCTACTGAGCCATCAAAATCATTTATGGTACTCAGGGTTAATGATTTTCCTAAAGTAAGTCCTAGTTTTTCCAGGTGTTTCAAAAAAGCGGAGGAATGTTCACTCACGCCCATAATCAATCCCTGGTTGTCTTTTTTAAGCTTACTGAGTTTTATAAATGGTACGAAATCAAAATTCCCGTTTTTGTCAGGAATCGGATCCCCATGCGGATCATTTTTTGGGAAAGCCAGAAATTCATCCAGACGTTCTACTAGTTCCGGAGAATTGATGTGTTCCAGTTCTTCTGCAATGTCATGAACTTCATCCCATTTAAAATTTAGTTTTTCCACCAGAAATACTTCCCAAAGCCGGTGCTTTCTGATTACATTGATCGCTGTTTGTCTGCCACGAGCGGTCAAACGTGCACCCTGGTACTTTTTGTAATCGATCAGTTCCTTCTCCGAAAGCTTCCTGAGCATATCAGTTACGGAAGCAGCTTTGGTTTGCATTTTTTCAGCAATCGCATTGGTTTGTACAGCCCCCTCATTGTTCTCCGATAAATGGTAGATGATTTTCAGGTAGTTCTCTTCAGTGAATGATTGCATTTTTATTTGTCTAACTAAATGTTTAGACAAATCTAAAAAATTAAAGAGAAATAAACTGCAATTATTTGTACGATTTTTAGAATAAAATTTGGTGTTTTTGGTGTTGATAGCCTACCTTTGACTATATTTTAAACACAGATGGCAGCAGAACTAGATAAAACAGACTTTAAAATACTGAAACTACTACAAGAGAACGGTAGGATTACCAATCTTCTTTTATCCCAGGAAATCGGACTTTCTCCGGCACCAACCTTAGAAAGGGTACGTAAACTGGAAATGTCGGGTTTCATAAAAAGTTATCATGCCTTAGTGGATGAAGAAAAACTAGGGTTAGGAATCAAAACCTTTATCCAGGTTCAATTAGATTTTCATAAGAACAATACCATTCAGATTTTCCTTGATGAGGTGAACCAAATCAAAGAAATTACAGAATGTCACCATGTAACCGGACAGGCAGATTTTTTGTTAAAGGTTTACGTGAACGATATCAAAGCTTATGAACGTTTGATCATGGATAAGATCAGTAAGATCTCCGTGGTGAAAACTTTTCAAACGATGATGATTATGTCTACGACAAAGAAAGAACCTATTGTTCCTTTGGAGTACTAAAATTGTTTCTTCCACCTAATTCAATTAGGAAAAACAGGGGGGATCCTGTTTTTGGATCAAAAGGGGTTATTCAATGTAGGTTGAATTGCCCCTTTTGTTTTTTAGCTGATTTGCCAGTCGATTGGACGTTCTCCTTGTTTTATCAATTGGGCATTGGTTTTTGAAAAGGGCTGACTGCCAAAAAAACCAGTGTATGCAGAGAAAGGAGAGGGGTGTGGCGCAATAATCACGGTGTGCTTACTCGTATCTATCAAAACGATTTTCTTTTGAGCATAGGCGCCCCAGAGTATGAAAACTAATCCGGTTCTTTTTTCGGATAATTCCGTGATGATCTTGTCGGTAAACATTTCCCAGCCTTTTTTCTGGTGAGAACCTGGTGTTCTTGCCCTCACAGTTAAGGTGGCGTTCAGTAAAAGTACTCCCTGGTCTGCCCATTGGGTCAGGTTTCCATGATCAGGTGTCTTAAAACCTTCAATATCTGTGCTGAGTTCTTTATAGATGTTCTTTAATGATGGGGGAACGGTTACTCCCTTTTGCACGGAAAAGGATAAGCCATGTGCCTGCCCCGGGCCATGATAGGGATCCTGTCCTAAAATCACCACCTTCACTTTATCGAATGGCGTATGGTCTAAGGCATTAAATACATCTGTGCTTTTGGGATAGATTTCGTGTCCCTGTTGCTTTTCTTCCAGTAAAAATGTTTTTAAAGCTTTCATGTAGGCTTCGTCAAACTCCGGCTCCAAATGGGTTAGCCAGCTTTTATCTAAATTCAGCGGCATATCTATATCAACAAACATATTTTATTTTTTCGCGAAGATACTTAACATATCTTTTTCAAGCGTTACTATTGGTGTTTCTGTAATGCGGCCCAGCTCCTTTCCGTTTTCAGTTACGATGAAAGTAGGGACATGGGAAATATTCATTCCGTCTATCAGCCCGTTTTCGGCTTTTTTACTGTGGTCTACACAAATCAAGGTGATATCTGATTCTTTAAAGTTTAAGGCATCCAGCATTTTGTAAAAATGAGGGACCTGTAACTGACTGTCACCACACCAGGTTCCCATCACAATTGTGATTTTCTTATCCTTCATTAAAGGCTGGAGGGCGGCCAATGTAGGCTGATCTGGTTGATAGGCCGGATATTCTATGTCATACTTATGCTGTGTATCTGATAAGGCTTGTAAACCAGCCCTGCTGCAGATGTTGATCAATCCGGTGACCTTCCCGGTATCGTCTTTGGTTTTCTTGTTGATTTCTTGTGAACTGGCTGTCATGGCAAATAATAATAGCGTAAAGGTAATTAACTTTTTCATCACAGATTTGGCTTGGTTTCTTAGGTTGATAGGGATAATTATCCTTTTCTTTTGTTGAATTTATAAATTAAATCTGCTTTTTGTGATATAAACACGATATTTGCAAAAAATAATTTAAAAGGAATATGCCAAATATAGTTCGCCTTATTATAGGTTTCGCAGTGTTAGGAGGGGCCATCGCCCTGATGGTTTTCGGTTTATGGGGATGGGGAATTTTAGCGTTTTTCATCAGTCTTTTAATCGGGGTAACTTACTTCTTCAATGAGAATATGTTACTTGCTCAATGGTATTTAAGAAAAGACAACATGCCTAAATCGGAAGTTTTCTTAAGAAGAATTACTGATTATGAGAAACAATTGATTAGAGCACAACATGGTTATTACAACTTGTTGATCGGTTTAATTGAATCCAGAAAAACACCAATGGCTTCTGAGAAATACTTCAAGAAAGCACTTGCATTGGGAATGACCATGGACCACAACATCGCATTGGCTAAGTTAAGCCTTGCGGGAATTGCAATGGGAAAGAGAAATAAAAGAGAAGCGCAGATGTACCTAACGGAAGCGAAGAAAGCCGATAAGAATAAATTACTTGCTGACCAGATCAAACAGATGAAAGATCAAATGGGAATGATGGACAGACAACAACAAGTAAGATACAAATAGGAATATTTAAGAATTGAATAAAAAGCCACATGAGAATGTGGCTTTTTATTTTTCACTCAATCTGTCAAAGTTTTCATAATTGCGTTCATTTGATCTGCTGATGATATCGCCTTCTTGTTCTTCTTTCTTTTTGCTGAAGAACAATTGCTCCGACTGGATTCTTTTAATCAGCTGACGGATTAAAGTCAGGTCGAACTCTTCTTTGTTGAGCTTAATGCAGTATTCGTTTTCTGTGATTTCTAAACTTGAGCTATACATATTTTCTGTGTTTTAAATATGCTCTAAATTAAAAAAGGCCTGTTACATTTAATGTAGCAGGCCTTTAAGTTTATGTTATCAGTTTGTTAAGCAAACCAGGCTTCTACGTCCTCTTTTGAAGGCATCGTTAATTCCAGCTTCAGTTTCTTGCGCATTCCTCCTAAGTCGTTAAAAACCTTATTCGGGTTGGCTGCTTTTAATTCTTCAATGGTATTGATGTTCATCTTTCTGATTACCGGAACCCATTCTGCCGGGATACCTGCATTAATGAAATCTTCATCAGTAGTTACTTTTGCTTTTTTCTCCGGTCTCATCTGAGGGAAGAATAAAACTTCCTGAATAGTAGACTGGTTGGTCATTAACATCACTAACCTGTCAATACCGATACCTAAACCAGAGGTTGGAGGCATACCATATTCCAATGCACGAAGGAAATCTTCATCCATGGCCATCGCTTCATCATCACCTCTTTCAGATAGTTTCAATTGCTCAATTAAACGCTCTTTCTGATCGATAGGATCATTCAGCTCCGAGTAAGCGTTACCAATTTCTTTACCGTTTACAAACAGTTCAAATCTTTCTACCAAGCCTTCTTTACTTCTGTGCTTTTTAGCCAGAGGAGTCATTTCTAACGGATAATCCGTGATGTAAGTAGGTTGGATCAGGTTGGCTTCAACTTTCTCGCTAAACAACTCATCAATCAGTTTTCCTCTACCCATAGAGCTATCTACTTCAATATTCAGGCTTTTGCAAACTTCTCTGATCTCATCTTCCGTCATCGCTGATACATCGATATCAGTATATTTCTGGATAGATTCGTACATGGTAAGTTTTTCATAAGGACCTGCGAAATTGATTTTATGTTTACCAACTTCAATTTCTGATTTTCCATGAATCGTTACCGTGATTTTTTCCAGACATTCTTCTAGCATGCCCATCATCCAGATGTAGTCTTTGTAAGCTACATAGATTTCCATCGCGGTATATTCCGGATTGTGTGTACGGTCCATACCTTCATTTCTGAACATTTTACCGAACTCATAAACACCGTCAAAACCAGCTACGATTAGCCTTTTCAGGTAAAGTTCGTTGGCGATACGTAGGTATAATGGCATATCCAATGTATTGTGGTGTGTTGCAAACGGACGTGCCGCTGCACCACCATGGATAGGCTGAAGAATCGGAGTTTCTACTTCCATCCAACCTTGTTCATCAAAGTAATTTCTCATCGTATTGATGACTTTTGAACGGTTGATGAAAATCTGTTTGTATCCAGGGTTTACCGTAAGATCCACATAACGCTGTCTATAGCGCAATTCCGGATCAGTAAAACCATCGTAAATATTTCCTTCCTCATCGCGTTTTACCACTGGTAAAGGCTTTAGGGATTTTGATAACAATTTGAATTCCGTAACGTGAACAGAAATTTCTCCGGTCTGGGTAGTGAATACATAGCCTTTTACGCCTATAAAGTCTCCCAGATCCAATAACTTCTTAAATACGGTGTTGTATAAGGCTTTGTCCTCGTCAGGGCATAGCTCGTCTCTTTTTAAGTAAACTTGTATTCTTCCTGTCGAATCCTGCAATTCTACGAAGGCAGCACTCCCCATAATTCTGCGGGTCATGATACGGCCTGCAATGCTGATGTTCTTATATGCAGTCTTATCTCTTTCGTAGTTAGCTAAAATATCTGCTGCATGGGCATTGATTTCAAATGCTTCAGCAGGGTAGGGATCGATCCCTAATTCACGAAGTTGGTTTAGCGAATTTCTACGCAACAACTCTTGTTCTGATAGTCCTGTACTCATATTTGTGATCTGTCCGGCGTTATGCCGGAAAAGGTTTATTTTATTGCTGATTATAATCACAGATTCCTGTGATCTCACAAAAATAGTGTTTTGTGATGTTTTTATATGTTTCTGTGCTATAAATATTATATATATGCTATTTATAGCAAAGAATAAATGAGAAATAGGGGCTTAATCAACCTCTACTTCTTCTGCATACATCTCGTCGATGTTGGCGGCATACTTGTTTTCGATAACTTTTCTTTTCGCCTTCATGGTTGGCGTAAGCTCTCCGTCTTCAATCGTAAAAGGGTTTCTTTTGATCTTGAAATTTTTGATGCGCTCAAACTTGGCCAGTTCATTAGAAAGTTTTTTGATGTCTTTAGCCATCCAGTCTACAATCTCTTTATCTTCAATAAATAGTTGTGGCTGTTGGAAAAACGCTTCCGATAACTTAAATTCTTCCTGTAAAGTTTCTTTGTTTGGGATAATGATGGCAGTTAAATATTCTCTTTTATCACCAATCAGGAACAACTGATCAATTTTTGGGCTTTTCAGGTAAATATTTTCTACCGGAGTAGGGTATACGTTTTTACCATAAGCATTGACAATCATATTTTTTAAACGATCTGTGATTTGGAGGTTTCCTTTATAGAAGCGGCCAATATCACCGGTATGGAACCAGTTGTTTTTATCTATTGCTTCTGCTGTTTCAGCAGGTTTATTAAAATAGCCTTGCATTACGCAATGCCCGCGGACAATAATTTCGCCTTCTTCACATTCAAAATCCTCCTGAAAGGTTTCATGGGTTTGAATATTGATGATTTCTTTGGTTTCTACGTTTTGAATTCCGATTTCAATACCCGGGATCACACGACCAACCGTACCATATACTTGTCGGTCATATTCTGTCACCGCCATTACCGGAGAAGTTTCTGTCAGGCCAAAACCTTCCAGTACTTTGATACCTAGATTCCCGAAAAATTCACCCACATTTTTAGGCAATGCTGCACCACCGGATAACATGAATTTTAAACGACCACCAGTTTTTTCTTTAATTTTACTGAATACCAGCTTCTCTGCAAGCGCTTTTTTGGCGGATAAGATCAAACCTGGTTGTTTACCCGCTTCTTTAACGTTGCGGTATTCCTGACCGATATCTAAGGCCCAAAGGAAAATTTTTGATTTTAATCCACCACCCGCTGTACCGCTTTTGATAGCTTTATCATGGATTCTTTCCAGTAAACGCGGCACACAGCTCATCACTGTTGGTTTGATCTCTGCCATGTTTTTTGCCAGCAGTTCGAGACTTTGCGCATAAGCAATTTTACAACCCTGGGCACAGCAAACATGATAAGTTGCGGTACGTTCAAATACGTGAGATAAAGGCAGGAAAGATAAAAATGTTTCTGTTTCGTCGATGATCGGGATTTGTTGCAAACAGACTTTAACGTTTTGTACAAAGTTGTTGTGCGATAAGACGACACCTTTCGGCGTACCCGTAGTACCAGACGTATAAATCAGGGAGGAAATATCTGAAGGACGCAAAGCTTCGCGAATGCGTGTAATTTCTGCGCGTCTTTTTTCGCTTACCATAGTTTCCAGTAAAGTAGAAAAAGGAATGACTTCCGCTTTCATGCCTTCCGGTAAAGCTATCTTTTGATAATCTGCGAAAACGGGAATGATGTATTCCAGATTTCTGCAGTTCTCCGCAATTTTGGTTATTTTTTTAAATAGAAAAGGATTACCGATCAGAATTGCTCTGATTCCCGAATCATTGATGATATAAGTGACTTCCTGTTCGGAGAGCGTAGGGTAGATAGAAACGTTAATGGCGCCAATCTGTTGGATTCCCTGGTCATAGTAAACATAATCAGGAGAGTTCTCGATCATTAATCCCATACGGTCACCTTTTACAATTCCCTTATCGAGGAAAAATGAAGCTACCGAATCTGCACGTTGCAGTGTGGTTTCAAAAGAGATTTCTTCCCAGTCGGCATTCTTCTTATGAATGAGAAAAGTCTCTGTTGGTTTATGGATGTTTTCTACTACGTTTCTCAAGAGACTGGGAACGGTAGAAAACTCATTAAATGATACCATGTTATAATATTTTGTTTGATTGGAGGAACAATGATAAACTTTTCTTTGGAAAGAAAAAATCAGTTACATGAAAAAAGGGCACTGATGTGCCCTTTTAAATCAATAAGGTGTATTAGTTAAACAGAGAAACTCTCGCCACAACCACAAGAACGACTTGCGTTAGGGTTATGGAAATTGAATCCTTTTCCGTTTAAACCATCTGAAAAGTCAAGCTCAGTACCGGCAAGATAAAGAAAGGATTTCATATCTAATGCAATCCTGATACCTCTATCTTCGAAAAACTGGTCTCCGGTTTTCTCTTCGTTATCAAAATCTAAATTGTATGATAAACCAGAGCAACCTCCGCCTTTAACAGAGACGCGCAAAAAATAAGTATCATCCATCTGCGCATCTTGCATCAGGTGATCAATTTTGCTTTTTGCTTTATCGGTTATCGTAATCATCGTTTTAAAAATTAAAGTTTAGCCTTGTAAAACAGCTAAACTAAGATTGAAATTAGTGATGAGATTTAGGCATTGCAATTGGCTCCATACCGTTTTTAACGCGGTAATCGTTGATTGCAGATTTGATCGCATCTTCAGCCAATACTGAACAGTGAATTTTAACCGGCGGTAAAGCCAATTCTTCCACGATGTCCATATTGTCGATGGTCAAAGCCTCATCTACAGTTTTTCCTTTTAACCATTCAGTAGCTAAAGAAGAAGAAGCAATTGCTGATCCACAACCGAAAGTTTTGAATTTCGCATCTGTGATCACATTGTTATCATCTACTTCAATTTGTAGACGCATTACGTCACCGCACTCAGGTGCGCCAACTAATCCTGTACCTACATTCTTGCTATCTTTATTTAAAGTACCAACATTTCTAGGGTTGGTATAATGTTCCATTACTTTTTCTGAGTATGCCATTTTGTTTTCCTCCAAATCTCCGTTTCCGGGGATTGTATTTAAATATTGTTTGTTAAGGACGGGAGCTTAGTGCTCTGCCCATTCAATTTTGCTTAAGTCAATTCCTTCTTTAAACATTTCCCATAGTGGTGAAAGTTCTCTTAAGTGATTAACTGCTGCTTTAGTGTGCTCAATAGCGAAATCAATCTCTTCTTCAGTCGTGAAACGACCCAATCCGAAACGGATAGAAGAGTGTGCTAAATCATCAGAAAGACCTAAGCTTTTCAATACATAAGAAGGTTCTAATGAAGCGGAAGTACAAGCAGATCCTGAAGATACAGCAAGGTCTTTCATCGACATCATTAAGCCTTCACCCTCTACATATTTAAAGGAGATATTGGCAACATGTGGCAAACGGTGTTCTGTGTTACCATTGATGTAACTTTCTTCCATTTGAGATAAAGCGCCTTCTAATTTATCTCTTAGTGCAGATAAACGTTTTGCTTCTTCATCCATTTCCAAACGGCAAAGTTCACATGCTTTACCCAAACCAACGATACCAGGTACATTTAATGTTCCTGAACGCATACCGCGCTCATGACCACCACCATCGATCTGTGCGGTTACTTTAACCCTTGGGTTTTTACGGCGTACATATAATGCACCAACACCTTTAGGGCCGTACATTTTATGCGCTGAAAATGCCATTAAGTCAATACCATCAGCATTTACATCTACAGGAATCTTTCCTACAGCTTGTGTTGCATCCGTCATGAACAATGCACCATGTTTATGTGCAATAGCAGAAATTTCTTTGATTGGCTGAATTACACCGATCTCATTGTTACCATACATGATCGTAACTAAGATAGTTTGTTCAGTCATAGCAGCTTCAAGCTCCTGAAGATCGATTAAACCATCTTCTTTCACTTGCAGGTAAGTTACTTTAGCACCTAATTTCTCCAAATGTTTACAAGCATCTAATACTGCTTTGTGCTCAGTAGTTGCGGTAATGATATGATTACCCTTGTCCTGATACATTTCATAAACTCCTTTGATACCTAAATTGTCTGCTTCTGTAGCACCTGAGGTAAAGATAATTTCTTTATCAATACAGCCAATTAGTTTCGCCACTTGTTCACGAGCGTAGTCAACACCTTCTTCTGCCACCCATCCAAAAGCATGGTTACGGCTGGCAGCATTACCAAATTTGTTGGTGAAATATGGTAGCATCGCTTCTAATACCCTTGGGTCAAGGGGAGTAGTTGCATTGTTATCTAAGTAAATAGGAAGTTCCATCGTATGTAATTATTCTTAATAATAGACAAATGTACGAAAAAAGAATGCCAACAATTATAAATAATAGCTATGACGGTATAGGTAAAACCCGCATTTTTACATTTTTCTAACCGTTTAACCAGATATGAGGAAAATTGAACACATCGGTATCGCTGTAAAAGACCTGGATTTATCCTGTGGTCTTTATGAGAAATTATTGAACACCGCCTGCTATAAAAAGGAAGAGGTAGTTTCTGAAGGGGTACATACCGCGTTTTTTCAAACCGGAGTTAATAAAATTGAATTGTTGTCTGCCAGCAGAGAAGACAGCCCGATTGCAAAGTTCCTGGAGAAAAAAGGAGAAGGTATTCACCACATCGCTTTTGAGGTAGAAGATATTCTGGCGGAGATGGAGCGTTTAAAAAGCGAAGGTTTTGTCTTGCTGAATGAGCAACCTAAGTTAGGTGCCGACCATAAACTGGTTTGTTTTGTTCATCCAAAAGGGACGAATGGTGTATTGGTAGAATTGTGTCAGGAGATCAAAGTCTAATGGAAGATTTGAAAGCATTAAATACTATAGTGAGTAAAGATTTTGAAGTTGAAGAAATCTGGTCAGAAGCAGAGATTAAAGAACGATTGGTGCAGGCTTTTGCGTATTTGCTCGACAATGACATCTCCAAAATGATGAACATTTTGTACCGTGCCGACGTAGATGAAGAGAAATTGAAAAGCCTTTTGATCAATAATTCGGAACTCCCTTCAGCTGAAGTCATTGCTGAAGCCTATTTGGAGCGGCAAAAAGAGAAAATTGAGACTAGAAAAAAGTATAGTAGATAATTTTTCAAGACTTCCTTGCTAATGAAAAATAATTTTAGGATATTTGCAACCTTAAAAATAAGCGAGAAATAAGGAAATAATAATATAAAAGCATCATGAAAAAAGATCTGCATCCATCAAACTATAGATTTGTAGTATTTAAAGATATGTCAAATGAGTACTCTTTCTTAACCAAATCTTGTGTAGATACTAAAGAGTCTGTTACATGGGAAGATGGTAACGAATATCCTCTATACAAATTAGAGATTTCTCATACTTCACACCCTTTCTATACTGGTAAAATGAAATTAGTAGATACAGCTGGTCGTATCGACAAATTTAAAACTCGTTACGCTAAGAAGTAATTCTACCAAAAAAGTAATTATTTTAAAGTCCCGGTGCTATTGCTTCGGGACTTTTTTTATTTTTGTTGCTTATGACAATCAATTTATTTGATGATAATGCCTGGGCATCCTTACGTCCGCTATCTTTCACAAGACCGGTTGCCGACCTCCGTGTTGGTATTCTTACCATAGCTCAAAAATGGGAGCGGCATTTAAATGCTACAGCCGGTTTCCATACCATCCCTTATCTTTCTGTTAAATTCCCTGCACAGCCAACTGCGAACTTATCCATCAATGGATCGGTATGTCCGGACGAAGGCCTGCTGGAAGCGATAGACCGTTTACGTGATGGGGAAGCTTTGAAACAACAGGACTTATTGATTGCTTACCGTGCCTCAGGCGCAGGTGTGATTCCTGAGTATGCAGCTGAATTAAAGCCGGTGGCTTATGAAGCAGCGCTGATCAGAATCCTCCACCCGGAAGATATTTTTAAAAACAACGATGGAGAGCTGAGAAAAGACTTTAGTTTATTGACAAAAGGTCGTTCTTCCACAATATTGAGCAGTACCAACGTTATACTTGGAGAGCAGGTCTTTGTTGAAGAAGGCGGCGGGGCCGAATGTGCCACGCTGAACAGCTTAACCGGACCGGTTTATATTGGTAAAAACAGCCAGATCTGGGAAGGTGCACACATCCGTGGATCCTTTGCACTTTGTCATGATTCGCAAGTCAAGATGGGGGCTAAAATCTACGGACAGACTACAATAGGCCCTTTTAGCAGGGTTGGTGGTGAAATCAATAATGCGGTGATCTGGGGCTATTCCTCTAAAGGTCATGAAGGTTATCTTGGTAATTCCGTGATGGGACAATGGTGTAATATCGGGGCAGACAGTAATAACTCTAACCTTAAAAATAACTATGCGGATGTGAAAATCTGGGACTATACGATGGAAGGTCTTCGGGAAACCGGGATGCTGTTTTGTGGGATGATCATGGCTGATCATGCAAAATGCGGAATCAATACCATGTTCAATACCGGATCTGTAGTTGGGGTAGGGGCCAATGTTTTTGGCGCTGGATTCCCTAAAACATTCCTCCCCGATTTTTCATGGGGTGGTGCTCAGGGCTTTGAAACTTATCGCCTCTACAAAATGTTTGAAACCGCAGAACAGGTTTTTAAGCGTAGAAACCTACCTTTTGATGAGGTAGAAAGAAATATATTAACCGCTGTGTTTGAATTGACTAAGTCATACAGAAGTTAATAATCATTAAAAAAACAGTAGAATTGAAGCCTTTATCTTAGCTTCATGGCGCTAAAACAATAAAAATATGATCAGAAAAAAAATCGTTGCCGGAAATTGGAAAATGAATTTAGACTATGCCGAAGGGATATCTTTATTCTCAGAAATCGTAAATATGGTAAGAGATGAGAAGAAAGGTGACCAAATCGCCATCATCTGCTCTCCATTCATTCATTTAAACAGTTTGGCACAATTAGGTGGTGAAACCGTTAAAGTTGGTGCTCAAAACTGTCACCAAAATGAAAGCGGCGCTTATACAGGAGAGATTTCTGCAAAGATGATCAAATCTGTAGGTTGCGAATATGTGATCATCGGACACTCTGAAAGACGTCAGTATTTCGCAGAATCAGATGAGTTATTGGCTCAAAAAACAGTAATTGCGCTACAAAACAACCTTACTCCACTTTTCTGTATCGGTGAAACTTTAGATGAAAGAAATAACGGAAGTTATTTTGACGTGTTAAAATCACAGTTGGTAAATGGTGTTTTTGGTTTAGATGCTGCTGATTTCTCTAAAATCGTAATCGCTTACGAACCCGTTTGGGCAATTGGAACAGGCTTAACTGCTTCTTCTGAACAAGCACAGGAAGTTCATGCTTTCATCCGCGCAGAAATTACTACTAAATATGGTGTTGATATCGCAGAAGGTACAAGTATCCTTTACGGTGGTAGCTGTAACCCAAAAAATGCGGCAGAATTATTCGCTCAACCGGATATTGACGGTGGACTAATTGGTGGTGCTTCTTTGAAATCAAGAGACTTTACTGACATCGTTAAAACTTTCAATTCATAATGCAATACATCAAGGTAACATTCAGCTTTACAGCGATAGAGGAATATCAGCAGGATTTGCTGATCAGTGATTTGGCGGAGATTGGCTTTAATACATTTGAAGATACCGAAAATGGCTTTGACGCATTTATTGACCTGGACAGCTACGCGTTAGAAAATCTAACCGAAGTGCTGGAAAGGTATAAAGAGGAACTGGAAATTACATACGCCGTTACAGAGATTGCTGCGGAAAACTGGAATGAGGAGTGGGAGAAGAATTTCGAACCTCTTATTATCGACGAGCAGTGCTATGTAAGGGCGACATTCCATCAGTCGCAACCACAATATCAATATGAGATTGTGATTGATCCTAAGATGGCTTTTGGTACCGGCCACCATCAAACTACCACCATGATGATGCAATACATCCTTTCTACAGACGTTCAGGGAAAAACTATCCTTGATATGGGCTGCGGAACAGGTATTCTTGCCATCTTAGCGGCTAAAAAAGGCGCGGCATCACTGGTTGCGATAGACAATGATGATGTGTGTTACCTGAGTACCTTAGAAAACTCGGAACTGAATGGCATTACCAACTTAACTGCCGCCTGCGGTGGTAAAGAAACCATTCCTCAACAAACTTTTGACATCATTCTGGCAAATATCAATAGAAACATCCTGCTGGATCAAATTCCTACCTACGCCAAAGTTCTGGCCCCGGGAGGAACGATCTTCTTCAGCGGATTCTATGAAACTCCTGATCTGGATATGATTAAAACAGCCTGTGAAGCTTTGCAGATCAGGTATGTAGATCATAAGAAAATAGGAGAATGGGTTGCTGCCCAGTTTAAAAAAGACTAAAGACCAATACCGCTTCGGCGGTATTTTTCGTACCTTATTTTATCATTGACATATGCGCATACATTTTATAGCTATTGGCGGTAGTGCCATGCACAACCTGGCCATTGCCTTACATAAAAAAGGCTATCAGGTAACTGGTTCTGATGATCTTATTTTTGAACCCTCTGCAAGCCGCCTGGCCCGACATGACATTTTGCCGGAGCAAATGGGTTGGGATGCGAGTCGGATTACACCGGATCTGGACGCCGTAATTTTAGGGATGCATGCGCTGCTGGACAACCCTGAGCTATTAAAAGCACAGGAACTGGGCCTTAAAATCTATTCTTACCCGGAATATATCTATGAGCAAACCAAAGATAAACTTCGGGTAGTGATTGGTGGCAGTCACGGAAAAACCACCATTACCTCCATGATCCTTCATGTATTGAATTATTACAACCGTGATTTTGATTACCTGGTAGGTGCTCAATTGGCCGGATTTGATACTATGGTGAAAATTACGGAAGAAGCCCCGGTGATCATTATTGAGGGTGATGAATATCTGGCATCCCCGATAGATAGGCGACCAAAATTTCATTTATATAAAGCGAATATTGCGGTAATTAGCGGAATTGCCTGGGACCATATCAATGTTTTCCCGACTTTCGAAGATTATACCCGTCAGTTTGAACTTTTTATAGACACCATTCAACCGGAAGGAAAATTGATTTATTGTACAGCTGATGACGACTTAAATCAATTGGTGGACAGATCTACGGCTAATGTACAGAAAACAGGATACGGCATTCCTCCGCATGAGGTAAAAGAAGGTGTAACTTATCTTTTACCTGATCGTACGGTTTTAAATGTCTTTGGAAATCATAACCTAATGAACCTCAATGCTGCCCGCCTGGTTTGTGAAGCTTTAGGTTTAACAAATAAACAGTTTAATACCGCGATTTCTTCCTTTACAGGAGCCGCAAAAAGACTGGAAGTGTTGCTCAAAAAAGACCATACCAACGTGTATAAGGACTTTGCACACTCCCCATCTAAACTGAAGGCAACAATAGAGGCTGTGAAAACTCAGTTTACGGAAAGGAAATTGGTTGCGTGTATAGAGTTACATACATTTAGCAGTTTGAACAAAGAATTTTTAGCACAATATGCAGATACAATGAAACAAGCCGACCTTTCAATTGTATACATTGATGAAGCTACTTTTACACATAAAAAGATTAAGCCGTTTAGCAAATTAGATGTGCAAAATGCGTTTAAATGTAATGAATTACAGTTTTTTAATAATTCGGACGAATTAAATGATTACTTATTGAGTATCAATTTTAATCGCACAAATTTATTATTAATGAGCTCCGGGAATTTTGGTGGTTTGGATTTGGTGAAATTGGCACGTGAGTTGACTACCAATTAACATAAAGTACAAACTAGAATAATACACCTAAATTTATCACATGAATATCATTGGAAAAAACATTAGACAATTACGCCAGAAGAATGGCTGGAGCCAAGGGGAAGTGGCTAAACGTCTAAATATTTCAATTCCTGCCTTTTCAAAAATTGAAACAGGTATTACAGATATTAATATCTCCAGATTAGAGCAAATTGCTAACCTATTTCAGGTATCGACTATGGACATCATCTCTAAAGAAGGCGAAAATCCTCAATCCCTTAATTTTGAAGAAATTAATACGCTCAAAGAAAAACTTTCTTTGAGAGAAGAAGAGATCATCAAGCTTCAGAAGAAGGTAATTGATCTTTATGAAGAGATTCGCGAAAGATAAGCCCAGGCCCTTAAAATATTTTACGTAGCGTCAGGTGTCGTTTGCCAAAAGTGGCACCTGTTGCTTCATGTAAAGAGAGCATCTTATCATTAAAGTCGCCTACCCAGCTCAATTCCAGCTCATCGTATTGATTTAGAGGCAATACATATTCTTTAAGTTTAATAAAGAGTGCCGATTCCAATCCATGTTTCTGAAACACCTGCTTTGTACCCATTACAATCGCACGCATTCTATTTACGCCAACCCAGCGTTTGTAGAGGAACATTAACTTTTCTATTAAACCCAGTTTTCCGTTAAAGCTTTTGATCAATTGATTAGCATCAGGGATAATAACCACAAAAGATGCGGGTTCTCCATTAATATAGGCAAACCAGATCAGCTTTTCATCCATAATGGTTTCCATCTTTTTGAAACTTTCCAGTAAAGTCTCTTTTTTAATGGGCACAAACTTTTCAAAATCCTGCCAGCCATCATTGTATATTTCCATCAGGTCCTGGACGTATTTTTCTGAATTCTTCTTAGAGAAATGCTCAAAAGTATAACCTGGCTTACTGGCTACCCAGTTGGCAATTTTAGTAAAACGCTCAGGGAAGGGTTTTCTAACATTCAGGTGATTAGTGATTTGCTCATAACTCGTCTCAAATCCATAGTTTTTGAAAAAATCATGATAATATGTATGGTTATAATTCATGCCGTAAGAAGGCGGCGTAAAGCCCTCTACGAGTAAGCCCCAGAAAGAATCGTTTTCCCCAAAATTGATCGGTCCATCCATAGCTTCCATACCCTGTTCCTGCAACCAGATTTTAGCAGTATCAAATAAGATATAAGCGGCTGCCTGATCCTCAATACATTCGAAAAACCCCATACCGCCGGTAGGCTGGTCGTATTGATAAGCTTTTTTATCATTGATAAAGGCAGCGACCCTTCCAATCGTCACACCTGCAGCATCTTTGAGGATCCAGCGGGTACATTTTCCATGGTTAAAGAAGGTATTCTTTTTAGCATCAAATATTTGTTCGATATCATGATCAAGCGGACAAATCCAGTTCGGGTCGTCTTTATAAAGAAAGCGGGCCACATTTAAAAATTCTTTTTTTGTCTTTGAATCGGATACGGGTATAATCTGCATGTAAGCTGGGCTGAATTAAAATAAAAAGCATCCCTATTGGGGGATGCTTAAAAAAATAGTATGTTTTGTTTTTTAATAATCGTCGTCATCGTCATCACTGAAATTTTCGAAGCCATCCAGGTCGTCTAAAGGCAGGTCAAAGTCGTCTTCATCATCTTCATGAGACTTCTTGTTGCCGGTTTCTTCACTTGATTCATCGATGTCTGTTTCAGGGTCAACTAATGGACTTTTGCTGGTAGGTTTTTTTGGTGTTTTCATTACAAAAAAATAAATTCAGTAAGGTTTGTATTGATACGTTAAAATTACAAAAAATCTTTACAAATATAAAGAGCAGTGTTTATTTGATTTTTTGGTGCATCAAAATTAGTGTAAAAAACTTTTACCCGAAGAGTATTTTTGAAAAAAAAAGGCGCTATAAACGCGTTACTTTTCAGTATAATTTATATTGAAATCAGGATATAAATGCCGGGTAATTTCTCATTATTTGATAAATGACGGTAAGTATAATACTTTAGCGAACTGTTTAAATAAAAAACAATGAATAATGGTGTTTACAGGTGTTAGGAGCTGGCCGGGAGATTCACTGAAAACAACCGTATCAGCCTTTATAAAATTGTAAAACCTTGCTTAAAAAATGAGAACCAGGTTTACAATCTTTGGCTCATGATTAGAATCTTAGGTAGCGCTCAAATTAATTAAGTATAAGCAGATACGACATTGGCACTGCTTTTTTAGCGTATTTTAAGGGTTGAGTTGGTTTGTAATGATCTGTAAATCTGTGAAGTAGGTGTTTCTCAATAGTGTGCGCTATGCACATTTTGTGTGTGGATTAGCCTATCTTTATTTCACAAATCCTAACGAAAAACATAATCCTATGAAAGTAGTTATTTATGGAACTGGAAAAATGGCAGAGCTTATTTGCTATTCTTTTAATAACGATAGTCCTTATGAGGTGGTCGCTTTTTGCGTTGATGATGCTTATATATCCGACATGCAAACGACGCTAATGGACTTACCCATAGTTAATTTTGATCAGCTCTTGCTGCAATATCCTCCTGAGGATTATTGCATGCATATCGCGATAGGGAGAAATAGTGCCCGTGCGTCTGTTTTTCATAAAATAAGGGAAGCCGGATATACTTTTGCAAACTACATCTCCTCAAAGGCCAGTGTCTGGCCGGATTTAAATGTAGGTCATAACGTATTCATAGATCAAGGCTGTGGGATCCATCCCTTTGTATCGATCGGTAATAACTGCATCTTAATTGGGGCACGTATTGGTCACCATTGCACGATTAAAGATCATGTGTTGTTGTCTGGAAATATACTTGCCGGAAATGTGACTGTTGGAAGCAATTCTTTTTTGGGGATCAACTCCTCTGTAAAAGAAGATGTGTGTATCGGGGAGAACAATATTGTTGGCGCAGGAGTTTTTATTACTAAAGATACCGAAGACAATAAGCTGATCTCAAATCCATCTACTCCGCAGCGCATTGCGGATTCTAAAAAGTTTACTCTATTTCAGAAGACAGCTTAATCAAAGGTTGGATAATAAATATTTCTATGGATAATTAACGGTGGGCTTATTCCCGGCGAAGGGATTGCGCCTAAAAAACAAGGCAAAAAAAAATGGTAAAGTTTGAGGCTTTACCATTTTTTAACACACAAATGAAACCTGAATTGAGATATAGTTTTAGGTTAGGTAAAATATCTTTGATCAATTCTATAAGAACGCTTTTTACAAACTATGTTTGTTTTTAATATCTATAACAAGTTTAGGGCTAATTTAATTATCAATAATTTATACTTAGTAAGTGGTACTTAAAATTGAGTAAACGGTAATTTAGGTGTATAATGGGATAGAAATAGATACAAAAGTCCCAGACAAACCTGTTTGCTGTACACTAATCTGTATAGGATTTGCTTCCACCTGATTCAATAAATGGATACGTTCTTTAGTTAAGTCCATTCCTTTGCTCTGGTGTTCTCCCTTTTTATCCCTCAAAGAGTTTTCAATACCTATGCCATCATCAATGATTTTAATGATCAGGTGGTCTGGTCCCTTGAGGTCAATCAGAATATCTATTTTACCACCCTCTTCTTTGGGCATAATACCATGCCATATCGCATTTTCAATAAAAGGCTGGAGGATCATCGAAGGGATCATGGTTTCTTCCTTATCAATCGCTGGACTCACCCTGATCTGATAAATCAGCTTATCGCCAAACCTTTTCTTCTCCAGGCTCAGGTATAACTCCAGGTAATCCAACTCCTCTTCCAGGGTAATGAAACTCCGCGTACAAATCTCCAGGTTTTTCCGGATCAGCTTGGCAAAGCCTGTGAGCACCTTATTGGCAGAATTGGTATCCTTCGTATTGATGTAATGCTGAATGGAATTCATCACATTAAATACGAAGTGAGGGTTCATCATGGCTTGTAAAGCACGCTGTTCCAGCATGAGGATCTTATTCTTCAACAGTAACTGTTCCTGTTCTTTATTTTTCTGACGTCGGGTCACCACTACGGCCAGCTTATAAAAAGCAAGACCTGCCACTAAGAACACCAATACCAGGAACCAGGTAGTCTGCCAGAAATAGGCTTTAAGCACAAAACTCACGGTAACCGGGGTACTCCAGTCGCTGTTGTTAGATTTTGCACTCAGTTCAAAAACATAAGCGCCGGGTTCCAGCGTAGAGAATTCAATCCTGCGACTTCTGGTCTCTGTCCAGGGGGCGTCGGGTTTCAGTCGGTAACGGTATAAAATGTTTTTATTCTGGAAATCAATAGCACTGTAAAAGAATGTAATGCTGTTGTCAGCAGGTTCCAGTATATGATCAGGGTGGTTCATACCCAGCTTATTCTTGTTGTTGACCACCGAAGTAACGTATACTTTAGGCGCTTCATTTTTATGGATGGAATGGTTAACGTCAAAATAAACCAAGCCACTATTGGTTGCAAAATAAGCGTTCTTTTCGCCTATAAACAAGCAGTTCACATCATCTGTCAGCAAAGAGTTGGTAAAACCAAAGGACTCTACAGTAGCCTTGTCATTTTTAAAATTAATCTTGTTGATGCCATTGTTCGTAACTACCCAGGTCTCATTATTCTTCACAAACAGCCTTTTACAAATGTTATCTGCCAGACCATCTTCCTGAGTGATCACCTTTAAAATACGGCCATTCCTCATAAAGATCAAGCCATTGCCATCCGTTGCCAAAACCAGCGTATGGTCCGAAAGCTCCTGAATATCATTGATCCGTTTCGTTAAAAGCGGTTGTTTAGCATAAAAGTTCGACAATATTCCATTAGAAAATTGCGATAATCCATTCACATTGGAGAACCAGAGATTCTGTGCCTGGTCATAAAATACCCGGTATGAACGGTTATTAAAGAAATCTTCCCCTTGTTTAAAAGACAAAGAGGTAAATTCAAACCTGCGTTCCCGGTCAGGAATAATAACTACTCCAGAGGATAGTGCCAATGCAAGGTTCCTTCCGGAAGCAATGCTAAAGCTCTTGATGACAAACATGGAATTATTAGTTTCTTTCAGGAAGTCAATTTGCCGGTTGTCCTGATAGATATCGTTGATTCTGCCCAGTCCATAATCCGAAGCAAAATAAATCGCATGATTCAGAGAATCAAAAGCAAGCTGTTTGATGATGTTATATTTTTTTTGATCAGGCAACGCAATCTGGTGTATCTGACCATTTGTAAGGTCTAAAGTATTGATTTTTGCTTCATCAAGGCCTAGCCAGAGTCTGTTGCGATCGTCTTTCGTGATACTTTTCACCACATCGCTGCTTAGTCCATTGGCCTTATTAACCACATACAGACGTTCATTTTCCTGGGGCAGCATATAAATACCATTGGTCGTGGTAAACCACATATTGCCTTTGGCATCCTTAATGGCCTGACTGGCGGAGATATTTTCCAGGTAACGTTTGGTTTTTCCATCAGCTTCCACCTGGTAGATTCCTGAGGCATTACTTATCCAGAGACCAGTTTTTTGATCGGTATAAAGATATCCGGGGTCATTTGAAAGTATTTCCGGACTGATCCTGATCTTCAAAGTTTCCTGATTTCCTTTTCGGATGTTGAGCCCCTTTTGATCTAGGTAAGCCAGTGTTTTATCGGGTAAATTGAGCGCTGTTTTATACGATAAGGGCAAACGCTGATGTGGAACTACCTTGAACGTATTGCCTTCCATTGCACGGATAGAAGTATTACTGATCGCCCAGATCTTTCCTTTTTCATCCTCATGGATAAAAGCATTGATGAACTGGCGGTCATGGTCGGCAGAAATATATTTTGTGATCGATTTGCCATTGTACATCACCAGCATATTCTTATTCGTTCCCAGCCAGATTCTTCCCTGACTATCCTGGAAAAAGGAAACAATAACCGCATTAACTTTCAACAGTTTTAACAGCTGGTTATTGGTCTCATTATAGATTTTGCCGTTTAAAAAGTAACTGAGCTGGCCATTTAAAGCCAAAAACCATATTTTACCGCTTTTATCTTCCTTTAACTGTAGAATTTGATTGTCCGGTAAACCATCATTAACGGAAAAAGTCTCTACAATTTTCCCGTCGAACCGACTTACGCCCGCATCCGTAGCGATCCAGATATAGCCTTTGCTATCCTGCATCGTATAAAAGCAATTGTTGCTGGGTAAGCCACTTTTTGTGTCAATGTGTTGCAGATACGCGCTTTGAGAAAAGGCGCTCAGACTGCTGATCAGGCAAAAAATAAAAGGAATGATCCCTTTGATATTAAGATTTATCACTTTCAATTCTGATATAGGATTTAACTTTTTCCGCAAAATCACTTGCGCGTCTTCTGGAAACAGCGATCTTTTCTCCGTTTTTCAAAAGAACTTCCACACCATTTTTCGAATTGTATTCCTTTAAATAGTTCAGGTTAACAATACTTGATTTATGGATACGTACAAACTGCTGCTCAGGAAGAATTTCTTCATACTCTTTTAAAACTTTGGAAACCGTGATTTTGTCCTTATTCGCAAGGTGAAAAATAGAGTAATTGCTGTCTGCTTCAATATGAACAATGTCATTGATATCGATTAATGAATAGCCCTGTCCATTCGGAAGACTGATTTTCCTGATTTCTGAGCGGTCAGAAAGGTTGGTTGCCAGGTTTTGTAAACTGTCATTCCTGTTGTTTTCTTTTTTATTCAGCGCGATATATTTCCTTGCTTTTTCTACGGACAGTTTTAGCTCATCAATATCAATGGGTTTCAAAAGATAATCCAGTGCATTAGCTTTAATTGCCCTCAGGGCATACTGATCATAAGCCGTTGTAAAAATAACATGAGCGTTGTGTTGCTGCGCCAGGGGGATCAATTCAAATCCGTTTTCGCCAGGCATGGCTATATCAAGAAATATCAAATCGATCTGGTGATTGTTCAGGAGCTGCCTTGCTTCAGCTACTGATTTTGCAATCCCGGCGATATGAATGCCCTCACAATTCTCCTGAACCAGGAAATAAAGGGAGGAGCGGGCAAATTCTTCATCATCAACAATAATCGTGTTCAGCACTGCTATCGGGTTTATAAGGGTCAATTTATTAAAAAAATGAAGGATGTAAGAATCTTTTTTGCTGAGTATGAAATCCAAGCAGTCATTTCTCCCGTAAGTGACATTACAAAACCTATAAAATTTTAGAAAACTAAAACCTGCGCAGGTAAGTTTCATAAACTTTTGAACTAAAAACTTGAATTACGATTTGCGAAAGCAAAATCTTGATTTTTAACTCAAAGCTATAACTATGAAAAACTTACACGATGAAAAAGAAGTGCTGCAAGAGGAAGGCAGTATTCTTACCGCTCCATTGCAACGCCGTTCATTTCTGCAATATGCAGGTGCAGGCGCAGCAGGCATCGCTTTGATCGCCGCAGGATGTAAAAAAGATAAATCGATGCCCGACGATAACTTTTTCGGTGGGGGAGTTACTCTTGATTTTAAAGACGATTTCGGGGTGCTAAACTATGCTTATGCCCTGGAACAATTAGAAGCAGCATTTTATATTCAGGTGGCCGCCACTCCATATGCGAATATCAGTGCTCCTGAACTTGCCTATTTTAAAGACATACAATTTCATGAAATTGCCCACCGTGAATTTTTCAAAAACGCATTAGGTGCCGCTGCCATTGGCGCACTGGAGGTTGACTTCTCAAAAATCAACTTTGCCGACAGGACCAGTGTTCTGGGAACAGCAAAAGCATTCGAAGATTTAGGCGTTTCTGCTTATAATGGTGCTGGAAAATTACTAAAAAGCACCGTTTACTTAACCTTAGCAGGTAAAATTGTTTCTGTGGAAGCGCGTCATGCGGCTTACATCAGAGAGCTGATCTCACCAAACTCCTTCTCTAACGTAGAGGTAGTAGATGCGACCAATGCACTCGACAAATCCCGTGATCCAAAAGCGGTACTGGCTATTGCTGGTGGGTTTGTGAAAACAAAAATCAACGTCATTAATTTATAGTCTAAACCTGGAAGTCATGAATATCGTCGATATATTAGAAGAAATTGAAAAAGTAGATGGAGAAGTGTATGAACGCTTTAGCCCGCGTAGAGCTGCAATGAAGCAGTTCTTCAATGTAGGAAAGAAATTAAGTCTGGCTGCAGTACCATTGGCATTAGGGTCCATGTTTAACAAGGCATATGGACAAAGTACCTTACCTGCAAATGTAAAAGCAGTATTGCAGTTCGCCTTAACCTTAGAGCATTTTGAAGCCGCATTTTATGTGCAGGCCTTGAAAACAACTGGTGGTGCAGATTTCTCAGGCTCTACACAGGTAGCCTTAGACAAAGCAGCGATCGGTATCATCTCTGCGCACGAAACAGCTCATGTTAACTTTCTGAAAGGCGTAATTGGTACAGATGCTGTTGCAGCCAAAGCCAGCTACGACTGGACTGCCAGTGGTGCATTTCCAAATCCATTTGCAACAGGTAATTATGGAGTTTTCCTTGCCGTTGCCCAATGTTTAGAAGATACTGGAGTTCGTGCTTACAAAGGACAGGCGCCAGCGTTAGTAGGACAGGGTGGCGTGTTGGAAGCAGCATTAAATATTCACTCTGTGGAAGCGCGTCATGCGGCCAAAATCCGTTACATGCGTGCACAAAATGGCTTTAATATTAAACCATGGATTACTGGTGGAAATGATTCTGGTGTTGCTAATGCAGCAGCAGTATATGCCGGAGAAGAAACTGTGATTCAGGCAGGTATTACCATTACCGGAATTAACGGAAGCGCAGTAAATGCGAATGCCGCTACAGAATCATTTGATGAGCCATTAACAACAGAACAAGTATTGGCTATTGTAAAAGGATTCGGAGTTTCTTAATAAAAACAAGGGGATTTGTTTAGGTTTAAGATGGGGAAGACGACGAATGTCTCTTCCCCTATTTTGATTTAAAACAAAATGTCTTTAGTAATTAATTACCTGTTCTTCCAGATGCTCCGGAAGGTCACGGTAATTGTATTGCTGACCGCGAAGCTGAGGCTCGAAACCTGCTTCTCTGATGGCATCCTGAATTCCTTTCGCGGTGAAACGGTGTGGCGCGCCAGCGGCAGAAACTACATTCTCCTCAATCATAATCGATCCAAAATCATTGGCACCTGCATGTAAACATAGCTCTGCTACATTTTTACCAACCGTAAGCCAGGAAGCCTGAATATTTTTAATGTTAGGCAGCATAATTCTACTCAAAGCAAGCATTCTGATATACTCATCTCCGGAAACATTATTGCTGATCCCTCTTAATCTTTTCAATAAAGTACCATCATCCTGGAAAGGCCATGGAATAAAGGCAAGGAAACCTTTGGCATCTGCCGGTTTTTCGCTCTGCACTTCTCTGATCCAAACTAAATGTTCGAAACGTTCTTCAATGGTTTCTACATGACCAAACATCATGGTTGCAGAAGTAGTGATATTCAGCTGATGTGCTGCACGCATCACGTCTAACCATTCTTTACCGCCACATTTACCTTTAGAAATTAACCTTCTTACACGGTCATTCAGGATTTCAGCACCTGCACCAGGCAGAGAATCCATACCGGCTTCCTGTAAAGCACTCAATACTTCTGTATGAGAAATTCCCTCCAGTTTGGCCACATGGGCAATTTCCGGCGGACCTAAAGCATGTAATTTTAAATCAGGATATAATTCTTTTAGTTTTCTAAACAGATCAGCATAGAATTTCAGTCCGAGGTCCGGATGGTGGCCACCCTGTAACAACAACTGATCTCCGCCTAATCTGAAAGTTTCTTCAATTTTAACTTTATAAGTTTCAATGTCAGTGATATAGCTATCTTCGTGTCCTGGTCTTCTAAAGAAGTTACAGAACTTACAATTGGCAATACATACATTGGTCGTATTTACATTACGGTCTATCTGCCAGGTAACTTTCCCGCTTGGTACTTGTTTTTTCCTCAGTTCATTGGCCACATAGGCCAGTTCGGCAGTTGACGCATGGTGATACAGAAAAACGCCTTCTTCTTGTGTAAGAAAGTCGAATTTTAGCGCCCTATGCAATAAATCGGCTGTATTCATACCGCAAATATACCATAAGTTCCTTTCTTTTTATTTCACATTATTATCACATTTCCCTTTTGCTTTATTCCTATCTTTGAACATTATTTTAATATATATGGTAGATTTTAACCGTTTTACATTGGCCAATGGATTACGTGTCCTGGTACACGAGGATGATACAACGCCTATGGCGGTGTTAAACATCTTATATGACGTTGGTGCAAGAGACGAAGAACAAGATAAAACCGGCTTTGCCCATTTATTTGAACACCTGATGTTTGGGGGTTCTGTAAATATTCCTAGCTATGACGAACCCTTACAAAGGGTTGGTGGCGAAAACAATGCTTTTACCAGCAATGACATCACCAATTATTACATCACCTTACCGGCTACCAATCTGGAAACCGCTTTCTGGTTAGAGAGCGACCGGATGCTGAGCCTTGCTTTCTCAGAGAAAAGTCTGGAAACACAGCGTAATGTAGTGTGTGAAGAGTTCAAACAAAGATATTTAAACCAACCTTACGGTGACGTATGGTTGAAGCTGAGGCCACTTGCTTATAAAGAACATCCTTACCGCTGGGCAACTATCGGACAAGACTTAAAGCAAATCGAAGATGCTAAAATGGAAGATGTGAAAGCATTTTTCAAAAAACATTACCACCCTCAAAATGCCATTATGGTAGTTGGTGGAAATGTCAAAACAGAAGAAGTAAAAGCATTGGCTGAGAAATGGTTTGGAGCAATCCCTACCGGAGAACAGACGGTAAGAAACCTCCCTGTAGAACCAACGCAAACTATTGCACGCGAAGAAACCGTGATTGCAGAAGTACCTTTGAACGCGATTTACATGGCTTTCCAAATGCCGGATCGTGCCGATAAAGACTACCAGGTTTATGATCTGTTGTCTGATATCCTTTCTCAGGGACAATCATCCAGATTATACAACAGCCTGCTTAAAGAACAACAATTGTTCAGCGATATCCATGCTTACCTAACCGGAAGTATCGATAAAGGCCTATTCATCGTAGAAGGTAAACTGGTAGAAGGCGTCACCATGGAAGCTGCTGAGGCTGCTATCTGGAAGGAACTGAATGCCATTGCCAGTGAAGAAGTGACGGTTGATGAGCTGACGAAAGTGAAAAACAAGTCGGAATCTATCATCGTTTTTGCAGAAATGAGCCTTTTAGATAAAGCCATGAACCTTGCTTATTACGAGCTGTTAGGGGATGCAGAAATGCTGAACACAGAAATCGACAGGTACCATGAAGTAACTTCATCGCGTATTTTGGAGGTGGCACAACGCACCTTCGTTAAAGAACAGTCTTCTATTTTATACTATTTAACTACCCAAGATGCTTAATCGTACCCTAGCGCCTGAATCAAAACAGGTAGATGAAATAAATTTTATTGAACCATTAAAGCAACAGCTGGATAATGGAATTCCCGTATTTACCATCAATGCAGGTAAACAGGAATTGGTACGTATTGAGTTTATCTTTGAAAATGTAAACTGGGATCAAACCAAACCATTACAATCTGTAACGGTAAGTCACCTGATCAATAACGGAACAGCGAAATTAACGGCCAAAGATATTGCGGAGAAGGTAGATTATTACGGCGCTTTCCTGCAAACAGAATATGGTGCAGATCAGTCGAGCGTAAAAGTTTACACGTTAAACAAACACCTGGCTGAGGTATTGCCGATCTTACAATCCATCTTGAATGAGAGTATTTTTCCTCAGCAAGAACTGGATATCTATGTGCAGAATCAAAAACAATCCTTACAGGTCAGCTTGCAAAAGAATGATTTCTTAGCCAGAAAACATTTCGCAAATGCCGTATTCGGAGATTCCAGCTATGGATCTAATATCGGTGCTTCCGATTATGAAGCCATCCAACAGGCAGATTTGCTGAGTTATTTCAAAGCAGCTTATAAACCTGAAAATTGTACCATCATCGTTGCCGGAAAGTTCGAGCAACCAGAATTTGATCTTTTGAACAATGTTTTAGGAAAAACCTGGAACAATAAGGAGCATTCTGTTGTCAACAAATTCGACTTTACCAAAGGACAAGCTGGAGAGATCCTGATTGAGAAACCAGAGGCGATTCAATCGGCTATCCGTATGGGCGCATTGGCGATTACCAGAAAACACAAAGATTTCCCTGGCTTCCAGGTGATGAACTGTTTGCTGGGTGGTTATTTTGGTTCCCGTTTAATGGCTAATATCCGAGAGGATAAAGGTTATACCTATGGTATCGGCTCGGCAATCGTTTCTTTAAAAGATGCTGGTTATTTCTTCATCGCTACAGAAGTAGGGGTAGATGTATGTAACAACACCTTAATAGAGATCGAAAAAGAGATTGATTTATTGAAATCAGACCTGGTATCAGAAGAAGAATTAAACCTGGTACGTAACTATATGTTAGGTTCCATGCTGGGCAGCTTAGAAAATGCTTTTTCTCATGCTGATAAGTTCAAAAATGCCTATTTCTCCGGCCTTGATTACACGTATTATGATAACTATATCGAAACCGTGAAAAACATCACGCCAGAGGATTTAAAACAGCTGGCCAATCAATATTTAAATACTGCCGACTTCACCAAAGTCATCGTAGGCAAAAAATAATAGAATTATCCTGGCTGATCCCCATCGGTCAGGATTTTTTATGCCCTTTTCCGTCATCAATTCGCCACATTATTTAAATGTTGATTTCATTTTTCCTAAATTTTATAAACCATTAAATACAGACAAATTATTTGTTGATATTTGTGCCCAATTAAAATCTTTAAGCTAAATATGTCTCCGATTAAAATAGATGTGAACGACCTGACTTACAAAATAAATCCTGATTTGTCGACTATCGACTGGACTTACGTATGTGAGTTATTTGATAAGGTAGATTGGAGAACAAGGGTAGAAGCAGACATAGAAGCAGCTTTCAGAAAAAGCAGCTGGACTTTATTCATTTATAAGGGAGATCAGCTGATTGCTTTTGGAAGAACCATTGATGATGGCAGGTATTATGCAATCCTTGCAGATATCATTGTTGATCCTGATTTTCAGGGTAATGGACTGGGTAAATACCTGGTAACTACCTTAAATGAAAAACTGGGCGATAATTACCATTTCGTAAACCTAACCGCCGCTCCCGGCAAAGGTGATTTTTATAAAAGTCTGGGTTGGAAAAAACAGTCTACCTGTTATATCTGGCCACAAGGACCTAAACAAAAAAGATTACACACGGAACCGGATCCGGAAGAAACTACGGAATAATTCATCAATCAGAGCTCAAGTTAATTATGTTGAGCTCAGGCTTGCTGTTTTTAATGCTTTAAACGAAGAAGGTCTACTTCCTGTCATCTTGAAAAAGGTGTTGCTAAAGGAAGAAATACTATCGTAACCAACTTCATAAGCGATCTCACTTATCGTCAGATCGCTTTCCAACAACTTTTCCATTGCTTTAGTGATCCTTACCAGCTTCAGGTATTGAAAAAAAGAAATGTCTAAGGAGGCCAGAAATACCCTGGATAAAGTGCGTTCAGAAAATCCGGTGGCTGTGGCAATGGAAGCTAAAGTAAGCTCTTCCGATAAGTGCTGGTGAATGTATTGTAATGCCGGTCTTAAACGTTCATTGTCTGTGGTAGGAACCACAATTGGCAATGGATGTTTACTAATATCCGGCAGGATGTTTTTTAAAGTGTCTAAAAAACCATATTCGGGTGTTCCCGGAGCAATATTCCCATTCCAGCCTTCTGAATATTTGAGCATTTCCAGCAACAAATTGTTGACAGGGTAAATGCCAATCTGATCATAAAAAGGTGCTTGTTTTTCCGCATTCGTCGCGAAATAAATGTTGCGGACTATCGCTGAGCGATAACGATGCTCTAAATGGTGCGCCACTCCGGCAGGAATCCATAAGTAATGTCGGCCAGGCAGAAAGTAAGACTTATCATTTGCATATAGAAAAATCACCCCGCCTTCCACATAAGTCAGTTGCCCTTTTAGATGTTGATGGTGGCGAAAACGGTCTTCAAACTTACTGTGCCACACATAAGTGCTTTCAGGATGTTCGTCTATTGCCGATAACAGGCTTTCTTTACTGTGCTGATCCATATGGCTGGTTTGAACAAATATATGTCACTTTAGATAAAATAAAGAAAGAAATCTTAGCCGAAATTTGTAGCATTAAATAAACTATATGAATTTTAGCACGTATAAAAGAACATTCATGGGTGGTATGACCCTTCTTTTATCCTCTCTTTTTACCCATGCACAAGGACCGGTAGACCCGGAAATCCCACTTTCCATGAGCCAGGTTTGGCAACTTACAGACAGTAACAGCAGGAAAATACAAATGAACAATCTGGAAGTCATGGCTTCCGAAGCAGGCATCAAAGTGGCCAGATCAGAAAGATTGCCCGAAATCCAGGCAAACGGAGTACTGGCACACATCTTTAAAATGCCGATTTATGAAAATGGTTTGTTTCATACGCCAACACAATTCCCGGTAGAGCCGAAGTATTATAAAATATCCGGCGATGCTTACCTGAACATTTATAATGGTGGAAAAACCAATCGTGAAATTGCGGCCTCAAAAACAGAAAACGAACTGGCCATCGCTAAGAAGAACCTGAGCAAACAGGAAATCCATTTCTTAGCTGCGGTTTATTTCTACGATGTGTACCGCAATCAATCCTATAAAACACTGCTGCTGCAAGATATTAAAGACCGTGAAAAGCAACTTCAGGAGATCAATGTCTTGTACAAAAACGGAACCGTCCTTAAAAGTGATGTGTTGCGTGCAGAATTGCGCTTGTCGAAACAAAAAATGATGCTGACAGAAATTGAAAACAGTATTCATATTGCTGAACAAAAGCTCAATTTGCTGATTGGCAGAGCCGATGATACGCCTTTAAAACCACTTATTTCTGAATCAGAAACTGATCCGGTTTTAATCAAAGGGCTGGCTAACTATCTGGCTGCCGGACAATCGAATTCCTTTAAACTCCAGATTTCTGAGCAGGAACAAAAACTCGGGGAACTGAAATTGAAACAGGTAAAATCTAATATTCTGCCTTCAGTAGGTTTATTCGGAGAATATATGATGGCCTATCCTCAGATCCAGTTTTACCCTTATGCGCTCGCTCCATATCGCAATGGTATGGCTGGTATTAAACTGAAAATCCCTGTTTCTGCGCTTTATACCAATAAACATAAGGTAAAAGTAGCGGAAATTAAACTGCATCAGCAGGAGGTAGAAGATGAGTCTGTGAAAGATAATATCCGCCAGGAAGTACAGGAAAACTATATCCGTTATACGGAATCCTTGAAGCGTATCGAAGTGGCGAATGAAAATATTAAGCAAGCCGCAGAAAGTTATCGTATCGTACAGAATACTTATTTCAACCAGTTGTCTTTATTAACCGATCTGCTGGATGCCGAAACCCAACTTTTACAATCGCGTTTTGAACTGACGACTGCAAAAGTAAATGCCAAAATACAATACTATCAATTAGAAAAAGCTGTAGGAAACTTATAAAATGAGCACGCAAACACAAAATAAAACAGATAAAAGAATTTCAGTAGTCACCACGGTTATCGCTGCCATTGTTATGGTAGTCTTGTTAATTTGGGGAGGCCGTACAGTATTTACCTATTTACGTTTCGAAGAAACCAATGACGCCCAGGTAGAGGAATACATTAATCCGGTTACCGCAAGGGTAAACGGCTATATCAAAACCGTCCGTTACATTGAAAACCAGGAAGTGAAAAAAGGGGATACCCTGGTCGTTATAGACGACAGCGATTATACCGTACAGCAAGATGAAGCGGCAGCTTCATTATCCAATGCAAAGGCACAGGTTTCTGTATTGCAAAGCAACATCCAGACAGCAGGTACAGTAGCAGGTGCCAGTAAAGCAAAAATTGGTGCTGCCAAAGCAAAATTGTGGAAACAACAGGCGGATTACGACCGCTATAAAAAATTATTTGAAGCAGAATCGGCTACTCGTCAGCAATTAGAAAGTGTGCAAAGCATGCTGGAAGTGGCACAAGCCGAATATGAAGCTGCTCAGGAAGACTATGCAGCGGCAATTTCTAAAACCAACGACATTAAAGCACAGTCGGAAGTGCTGGTTTCTGAAATCCAGCGCAGAGATGCCGTGTTAAAAAGAAATCATTTGAATACCTCTTATACCGTAATCCTGGCGCCTTATAATGGCAAGATGGGGAGAAGAACCATCCAACCGGGTCAATTGATACAAAGCGGACAAACCATCGCTTATATCGTTGATAAAGATGCTGGGAAATGGGTGATTGCCAATTTTAAAGAAACACAGATCGGAAAAATGTATGTCGGAGAACCTGTAAATATTGAAGTAGACGCCTTTCCGGGACAATCCTTTTCAGGAAAGATAGAATCGCTTTCTGCGGCCACAGGCTCCAGATTTTCGTTACTGCCTCCAGATAATGCAACCGGTAACTTCGTGAAAATTGCGCAACGTATTCCAGTAAGAATCCGTTTGGATGGTGCTACAGCAGCATTAAGTAATTTAAACGCAGGGATGAGTGCAACGGTTCACATCAAAAAAGACCATGAGTAAATCGCAACCCATTTTTAAATCATGGGCACCGGAATGGCTCATCAGGACCAGCATTTTGTTATTGCTGCTGGCCTCGGTGTTGCTGTTCGCTCTATCCACCGCTGATGGAACTGCTGCGGCAGGGTATTATGGAATGGAGCCTGCTGATGTACAGTTTTCGCTATTGCTATTTTATGCTGCAGTAGCTAGTTTTGCAGGGGTAGAACGCCGTTTCTTTGAGCGGATCATCACCAAAGACTACCTGCTGATCTGTATTGTCCTCGAAATCCTGATCGCTTATTATTGTTACCATACCCGCGAAATCTGGCTGGTCTTTACCTTTAGATTTTTGCAGGGAATTGTCAATTGCGGGATTACCAGTATCTGTCTGACACTCTTGTTCGGAAGATTAAAATCTGAACATTCCAGAGAAGTAGGGTACACCATTTTTTATGGGATGATTCTTTGTGTATCTCCGGTTACAGCCTTGTTTGCCGCCCCGATTGTAGAGAATTTTGAATACAATGTCTTGTATAAAGCAATCATATTTTGTTTTATGCCGAGTGCTGCCTTGTTATTTTTTATTTTAAACAGGGTTCACCTGATGCGTAAAAAGCCTTTATATCAATTAGATTGGGCAAGTTTTTTACTCTTTGCGGTGATGCTCATCCTCATTGCCTATGTATTGATTTATGGCCAGCAAAAAGACTGGCTGGAAGACAAGACCATCCTTTACAGCATCTTCTCGGTCATCGTGCTTTTTGTGCTTTCTATACTGCGACAAAAAGCCTCGAAGCGGCCAACGGTAGATCTGTCCGTATTTAAGTACCGTAATTTTAGCATAGGAATTGGCTTTCTGCTGATCTTATACCTCATCCGTGGTGCTTTTAGTTTAACCAGTACCTACTTTATCACGGTCTTAGGAATGGATTCTTTACATGCAAATGAGCTGATGATTTTCAATATTCTGGGGATCATTGCCGGATCCTGTATTGCCATTCGCTTTTTAATCGGACAAAAGATGCTGCGGGTTTTGTGGATCACCGGATTCGCCTTGTTAATGGTATTTTTTACCGTAATGTGCTTCCTGTTTGCCACAGAGGCTGATGCCGAAACTTTTATCCTTCCGCTTTTCCTGCAAGGTTTAGGTGCAGGAATGGTGATGTCGCCAATTGTGATGTTTATCGTATCCGCTGTTCCTGCTCCATTGGGGCAATCAGCGGCTTCGGTAGGGATATTCGTTCGTTTTTCAGCCTTTAGTCTGAGTCTGGCGTTGATTAATTATTTCCAGCTGTACTTTAAAGGGAGCCATAATAACGCCATGAGATCTGGTTTATCAGTACTGGATTTTGGCCTTTCAGAGCGGTTAGCCGGTTATCAAAACGCGTTAACCAGTCATGGAATGTTAAAAGATGAAGCCGCAAAAGTAGCTGTCGGATTGTTAAATAAATCGGTACAGAAACAGGCATTTCTACAGTTTTGCGTCAACTATTACGAAATGATCGCTGCACTTTGTTTGTTTAGTATCATACTGATTGCCCTTCAACCGGTCATCAGTAAAACAATGATCAACTTGAAGGGCAAACGGCCGGCAGCAGCAGGGTTTTAACTTATAAATCCCGCTTTTATTTCTTCATAAATCCTGGTGCTTTCCAAAACCGGAAGGCCCAGGGATTTTCCATAATCCATAATCGCTCCGGCAAACAATTCCAATTCCGTGTTTTCTTTTTTAGCTTGAATATCGAGCTGTAAAGAGGTCGGAGTAGAATAAGGGAAAGTTGCGGCTTTTTGAAAAGTATTGGCAATGATCTCTGCCGGAATATTGATGTTTTTCTTTGTCGCAATGGCCTTGATTTCTTCCATAATCAAGGTTGCCCTTTCACGTAGTTCAGGCAGCTCATTGATTTGTCCGATGGATTGATTATACCGGGCAGAAACCAACCCAAAACTTGCGATGAAGAAGAATTTTGTCCAGATGTCTGGAAAAGCATCCTCCTTATATTGGATGTCGATACCCGCTGATTTCATAAGATCCACCAATTCCTGCGCATTATAATCCGGGTTTTTGGGGTCATTTCCGACTACTATTTTGCCTGGATTTCCTTTGTGTTCTACCGTCCCTTTTTCTTTAATATGAGAAGCCACATACACACAGGCAGGAAGCACAATGCCAGTTGTAATCACCTTGCGGATTCTTTCATAGATATCTACGCCATTCATCAATGGTAAAATCACGGTATCCGCTTTAATCTTGTCTTTTAAAGCCAGACAAACCTTTTCCAAATCGTATTCCTTCACACAGATGAGGAACATATCAGGACCGGGGACATTGGTAAACTCCTCATAAATTGCTGCAGGATGGGCGATCGGGCTTTCATGCTCCGGAGACAGCAGTCGGAGTCCATCTTTCTTTACGATTTCAAAAGTCTCTCCTCTGGCCACAAAAGAGATCTGGAGTTCCTCGGGATTTGAATAGCGTTGCGCAAGTTTAAATCCGAAGTAACCACCAACACCTCCGAGCCCGATTACTGTTAATTTTTTTATAGTTGTTTTCATGTATAGGATAGAAAATTATCTGCGCAAATTAAACAGATTAATACTCCCTAACCGTTTATTTATGTCAAATGATTTATACTTTTGAAAAATTATCCACCTAACTATGAAATATTTATTCTTCTTATTGCTACCAGGGCTGTTGACCTTAACACAGGCCAGCGCGCAACAAGTTCAAATCCCTCAAAAAATGGAAAGTAAGCTCTTTTCTATTGGCAGGACAGAAATCATTAAATCAAATATCTTAGGAGAAAGCAGAACACTGAATATTTATCTGCCGGAAGGTTATCATCCGGATTCCGCAAAAACTTACCCGGTAATTTACCTGCTGGATGGTTCTGCGAATGAAGATTTTATCCATGTTGCCGGACTGGTTCAGTTTTTAACCCTGACAGAAACCATGCCTGCGGCAATTGTTGTCGGCATCGGAAATGTAGATCGAAAAAGAGATTACACCTTCCCGACAACCAACGTAAAAGACAAAAAAGATTATCCTACTACCGGGCAATCTGCAAAGTTTATCAGTTTCCTCGGAAAAGAGCTTCAACCTTATATCGCAAAAAACTATAAAACTAACTGGATGAACACCCTGTCTGGTCAGAGTTTAGGCGCTTTGCTGGCAACAGAAATCCTGCTAAAAGAACCTTCACTATTCAACCAATACCTGATTGTGAGTCCGAGTTTATGGTGGGACGACGAATCCTTACTTGCTAAAGCACCGGAGCTATTGAAATCATTACCTGCACAAAAAATCAAAGTTTATGTGGCAGTAGGTAAAGAAGGCGCGGTCATGGAAGGTGATGCTAAAAAGCTAACAGAAATCTTAATAACTACCAATCTGGAAGTTCATTTTGCGTTTTTCCCGGACGGAAACCATTCGAATGTATTACATAACGCGTTGTACAAAGGCTTTGAGTTGTTTAACCCGAAAAAATAATTCTATATGAAGACGACTATCTTTACGACCAATCTATTTCTGGATCAGTTGACTTTAACTGATGCGCCATTTATGCTGGAATTGGTGAATACACCAGGCTGGAAGCAATTTATTGGCGATCGGAATGTCCATGATTTAGAGGATGCCCTGATGTATACTCAAAAAATCATCGACAATCCGGAGGTAATCTACTTCGTGTTAAAGCTCAATACGGCTAAAACACAGGTTGGTGTGTTGAGCCTGATCAAAAGAGAGTATTTACCACACCATGATATCGGCTTTGCCATTCTGCCGGAATATACCGGAAAAGGTTATGCTTATGAAGCGGCATCGGCCTTGCTAAAAGCCCCGGAAATTCTTAAGGCACACTCCCACATATTGGCCAGTAGTTTGACAGACAATGTGCGTTCCATCCGTCTTTTGGAGAAGTTAGGGATGGTATATGAAAAAGAATTTATCATTGAGGGGGAGTTGCTCAGGCTATATCGCTTAACGCTGGATTAAATCATCTATATTTTTGTAATTTCCTTTAATTTATTTCTATAAATAAAAGTTTCAGGATCATTTTTAACGAAAATTGATTGTAGTTTTGTGATTAGGATTTAATCTTTTATGAAGGGTATTGATTTTGAAAAAGCAAGTTTCAAGGATTTTGAGAATATTCCAGCGCTGGATGCTATTGCAAGAGCTAAAGAGTTTCAGCTTTTTCTGGATCATCTAAAAAATAAAGGACATTTAAATTATCGGATAGAATCCGTTACGGGCTGCGGTCCGGAAATGGACTTGCTACTTCCCGGGAAAAGTACTCCTCAGCGCTGTGCTTGTTTTGTATCTAACGACTACCTGGGGCTTACGCAGCATCCAGGGATAAAGACAGCGTTGAAAGATGCCATAGACAAATTTGGTAGCGGGGCAGGTGCTTCTCCGGCAATAGGTGGGCATTTTAGTTACCATCAGGATTTGGAAGATCGTATTGCTAAGTTTTTCAAAAGAAAAAGTGCAATTTTATACACAACCGGCTATACTGCAAACAGTGCTACTTTACAATGTCTCTTAAAAAAGGAAGATATGGCAATTGTGGATATGGCGGTTCATGCCAGTGTATATGAAGGATGCCAGTTGACCAATGTGAAAACTTTTTTGCATAACAATATGGATTCTTTGGAACAGGCACTAAAATATGCCCAACATAATTACCGGACAAAAATGGTGATTATTGATGGGGTATATTCACAGGATGGTGATCTTGCTTTGTTGGATAAAATTGCTGAATTAACGCATCTCTATGGCGCATATCTTGTTGTTGATGATGCTCATGGAACCGGGGTAGTTGGTAAAACCGGTAGGGGAGCCATAGAAGAATACGATCTTTTTGATAAGGTGGATATTATTACGGGAACCTTTAGCAAGGCTTTTGCCCATATCGGAGGATATGTGGTTGCAGACACCGAACTAATTAATTTCTTAAAATATCAATCGAAACAGCATCTTTTCTCGACTACTGCAACGCCAACTACTTTAGGCATCTTGAAAGCCATGGATATCCTGGACGAGGAACCCATCTGGAAAGATCAACTTTGGGAAAATGTTAACTATCTGAAAAACGGATTGCTGGGGATGGGTTTTGATATAGGTACCACAGCTTCCGCAATTATCCCTGTCAAAATAGGTGACATCGGGAAAACCCTGGAAGCAGGGAAATTATTATTAGATGCGGGCGTATACGCCAACCCGATTATGTACCCTGCGGTATCAAAAAAGAACGCCAGGGTAAGATTAAATATCATGGCAACACATACTAAAGCGCATTTGGATCTTGTACTCAATGCATTTGAAAGTGTTGATCAGAAACTTTCTATTTCTAAACCATAAACTTATTGAAATGACACTCAACTATAAAAATGTCTCCGGCCATGTGAAAAATAAGAATGAAACGATGCAAAGACTTGTTGATGCAGTTGGTTCAATTATCAAGAAAAAGGGCTACAAAGGACTAGGCCTTAATGTTGTGGCCAAGGAAGCGGAAGTAAGTAAGGTTTTGATTTATCGTTATTTTGGGGGCTTGGATCAATTGGTAGAAGCTTATGTGCTGAAAAATGATTACTGGATCGCAAAGGCTGGAGAAGTGAAAATCGAAACGGAAGGAAAAACAGATCGTGAATCCCTGAAAGAATTGGTTGTAAATCTGCTCAAAGGGCATTACGAGTATTTTAATACCCATGAAGAAATGCGTTCCATCATTTTATGGGAAGTCACTGAAAAGAATAACATACTCAATAGTGTTTGTCAATTGAGGGAGGAAGTAGGAAGCTTACTCATAGAAAAAGCCGAACCGCTATTTGCCGGAAGCAAAAAGAGTATCAAAGCCATTACCGCCATATTGGTTAGTGGTATCTATTATATGATATTGCACGCTAAAAAGAATGAATCCACTATTTGTGGGATAGATGTAAATTCTAAGGATGGTGAGCAGGAAATAATGGAAAGTATAGAACAAATAGTGGATTGGGCATTTGCTGTTTAATCTTTTGTTGACTAAATATTTGCCTTTCGGGCAAGTCGTATGACGTTCTGATGAAGATGTTTATAATGAACTGCTATTTTTTAATAGTGTTAGTTTTAAGATAAAATCCTTAGTATTGCTTTGCAATTTTCTTAAATTGCTTATCAATCAGGATTAACGGTATACATGTCGAACTTTAAGGTCGTTGGCGAAACGCAGCTTCTCGGAATGATAAAGGAAGGGAATTACGCTGCTTTCGATGAACTGTATACGCGGCAATGGAGCACCCTTTATGGGATGGCCTATAATATCCTGAGAGATCATGATAGCAGTAAGGATATTGTTCAGGACATCTTCATCTGGTTTTGGGAACACCGTGAACAATGGGTTTTAACTTCCTCCAAAGGTTATTTGTTAACTGCAGTACGGTTTAAAACCGCCAATTATATTCGCGCAAATAAGGCGAGGGAAGCGTTTTATAAGGTTAGTTTTGATCAGACTATTGCCGCTATGGATGAATCCTTGTTGCTGGAGGCCAAAGAATTGGAATCTTTTGTTCATCAGGTTACTGCCGAACTCCCTGAACGTTGCCGGGAAATCTTTTCCATGAGCCGCTTTCAACAGCTTTCCAATAAAGAGATCGCTGATCAATTGAATATTTCCGAGAAAACAGTAGAGGGCCATATCACCACGGCCCTAAAAAAACTCAGAGAAAAACTACGTAATGGTAGCTTTGTTTTGTTTTTATTGTACTGATAATCAATATTTTGTATTTTTATTCAAATTTAGGCAAGGGCTAGCCCCCCCTTCAAGTGCTTTACATTTAATTAGCCTAAAATGTAATGCAAAAAGAAGAAATCATCAGCATCGCCACCAAAGTCTCCGAAGGAACCGCAACGAGAGCAGAAATGGCAGCTTATATCTATCACCTGGATCAGGTCATCACTGAACATCCGGACTGGGAGGCTCTGCCTGAGGAAGAGCGCGAACAGATCGGTTTTGAGATGAGGTCCTTCATTCGTGAGGACATACAAGGTTTTAAACCAATCGTTCTCCAACCTTCCCGTTCTATCTGGCCTCGAATTGCGGTGGCAGCTTCTATCCTTATGGTTTGCTTCGCAGGACTTTGGATTTATAAGCAGGAGCAGGATAATTATAAAAACAGATTTCTGGCCAACGACCTTGGTCCCGGTAAAAACAGCGCTATATTAACACTGACCAATGGCAGAAAAATTAAACTGTCCGATCAGTTGAATGGCGAGCTCGCAAAAGAAGCAGGGATCAAAATTTCTAAAACAACGGATGGCCAGTTGCTATATGAACTTCAGCCATCATCAGCTACCGGCAAAATCAGTACACCGGTTTATCATACACTTACTACTTCGAATGGAGAAACCTATCAGCTGCGTTTGCCAGATGGGACCTTAGTTGTACTTAATGCCGCTTCAAGTTTGACCTTTGCGACTGCCCCGGATGAGCGCGGAGCGCGCAAGGTCAGCCTGAGTGGCGAAGGCTATTTCGAAGTTTTTAAAGACAAACAACATCCCTTTATTGTGAAATCGGGTACGCAGGAGGTAAAAGTCCTGGGTACCCATTTTAACATCAACAGTTATAAAGATGATGGCAACATCAAAACAACACTGGTGGAAGGCATAATTGGTGTTTCTGCCATTGCCCCAAATGCTGATAAAAGTAGCATAGCGAAGCTTACCATTTTAAAACCAGATCAGGAAGCTGTTTTTAATGGCAAAGACTTCAAAGTAAAGACCGTTGATCCTGAATTTGCGCTCGCCTGGAAAAATGGAAAGTTTGTATTTCAGGATGAACGCTTAGAGCTGATCATGAAACAGATTTCCCGCTGGTACAATGTTAAAGTGGAATATGAAGATGAAGATGAAGCCTTGAAAGACATTGCGATTGGCGGATCGATATCGCGTTTCAGCAAGTTGTCCAAAGTACTGAGCAAACTGGAATTAACCGGACTTGCAAAGTTTAAGCTGGAAGCTAATAAAATAATTGTGCTTAAATAAATACTAGAAAAATAACCGACCTAAACCAAACCAACCAAACCATGACAGTCTATCAAAAAAATCCCTAATCTTTCTGTGTAAAGCAGCAGCTGCTTTAACAGGATCAATCAGTTTGCAAATAAAATTTCCAGCAATAAAAAAGGACTCCGGGTTGTGACCGGAGCCCTTGAATCCTGATTAATCAAAAAATATTGCGTGTAACAAAATTCAAGAAACTAAACAGTATCCAAATGTATAAAATTTATACTAAGAATTTTTACTGGCCTATAAGCCGGTTATTAACCAGAATATTTATGACAGTAGGGGGTGTCCTCCGGCTTAATAAATCTTTTAAAAGACAGCTAATTATGGGGATGAACTTTACCTCTGTTTTACTTATTGTAACCATGATGCAGGTGAGTGCTGCTGGTTTTGCGCAAAAAATAACTTTTGTGCAAAAGGACGCCTCCTTACAACAGCTCTTTAAAGTAATCAAAAAACAAGCAGGTTATGACGTGTTATGGCCTTCAAAATCGATTAAAACGGCTAAAACATTTAATGCCAGTTTTAATAACACAGACCTGAAAGAGGTGCTGAATAAAACATTTGAAAATCAGTCGTTTGAGTATGTTATCGAAGATAAGGTGATTGTGATCAAAGAAAAAGACAAGTCTTTATTAGACCGGATTATCGATCGCTTCAATCAGATTGAAGTTACAGGTAAAGTGATTGATGAGAATGGGAAACCCCTGATTAAAGCTACAGTAAAGAGCAAAAAGGGAAAACGTATCACTTTCACCGATGCTTATGGTGATTTTAAACTGGCAAATGTGGATGACAACGATGTGTTGCTGGTTTCTTTTCTGGGTTACGAAACGAAGGAAGTGCCGGTAGAAAAAAACATGGGTAGTATTCAACTCCTGGAATCTGCCGGAAAATTAGATGAGGTCGTGATTTCCAATGGGTATCAGGATATTAAAAAAGCCATGATGACTGGTTCTTTAGCCAGAGTTAAAGCAGAGGATCTGGTCATTAATGGAACCAACACGATTGAACAACTATTGCAGGGGAAACTTGCCGGCATGCAGGTGGTCAATAATTCGGGTATGGTTGGGACCAAACAAACGGTTAGAGTCCGGGGAACATCTACCTTATTGGGTAATCAGGAACCGGTTTGGGTAGTCGATGGAATTATTCAGGAAGATCCCTTACCCTTTAAAGCTACGGAATTAAATAACTGGAACACCGGGGCTACCACTTCTGACGGATTAAAGCAGTTTATCGGCTCTGCCATTTCCTGGTTAAACCCTTATGATATTGAGGATGTAACCGTATTAAAAGATGCGGCATCTACTGCTATTTATGGTGTAAAAGCAGCCAATGGAGTGATCCTGATCAATACTAAAAGAGGGAAACCAGGCAGCACGCCGCAAATCAGTTACAATAACAGTTTTTCATTTGAAAATAAACTGAGTTATGATCAACTAAACCTGATGAACTCGCAGCAAAGAATCGACGTTTCCAGAGAAATTTATGAAAGAGGTTTGCTATCCAACAAAAATAGCTGGGATAATATAGGTTATCAAGGTTTGTTAAATCAGTATTTGACGAATAAACTACCTTATGAAGCGTTTAATGCTGGCGTTAAACAACTGGAATTAAACAATACAGATTGGTTGGATCTTTTGTTTCAAACGCCTTTAAGTCAGAACCACAATATCAGTATTGGTGGTGGTGGTCCTACAAACTCCTATTATGGTTCCTTTGGTTACAATAATAAAGTTGGACAGGCCAAAGGAAATAGTCAGGATAGTTACAATGGAAGTGTGAATTTTACCAGTATAGTGAACAGTAAACTGACCGTTGGGGTACGTTTATCTGGTGCTTACGCGACTACTAATGGTTTTTACGACCTGGATGCTACGCCTTATGCGTATGCCACGAAAACAAACAGGGCTATACCGGCTTTCAATCAGGATGGTTCTTTGGCCTATTATATGAAGGGAAATGGTGTTTTTAAGTATAATTATTTAAACGAGCAGGCGCATACCGGCAATTATAATTACAAAACCAATTTAAATTCAGCAATAAATATCAAATATCAATTGCCTTTAGGATTCCGTTTTGAATCTACTTTAGGATTAGGCTATACCAATACCCATGGTGAAGCTTATGCCGATCAATTTACGAATTTAATGACCTATAAAAGAGGTTATGAATATGGTGATTTTGGGCCAACCACACCTGAGTATAAAGCTTCAAATTTGCCAAATGGAGGTGTGTTGGAACAGTTAGAGAGCAGAAATCTGAATTATACCTTTAGAAATGGTTTGAGTTACCAGAAAACAATTGCTAAAAAACATTTTGTTTCTGGTATGGTTGGATTTGAAATGAGGAGTAACCAATATGCCGGGTCCAGCAATAAGGCCTATGGATATTTACCTGATCGTGGGAAAGTATTTATGAATCCTCCCGCTACCAACATCAATTCGACTTTTGGAACTATAGTAGCGAATCCAATTTATACTGCAGAAACTTTAAATACAATTACAGATAGAAAAGCGAATTATGTAGCCTATTACCTGACAGGAGCCTATAGTTACGATTCTAAATATGTATTTAACCTAAGTATTAGAGGTGATGCATCCAACCGTTTTGGTCAGGATACTCGTTCGCGCTTTAGTCCGGTTTGGGCAATTGGTGCCAAATGGAACGTGGCCAGAGAAAGCTGGTTTGAACGTACGGAATGGTTTAATGATTTTAGCATTCGTGCTACCTACGGTTACCAGGGGAATGTGGCAGAAAATTACGGTCCTGATTTAGTGGCAAGGATGCCTTCAGCAAATGATGGGATCAATTCAATGACAGGCGAGCCGATTCTTAAAATCAGCGCTTTACCTTACACTGATTTGCGCATGGAAAAAACGCAGACGGTCAATCTGGGTTTTGACCTGAGCTTTTTCTCCAACCGGATTTCTGCCAGTGTGGATTACTACAATAAGAAAAGTAAAGACCTGATTGTTCTGAAAGATGTGCCTTATGAGTATGGGGTATTACAAATGCCGGTAAATAGTGGTGATTTGGAGAACTCAGGATTGGATGTAGCCATTAATTTTGTACCCGTTAGGAACAAAAATCTGACCTGGAATATCTCCATAAATACGGGTTACAACCACAATAAAGTAACGAGCAAGTTGTTGCCAAATGGCAGTTGGTATAATGCCGTGTCTGGAACCTACAATGTAGCAGGCTATCCGGTTTCTTCTTTCTGGATTTTTGATTATACCGGACTTAATGAAGCAGGAAGACCAACCTTTAACATACCGGTGAATGCAGACAGCAGACAGGATGCTACTGCTTATATGATTTATGGTGGAAAGCTCAATGCAGATTTTACCGGTGGTTTTAGCACCAGTGTCAGGTATAAGCGATTTACAGTCTCCACTAATTTGTATGTGTCCTTAGGTGGAAAGAAAATATTACCAAATCTTTATTCACCTGATATTGCCAACAATACGCCTAATGAGTTCAGTAACCTAAGTGCTGAACTTGTGAACCGCTGGCGAAAACCTGGAGATGAATTGATTGCCGGCATGCTGCCTGGTATACCATCTTACTATGCCGGGGCAGGGGGGAGTCTGGTTATTCCCGGAGAATCAACCCCTTATTTTCCCTATACCTTTTACAATTATACTGCAAGTAGGGTAGTCAATGCCTCTTATCTCCGTGTGAATAACATCAATGTGAATTATTCTTTGCCTGATCATATCAGCAAGCGTTTTTTAAGTAAGAACACCACATTTGGTTATTCATTAAGTAACCCATTTACCTTGGTGAGTAAAGATTATAAAGGAATAGATCCGGAAGTTGCTTCCGGAGGGCAGCCTTTACCGCGTACTCACGTTTTCTCTTTATCAGTCACTTTCTAAATTATTAAACATGAAACGTCTATTATATATACTTACTGTGCTTGTGCTGTTCACAAATAGCAGCTGTAAAAAATTTCTGGCGGAAAGCAGTCAGGATGAAGTGAAACCTGGAAATTTATCCGATTTAACTTCGCTGATGTCCGGGGATGGCTATCCTTATCAAACCAATTTGAGTTTCGTAATCAATTACATAACCGACGACATCTCCTGTCAAGGTGGACAGGGCCAGGAGCGCTATATCCCTATCGTTAAAAAGATAAAAAGTGCATTTGGCTGGAATAAAACGATGTCTGAGGATTTGATTTTAACAGGGGGCATTACTAGCGTTAGCTCTATTAATTCCTGGCAAATCCTCTATAAGCAGATCGCAGGATGCAATGTGATTTTGGAATATATTAGCAAAGTGTCGGGACCGGAAACGGAGAAACAAAATTTGCGCGGTCAGGCTTTAGCGATGCGGGCCTATTATTATTTTATTCTGGTAAATATGTATGCCAGACCTTATAATGACCCTGCTTCCAATCCGGAAACCAATCCTGGTGTGCCCCTGAAACTAGATATGTCTGTGTCAGATCAGTTTTATGCCCGCAATACCGTTGCTGAAGTTTATGCTCAAATGGAAAAAGACTTCCTGGAGGCGGCATTGCTCATGAGGAACAATCCTAAAAACAATGGTATTTATAAAATGAGCGAACAGGCCGCTTATGCCATGTTGTCCAGAGTTTATTTATATGAAGAACAATGGGATAAAACCATTGAGTATGCGGATAAAGCATTGGCTATAAAATCAAATTTAGCACAGTTGAGTTCTTTTACTGCGGCTGGAGGTATTTATGCCTGGAATAATACTTTCACTAATACTAACTTAAATAGGATTTATGACCCGGCAAAAAGTAATGAGATCATCTGGGCTTATGAGCCTAACCTTGCTGCAGATAAGGAAGTTTTTGTGTCTTCTTTAAGCCCGGCAGTAAGTGTTGTTCTAGATCCTCCTTATTCGCCATCTGCTGAATTGATGAATTTGTATGAAACTCGCCCGGTAAAAGATAATGAGTTCTACCTGGCTGATTTGAGGGCAAGATTATATTACGAAGGCATTTTTCTGAGTTTTATACCAAACCCTCCCGGATTACCAATTCCTAATTTTAAAGTCTATTGCGGATCTAAAGGCGGTGGCGGGCTCAGGATTGCCGAACTTTATTTAAACCGTGCAGAAGCCAATATCCGTAAAGCTCTAACCGCTGGGGGTGCTGGATTTCCTGCTGCATTGAATGACCTCAACAAGTTGAGAGCTTCCAGATATGATACCAGACAGCCATATATTCCTGTAAATATTACGGATGGTGCGGCCTTACTTGATTTTTATAAAGATGAGCGTAGAAGGGAACTGGCTTTCGAAGGCCACCGTTGGTTTGACCTGAGAAGGTATGGGATGCCCGCCATCTCTCATCACTATGAAGAGATTCCAGGATCCGGAGAAATTTTTACACTGGAAAAAGGGGATAGCAGATATACTTTGCAAATCCCTGTGGTTGTGATGAAACGCAACCCATTACTGGTTCAAAATCAATAATTTTTATTTAGCTATAACTCATATGAAACCTATATTTTCTCCTGACAGGCGTATATACGCCATAGCTTTACTTTTCATCGGATGCTCTTTTTTGATGGCTTGTAAAAAAGAAAGGGAAGTCATCATACCAACTGAAACTCCTGAAAAAACCTGGAAATTGCCACAAGGTGATCATCCTTTTGATCAACGCATTCAGTCCTATTATGATAGATTTGGCACCTTTTTATTGTATAAGTTTACCGACCAGGATGTTTACTGGAATATCGGAACCAATACTCAGAATTACAGAACTGTACCAGCAGATGAAACCTATATCCCACAGCAACTGGACCTGTTGGACCAGATCTTTTTCATCAACTACCAGGATTCGACCCTCAGAAAATACCTGCCCATTAAAATGTTTTTATGCAGCTCACTTAGAGTAGGTACCACAAAACCTGAAGTAAACGCCTTTTTAATGGGAACTAATGAAACGGGCACCATTACTGGAATCGCAATGGGTGGATATCAAAGCTTTGCCGTAAATTGGGGAAGGAAGGCCGTTTTAACGATTAAAACTCCGATAGACAGTGTAACCATCTTTAAGAATGATGTGAATTATAGTTTCTTAAAAATGGGAAACATTACAGGGAAGATGGGAAAATCTGCAGATTTTCTAACCAGCTCTGATTATACGACGGTTTTACCGGCAACACCAGCAGTACCAACTGCAGGTACTCCGGTAGTGGAGCGTTATAAAAGAGGTTTTATCGGAGTGGGGACAACCATTCCAACACCTAATACAGACTGGTATGCCTATTTGCGCGCCATCACTTCTACCCCTTACACCGATTTAACAAATAATACGACACCGATTACGGATGCCACGTATAAGGGAATGCTCAATGGGCTGAAAGATCCTAATGGATTGATTAAGAAGAAGTATAATCTGATGATCAACTTTTATAAAACACAATACAATATTGATTTGCAGGCGATAGGTAACTGGAGGGCTAATTAATGAGGAATTTACTTTTCAGCATCGCCCTGGTTTTATGTTTGACGAAAGCGAGTGCTGCTACGACCTCTATGGTCATTAAGGGCGATATCAGAACGGAGAAAACAGTGGAGATTTTTTTGAAAACTTTATCGGGAGCATTATTGGGTACTGCCACAATTGATGAGAAATCCGGAGTATTTCAAATAGATATTCCTGCGTTTAGCCCGGATTTATATCAGATTATAATCGGTAAAACGATAGAAAAGGTCTATCTAACTAACGAAACTGTGACGATTAAGGGGTATTATGATGTAGCTGATCCTAAAAATACGGCGCTGGATTTTCAGGGTATTGACCGCCATTTGGCTTTGGCCGTTTTTCTTCCGGAAAAAAGAGAAGAACAGCGGAAAGTTAACCCGGATAGTTTTACAGGGTTAAATGCAGGAGAACTCTGTGCCCTGGCGTGTCTTTTCAATAATGATAAATATGATTTTAATGCCGCAATTCTGGAAAAGGTAGGCTCAGGTCCAGCTATATCAGCAGCGCAGCAATGGCTGCTTAATCGGGTAGACAGTTTAAAGCTACACCGTAAAGGAGTTCCTGCACCCGATTTCTCCTTACCCGATGATCGCGGCAAGCTGACTTCTTTAAAAGATTTACGCGGAAAAATAACGGTATTGGATTTCTGGGCCTCTTGGTGTGGTCCCTGTAGAAAAGCAATGACGGAGTTCAAAACCTTTTACGATGATTTTAAAGCTGAGGTACAGTTTGTCAGTATTTCTCTGGATGATGATCCAGCCAAATACCAGCAAGGACTGGCTGATATGCAAATCCCATGGATGAAGTTATGGGACAAGCGTGGTTTCTATAAATCGGATCTCAATGGGAAATATGGTTTTAAAATGATCCCTTATTGTGTGATTCTAGATGAAAATGGTGTTATTCTGGAAAGAGATATTCAAAGTGCAGCAGCCTTAAAAATGGCTCTGGAAAAATTAACTAAAAGCAAATAATTCAATGAAAGGATATATAGTTCTGCTTTGCAGTATGGTGTTTAACATTAGCATTGGTCTGGCACAGGTTTTTAACGCCAGTTTACCATATCATGTAACCGGGGGTAAAATGGTGGTGAGTTTTATGGTTGATGGCAATGCCGTTCCCTTTATTTTTGATACTGGTGGGCAGACTTCCATCAGCTCCGCCTTGAAAACATCATTGGGCTTAAAAGCGATTACCAGCAGGGTGATCACTGACGTTAACAATAGTAAAGTAAATTTGGAGTTGGTTCAGATTCCTACCATTGCAACGCCGGATGGCAAAGCCGTGTTTAGCAAGGTCGATGCCATGGTGATTGACAATGAGGTTTTCGCTTGTTTTGATGGTGCTGTTGGACTAATGGGTAGTGATATGTTTAAAAATTGCAGCATTGAAATTGATGATAAAAGTAAGACCATCCACATTACAAATGAAGGTAAGCTGTCTTTAAATGGCAGAAAACAGGTTTATGAATTTACGCCAACTAGTAGAGGGATGCCGGTTTTTTCCATGAACACTGGTAGTTACACGGATATTGAGGTGTTGTTTGATTCGGGTGCTTCCTCTGCATTGTTATTGAAATCTGATGATTTTAGGAAATTGCTTGGAGGAAATGAAGTTTCTATCGTTAAAACTGGCAAAGCCATCGGTTCAATTGGTGTCAATGGATTCGGTCCGCCGGGAAACAGATACAAGATTAATATGCCGGAATTTAAAATCGGTACCCAGAAGTTTCTGAACTATAAAACAGGATCAGCCAATTCCCCGGTTTCTTTACTCGGACTTCATTTGCTGGACTATGGTAAAGTAACCATTGATTATATCAATAAGCTGTTCTATTTCGAGCCCTACCAAACAGAGTCTATTACGGATAATGATAAAAACTGGGACATTGATCTGTTTGTAAGGGACCAAAAACTAATAGTCGCCGCAATATGGGATGATATAAAAACGGACATAAAACTTGGGGATCAGGTAACTCATATCAATGGGAAAGCAGTAGCGGATTTAAGTCTTTGTGAAAGCATGACCAAAGGAATACCGGAGCTGAAAAATAACACAGTTCTGGAACTTACTGTAAAAACTGCCGAAGGCATAAAAAAGGTTACCATCAGGAAAACCTAAGCTCAAACTAATCGCAATAGCGGATAAAAAAACAGCAAATAGCATTTTGCAGGGAGTTGCTATGCTTAAGAAATACGCAGCGCTCAACTGTACAGGGCCGGGAGAGATCCCGGTTTCTGTTCTCTTATCAGAACAAAAAGACCTCAATTAACTATTAAAACGAACCAAAATGAAGAAAATAACTGTTGTATTTAGTGCAATCCTATGTGTTGCCGCATTTCATGTAAATGCGCAACTGGTAAAACAAAGCCCTAAACAAAAAATGCTGGACTGGCAATTCTCCGCTTTTGATAAGGACGGAGTTTATGGCGCGGAAATCAATAAAGCTTATGATTTTTTAAAGGGCAAACAGCCTAAAAAGAAACCCATTATCGCGATGGTAGGCTATGGCCTGGATGTACAACATGAAGATTTGAAACATCAACTCTGGACCAATCCTGCCGATAAGACGGACGGCATTGACAACGATAAAAATGGATTGGTAGATGATGTGAATGGCTGGAATTTCTTAGGAAATGCAAATGGTGATGTATTGAATAAAACCAATAAAGTTGCCGACAGGGAGTTTATGAGGCTTAAAGGTAAGTATTTGGGTATCTGGTTTACCGGTAAAGAATATGTGCGTTTTGATGAGGTAAAGGATCAGCCGGTGGTGGTTCCAAAGCCAGCCAATGTAGCTGAATTTCAATATTTCAGAAAACAAATTTTAACAGCTTCAAGTATTGGTGCCGCCTATATGCAAGCCGATGTATACACATTAATGAAATATTATCTATTTCATGATTTCAATACCGCAATGGAAGCAAAACACCCTGATTTAACAAAGGTGGATGGAGCTGATTTTGCGAAAATAGCACGTAATTACCCGGCAAATGTAGATTCAGTGAAGTATTACGCTGCTCAATTTCTGACGCTTGGAATGACTTTTAGAATGCCTGTAGCAGGAGTAAAAGCGCCATTGATGTCTTTTGCGAAGTATAAGGAGTTCTTTATGACGAAATACCCGCAGTATAGGGAGAAATATGAAACTGAATTACGTAAGGTAACCGATAACCGAAGTGTTGTTGGTGATGACCAAAACAATATCAATCAAAAGAACTATGGTAATCCTGATGTTTTTAGCAATAGTGCATTTTATGGGACTACTGCTGCGGGGGTAATTGTAGCCCAAAGAAATAACGATCTGGGGATAAATGGCATTGTAGACGCCCAGTTAATGCCTTTAAAAGTATACCCTAAAGATGGTGAGCCATTTTACAAGGACATTGCGCTAGCGATTCGCTATGCTGCGGACCATAAAGCGGACGTCATTGTATTGGGAATGCCTAATGCTATTTGTCCGGAAGTAGAAGCTAAATGGATGAGCGATGCCTTGGTTTATGCGGAGAAAAAAGGAGTATTGGTGATTGCTCCGGTTTGGGATATGTCTGAAGATCTAGCTGAAAAGATGTATTATCCAAATCGTCATGTAAGTTTTGCTAAAGACCTGGGTAATTTCATATCAGTTGCCGCTTCCGATGAAAAGGGGAATCCGGTTAAAGCAACCAATTATAGTAAAACAGAGTTGGATCTGTATGCACCTGGTGTGAATATTTCAACTACTTATTTAGGTAGCACTTATCGCATTAGCACAGGCTCTTTAGTGGCAGCATCAGTTGCGGCAGGCGTGGCAGGATTGATCAAGTCTTATTATCCAAACCTCACAGGCACTCAGCTGAGAACCTTGATGCTGAACAATGTAACCACCAGGGCAGGTGTAGAAGTAGAGAAAACTATAAAAAAGGGGCGTGGTTCGGTAACGGATTTATATCTGTTAAAGGATTTAAGTATCTCCGGAGGGATTGTGAATGCTTACCAGGCGGTAAAGGCTGCGGCTGTTTTAAGTAAATAAACCTATTAAAATTAGAGTAATAAATCATGGATATTAAAAATGTACGCGCGGCTTTCTGCCTGCTTCTGCTTCTTTCGACAGTGAGGGTTTTTGGTCAGAATAAATTTGAAGAGGTATTGCCTTATCAGGATAAAGATGGTTATTTGATAATACAGGCCAATGTGGGGGGGAGAGAAGGGCAGTTTCTTCTAGATGCTAAAGGCGGAATTTTATTGACGGAGGCTGCCGCTAAGTCAAGGAACCTGCAAGTTGATGCAAATGGGAAAGCGAGCGCCCAGGGATTTTTTATAGGGAAGAACCTATACCATAAATCTGTTCCGCTAAAGGTGGTGACCGGGAGCGATTTGTTTAGTAAAATGGGCGTGGAGGGTGTGATTGGCTTCAATGCTTTTACAAATTGTGTACTCAGCATCAATACTAAAAATAGTACCATCATTGTTTCCGGACCTTATCGTCCGCTTTACATGAAAATTGAGAATCGTGGGGCCTTACAGCTAAAAGATAACAGTATAATTCTGGATATGATCAAGAATGGAAAAACTACAAATGTGCCTGTTGAGATCTTTCCTATGCCTGCCAATTCTTTTCTGAAAAAGGGATTACTGTCTGTAGATTTAGAAAGGGGTAAATACTATTTGCAGGCCTTTTCGGCTGAGGATAGTCAAGCGGTAGCCTTTAAAAAGGAAGAAGTTGTGATTGTTCCCGGAAAGGTAAATGAGGTAGACCGAAACTATTTTTTGAGCAACATTTACGATTACAGGTCTGGTAAGGAATGGAAAACAATTGGTGATAAACCGGTAGTGGTCGATTTCTGGGCTTCCTGGTGTGGCCCTTGTCTGCGGATGATGCCAATTATGGAAGAGCTGGCCGCAAAGTATAAAGACAAGATTATCTTTTATAAGGTGAACGTAGATAAAGAAGGTGAGTTAAGAGATAATTTCAATGCAATTGCTATTCCGCTGGTGTTTTTTGCACCTGTCACTGGAACGGTTTTCAGAGATGTCGGCGCAGATAGTAAGGAGAAGGTGGAAGAGCGGTTGAAGGCAATATTGAATAAATAAGGGCGAAATGTAGGATTTCAGTGTTTAATGATTTCTGAATTTATGATAAAAAAGGGTTGGAGTTATTGCTCCAACCCTTTTTTATGGGCTTGGTTTTTCTTCCGGTAATTTGAAGATATATTTTGTATCAATTTGGTACTTATGTAGTTCTGTGTTGTATTTGGTCTGTTACACGATTTGAATAAATAGAGTTTTGTAACCAAGCTTGAAAACCAAATAGCTGTATGGAGAAGATTAACATTCTTTTAGTGGATGACAGACAGGGGAACCTCATCGCATTAGAAAGCCTGGTAAAACGGGATGACGTAAATATATTCAGTACCACTTCTCCTCATGAAGGACTTCGCATGGCGCTGGAGTTGGACATTGCCATTGCAATGGTTGATGTAAAGATGCCGGAGATAGATGGTTTTGAATTTGTTAATCTGTTGAAGAGTAATCTACAAACGAAAGATATACTGGTCATTTTCGTGACCGCAATGTTTAAAGACACAAAGCATTTAGTGAGGGGTTTAAATCTAGGGGCTGTGGATTATCTCTACAAGCCCCTTAATCCACTGGTCACCGCTGCTAAAGTAGATTCCTTTATTCAGATTGTACGCCATCAGCAGAACATCCGGAAAAAGAATAAAGAGTTGCAGGCATTCCAGAAAGAGCTGGTCAGGGCAAAAGAAGAGGCCGAAAGAAGTAAAAGTTTAAAGGAGAATTTTCTGGCCAATATGAGTCATGAACTTCGCACGCCAATTAATGGGATCATTGGACTGACGAAGCTGCTCCATGACACGAATTTAACCGAAGATCAAAGAGAAATGATTCGGTTGCTGGCACTTTCTTCCAGTTCTTTATTGGGTGTTGTGAACGATATTCTTGATCTTTCCAAGATTGAGGCGGGTAAGTTTAAGATCGTTAAATCTCAAACAGCGCTGTTGCAAAATTGTAATTCCATACTCAATCTATTGAAAATTGAAGCTAAGGAAAAGGGTTTGGAGCTCTTACTGGAATTTGATGAAGAATTGCCGGATTTTGTCATGGCAGATTCATTGAGGCTGAATCAGATTCTGATTAACCTGGTGGCTAATGCGATTAAGTTTACACTTTTCGGGGCGGTAATTTTAAAGGTTATCCTTTGTGCTCAGAAAGGAAATAATGTCCAGATTAAGTTTTCTGTATGTGATACGGGGATTGGGATTTCAAAAGAAAACCTTGAAAAGATCTTTGATACTTTCGAGCAGGGTGATGCACAAACAACTGTCGATTGTGAGGGAATAGGCTTGGGTCTTTCTCTGGTTAAAGAATTGGTGAAGCTCAAAGGGGGGGAGTTAGAAGCCAAAAGTACGGCCCATGTAGGCAGTTGTTTTTCCTATACTAACTGGTATAAAATCGCAAAACCGAGGGTAAAAAAGACCTTCGTTGACTTTGAAGAACTGGGCTGCCTGAAAAATGCAAGAATCCTCATTGCCGAAGATAATATCATCAATGCATTTGTGATTAAAAGGATATTCAAACAATGGGATATTGATTATAAAATTGTCGGAAATGGAGCTGAAGTCCTCGATGAGCTGAGATCCGGAGATTATCAATTGATTCTGATGGATACTTTCATGCCGGTAATGAATGGCTTGGAAGCAACCCGTTTAATCAGAGCCGGTGATGTGCCGGGGAAAGAAAATATTCCTATTATTTCATTTTCTTCATCTGTACTTGATGCCGATAAAAATGCCGCTTTGTCTGCCGGAGCAAATGATGTGGTCAGTAAACCTTTCGATGTTGACGTTTTGTATCGAAAGATCAATCGATTTCTTTCTGTAGGAAATTATGTAAGGGTATAATTCTTCTGTTTTTCTCTTCTTTCCGTATTCCTGAAAATAAATGGAGTCGGCTTAGTACTAATTGATTACCGTGTTGTATTGGGGTTAATATCATAAAAATCTATCTTATTATTTTACCAATGAAAAAACATTTACTATTAAGTTTTTCGGTCATGTTGTTTGCAATCGCGGCATCTGGTCAGCAAAAAGTTAAAGATGGTACGACTACAGGAGGCAATTTGCCGAATAAGGATGCTATTCTTGAACTTGAAAGCTCAAATAAGGGCATACTTCATACAAGGGTTCCCTTGAAAGCAACCACAAATTCATTCCCATTAACTGCGCACGTTGCAGGTATGATGGTTTATAATACCGCCACGGCAGGTGATGTACTTCCTGGGATTTACTATAATGATGGGACGAAATGGGTTTTTGTAAAAGGAGATCCCGGAGTAATTAAAATTGAAAATCATCCTGGAGAAACAGGAATTCCGGGTATTCCCGGACAACCGGGAGGTACCGGACCAGGAGTAACGATTGTAACTAATCAGGATGGTACCTGGATCTATAATCCAACCACAAATACCTGGACAAATATTAGCGGTCCGAAAGGAGCTAATGGTAAAGATGGGTTGTCAATTATCGGTGAAACTGGTGCCCCTGGTGCAACAACACCTGGAAAAGAGGGTGATACTTATGTAGACAACAGCACAGGTAATGTGTATGTGAAAGAAGGAGATAACTGGACAGTAACGGGTAATATCAAAGGTCCGAAAGGGGATAATGGTACAAATGGAATTGATGGTAAATCAATTACCGGCGGAAATGGTCCTGCTGGTCCGGCGACTCCGGGGAAGGATGGTGATTCCTATGTGGATAATAGCACAGGTGATGTGTATGTAAAACAAGGAGATAACTGGACTGTAACGGGTAATATCAAAGGGCCTAAAGGTGACGATGGTAAAGACGGAATTGATGGTAAATCTATTACTGGCGGAAATGGCCCTGCTGGTCCTGCAACTCCAGGTAAAGATGGCGATACCTATGTAGATAACAGCACTGGTGATGTGTATGTGAAACAAGGTGATAACTGGACAGTAACGGGTAATATCAAAGGGCCTAAAGGTGACGATGGTAAAGACGGAATTGATGGTAAATCTATTACTGGCGGAAATGGCCCTGCTGGTCCTGCAACTCCAGGTAAAGATGGCGATACCTATGTAGATAACAGCACAGGTGATGTGTATGTGAAACAAGGAGATAACTGGACGATAACTGGTAATATCAAAGGCCCGAAAGGAGATAACGGTAAAGATGGGTTGTCGATTACTGGCGGAAACGGTCCTGCTGGTCCTGCAACTCCAGGTAAAGATGGTGATACCTATGTAGATAACAGCACTGGTGATGTGTATGTAAAACAAGGAGATAACTGGACGGTAACTGGTAATATCAAAGGGCCTAAAGGTGACGATGGTAAAGACGGAATTGATGGTAAATCTATTACTGGCGGAAATGGTCCTGCTGGTCCAGCAACTCCAGGGAAAGATGGCGATACTTATGTAGATAACAGCACAGGTGATGTGTATGTGAAACAAGGAGATAACTGGACTGTAACTGGTAATATCAAAGGGCCTAAAGGTGACGATGGTAAAGACGGAATTGATGGTAAATCAATTACTGGCGGAAATGGCCCTGCTGGTCCTGCAACTCCAGGGAAAGACGGCGATACGTATGTAGATAACAGCACAGGTGATGTGTATGTGAAACAAGGAGATAACTGGACTGTAACGGGTAATATCAAAGGGCCTAAAGGTGACGATGGTAAAGACGGAATTGATGGTAAATCAATTACTGGCGGAAACGGGCCTGCTGGTCCTGCAACTCCAGGGAAAGATGGCGATACTTATGTAGATAACAGCACTGGTGATGTGTATGTAAAACAGGGAGATAACTGGACGGTAACTGGTAATATCAAAGGGCCTAAAGGTGATGATGGTACAGGAGGTGTTTCTGGCCCAGCTGGTCCAATCGGACCTTTGGGACCACAAGGTTTACAAGGTGCTACAGGTTCTGCGGGTGCAACTGGACCAATTGGTTTGACCGGGGATACTGGAGCAGCAGGTGCAACTGGCGCTATCGGTCCAATCGGGCCTCTGGGACCACAAGGTTTACAAGGTGCTACAGGTTCTACGGGTGCAACTGGTCCAATTGGTTTGACCGGGGATACTGGAGCAGCAGGTGCAACTGGCGCTATCGGTCCAATCGGACCTTTGGGACCACAAGGATTACAAGGTGCAACCGGTTCTACTGGTGCAACTGGTCCAATTGGTTTGACCGGTAATACTGGAGCAGCAGGTGCAACTGGCGCTATTGGTCCAATCGGACCTTTGGGACCACAAGGATTACAGGGTGCAACCGGTTCTACTGGTGCAGCTGGTCCAATTGGTTTGACCGGGGATACTGGAGCAGCAGGTGCAACTGGCGCTATCGGTCCAATCGGACCTTTGGGACCACAAGGATTACAAGGTGCAACAGGTTCTACGGGTGCAACTGGTCCAATTGGTTTGACCGGGGATACTGGAGCAGCAGGTGCTACTGGTGCTATTGGTCCAATCGGACCTTTGGGACCACAAGGTTTACAAGGTGCTACAGGTTCTGCGGGTGCAACTGGACCAATTGGTTTGACCGGTAATACTGGAGCAGCAGGTGCAACTGGCGCTATCGGTCCAATAGGTCCAATCGGACCTTTGGGACCACAAGGTTTACAAGGTGCAACAGGTTCTACTGGTGCAACTGGTCCAACCGGCTTGACTGGTAATACTGGAGCAGCAGGTGCAACTGGCGCTATTGGTCCAATCGGGCCTCTAGGACCACAAGGTTTACAAGGTGCTACAGGTTCTGCGGGTGCAACCGGTCCAATTGGTTTGACCGGGGATACTGGAGCAGCAGGTGCTACTGGCGGTATCGGTCCAATCGGACCTTTGGGACCACAAGGTATTCAAGGTAATGTAGGTGCTCAGGGGATTGCTGGTGCTAAAGGAGCCGATGGTATTGGTGGTGTCACTGCAGGAAGTACTTACATCACAGTTACAGGTGCTGGAACTGTTGCCAGCAACTATGTAGTCACTGCCAACACGGTACATGATTTAGTCAACAATGGGACAAACACGCTAACTTCTACAGTTAATGGTGTTGCAAAACCGGCTGCGATAGTAAACACTGTGGCAAACAATCTTACTGGTACTAGTTTAATTACTACAGTTAATGGGGTTCCTTCAACAGCGGTCGACTTAACCGGTTTAAAAATCGAACCATGGCAAGTTCAGGGAGGTACAATTCAAGCCAGTACTAATATTCAAAATATTTACCAAAATGGAAGTGTTGCCATTGGGCTTGCGAGCGGAGGGACCATCCCAACCTTTGTTGTTGGCGGTACAACGATCAACCCAAAACTCCATATCACAGGTGATGTAGTTACAACAAGTAAATTCTGGACTACCAATAGTGTTTATGCGGATTATGTATTTGAGAAATACTACGATGGCATTTCAAAAATTGATGCGAATTACAAATTCAAATCATTAACAGAGGTCGAAGCTTTTATCAAAGCAAACAAACACCTACCAGGAGTAACCTCAATTAATGGGACTAATAAAACTAAGAACGGTTATACTTTCGATATCACAGAATTGACCATCCAATCTTTAGAAAAACTAGAAGAACTATTCTTACATGTGATTGAGCAGGAAAAGAAAATCGAGCTGAAGAATAAAGAAGTGGAAGCATTGAAACAAGATGCCAAATCAATGAAAGCGCGATTGGAGAAATTAGAACAATTAATATTAAAGGATCACAAATAATCATGAAAAAGATAACTATACATCTTGTTTTGATCTTCTATGTTTTTGTTTTAAAGGCGCAAACCGGAGTAAATACAAAAACACCGGTTGGCTCCTCTATTCTGGAGGTAAATAGTACGAGTAAGGGAGTATTGTTTCCAAGACTGGATATCGGCAATTTAAATAACAAAGCACCGGTCACTGCGACGCTTATGGCTGATGGCTTATGGGCTTATAATAGTGGAGCCACTAACACAAACAGTCAAACCTTACATTACTGGGATGTTGCAGCGAACAGTGGTAATGGTGCCTGGATCAGACACCTTTATTTTAAGGAAACACCTAAAGTTGCCACTATTGGCTTGACCAGGAATCTGGCAGTTTTGGATAATAAGATTCAGAATGAGGAAGATGCTATTGCACAGGGTACCAATGCTTACACGATTTTAAACACAGGTTATATGCCTGGTCTAAGCATAAGGATGAGTGCTTCAGGGTATTGGGTAATTGCAGTAGGACCAGGCGTTTATACTTTGGAAGCTTCCTATTTATTAAATGCACCTCTACCAGATCCAGGTAGAGGTACCGTGATACAAAACGGGTATTATAACATGGGGTATTTGAGTGACCTCTGGATTTCTCCTTTTAATCCAAATACAAATGTTTATGGTACCGATTTCTTTGGAGGTAGGGTGGAAGGTGCTGTTATCTCTAAAATTGATACCGATCACCGCATACGGTTCCTGCATACTTTTGCTTTAACCGGAGCGAATGGATTTGAACTCGATCTATATTTAGGTAGAAGAGATGGGTCCACCTTCTACGATCTGGTAAATATAATTGCCACGGGTACCATCATTAAGTTAACCAAATTGAATTAAGTCATGAAGCAATATATTATAGGTTTCTTTTTGTTAGTCTGTAATGGCTATGTATATGCACAAGGTGCTGCAGGTATAGGTAAGCAGACGGTAGCTAGTTCCGCAGTTTTAGATCTATCGAATAGCACCCGGAAAGCTTTTTTGCCATCCCGTGTACTTTTAACGGACTTGTTTAGTATAACTACACCAATTGCCAATCCCGTAGAAGGGCTGATTGTTTACAATACGAGTACAGTTCATCCAAAGGGATTTTATATCTGGAATAAGGGGAGCTGGAGCTTATTAGCTGCTAAAGAAAATTCGGTGACGAATGCTGTCATTCAAAACACTACAAAGGTATCAGCCTTTAACTTACCGGTTGCAGGTACTTTTGTTCCCATTACCGGAGGAACTCAGTTGTTTAGTAATATCCCCGGTTTTTCTACTGCTGCAGGAAACTTTACCCTGCCTCCAGGGAATTATACCATACAGGTGTCTTTAAATATTCAGGCACCATTAGAGCTTCCTGCAAATGGACTTGGCGCTACAGTTAGAACAAATATCCATTACTATGTAGCTAAACTGACTAACGGGACAACTTCTTACGGACAAGTGATGCCAGATAATCAAACGTCTAACACCAGCAGTACAACTAATAGCAAACAGCATGTCGCAAATTTCTCTTTCAGTTTTCAAATTACTGCAATAGCCACAATGAGTTTTAATCTGGCCCGGGTAACCGGAGGGACTTATCAAGGGGATTTCGACATCCTAAATTCATTTATTCACATTCAGCGCTCTATGTTATGATCAACTATAAAAAACATTTATACCTGGTCTTCTTGTTGTTTTCCGCGCTTAGCTGGGGACAAACAGGTGTCAATACCCGGAACCCGCAGACATCTGCAGCCTTAGATATTACGGCTACGGATAGGGGATTATTATTGCCACAGTATACATTAGGACTTTTAACCGATGGGGTAAACCCGGTAAATGCACCTGCAGAAGGATCTTTAATTTACAATCTGGCAGGAGGTGTTAATCCTAAAGGTTATTACTACTGGACAGGGCTAAGGTGGGAAAGACTCATTGTAAACGGAGAAACAGATCAGATCCTAAATGTGAAACTTGCAGCTTATTCACCTAGCAATGGAGCCAATTCTGTGACTTTGATTCCGGCTAACGAAACCCTTGCAAATATCGTGGCTTTTCCAGCTGCATATACGACCGTCGTAAATACGATTGTAGGAGTAAATTATACCAGTGGCCCAACTATTAATTTGCCAGCGGGTACTTATCGGGTCGACATCACTTTTGATTGCATGTCTCCCAATGGTACAAGTAACACGAATTTTGAAGCCGCTGGAAATAATCAGCTGTTCGTGGTTAATGCGGCAATAGTAGATGCAGGAAATGGGCTAATTTCGGATCTAAAAGTGTCCTCAACGATATCACAGTATGGAGGTGTGAAAAGTGTACAGGGGTATAAGTTTTCCTACATCATAAAATTGATATCAGCTCAGGCTGTTAAAGTGATGTTGAACCACAATAATGGGGCCTCAGATTCCAGCTTAACAAGAGACAATCAAGCCGGATTGATCGTTACTTTCTACAAATTTTTTGAATAACAACTCACGCCAGGCAATGACCCGACGGGCTAAATAATATACAATGAAAATATACCTGCGAAATATAGTTTTACCGGCTAGCTTACTCACTCTATTTGCGATACAATCGTACGCGCAAACAGGAACAGGGAGCATGACTGTCGATAATTCGACCGTAATGATTGCGGAAGGAACCACCGAAATGCGCTTTTCTGAGGGCAGCTTTTTCGGTCCCACTGCCGATTGGACCATCGACGGGACTTTAGAGATTTACAGTAAAAATATATGGATTGCACCAGGCGCGACTTTCAAAGGGAGGGGAAAGATCGTTGTCTACAACCCTGGTAGCAATCCTTTTTATCCGGAGATGAAAGCTGCGGCAACAAAAATAGATGGTAATAATGGAGACTTTATTAACCTCCTCATCGAACACCGTAACAACGATAATATCATCTTAGCCGATGTAGACGATCCAGGTTATCAGACCAATAATCCACAAGGGGCCCTGGCTGCGGAATTGAATATTGGAAAAGAGATTGATCTGGCCGTAAATCAGGCAGACATTATCTTAAATGGCTACAATCTCGCCTTTAATACAAGCGGAAAAATTACCAATTATAGCGCAAACCGGATGGTGGTGACCAGCAACAGCATTGACGGACACATGATCAAAGAATACGGTAGCCCTTCCTCTTTTGTGTTTCCGGTAGGGATTGCCGAAAACGATTATACTCCAGCAACGCTGGCGCCATTAAACGCAGGTATCGTGTCGGTTAGCGTGCAGAATTATGGTGCCTCATCTGCCTTTACCAAAGGGATTAAATCCGAATTGGGAATGGATAGAAGCTGGCAGATCTATAGCAATAAACCTTTAAAAGCGGATATGACTTTGCAGCACAATCAAAATACGAACGGTCAACAATTTAAAGATGCCAATGCTTCAATTTCCCAATATGTAAATGGTAGTAAATGGGATTTCCTGAAAACCAGTAATCCCGCTACCGGAATTCATACGAGTATAGGCCTGAATGTTCTTTCCGATATGACGGTAAACGGAGGATGGTTTACGAAATATGCAGGTTCAGGACCAGAGCTTTTAATTCCGAATTTATTTACGCCTAATGGCGATGGTACCAATGATACTTTCGAAATCCGTGGGATAGAACAATTTGTAAGCAACGATATCGTGATTGTAAATCGCTGGGGAAATGAAGTATTTAAACAAACAAATTATAGAAATACCTGGAATGGAACAGGCTTAAATGAAGGGACTTACTATTATGTATTGCGTGTAAAAGATGCAGCGGGTTCAGAATGGCGGGTATTTAAAGGTTACATCACGCTGATCAGGGCATTCGATCAATAGCGTTTAACGAAAGGATTAGAAAATGAAATATATAAAAATAGGTATTGCCGCATTACTGATGCTGACTGTGCAAAAAATCAAAGCACAGCAGGATGCGCAGTTTAGTCAGTATATGTTCAATGGCATTTATATCAATCCTGCTTATGCAGGATACAAGGAACAGTTAAACCTGCATAGTTTTTACCGGACGCAATGGACCGGGATTACCGGCGGACCAAAGAGTATGTCCCTGGCCGTAGATGCCATTGCCAATGATGGGAATGTAGGGCTTGCCTTACAAGTGGCCAGTGATCGTTTAGGCGCGCAAAACAACCTGACCGCTTATGGAAATTATGCCTATCGGTTAAGGTTAAATGAAGATGGATCAGCCAGACTCTCTCTCGGGATTGGTGTTGGTCTGGTTCAGTTAGGAATTGATGGTTCTAAATTAAATCCTAATGATCCTGAAATGTATCAGCCGGCAGGAATGCAAAGCAAAATTATTCCGGATGCCAGAACAGGTGTTTTTTATTCGGATAATAAATTTTATGTGGGGATATCTGCCGATAACCTCATCGCACAGGCGATTAAAGTCGAAAATGATGGATTTATAGCACAACCGAAACCACATTATTACTTAACTGCCGGAGTGTTGATTCCTTTGTCTGAAGGGATTCAGCTTAAACCTTCCTTCCTCTTAAAAGATGATCGTGCAGGCCCTACCAGTTTAGATGTGAATGCTTTTGTCCTGCTAAATGACATCATCTGGCTGGGTGGTTCCTATCGTACAGGTGTGAAATTATATGATAAATCGTACCTGCAAAAGGATTTAAGTAACCGGAATTCGGTGATTGCCGCCATGGAAATATTCCCCGTTAAAAACCTGCGAATCGGCTATGGATATGATTTCTCTGTCGGCGCATTGAAAGGTTATAGTGGCGGAACTCATGAAATATCAGTCGGCTATTTTATCAATAAGAAGAATACCAGAATGCTGACACCCCGCTATTTCTAATTTAGCAGGCTAGTATTGAAATTTAAAATATACACGGATTGTACCGTTTGTCATTCCAATAGAAAATGAAAAGAACACTGTTATTATGCCTGTTTGCGCTTAGCCTGTTTATACCTGTGAAAGCGCAGTATGTATTGAAGGAGGCTGATGCGCAATATGATTTGTTTAATTACATCAAAGCCATCGATCTGTATGAGCAAGCTTATGCCAAGAAAAATACGCTGTATGCGGCCCAACGTTTAGCCGAAAGTTATACTTTAACACGTAACTATCCCCAGGCTGAAAGCTGGTATGCGATAGCGCTGAACATGCCCGGCAGTCCTGCAGTAAATACATTAAACTATGCCAAAGCATTGGTCAGTAACAGCAAGTATGGGGAAGCGAAAACACAGTTTAAAAATTATATCGAACAACAAAAAGAACTTTCTTTAGCACAGCAAAATCTGTGGTTAAATTCCTGTGATTCGGCCATAAAATGGATGCAGCAACCAAGGCCTGTCCTGTTGCAAAATGCACAGGAATTGAATAGTCCGCAATCCGATTGGGGGGCAGTGCAATCAAAAGACGGGGTCACTTTTACTTCCGACAGGGGATTATCCCTTCCTGAGAGCACTAAGAAATCCGGCAGGCCATTCCTTAAATTTGATGCAGGTAAAACGCCCGATAAGCAAACTTATGGCTGGACAGGTAACCAGTATCTGCGTTTATATGAAGCTCAAAAATTAGACAATAAAGACATTTTAATGCTTTTCCCTCTGGATGCAGGTACTGATTATCATATTGGGGCCGCGAGCTTTAGCAGCGAGGGTAAGGAGATGTACTTTACATTAACACGGATCAGTAAAGACCTGAAGTTTAGCAAAGGGCGCATAGCCACAGTAAACGTAGAAATATACAGCAGCGAAAAAGCTGCGGATGGGAAATGGGGGAAACCAATTCCCTTTAAATATAACAACGTGAATGCTTATTCGGTAGGAGATCCCTTGATCAGCAAGGATGGTCGTAGCCTGTATTTTGTTTCCAATATGCCAGGTGGCAAAGGAGGGACAGATCTCTATCACATCACTAAAAATGCATCCGGAGAATGGCAGGAGGCCATAAATCTGACGTCCTTAAATACCGAAGGCAATGAAAGAAGCCCTTCAATTGATGAATCAGGCGGTTTTTATTTTAGTACGGACGGTCTTACCGGTATGGGAGGTCTTGATATCTTTAAATCTATATATCTAGATAATAGCTTTTCTAAACCGATCAATCAGGGCTATCCGATAAATTCTCCGCAAGACGATTTTGCCTTCAATATGTACACGGCAACTGACGGATATTTGTCTTCCAATCGCGTTGATGGTTTAGGAAGCGATGATATTTACCGGATTACCCAACAGATCATATTGGCCCTGAAACTGGAAGGTAAAGTCTTTAATAAAAAGACAGGTTTACCACTTGCTTCTGCATCGGTCACTTTAAAAATGCAAAACGGGAATGCGTTAAAAGTGATTACAGATGAAACCGGTTATTATGCCTTCAAAATTGATAAGGATATCCTTTATGATGTAAAGGCAGAAAAGACCGGGTTCAGAAGCGCAGACACGAGTTTTGTGACACAGGTTTCTCTGGTTAAAGATTTTTACCTGATCCCAATTGAAATCAACAAACCGATCCGCCTTGACAATATCTACTATGATTTTGACAAATCTAATATCCGGCCGGATGCCGCTATTGAGCTGGATAAACTGGTTAAAATCCTGAAAGATAATCCAACGATCTGGATCGAATTATCTTCTCATACGGATAGCAGAGGTAATGATAGCTACAATATGGCCCTGTCTCAACGACGCGCAGAATCCGCAGTTCGCTATATCGTTTCAAAGGGTATTGATAAAAACAGGATTACCGCTAAAGGATATGGGGAAAGTCAGCTGCTTAACCGTTGTGCAAATGGCGTGAAGTGTGCTGTGGAAGAGCATCAGCTCAACAGAAGAACAGAATTTAAAATTGTGAAACAATAAAGTATTTATACTGATTTGTTTATTTTATTGGTCATGTTTCGGGGATGGATACTGTGAGAGGTGGGACCGTCCCCACTCATGACATTTTAGTTTTAAAATAGAGTTTTAGGTTTTTGTATCCATTTAGATATGAGGATGATGTGTTTTATTTAGGAAGCGGAGGTTTTCTGAGCTTTTGGTTATATCTTATAGTTTTAATATCAGCTGTTCGCAGCATAGTGTGGCATGATATTCGATATAGGAGTATTAAATAGCGCTTTCATGGATTTATTGTCCTTAACCCTCAGTTCTTCAGGCTGTAAATAATTTTAGTATGACGCTTGAAGAAAATCTTAAAAATCTTGAACCGCAGGTAATATGCCTTGCTGATGTGGCGGATTATTCCAATCTGTTTAACCGGTATTATGCAGGTTTATGCGGTTTCGCGGAGAAGATTATCGGAGATAATTATGCAGAAGATATTGTTGGTGATGTATTCCTAAAGCTTTGGGAAGGGAAATATGAATTTTGCTCCGAACTTCATCTAAAAGCATTTCTATATAGAGCCGTAAAAAACGGCTGCCTCAATTTAATTAAAATGACCGGTCGGGCTGAGAATCGACACCTATTTTATCAGGAGGAAATGGGAGCTGAAGACAATACTTTTCTTTTAGCTGTGACACAGGCAGAAGTGCTTAGGGAACTCCACCTCGCCATTAGCGATTTACCGCCGCAGGCGGGCAGAATTATTAAGCTGACTTACCTTGAAGGTTTAAGTAATCAGGAAGCTGCTGATCATCTAGGTTTATCTATTCAGACCGTGAAAAATCAAAAGTTAAGAGGTTTGGGGATTTTAAAGAAAAGGTTGCCGGGGACTACATTTTCCCTCCTTATTTTGCTGCCTTATTTTACCGGTTGAAATTGATTCAGATAGTGCTTTCAGTGGAATAAGAAAATTACTTGTTCATTGATCATGAGGTTAAACTAATAGGAGAATAAACATTATTTTTGAGGTACAGCGGCAAAGATTAATAAATAGAATTTACGCTTTAAATTAAAGAACGTTAAACAGGTTATAATGAAGAATGATCGACTTTTTGAAAGTTTAAATATAGCTGAATTAATAGTTCGGAAGAAAACCAGTCGGCTGAAGCCCGGAGAAGAGCAAGCATTAAAGAATTGGGCTGATTTATCCGAAGAAAACGCCGGATTATATGCGGAAATAACGGAAGGCAAGGGGCTGGGGAAAGAAATTGATAATTTAAATAAATACAACGCAGGAGAGGCCTTTGCTAAGTTTCAAGACAAAATTTCGAAGCAGCAAGAATGGAAAGAACCTCAGGATCTACCACAAGATCAAAACCTGACCGCTGATCAGCATGTACGAAAACTTCGAAATACAAACCGTTTTTTAATAGGCATTGCCGCCTCTCTATTTTTGTTTGTCATCGCCGGATTAGGCTATTATTTCTATGAGAAGGATAGTCCTTCGGATTTGACGGCGACTAATGTCACTGTTGATCAGGTCTTGCCAGGTAATAATCAGGCGGTACTGACCCTGGCAAACGGAAAAGAAATACAGCTTTCTGATGCAAAAAACGGAGAGCTGGCAGTCGAAGGTGATGTGAAGGTAAATAAAACAAAAGACGGAGCGCTGGCATACACTGCCTCATTAGGCAATACTGCGTCGGCTTTGAATAAAATTGAAACGCAAAAAGGAGGGATGTATCAGGTGACTTTGCCGGATGGGACCAATGTATGGCTTAATGCAGCGTCTTCCCTGGAATATCCGGTTACTTTTAATGGATTGAATCAGCGTCGTGTAAAGTTAAGCGGTGAAGCTTATTTTGAGATTGCCAAACAGCAAAAACCATTCATCGTAAATATGAATGGCGAGGAAACAGAAGTCCTGGGTACTCATTTTAATATCAATTGCTATCCGGATGAAGCGGTAATCAGAACCACATTAATGGAGGGAAGTCTAAAGGTCTCCATCCCCGGAACGGCATACTCAAAGGTGTTAAAGCCAGGATATCAGACGGTCTTAGGGAAGTCTGTAAAAGGAATAGCGTTGGAAAAAGCAGATCTGGAAGCCACGCTGGCCTGGAAAAACGGAACCTTTGTCTTTGTTGATGATGACCTTGAAACGATCATGAGGGAGTTGGCCAGATGGTATAATATAGAAGTGGAATTCGCCGATCCGGAAAAAAGAAAAGTCACCTTTGGCGGTTCTATATCCAGATTCTCTGACCTGAACAAGGTGTTGAAGAAGCTGGAGCTTACCGGACTGGCAAAGTTTAAACTGGAAGGGCGTAAGCTGATTGTACAATAAATCCCGGTCCTGTTAAGGAATCTTAATCTCAGTGTAATCTTTTGCATAAAACCCGCCATTTTTGCAGACCTGTTGCGTATTTGCAATAATAATCGTATGTTTGCCCGGCAAATAGTAACTCCTAAATTATTTGCTATGCAACTAGATCCCAATAAATTTATATCTGAAGGTTTAACGTACGATGACGTATTGTTAGTTCCTGCATATTCTGAAGTTTTGCCACGTGACGTGGATACCGGAAGTTTTTTAACTAAAAAAATACGTTTAAATGTGCCTGTAGTTTCTGCAGCAATGGATACCGTAACTGAAGCTGGTTTGGCAATCGCCATCGCACAGGCAGGTGGTATCGGTATGCTACATAAAAACATGAGCATTGAACGTCAGGCAGAAGAAGTCAGAAAAGTAAAACGTTCAGAAAGTGGAATGATCCAGGATCCGGTTACTTTAAATGCAGATGCGAAAGTAGCAGAAGCATTCCAGATCATGAAGGACTTCAAAATAGGTGGAATTCCTGTGATTGATGCCGACAATAAACTGGTAGGTATCATCACCAACAGAGATCTTCGTTTCCAGAAAGACATGCAACGTAAAGTATCGGAAGTAATGACCAGTGAAAATCTGATCACTGCTCCTGAAGGTACAACGCTTTTGCAAGCTGAAGAAATTCTGCAAGATTATAAAATTGAAAAGTTACCTGTAATTAATGCTGAAGGGCACCTTGCTGGTTTAATCACTTTCAAAGACATTCAAAAATATAAAAACTACCCTAAAGCTTGTAAAGACGAACGCGGAAGATTACGCGTTGGTGCAGCTGTAGGTGTAGCCGCTGATAATATCGACCGTGTAGCTGCATTAGTTGCTGCAGGTGTAGATGTGGTAACCGTTGATACTGCTCATGGTCACTCTAAAGGTGTTATCGACATGGTGAAGGCCATTAAAGCACGTTTCCCTGACTTACAGGTGATCGCTGGAAATATCGCTACTGCGGACGCCGCAAGAGCATTGGCTGAAGCTGGTGCTGATGCCGTTAAAGTTGGTATCGGTCCGGGTTCTATCTGTACCACCAGAATTATCGCTGGTGTTGGTGTACCTCAATTGTACGCAGTTTTCGAATGTGCACAGGCATTAATCGGTACCGGGATTCCTGTTATCGCTGATGGTGGTATCAAACAAACTGGTGATATCGTGAAAGCGATCGCAGCAGGAGCAAGCTGTATTATGGCTGGTTCATTGTTCGCAGGAGTGGAAGAATCTCCAGGTGAAACAATCATCTATGAAGGACGTAAATTTAAATCTTACCGTGGTATGGGCTCAGTAGAGGCAATGCAACAAGGATCTAAAGACCGTTATTTCCAGGATGAAGAAGATGTAGTTACTAAATTAGTTCCGGAAGGAATTGTTGGTCGCGTTCCTTACAAAGGCACTTTAGCAGAAGTAATCTATCAGTATGTTGGTGGATTAAGAGCTGGAATGCACTACTGTGGAGCAGCAACTATCGATGACTTACAGAAAGCTAAATTTGTACGTATCACTGCTGCAGGTATGAGAGAAAGTCACCCACATGATATTTCTATCACTAAAGAATCACCAAACTACTCAAGCAGAAGCTAGTTTTATGAAGCATAGTAAAAGGGGTGTCCAGATTCTGGATACCCCTTTTTGCGTTTTAAGTTTTTCTGTTTTATAAGAACTCGTCAGGGCCGATTTCCCAGGTCCATGGTTTCTTAAAGCTTTGAAAGGTGCGTAAAGTGCGAATGGGGAAATCCTGTGTAACCGGTTTAATGACTACACGGCTTTGATGACCTTTTCCGATGGTGACCGTTCGCTTCTGTTCCAGAAAATCATATTGTTTATCAGTCAGTTCTCCTGAACTATCATTAGAAAAGTTGTTGGCCGCTTTTTCTAACCTCCATGCTTTCTGTTGATACCCGAAGGTGTATTTCAATTTCCAGCGCCAGGATCCACCTCCCTCGAAGGATAAAGAAAGTTGGTTTTTTTCAATTTCCATTGGTCGTAATGGATCCCCCAGTGCACCACCTTCTTTAGACCTTAAGATGAAGTCGTTATTTTGTGCAGCAAGCTGATAACCATTTTTGGTTTTGAAGTAAATGGCCAGTATCCTTGGCTTTTGAATTTCTTTGATAAGTTCGGTGTTCATGTCGCCATAAGCCCTGTTTTCGCGGATTTCCTGAGGGTATTCTAAGATAACAGCAAAGTCTTTTACCCGATCCTGATTCAGATCACCGTATACGGAATCCAGGGCTTTCCAGCCATCCGGAACTATTTCCGATAAAGACTTCCCCTGATTCGGTAGTTTTGGGAACTTGAAATTCTGCGCGTAAACGGCAGTCTGACAGCCCAAAAGGAATAAAATAATTTTCAGCTTCATACGTTTAGCATAACGTTGATACCCCGGAAAAAGTGTGTTCATGGAGACGGGCACCAGAATTTCTTGTAATATTGCAAGGTCATGGATAAAAAGATTAGCCTGTTTAACTGGAGTGGCGGGAAAGATAGCTGCCTCGCCTTACACCATATTCTAGCAGATGAGAGTTATGAAGTACGCTGTTTGCTGACCACCGTAAACGATGCTTTTAACAGGGTAAGTATGCACGGGGTGAGGGAAGCTTTATTGATCGCACAGGCAGAAAGTATCGGTATTCCCTTATACCAGGTTCGCTTGTCGGAATCTCCAACCATGGAGGCCTATGAAGAAAGTATGCTGCGCCATATGGAAGGGTTACGGTCAAAAGGAATGGAGTATTCTATTTTCGGAGATATTTTTCTGGAGGATCTCCGCAGGTACCGTGAAAATAAGCTTGCCGAATTGGGGTTTAAAGGCGTATTCCCTTTGTGGAAACGCGATACAAAGGAATTGATTAACGAGTTTATATCCTTAGGCTACCGCACGGTTGTAGTCTGCGCACAGCAAGGTCTGGAAGATTTCTGTGGGAGAGTAATTGATGAGCATTTCATCGCCGATTTGCCCTCTGGAATTGATCCCTGCGGCGAGAATGGCGAGTTCCACACTTTCGTGTTTGATGGCCCGATTTTTAGCAGCCCGATACAGTTTAGCCTTGGTGAGAAGGTGTATAAGGAATTCCCAAAACCGAATGGGGAAGAAGGGGAGGCCTCAGGGTATTGGTATATTGATTTATTACCTTAAAGAATGCATGTCTTTAAGGCCTTAGTGATATTCTTACAACACAATCAGCCTTAAAGAATCTGCTTTTACCCTGCTTTTCAACCACAACCTTAACCGTTCCTGATCAACTATTGGAAGGGGCTTGTAAAAAGCGGCCACTACCAGTGTCAGCGTATCAGATTTGTTCGTGTCTAAACGGTTAAACACGGTATTGTTGATACTGTAATCCTTTAAATCCGGGTATAGTACACGAAGTTCCGGTTTCAAATCTGGTAGCAACAGTTGCAAGGGGTCATTGACAGTTGCTTCTGCACTGGTTTTAAACACATCCTCCAGAATACTGGCTTTAATCTGAGAAAGGTCCACTTCGTTTTTAGCATTCAAACCCTGCCTGATGAGCAATTTTGTCCCTTTTAGCTGGTAATTCGGAAGCTTCTGGTTTAAGGAATCCAGTTGTTGCGGCGATAACTCCTGTCCCAGCAACAACAAATCTATTTCACTGCCTTTTCTGCTATATTTCAGGTTTTTGGAGATCACCTGGGTATTCGTATAATTCAGTTGCTGACTGATAAACTTGTTCGCATTGTTCTCAAAAATACTTTTGCCAACAATCTGGTAGGTCAGGTAGATGCTTGGTGCAATCGTAATCAGGACAACAATCCAGATATAACGACTTACTTTCTGCTCATCCTCTTTGTTTTCAAAGGTTTTCTTTTTGAACTTCAGGTAGCGAACGATCAGAAAGGTAGACACACAAATGAAGACACTATTAATAAAATACAAGTAAATCGCACCCATAAAATAGTATAAGTTTCCGGTGGCAATCCCAAAGCCAGCTGTACATAAAGGAGGCATTAAAGCTGTAGCAATGGCTACACCCGGAATCACATTGCTCTTTTCCTTTCTTGTAGCGGCCACAATACCTGCTAATCCCCCTAAACAGGCAATGAAAACATCCCAGATGGAAGGGGAGGTCCTGGCCAGTAATTCAGAGGAAGCCTCATGAAGCGGTGTAAATGTGAAATATAGTGTAGAAGCAATGATGCTGATGATGGTGGCCAACGTTAAGTTTCGGAGGCCCTTTTTAACCAGGTCAAAGTCGTTGGTGCCTATCCCAAGACCAATTCCGACAATAGGACCCATTAATGGGGAGATCAGCATAGCCCCGATAATTACCGCAGTAGAATTTACATTTAATCCGATACAAGCCACAAAAATCGCAAAAATCAAAGTCCATAAGTTGGCGCCTTTAAAAGCTACATTCTTCTTGATCGAATTGATCGTTTCTTCTTGCGGGGCACTATCTTCCTGTAGGTTAAACCGGTAATTGAAAAATTTGCTGACTATACTATAAAGATCGTTCATGGCCGTGATTTTCAAACCCATCACAATTATTGATCCTAAAAACTATGATTTATTCTTAAGTGTTTTGTTTTATAGAATATCTACAGAAAATGCGACAACGAGATAAAAATAAATCGGATTTTCTAACCACCCAATAGGTTAAAATATAGAGCTTCGATCAGGTGGTTGTTCTTCCTCCTTTCCGTCTTTTAATATCCAAATTATCTTAATCTATCTCAATTATGAAAAGAATATGCTTCTTTATGATGGCTTTGTTGTGCTGTTTTTTCTCGGCAATGCCGATGCACATTTCCTCGCTCTGGAAGAAATGCCCTGGAAAAGAATGCTGCCGGCAGGTCAGGCATGGCCATTTCTCCAGATATTCAGATAAAGATGTTCAGCTTAAAGTGAAGTTCAACAAACATCAGATCTTTTTCATGGATAAAGGAGGGGATTGACCATGCAGCTGGATCAGAGACCATCAGAGAGGCAGCTGATATTGATGCAGTCTTTTTTGAAAGACCATTCTGCTCAGGAAGTCCTGGATGTTTTATATCAGCTGTATAGAGGGTGGGCCTATCAGGTGTCTATTAAAACGGATCGGGAGGAACGACTCCGGATACTCAGCTGTTATTCCGATCTGAGGGATTTAATGGAAGAAATAGGAAAATAATTGGCAGGAATTTATACCTGTAGATGGAACAAATGAATGCTTTATACCAAAGCCCGAAACGGACTTTTGTTTCAATCGAAAATAGATTTATCTTGCCCAAATGAATATAGAATTCAACAAAAATGAAGATTTAAATAAGCAGTCTGTTTACGAGTTGAAGACGAGGCTTAAAAAGATATATGAGGGTGGGGGGGCAAAGAATGCAGCAAAACAAAAAGATAAAGGAAAGCTTTTGGCGCGGGAGCGTATCGCTTATTTAATCGATAAAGAAAGCGAGTTTCTGGAACTTGGCGCATTTGCTGCGGATGGTATGTATGCCGAGCAGGGGGGCTGTCCTTCCGCGGGTGTAGTTACCGGAATCGGGTACGTTTCCGGCCGACAGTGCATGATCATCGCCAATGATGCCACAGTGAAAGCTGGTGCATGGTTCCCGATGACCGCCAAAAAGAATTTAAGAGCGCAGGAAATTGCCATGGAAAACCGTTTGCCAGTGATTTATCTGGTTGATAGTGCCGGGGTATACCTGCCCATGCAGGATGAAATATTTCCTGATAAAGAGCATTTCGGTCGGATGTTCAGGAACAATGCACACATGTCTGCTGACGGGATCGTACAGATTTCTGCCATCATGGGTTCCTGTGTTGCCGGTGGTGCTTATCTGCCGATCATGAGCGATGAAGCTATGATTGTTGACGGAACAGGCTCGGTGTTTCTTGCCGGTTCTTACCTGGTCAAATCAGCCATCGGAGAAGAAATTGACAATGAAACTTTGGGAGGTGCGACCACCCATTGTGAAATTTCGGGCGTAACCGATTATAAACACCCAAACGACCAGGCTTGTCTGGATAGTATCCGCAATATCATCAGCATGTTGGGCGCTCCCGAAAATGCAGGATTTGACCGCATAAAGCCGGAAATGCCAAAGCTAGACCCACAGGATATTTATGGGATTCTGCCGGAAAGCAGGGAGAAACCATATGATATGCTGGAAATAATCCACCGCCTCGTGGATGGCTCTGCTTTTGAAGAGTACAAACAACTCTATGGTCAGAGCATCATTTGCGGATTAGGCAGAGTGGATGGCTGGGCAGTAGGTATCGTGGCCAACCAACGTAAAGTGGTGAAGTCTAAAAAAGGAGAAATGCAGTTCGGTGGTGTAATCTATTCGGATTCTGCGGATAAAGCGGCCCGCTTCATCATGAACTGTAACCAGAAGAAAATCCCATTGGTATTCTTACAGGATGTAACCGGATTTATGGTCGGCAGCAGGTCTGAACAAGGCGGAATCATTAAAGACGGAGCCAAAATGGTGATGGCAGTTGCCAATTCGGTGGTGCCTAAATTCACGATTGTATTGGGTAACTCTTATGGTGCCGGAAACTATGCCATGTGTGGTAAATCTTACGATCCCCGCTTGATTTACGCCTGGCCAAGTGCTAAAATAGCCGTTATGGGTGGCTCGCAGGCAGCAAAAGTATTGTTGCAAATTCAGGAAGCTTCCTTAAAAGCGAAAGGGGAAACCATTACCCCGGAAAAAGAAGCAGAACTGCTCAAAGAAATTACAGATCGGTATAACAGTCAGACTACCCCATATTATGCAGCCTCCAGGCTTTGGGTGGATGGCGTAATCGATCCTTTAGAGACGCGCAAGGTGATTTCTATGGGGATAGAAGCCGCAAATCAATCGCCAATTAAAAAAGCTTTTAATGTAGGGATCATTCAAACCTAGTTTTTCTGCTTGATATTCAGGTGTTATTTTATAATCGGTAGCTCATAATGCGCCTTTCCGGTAGGATGATACTTGTTATGCGTTGTAGAAAAGTGTAATTTTGTTGTATAACAGAAAAAATAATATGTCACAAGAAATAGAACACGTTAAATGTTTAATTATAGGTTCAGGCCCTGCAGGATATACTGCGGCAATTTATGCTGCCCGTGCAGAACTGAAACCAGTAATGTACACAGGTATGGAACCAGGTGGACAATTGACACAAACCACTGATGTGGATAATTTTCCAGGTTACCCTGGTGGAGTAATGGGGCCTGAAATGATGGAAGATTTCCGTAAGCAAGCAGAACGCTTCGGAACAGACATCCGTTTCGGTTACGTAAGTTCAGTGGATTTTTCTTCAATGCCTCATAAAGTAGTAGTAGATGATATCAAAACCATCACTGCAGATACGGTAATTATCTCAACAGGTGCAACCGCAAAATGGTTAGGCTTACCTTCTGAGCAAAAATATAATGGCTTTGGCGTTTCTGCCTGTGCAGTATGTGACGGTTTCTTCTTCAAAGGATTAGATGTTGCCATCGTTGGTGCTGGTGATACGGCTGCCGAAGAAGCAACTTACTTAGCTAAACTTTGTAAAAAAGTGTATATGCTCGTTAGAAGAGACGAATTCAGAGCTTCAAAAGCTATGGTGAGCAGAGTATTAAATACACCTAATATTGAAATCATTTACCATACTGAAACCCTGGAAATTCTGGGTAACGGTAAAAATGTAACTGCTGTAAAAGTATTAAACAATCAAACTAAAGTAGAATCTGAGATTGCTGTAGACGGTTTCTTCGTGGCTATTGGTCACAAACCTAATACAGACATCTTTAAAGGTTGGTTAGATATGGACGAAACAGGATATCTTAAAACCATTCCAGGAACCACAAAAACAAATGTAGAAGGCGTTTTTGCAGCTGGTGATGTACAGGATCATTACTACCGTCAGGCAGTAACTGCCGCAGGTTCAGGATGTATGGCTGCTTTAGATGCAGAACGTTACCTGGCTGCTAAAGAAGATGAAGTAAAAGAAATGGCTTAAAATCATCATAAAAAGATAAAAAAAAGGCGGAATTCGTAAGGATTCCGCCTTTTTAAGTATCAAAGGTTTTTTTTATCTTGTGCGTTCAATTTAAATACCAATCGGAAGGAAATCAACTAAATCCCTCCGGTTTAACCGAACTAAAAAACACACAAAAAAACAAATGAAGAAATTATTTACAATTATTCTGTTGGCATTTATTGCAATAGAAGCTTCTGCACAGCAGGATAAGAATATGGGCATTATTCCCGCCCCGGTATCTGTAAAGAAGGCTAATGGTAACTTTAAGCTTGATAAAACGGTCGTTTTAATCTCTAATGAACCAAAAAACTCGAGAATGGCCGACTTGTTCAACGCCTTTGTGGTTACTAAAGCCGGATTTGCGTTAAGACCAGCAAAAGCTGCGGCAGCAAATGGAAGAGCTATCATCCTGACTTCTGTAGGTGCAGATAAATTACCTGCCGAAGGTTACAAAATCAATATTACCGGTAAAAATATCACTATCGTTGGTTCAGATGCCGGCTTGTTTTATGGATTGAAATCCATGATGCAGTTAATGCCTGAAAAAGCAAATGATCAGATTTTGATCGCTAACGCTGAAATCAACGATTATCCACGTTTCAAATACAGAGGAATGCACCTTGACGTATCCCGTCACATGTACCCGGTATCCCTGGTTAAGAAATACATCGACGTAATGTCTGACTATAAAATGAACAATTTCCACTGGCATTTAACAGATGATCAGGGTTGGAGAATTGAGATCAAAAAATACCCTAGATTAACAGAAGTTGGTGGTAAAAGAAATGGTACGATTATCGGTCACCACCCTGGTGTAGCTACCGACAATAAAGAATATAAAGGTTTTTACACACAAGACGAAGTGAAAGACGTGATTGCTTATGCTACGGCAAGGTTTATCAACGTAGTTCCTGAAATCGAACTTCCTGGTCATGCATCAGCAGCAATTGCGGCTTATCCTGAGTTGAGCTGTTTCCCTGAAAGAGATACTTTTGTAGATCCAAAGACACCATGGTCTGGTAGCAGAAAAGGAAAACAAGTACAACAAACATTTGGTGTATTTGATGACGTATTTGTACCTAACGACTATACTTTCAAATTCCTTGAAAACGTATTAGATGAAGTAATCGCTTTATTCCCATCTAAATATATCCACGTTGGTGGTGATGAATGTCCTAAAGAATACTGGAAAGAAAGTGCCTTCTGTCAGAAAATGATTAAAGACCTGAACTTAAAAGATGAGCACGGATTGCAAAGTTATTTCATCCAGAGAATTGAGAAACATGTCAATTCTAAAGGTCGTAAGATCATTGGATGGGATGAAATCTTAGAAGGTGGATTGGCTCCAAACGCAACAGTAATGTCTTGGAGAGGTACTGAAGGTGGTATTGCTGCAGCGCAACAAAGCCATGATGTGATCATGACCCCTAACGGTGGTGGTTTATATTTCGATCATAAACAATCAAATTCTAAAGACGAGCCTACAAATATCGGTGGTTTATCTAACTATACTGCGGTTTATAACTATGATCCGATGCCATCAGTATTGACTCCTGCTCAACAGAAATATGTAATTGGTGTACAGGCAAACTTATGGACAGAATACATTCAGACACCTGCGAAAGTAGAATACATGATCATGCCTAGAATTTTCTCTTTAGCGGAAATCGCCTGGTCACAACCAGAACGTAAGGACCTGAAAAACTTCTCTGAAGAACGTCTTCCACTACATTTGGCAAGACTAGATAAAACAGGAACGAACTACTGGGTACCTACACCACTAGGTTTAACGGACAAGGTGATGAACGGAGAAACGATCAACATCGACATCAAGGAGCCAATGCCAGGTGCTAAAATCTATTATACTTTAGACCTGACACGTCCTTCAACTGCGGCCGACTTATATACTAAGGGCATGGCAGTGATCGTTCCTAAAGGAGAGAAACGCATCTTGAAAACCATCGTAATCACGCCATCCGGAAAACAAAGTGTAGTTACAGAAACCGTTCTAAACAATGGTGCTGCGGATGTAAAAGTGAAATAGGTTGCAAAACGAAACACATTGCATAACAAATATAAAAATGAAACCAGGTAAATATTTCCTAAAGCTACCCCTGCTATTTGCAGGGCTGCTTTTATTGGCTGCTTGCGGAGAGAATACTCCGGGAAAGATCACAACAGCATCTACTACAACTGAAGCTTCAACAGCTAAAAAAGGGCAGTTTCCTTTTTACAAGGACATTGCTATACGTCCCGGCGTTAACTTTGAAGTGGTAAGTTGGGGAAAAGGAGTAGATAGTGTTGGCGGATACCTGATCCTGTTGTCAGATACGCTGAGAAATAACTATAAATCTTTTTCAAATGAACGTAAGGGAGTGATTACCGATGCCTGGAATATGGACCTCGATAATGACGGTAACCCGGAGATCTATATAGAGCTTTTAAGCAAGAAAAATGTGCTGGACCTCAATGTATATGAGTATGCAGGTGGAGAGTTTAGAAAAATAAACTTCCCGCCGTTGAGTAATTCTATCAAGAAGAACTATGCCGGTGGCGAAAAATTCATCATTAAAAACGGAGATCTGTTCCGCTCAGTTCCTGTGCTGGATGATAAGGATACGACCAATAAAACGCCTAAAGTGAAAATGTTGCAATATCGCTTAAATGGAAATAGCTTTTCAACCATTGAGCTAAAAGAATAACAGTCTTTTGGATGATGCCAGTTCATCTGCTTATCTATAAAAGCTAAAACGGCCGTATCCCTTCAACAGGATACGGCCGTTTTACGTTAAAAAGCTTAAACCAGGCGTTTATCTTTTGCCACCTGTATGGCCTCTGCTTTTGAATTTACGTTCAGTTTCGTATAGATGTTTTTGGTATGTGTTTTTACGGTTTCCACCTCAATGAAAAGTTCCTTGGCAATTTGTCCCCGGTCTTTACCAATGGTGATCAGCTCCAGAATCTGTGTTTCTCTTTTGGTTAGCGGACTATCCGGGTTCTTTTGAAGCGACAGAATAACCGTCTTGGCCACATCAGGACTCATCGGGCCACCACCATTCAGCACATCTTTAATCGCTTCAATCAATTTAACCGTAGGCGTGTTTTTGGTGAAATATCCGGAAGCACCGTTTGCGAGTGCATCCAAAATAGTCTTTTCTGTTTCATAAACCGTCAGCATAATGATATATACCTGTGGCAATAACTTCTTCAATAACGGAAGCGCATCGATGCCATTGGTACCCGGAAGTTGAATATCTAGAATAATCACATCAGGCTGATCTTTGGCGATTTTATGTTTTGCCGCATCAAAAGAAGGGTAAGTTGCCACTACCTGATAAGGAGAGGTATGGTTGATTAAATAAGCATAACCTTCTCTGATCGTTTGATCATCTTCGATGATTACAATTCTTGATTCTGGCTGACTATACATTTTTTAGACGCATTAAAGTGGAAAGACTAACTGCTAGTTTTATTTCCGTGCCGGTAGCGTTTGAATTGATATTTAGTTTTGCATTGATTCTTTTTGCTCTCACGTTCATATTGTTTATTCCATGACCATCCATGGATCCTATGGGATCAAGCCCTTGACCATCATCCTTTACAGTGATTTTCAAGGTTTCCCCATCTACTATTGCTGAAAACACAACCATCCCCGGTTTTGCGTGTTTCAGCGCATTGTGAATCGCCTCCTTAAAGATCATCAGCAGATTTCTGCTCACATCTAATGATAGTTTTCCATCGTATCCACCCAGATCAATATGAGATTGGAAATCGACACTGGTATTGTTGAACATTTCTTCTCCGAATTCCCGGATATGTCCCAATAGCTCAGTTAACTTATCATTTTTTGGATTTAACGACCACAATATGTCTTTAGTACCCCTATATAATTCATTTACATTGTCGTTGATTTTCGAGATAATACCTCTCTTTTCCGTGTCATCCGGATCAATCATACTGCTCAATACTTCTGATAAGACGGAGATTCGGGTCAGTTTGTTACCGAGATCATCATGAAAATCTTCAGCCGTCTGCTTCCTGACCTTAAATTGCTCTTCCAGTTTGATCTTTAACCTTAATTTCCGCTTACGCTCATTTAAGTTCAGAATGATGTACACCGCCAACAGAATTAACAATACAATCAGCACAAAGATCAGCAACCGGAATACTCCTGTCTGGTAATACGGCGGGGTGATTTCAAAAGAAAAGGAGGCGGTATCCACCGAAGGAACTCCTGCTTTTGTAATGGCCTTGACCTGAAAAGTATACTTCCCCGGAGGGATAGAAGAAAAGTTTATAGAGGTATTCCCGGTAGGCTCACTGTATTTATTATCCAGACCTAATAAGCGGTACTGATAAACCAAACCATCAGGGTTGGCTAAAAATACCCCCGTATAACTGATGTTCAGGTTGTTCTGATGGAAGGGAAGGGTGACGATGTTTCCCAGCTCATTCGCCTTAAAAATACTACGTTGTTTATTTTGCCTCCCTTCATTTTGTGCAAAAGCGGTAACGGAATTGATGTATACATAAGGCGCTACAGTTGGCGGCAACTGGTGATTCCGGTTGTAAACAATAGCCCCTTTTGTGGTGCCCACCCAAATATCATCGTGATGCTGTAGTATGGCGTTCTGGTTGCATTCTACCAATAAACCGGGCTCATTGCTGTTCTGTATCACTTTGAAATCTTTCGTATTGATCTTGTTGATTCCTTTTCCGGTGCCTACCCAGATCAGGCCCTGCTGATCCGGGAGTAAGCTATAGATATGATCGGAGGCCAAACCTTGTGCCGTACTGAGCGTTTTCATCTTGCCGGTTTTCCGGTCCCAGATCAGAATTCCATTATCGGAAGTGCCAAAAAGTAACGTATTCGGGCCTGATTTTGCCATGCAAAGGATCGAAGAACCACTAAGCTGCGGGAGGTTTAAAGGCCGGGTTTGATTTGGTGTATTGAGGATATAAACGCCGTCCTGGGTGCCTACAAGGATTTCTCCTGCGCTGGTTTCCAATAGAGAACTACCAAACTGCTTACTTACCCATTCCAGTTGCTTCGTTTTCTTATTCAGCAGAAAACACCCCGCATTGGTGGATACCCAAATCCTACCTTTCGAATCTTCTAAAATGGTATTATAGGCAATCGAATGGTTGTCCTCAGCCATAGAAACAATGTTTTTACCATTGTAACACCACAATCCGCCGTAAACGGTCCCGATCCAGATGTTTTTCTGACGGTCGTTATAAAGGAAATTGATGTTTTTTGTGTCTTCCAGTTTAGAAGGGATCTGGATTTCCTGAATTTTTCCTGCCTGGTATTGAAATAAACCGCCATAAGTACCGATCCATATTTCTTCCTGACCCGGACCATTGGCCAGACTCATTACTGTTTTACTGTTGAGGCCCTGAGATTCGTCGAAGATGACATAATCGCGGTCTACGTATCTAAAAAGGCCGGTTCCATCGGTAGCCAGCCAGATGTTATTTTCTATATCTTTAAAGATGGCATTGACCATGTTATTGGTGAAACCATTCTTGCCGTTAAAGTGAATCAGGCTGCTGCTGGTCAGGTAATAGGCACCACTGCTGTAACCGATCCAGATATTGTTTTTGGCATCCTGCTCTATGGCCGTGAATTTTCCGGACACATATTGGCGGAGGTTATTTTTATCTAAAGCATACAAGCCTTCGGATGCCAGTAGCCAGAGTTTGTCCTCCTGACGGGCGTCTGTAAAGAAGTCCGTTATGATCATTTTTTTTAAGGTTTCATTCTGTGGGTGCGCATTCCAATGCCCTTTATCGAGATAAAAGATGCCTTTCCTGAGAATGGCTACGGCAACTTTCCCTTTCGCATCCACCTTTAAAGCAGTCACGTTTTCAGCTGAATCATTACTGACGGTTAGAAAAGTGATTTGTTTTTCATCGGTTTTGAAAAGCCGGGAAGAGGAGAGGCCATACACCGTTCCGGTGGCACTGGTAACCAGTTTGCTTACCCATTCCTTGGTTTTCGCGTAATTATCGAACTGAAAGCCGTTAAATTTGGAAACACCCCTGGCCGTACCCAGCCATAACTGATCATTTTTCCCCAGACTAAGTGCCAGGACGAAATTGTTATTGAGGCCATTCGTTTTGGTATAACTATTAAACTGTTTCCCGTTAAAGGAGCTGAGTCCACCTAAAGTACTGATCCATAAACGGCGTTTACTGTCCTGCGTAATTGCAGTGACCTGAGATTGCGTTAAGCCATCTTCAATATCATACTGGCGGAAGTTATAACGCTGGGCAAAAGCGGATAGGCTGAATAAAAACAGCGACAGGACAAGGGAAAAAATCGTTTTGTAATACACTTTTGGCGGGAATTCATGGTTTAAACCATTGTAAATATATTTATCCTGACAGACTTTAAAAATACCCCCTAAAGGGTGATTTTTAATAATACCCTAAATATACCCCTTAAGGGGGGAATAGATGCTGATTTGTGAAGTGTAATTTTGGTAAATAAATTATTATAAAACTAACCCGCTGATCGCTATGATGGCTGATAAGTTAAATTACCAGGTACTGTTTGTAAAAGACACCCGATTACCTGCTATTTTTTTCATAGAGGAATTAGGGCTGGAAATAGAAGAAGACTTGTTGGTTGGCGGGAAAATGTGTCCGGTATTGAGAATGTTTAATGGCCATCGGTTAATGTTGGTTAAGCATGAACAGAAAGACCCTGAGGTGATTGTAATTTATACACAAGATTGTCTGAGAGATTTTTGCAATCTCAAAAGGCAGGGTTTCCAGATGGTATCCGTACCGTCCTATGAAAAAAGGGGCTTAACATGTGAGTTTTATGACCCCTGGGGGAACCTCACCTTGTTGCTGGAAGAAAGAGATTATGAAGATGCTTAATGTAAAAAAGGAAATGACGTTTCAGAGCACATTGGTCGATAAGAATGAAGTGATAATGGAGTCGGCTTATGAGTCGGCACATCAGGCTACAACCGGGAAATACGAGATCCAAATGATCTTTAACGGTGCAGCCGCTTATACTATTGCCAATAGGGAACTCAACCTTTATTCCGGAAATTTCATCTTTTTAAACCAGGATACTTCCTACCATCGGAAAATTGATTCTATGCTGAAAGTGGATTCCATGTCTGTGCTTTTTGACCCGGATTTTGTCCTGGATTTTGAGTATGTCAGAAACGCTAAAGCGGAGTTGTTATTAGACGAACCAATTTCGACTGAAAGAAAAGCACCGGTGTTTGTAGAAGCCATTTATCCATTGGAAGGCGATATGAAGTTTAACCTGCTGAACTTGAAAAAACACCTTGATCAGGGATGTCAGGATAATTTATTGCTCAACACTTATCTGGAACATGCCCTGCACAATTACTATGCTTTATATGATGCAGAAGTGACCCACAGAGAAGCTTCGCTTAAATTCTTAAGTCATACCACCAAATCAGAAATACTGAGGAGACTGAGCATTGCCCGGGATTACATCATCAGTAATTACAATAAAAACATTTGTTTAGAGGAGATCGCCAGAATTGCCTGCCTTTCGGTAAACCACTTTCTAAGGACCTTTAAACAAGCCTATCACCAATCGCCACATCAATTTCTGACCAGTATCAGGTTGCGTCAGGCCAAATATTTTTTACGCAATACGGATTATCCGGTCAACGAAATTGTAGACATTGTCGGCTTCGAATGTCCGAGTTCTTTCATCCGCCTGTTTAGAAATTCTTTCCAGGTTACCCCCGGTCAATACCGCTAGTTTTTCTTGCTTTTCTGATTAAAAAGTGTTTTTAGTACATTGGTAGTCAGTTGTTTGAGCGATTTTTATATAAAAAAGAAGCTCATGAAAAAGAACTTGTTTGCCTGCTTGCTGATGCTGTGTGTCAGTGGCATGTTTGGCTATAGTCGCCCCCTAAACAACGACGACCGCCTGCTCAAAACAACAGTAAATAGTAAACCCCTTACTGTAGTCAATGCTTTTATTGAAGCAAGTACGCATACCGATGCGAAGTTGTTAAATCTGGTGTTGAACGAAAATGCCAAAGTATGTGTCTGTCTCGGGGAAAAAATAGGGAAGCATTCTAAAAGAGAACTGGTTTCATTTTATAAAAAACTAGGTAAATCAGATTTGAACTGCGAGTCTGATTATGAGATCATTTCCAGTAGCAAGACGCTAACCCTGGTGCGGGTAGACCTGAGGTTCCCCTTATTTGTGCAAAGGAATTACATCACGATTGAGCAGGGCGCAGAAGGACTTTGGGAAATCACTCAGGTGAGTCGATTTAATGAAAATATTTAACTTGGTGATTTTCGCTTATCAGGTCTTTTAAAGACCACTTACATTTGTCAATAGGAAATCCAGGTATAAGTTCGGATGAATTAAATTTGGGTTAGTTAATAAAAAGGAAAAGTCATCTCCAGTTTTGAAGATGGCTTTTTTTTGTGCCCTGATTTGCGGATTCCAACTGTTCCGGCAGGCAAGAGCCTGTGTTCCTACTGCGCTCGGGATGCCTTCGTACTCCTTCCATATTCACACCAGTATTGTTAGGTCCTTTAACCATCTTTAATAGGACTCCAGGACCTATCAAGGACCTATCAACCACCTATTAAGGATCAATCAATAACCTATGAAATCCGGACACAATACGACCACATTACGGCAGCATCCCGAACGGATTGCGCAAATAAAAAGGGAGCTATTCGCATAGCTCCCTTTTTATTTTATATAATTGGTGTTTACTGTTCTTTAAACTGGCTTCCCAGTCGCTCAAACTTTTCAATGAGTAAAGCGATTCTTTCCATGTCTTTTTTAACCACTGCTTTTCTGATGAAGGTAGAGCAGAGGATCATCCATAAAGGCGTGAAAATGACGATGAGCACCTGAGCCCAAAGGTCCATATAAGAGAGCACCTCGACGAAGTAAAGCGATGTACCGATGATTAATGCAGCGGTATAGATCCAGTACATTTTATGGTGAAGATTGAATCTGCTGATTTGATAGGCTTTGAGGCGCTCCAGAAATTCATTGGGATGGGTCGTGAAATCATTTTGTGAAATCAAACGCTGACCTTTGTAGATGACAAATATAGAAGCTCCGATCGCGATCAGCAATACGGCAATACCGGCATAGGTAGCCCAGGACTGAAAATGAAAAAACAAAAGACTTGCCAGGGCCAGAAAAGACAGGCCCAGACCTGCGATATTTAATACCGACCTGTTGCGCATCGCATTCACTTCCTTTTTAGCCTGTGCCAGCATTTCATCGGAAGACAGCTTAACGGCTACCGTATGGGATTGCCAAAGCGATTGTATGTGATCAAATTCTTGCATGCTGATTGTATAATTCGGTAAGTTTTAATTTTATGCGGTGGATTTTTACCCTCAGGTTCCCTTCGCTGATTCCTGAGATGTCCGCGATCTCATGGTATGGCAATTCATCCAGCACCATGGTAATGATCAAACGGTCATTTTCTTCGAGTTGAGAGATCGATTTATAGAGTAAAGCGACCTGTTCGTTCTTTTCGGAGAGCTCTTCCGGTCGGGTTTCTATAATGTTTTCAGTGAGTTCGTCTTTGGCCTGGCGCTTTTCGGACCTTAAATAGGTCAGGCAGGTGTTTACAGCAATTCTGTAAATCCAGGTGGAGATCAGCGACTTATTCCGGAACTTGTCCAGGTTCTGCCAAACCTTTAGAAAAGTCTCCTGAAGCAGGTCATTTGCAGCGTCTTGATCGCCCGTATAACCGTAACAAAGGTGGAATATTTTCTTGGAATTGGTGTCGAAGATTTGTTTAAATAACAGGTCTTTCTCTTTCAATATGCGGCTTTTTATTATGCTGTTAGACTAAATTATAGCTTTTTGTTACAGGTTGATTGTATAAAGTTAGTTGCTTTACTAATTATATTTAGAGAATAAAGTAATTGTTGTAGTTTTACAAACTGTATAAATACTTTAAAAGTTAGTATGTCAAAAAATAATAAGTTAACATTTTTCATTTTTCTTGCCCTGGTATTGGGTGTTGGATTAGGATATTATTTGAATGTCCATTCATTTAAAGACTACAATGAAAATATTGCGAAAACAGAGACTCAGCTCAAAAATGTTGAAGTAAAATTACTCAGCGTTAAAGACACCACTGTTGCGCAGTATGCAGAACTGAATGCTCAGAAAGTAGTGGCTACAAAGGCAAGAGCGGAAGCGGAAAAAGTGAGAGAGAAGGCTTTAGAACCCCTGACTTTACTAAGCGATATCTTTTTGAGACTGATCAAAATGATCGTTGCCCCCCTTGTTTTTAGTACCCTGGTAGTCGGTGTAGCTAAAGTGGGCGACATCAAAGCGGTAGGTCGTATTGGTGGAAAAACCATGTTGTGGTTCATGAGTGCGTCATTATTGTCGCTGATTCTCGGCATGATCATGGTGAATATCTTTGAACCGGGATTAGCAATGAATTTACCTTTGCCGCCTGCAAATGCGGATACAGGGATTCATAAAGTAGCCCTGTCGATGAAAGATTTCATCTCCCATATCGTCCCTAAAAGTATGACGGAGGCGATGGCAACCAATGAAATCCTGCAAATTGTAGTATTCTCCCTGTTCTTTGGCGTAGCAACAGCTGCCATTGGCGAAAAGGGCCAGATCATCATTAAGTTTTTTGATGCGGTAGCACATGTGATCCTTAAAGTAACCGGATATGTGATGAATTTCGCACCTTTTGCGGTATTCGGGGCCATGGCTGCGATTGTAGCCAAACAAGGTTTAAGCGTATTGTCTACCTATGCCATATTTATCGGTGAGTTTTACGGTAGTATGTTACTGCTTTGGGTAGTGCTGATTATGATTGGCTGGAGCATCCTTAAAGGCCGTGTATTTAATCTGATGAACAGAATGAAAGAGCCGGTATTGCTGGCCTTTAGTACGGCAAGTAGTGAAGCTGCTTATCCTAAAACCATGCTTCAACTGGAGCGTTTCGGTTGTAAAGATAAAATTGTGAGTTTTGTATTGCCACTCGGTTATTCCTTTAACCTCGATGGATCAATGCTCTATATGACTTTTGCTTCCCTGTTTATTGCACAGTCTTACGGTATCCATTTGTCTTTTGAGCAACAGATTACAATGTTATTGATCCTGATGTTGACCAGTAAAGGGATTGCGGGCGTTCCGAGGGCATCTTTAGTGGTGATCGCAGGAACTATTGCCACCTTTAACATTCCTGAAGCAGGACTGGCCTTATTGATTGGTATTGATCCATTGTTAGACATGGGTAGATCTGCAACCAACGTGGTTGGTAACAGTATCGCAACCGCAGTAGTCAGTAAATGGGAAGGTGAGCTCACAGAGCCCCTCGACTAATTTTTAAACACACCAATAATTACAATACATATAACATGAGTACAAACGCGAAGAAAATCTTCCTATTATTCACCATTGTCGTTCCCTTTTTGGCTTATTGTGTCATTTATTACACGCCAATGTTTCGCAATGCGCCTTTTAAATCTACAGAATTTCAATCTATTGAATTCAAATGGGGCGAAGGGAATAATCTGGAGAATACGTATAATTCTGCAACAGGGGATTATCAGTATGTGGATGGGAGAGACTCAGTGATCAAAACCAATGTAAAGCTGCGTCATAATGATATGCTTTATTTACACAGTAAAGCTGCGGAGATTGGCTTCTGGAATTTTCCGGACGTAATTGCCAACCAGGGCACAGACCTGGCTACAAACAAAGCATTACGTTATGAGATCACGTTTCATTACAAGAATAAATCCAAGAAAGTGATCTACCTGGAGGATTACAATGAGATCCCTAAGTTAAAAGGACTTGCAGGGCAAATGAAAACCCTTGTATCACAGAGTATCAATGATGCCGAAGAAAGGTATGGAAAGAAAAAGTAAATCTGTTGCGGATTTAAAATAATTAATTCTATATTTGCACCTCGATAAAAAAAATAAACAGTTTAAAACAATAATTATTTAACAATGTACGCAATAGTAAATATAGCAGGACAGCAATTCAAAGTTGCAAAAGACCAGCACCTTTTTGTACACCGTTTGCAAGGAGATGAAGGCGCTAGTATTGAATTTGACAATGTATTGTTGGTTGAAGAAGATGGTAAAATTCTTGTAGGTTTCCCTACGTTGAAAGGTGCTTCAGTTTCAGCTAAGATCGTGTCTCATTTAAAAGGTGATAAAGTTATCGTTTTCAAAAAGAAACGTAGAAAAGGTTACAAGAAGAAAAATGGTCACCGCCAGTACTTCACTAAAATCCAGATTTCTGGTATCAGTTTATAATTATTTGTTAAACAAAACGAGTTACCAGATCATCAGGTAGTTCATAAAATATAAAACATGGCACACAAAAAAGGAGCCGGTAGTTCGAGAAACGGACGTGAATCGCATAGTAAACGCCTTGGTATCAAAATCTTTGGTGGACAAGTAGCAATCTCTGGAAACATCATCGTACGCCAACGTGGTACAAAACACCATCCTGATAAAGGAGTAGGTATCGGAAAAGACCATACTTTATTCGCTTTAGTTGACGGTACTGTAATTTTCAAAAAGAAACAAGACAACAAATCTTACGTTTCTATCCTTCCTTTTCCAGTAGTAATTACTGAAGAAGAAGTAGAAGCACCAGTTGCTAAAGCTGAAAAAGTAGCCACTCCTGCAACGGAAGAAGCTGCTCCAGTTAAAAAAGCACCTGCTAAGAAAGCTGCTGCAAAAGCAGAATAATTACAACATATTTGAAAAGGGCCATCGCATATTGTGATGGCCCTTTTTGTGTTACTGCTTATTTTAAAGCTTTCTCCTTTAACATATCCAGTTCTTCCGCCAACTTATCAACGGTAGCACTGAACTGTTTTAAACTGCGCTCCAGCTCCTCAATGAGCTGATTGGCATTACTGATGCTTTCCCCCTTCTGTTCCTCTTCAATACCATGAATCAACCAATGATAGGTCTTGCCATAATATCTGGCGAGTTTATGAAGCGTATGAAAGGAAGGATACTGATTTCCAAGCTCAATCTGGGAATAATTACTTCTGGATAATTGGAGCACTTCCGCAATCAGTAACTGGGAATGACCGTTTTTAGCCCTCAAATCCTTAATCCTTTCCCCAATATCCTTCTTTGATAGAATTTCTTGCATAACTAATATATATTTCGTTGATTTGCGTTGATTACAAATGAGTTAATTGTTTGATAAAGAAGGCAATTATGACTCCATAAATAGGTTCTGGTACAGGTTAATCATCTGCCGGATTCAATTATGTTAATTATAAGGCTAATGAGTAGAGACCAATAGTAGGTCGATGGTACTCATTATGGGCTTTAAAAGAATAAAATATGCCAATTAGAAGGATTTGCGAAGTCGCAGACTGCTCGTTTTTTACGATTGATAAAAATCACCGGTTGGTGTCTTTTAAGGTGGAAGCGCAAAATGAACTGGATAGCTTTTTGATTAAATCTCCCTCAATTGGGGATTTAGCTGTGGAAATCATTGCACAGAAATACAGAAAGAACTTTCAAAGTTTACTCATCAGGTGTTTCGGCGGTCATAGTTTTAGCATTGTACAACGATTTGGGATTGAAAATACCGGCGACATACTCCTTCAGATTATATTTACGCCATTGTTTAAAGCAGGGCAGGCCGATCAGGTGTTGTGTACCCTGATTAATGAAAGCGATCATTCCGGCTCTTTAAAAATGCTCGGTGAATATTCCCACCTCACTTCACATGAGCTGAGGGCACCGATTACCAATATCCTGAGCTTATCTACACTCGCCAATTACCAGCAACTGGAGAGCTTTGAAGTCGCGAAGATCAATCAGCTGCTCAACGACATTAATCTACAGGCCTTAAAACTTGATGGGATCATTAAAATGCTCAATTCCATGATGCACAAGCCCGAAAATGAGGACCTTTTTACCGCATTGTCGGAAAAAACTGATACCAATCATATTGTGCTGGTAGATGATGATGTGATCACCAACAGGTTGCACCAGATGCTGATCCGGAAACACTATACCGAGAAAAAAATAGCGTTGTTCAATGATCCGCAGATTGCTTTAGGATACATTAAAGAGCATCAACCGGATTTGATTCTGCTGGATTTGCACATGCCCGAGATTGATGGCTGGAAATTCCTCCACATGATGGAAGAACATCAAATCTTTATAGATGTCATTATTGTCTCTTCTTCGATAGACCCCAGAGAAAAACTGAGAGCCAAATCTTTTATGTGTGTCAAGGATTTTTTTGTAAAACCACTCACCGCGGAAAAAGTAAAGCAGCTATTAGAAGATTAATGCGTTCCCCTTATAGCTGCTTTTTGTATTTTAAACTGATTTTAAGCGTCTTAGTGCTCTCTATTCATCAACTGATTAGATAGTAGTAGTAATTCTTGTTTTCTTTCCTCAGGGACTGCTAAAGCACTCAATGCTTCGAAGGCTTTGTCAGAATAGTTTCTCATTTCCAGACTCGCCAACCCTCTGATGTCGTACTTGTTGTACAAAATCGTCATGTTGGAAATCTTATCCTGGAAATCTGTATTGCTACTTTGTTGTTCCATTTCCTGCAGATCCGAGGGTTCTGCCAGCTCCTTTAATTTCAGCAGGAGTAAGGTCTTTTTATTGGCGATAATGTCACCACCAACCTGTTTTCCGAACTTCTCCGGATCTCCGTAAACATCAAGGATATCATCCTGTAACTGGAAAGCAATCCCGATGTTTTCTCCAAACTCGTACAGTTGTGCAGCTTCCTCCGGACTTGCGCCCGCCACCTGAGCACCTAATTTCATCGCCCCGCCTAGTAATACCGCAGTTTTTAAACGAATCATGTTGATGTACTCAGAGATGCCAACAAACTCACGTTCTTCAAACTCCATGTCTAACTGCTGACCTTCACATACGCCCTGAGCGGTCGTATTAAAGGTGTCTAATGCATCTTTAAGCACATTACTGTCTAACATCGAAAGGTGTTTGTTGGATTCTACCATCATCACATCGCCACTAAGAATGGCATTGTTAACACCCCACTTTTCATGTACGCTTTGCTGGCCTCTGCGCAATGGCGCATTGTCCATGATATCGTCATGTATTAAAGTGAAATTATGAAAGGTCTCTATCGCTAATGCAGCAGGGATCGCTTTTTCAATGTCGGCGCCGAACAAATCAGCAGCCATTAATACTAGTGCTGGTCTGATTCTTTTACCACCAAGACCCATGATGTAACGAATGGGTTCATAAAGTCTTGCAGGTGTTGCCGGGTATTCGATCTTATAAATAGCTTTGTCTATAATTTCTTGTAATTGGGTAGGAGTATACATGTTTTTTGCAGAGAATTTACCGAAGTATCTGTTTTATATTATTGGATTAAAGAAAAATCTATTTGTCTTTTCGAGAGGTCTACTTTTTTCACTTTTACCTGTACTTCATCGCCCAGCTGATAAGTTTTCTTTTTACGCTGGCCTACGATACAGTAGTTTTTCTCGTCAAGTACGTAGAAATCGTCTGTTAAGTCTCTCAGGCGAATCATGCCCTCGCACTTATTGGCAATGATCTCAATGTACATGCCCCATTCGGTTACGCCGGAAATAAGACCTGTATAGGTGTTTCCGATGTTATCCTCCAGGTATTCTGCTTGTTTGTACTTGATCGAAGCGCGTTCTGCATCAGCAGCACGTTTTTCCATCGCTGAAGAATGAGAAGCAGCAATTTCATACTCTTCCTCATTAGCAGATTTCTCTTCGTTCAGATAAGCCGCAAGCAGGCGGTGTACCATTACGTCAGGGTAACGTCTGATCGGAGAAGTGAAGTGGGTATAATGATCAAATGCCAGACCGTAATGACTGGTTTTCTTAGTCGTATAGACCGCTTTTGCCATCGAACGGATCGCTAATTGTGTCAATACATTCTGTTCTTTTTTACCTTCCACATCTGCCATCAGGTAATTCAGTGATTTTGCAATCTCTTTATCTGATTTCGTATTGATCTTGTAACCGAAACGCGCTGCAAAAAGGGCAAACGTATTTAAGGTTTCCAGATTTGGTGAATCATGGGAGCGGTAAATGAAGGTGTATTTCTGCTTGCCTTTTCCTTTTTTAGCGATAAACTCTGCTACTTTTCTATTGGCAAGTAACATGTAATCTTCAATCAGTTTATGGGCATCTTTACGTTCTTTTACGTAGACACCAATTGGCTTACCGGCCTCATCAAGCTTGAATTTAACCTCAGTGCTTTCAAAACTGATCGCTCCTTCTTTAAATTTCTTCTCTCTCAGGATATAAGCAAGTTCGTTCAGTTTAAGAATCTCTTCTGAATAGTCACCTTCCCTGGTTTCAATCACTTCCTGCGCTTCTTCATAGCTGAAACGTCTGTTGGAGTGAATTGCCGTGCGGCCAAACCATTGGGTAATGATATTTGCTTTCTCATCCAGTTCGAAAACAGCTGCAAAACACAGTTTATCTTCATTTGGGCGTAAAGAACAAACACCGTTACTTAAACGCTCCGGAAGCATCGGGATCACGCGGTCTACCAGGTAAACCGAAGTTGCTCTGCCATATGCTTCTTTATCCAGAGCCGAATTAGGCCTTACATAATGCGATACATCGGCAATGTGAACACCGATCTCGTAGTTACCATTGTCCAGTTTCTTAAAGGAAATGGCATCATCGAAATCTTTGGCATCCGCAGGGTCAATTGTGAACGTTACCGTATCTCTAAAATCTCTGCGACCTTCAATTTCTTCTGCTGATACCTCCTCAGGAATGGCATTTGCCTCTTTTTCTACTTCCGGTGGGAAGCTCAGCGGGAAACCATACTGCGCAAGAATCGCATTCATTTCCGTATTGTTCTCACCTTGTTCTCCAAGGATATTACTGATTTTACCAATCGGGTTTTTAGCACCTTCCGGCCAATCTGTAATACTTACTTGTACCTTTTGGCCGTTTTTAGCACCGTTAAGGTCGGTTAAGGGTACGAAAATATCATGTAGCATTTTCCTGTCGTCCACGTTTACAAAAGCGAAACGGTCGGAGATCTTAATCACACCGATGAAGTCAGTTTTTAAACGTTGAACAATCTCAACTACTTCGCCTTCGTTCTTACGACCGCTTTTCTTGGCGTAGATGTACACTTTCACTTTATCGCCATGAAGGGCATTGTGAAGTTTACGTGCAGATACGAATACATCTTTTTCAAACTCATCGTCAGGGACGATGAATGCATTACCATCGGCAGTCATGTCGACTTTTCCAATGATAAAGGTTTTCAGGTCTTTTAGTCTGAACTTGCCACGTTCAGGTTCGGCAAAAATGCCTTTCTTAGCCTGTTGTTTCAATATATCGAGGATAGTTTCCTTAGCATCGGAATCTGTAATGTTTAATTTTGCAGAGACCTGTTTGTAATTCAGGGCCTCTTTATTGCTTTTCTCCAGAACATCGCTAATTAATTGTATTAAAACGAGTTCTAACTGAGATGATTTATTTTTTGCCATAGTATAGATATGAATCATTCGAAGGTAACAATTTGAAGTGGAAAAGCTGCCAAATGCGCAGTTAAATGTCTTTAATCGGGCAATAGAACGGTGTAAATGAGGTTAATTCTCTAATAATGGATGGCCGATTTTTGTATCTTTGAATAAATAAGGTTTTATTAAAGAAGATAGGTTTTGATAACAGTAGAAGATAAAGAACGGGAAACAGGTAAAGAACTGATCATGATTCTGATCAAGGCATTGATTTGCACAGTCCTGATTTATTTTGCGATCAAAGCGCCTCAGGTCTATACCGAGTATCCTTTTTTAGGGAAATTAACCAGGGGTTGTATTCTGTTTTTAGGTCCGAGTTTGCTCGTTTCCATCCTTCGGTTGGTTGTAATTTACTGGTATATCAAGAAACACCGACTGAAAAAGACGATTAAGGATAACTTTATTCTGGGGATCAACAGGGTGGTTTCTATCTTTAATACGGTGTTTTTTGCCTTGGCATTGACGGCCTTGTTTAGCGTAAATCCTTTAGACCTGGTGTTTAGTGTGTCGATTGTGGCAGCTGCACTGGCGGTAACTTTCAAAGATTACATCACCAGTATGATTAATGGATTGATCATCATGTTTTCAGACCGCTTATCATTAGGTGACTATATTAAGCTAGGGGAGCATGAAGGGAAAATTCTGGACATTACACTCACCAATATGATCCTTCAAAATGAAGATAGTGATATGGTGATCATTCCAAATTCAGTGGCTTTTGGCTCGGTCATCGTGAACCAGTCTAAGCAAAACACGAAGAAATTAAGTATAGAATTTGACTTGTCGCTGAGGTATAGTTACACGCCTGATTTTCTGGAAGAATACCTGAACAAAGCCATTGAAAATGATGTAGATAATGTGGTAGAAGGCGGCTTGTCGATAAAAACGATTGCCATCAATAAGGATGTGGCCATTTTCAAAGTGATGGTGCTTTTGAAACATTATGATAAGGTGAAGGAACGCGCGGTTAGGAGGTTGCTGAATACGGCGCTAATCCAGTTGGCCAGTGGTTCTGTAGAACCTGAAATTCATTAAACCAGGATTAAGCTATTTTGCTGTATTTGGCTAATCTTTGTTGACCTTACCAGGTATCGCTGCAATCAGTCTTTTAGTGTACTCGGCCTTAGGATGGAAGTAAATCTCCTCCGGAAAGCCTAGTTCTTCTATTTTTCCTTTATTCATCACAATGATCCGGTCAGAAATGTGTTTCACCACAGAAAGATCATGGGAAATAAAGATGTAAGTTAGTCCGAAATCCTGTTGCAATTGCCTTAATAAATTAAGCACCTGTGCCTGTACAGAAACATCTAATGCCGAGACAGACTCATCACAAATGATGAATTTCGGCTGTAAGGCCAATGCTCTTGCAATCACAATCCGCTGTCTTTGTCCACCGGAAAACTCATGTGGATACTTGTTAAAAGTTGCCGGATTTAAGTCTACCCGTTCCAGTAATTCCAATACATGGGCTTTTCTTTTAGTGTCATTTTCAAACAGTCCGTGTACCTGCAGAGGCTCCATTAAGGCGTTGCCAACGGTCAGTTTTGGGTTTAAAGAAGAGTAGGGATCCTGAAAGATAATCTGTATATCTCTTCTCATTTTCCGGAGTTCGGATTTAGCGAGTGTGGTGATTTCTTTTCCTTCAAAAACAAGGTTTCCTGAGGTTGGATCGATCAGCCTTAAAATACTCCTGCCCAAGGTAGTTTTGCCACAACCAGATTCTCCAACAAGGCCCAGGGTTTCTCCGGGGAACACTTCAAAATTCACCTGATCCACTGCTTTCACAAAATCAGTAGTTTTTCCAAAGAGACCTTTTTTAATTGGAAACCAGGTGCAGAGATTTTTCACCTGTAGGATGGGCTGTTGTGTATATAAATGCGCTCTTCTGGCGCTGATTTCTTGAGGCTGGTAACTGTTGCTTTGTAGCAAATGCGCGACGGCCAGATCGGGATCACCCGCCAGGAAATCGGCAACTACAGGAAGCTTTTTCAATAAGTATGCAGGGTTTGGCCGGCAAGCCAGCAGACCTTTGGTATAAGGGTGCCTTGGTGATTCAAAAACCTGTTTTGTGGAACCCTGCTCTACAATTTTCCCTTTGTACATGACCGCGATCTGGTCGGCAATCTCCGCGATTACGCCTAAATCATGGGAGATAAAGATCATCGCCATATCGCGTTCTTTTTTTATCCGCATTAACAGCTCAAGAATGGTCTTTTGAACGGTCACATCTAAAGCGGTAGTGGGTTCATCTGCAATTAGAAGCTCTGGATTACAACTTAGGGCCATGGCAATCATGACGCGCTGTTTTTGTCCGCCGGACAATTGATGCGGATAACTTTCAAATATTTGCTCTGGGCGGGGCAATTGCACTTCCTCAAATAGGGCAATGGTTTTGGCTTTAGCGCTTGCTTTATCGCTATGCTGATGGAGCATAATGGCCTCCTGTACCTGATAGCCACACGTGAATACGGGGTTTAAGGAAGTCATCGGTTCCTGAAAAATCATGGCAATTTTGTTGCCCCTATACCTGCGGATTTCCTCCGGAGAAAGGTTTAAGAGGTCGATCTTGTCAAATTCTATGTCGCCGCTAACTTTCGTATTCAGCGGATCATGTAGCCTCATGATGGAAAAAGAGGTGACAGATTTCCCTGATCCGGATTCCCCGACAATGCCCAGAACTTTTCCCTTATCTACACGGAAACTGATGTCAGTCACCGCAGTAAGCCAGGATTTGTCTCCTTTATTCAGGAATTGTATGTTGAGGTTGGTAACGTTTAGCATCTGACAAGCAAGATAGTGTTTTGATCTTTAAAATTTTGAGTCAAGATCGGCAATTTTATGGCCTGAATTCCGTCTTATTGTGTTATTTTTGCAGTATGGAAAGAGAAATTCTGGATACCAAGCGTAAAGCCTTGAAGATTAACTTAAACCCTAAGATTTACGGAACCTTCGCAGAAATAGGGGCGGGGCAAGAAGTGGCCCGTAACTTTTTTACTGCGGGTGCTGCTTCAGGAACGGTTGCTAAAACCATGTCGGCTTATGACATGACTTTCAGTGATGCGATTTATGGGGTGGAAGAATCGGGAAGGTATGTTAGTCAATCCAGACTGTTGAAGATGTTGAGCCATGAGTTTGGCTTGTTAAATGAAAGACTGAACGGAGAGAAGTATGACGACCGTACTTTCTTTGCTTTCGCGGATACCGTGACGACTTTAAATTACAACAAATCAAATGATCCCCATGGCTGGATTGGAATTCGTTTTCAATCGGAACCAGGTGGTGAGCCAAACGAGATCTTTTTCCATGTGAGGTTGTTGGATACTGATGCCGCATTACAACAAAATGTATTGGGGATTATCGGTGTGAATCTGGTTTACGCGGCTTTCTACTATAAGAATGATCCGAAAACGATGATCGAATCTTTAGCGGATAACCTGACTGTAGGTTCTGTTGAGATCGACCTGATTTCTGTGAGTGGCCCTGCTTTTGGAAATATCAATAATATTCTTTTGAACCTGTATCTGATTGTCAAAGACTTTTCTGATGCAGCGATTTTTGATTCCTTAGGGAACCCTTGTCTGCCGAAAGACTTGCTGTATAAAAAGGACATTATGATTCTTCGCACCAAATATGCGCAGAAATCAAATCCTAACTTTAGCATGTTGAATAAGGCGGTAGATCAGTTTGTACGCTCAGAAAGCGTCAGCAAAGAGAATCTAAGCGTATTGATCGAGGTGCTTTTATCGAATGTATTGAGTGCCGGAGACGATGAGCCGGAAAGTTTTGACCTGGAAGCCGTTGCAAAACGTGCGGAAGATATGTGTAAAACGGGGAACCTTGTGATGGTTTCTAACTTTGCCAGACACAATAAACTGGCGAAATACCTGGACCGTTGCAAACCAAAAAGTGTTGGAATTTCTACGAATATTAATAACCTTAAATTTGTGTTTAACTCCAGTAATTTCGGGGAGAACTATTCCAGTCAGTTGCTGAGTTATGTGAGTGATATGTTTAGCAAAAACGTGCGCTTGTTTGCTTATCCTTTCCTGGATAAAAAGACGAATACGGTGATCACCAGTGCAAATATGCCGGTAACACCGGATGCAAAGCCATTGTTCGACTTCCTGATTCTAAACGGCTATATCGCCGATATTAAGGATTACAGTGAAGGTGATGTGAAAACAGTTTAATAAATAGTCTAATGATATAAAAAGCCCGGTCTTTGAATTTATTCTTCGACCGGGTTTTCTGTTTTTTATGATTTCCGGAAGACCTTTCCGGCTTAGTCGTTATTTAGATAAGCATCTTTAATCACGATACTCATTAAGCGGTCCGGATGATCAATCTGCTTGAATCCGAATTGCGTGTACAATCCGTGTGCGTCCATAGTAGCCAGCATATACCTTCTCAATCCTTGTAAATCCGGATGGAAAAGCATTAAAGACATCAGCTTTTTCGCCAGGCCTTGTCCGCGGTAAATTTCTTCTACATATACATCCGCCAAGTAAGCAAATGTAGCCCTGTCTGTAATCCATCGTGCAAAGCCAACCTGTTTTCCTTCGAAATAAATACCGAAACACAGCGAATTAACGATCGACTTTTTTACGGTTTCCAGGGGGATATTCTGCGCCCAATAAGATTGAGTACTTAAATAATGATGGATGGCAATCGGATCAATTTTCTGAGGATCATCAGAATACACAAATCCACTATCAATAATTTCCATTGGCTCGTGTTTTTAATTTACGGGTTTGAAAAGAATGAAGAGCGTAATCATTTGATCACACCTTTAAAATGATGTGATCAAATGAATAGTAACAGCTGGAAACTGCGGGTAACCAGATTAGTTACGCATGTTAATGAACTGTAATGGCTGACCGAAATCTTCGCCTCTACAAAGTGAAATGACTGCTTGCAGGTCATCAATGTTCTTACTCTGTACTCGAACCTGGTCATCCATCATAGATGCCTGAACTTTTAATCCACTGGCCTTTATTTTTGCAACAATTTTTTTAGCGACTTCTTTGTCAATACCTTCCTTGATGGAAATCTCTTTTCTGATCATATTTCCGGAAGCATATTGCTCTTTTCCAAAGTCTAAACTCTTAGAATCAAGGCCTTGTTTCATCATTCTCGAGATAATAGCATCCTCAATGGCTTTTAAACGCATATCATCTTCCGTTACAATCGTGATTTGATTGGTTTTCTTGTCATGATCAATCGTACTCTTTGAGGTATTGAAATCATAACGATTCAGGATTTCTTTTTTGGCATTGTTCATCGCGTTGTCAAATGTTTGCGCGTCAACTTTACTTACAATATCGAAAGTGGGCATGATTATAGCTTTAGAATAAAAAAAATATTAGATTTAAGTGAAATTTAACCCATAATGGGTGCTCATCACAAATATAAACATTAAACAAGGAATATGAACTGAGCAGTGTCCTATTTATCTGATCAACCTAAAAACTTATAAATAAACGAATATGAAAGGCAAAAAATCAAGAGTAGAAAAGAAAGTTGCTAAAAGTGCAGCAAAAAAACAATTGGAGAAAAGTCTAAGTGCGAAGTTTTTCGAAGTGGTAAAACATTTGGGACATGATGCAGAAAAAATCGGTGATGACATTGCAAAAGCAAGTAAAGTAGTTGCAAGAAGACTATCTACGAAATTCTTTGAAGTGAGAGAAGCTGTAAATTCAAAAATAGAAGAAGCGGCGAAAGCAAATAAGCCATTGACTAAAAAAGCGGAGAAAAAAGCCAAAGCTTTGAAGAAAGATGTCGAAAAAGAAGTTAAAAAAGCAAAAAAAGTAGTTAAGAAAGCTGTAGCAAAAGCTAAACCAGTAGTTCAAAGCGTAAAAGTTGCGGCTATTGCAACGGAAGAAAAAGCGGCAAAAGCATTGGCTAAACCTTTGAAAAATGCATCGGAAAAAGCGAAATCAGCAGCTAAAATAGCCGTTGAAAAAGTTGCGGTATTGAAGAAAGAAGTCACTGATATATTGGACGAAGCGGCTAAAACAGCAGCCAAAAATAATACAGCGAAAACAGCGGCTAAAGCTAAAGCGACTGCATCAGCAGCAAAATCGGCTACTGCTGCTAAATCAGCTGCAAGCAAGCCTGTTGCCGCTAAAGCAACAGCAGTTAAAGCAACAGCTGCGAAGGCTGCTACCGCTAAAGCTAGTCCGGTAAAACCAAAAACTACTGCAGCAAAACCGACAGCAGCAAAAGCTCCGGGTGCTAAAGCGAGTGTAGGCAGACCGGCTAAAAAAGCAGCGGCTCCTGCAACAGCAGCGCAAGCAGCAGATCCGGAAAATACCAATACCAGCGAAGAACCAGCTGTAGAGAAAACAGCAGTAACGGATTCAACGTCAGTTTAAAATACCCTGAATAGCAAAATAGCGGGACGTTAAGTTTTAATTCTTGGAGGAGGTGATAATTAACACTGAATTAACAATAGAATTTGCAGTTTTGAGCATCCCTGTTTCTTACAGGGATTTTTTTATTTATACATGACAAGAAAAAAGGCACCATTCCTAAATAGAGAGATCAGTTGGTTATATTTTAACGAACGGGTCCTGCAGGAAGCGGCAGATGAAACTGTACCCTTGATAGAAAGGATCAAATTCCTTTCTATCTTCTCCTCCAACCTGGAAGAATTTTATCGGGTAAGGGTTGCCACCATGAGCCGTTTGGCCAATCTAAATGAAAAAGCGAAGGCCTTATTGGGATTCAATCCTAAAAAGATCTTAAATGAAATAAAGAATATTGTGGTGAAGCAGGAGCGGAAATTCGAGCTGCTGTTTCAGGCTACACTGATTAATGAACTGGCACAAAACAGGATTTTTATCCTCAATGAAACACAGCTGAATGTGGCCAGAGGGGAGTTTGTGCGGAATCATTTTAGAGATAAAATCCTCTCTAACCTGGTGCCCATCATGATTGATCTGGATAAACCATTTCCGGAATTAAAAGACAGATATCTTTATTTCTTTGTACGCCTTTCTAAAGCCTCTTCTAAAATCAGCGCAAGGTATGCACTCATAGAATTACCTCCTAATCTTCCCCGATTCCTGGTCTTACCGGAAACTAATGGATTAAAGTTTATCATTTTGGCGGAGGATATTATTAAATATTGTCTGGATGATATCTTTTATGTGTTTAATTATGATGTAATTGACGCATTTTCTATACAGTTGACCAGAGATGCAGAATTAGATATCGATAAAAAAGTTAGTGATAAGTTTATTGAAGAATTAAAGAGTAGTCTGGATAAGCGAAAAAGAGGTAAGCCCATGCGACTTTTATACGATACTGAAATGCCTTTCGAGATGTTAACGGTATTGTTGAACAAGATGAAAATTGAAGCGGAGAGTCTGATCCCCGGAAACCGATACCACCGTTTTGGTGATTTCATTGCTTTCCCGAATGTGGGTGGAAAAGAACTCGAATATCCGCCAAATGTTCCTTTGAAAGTAGCCGGTTTACACCGTACAGAAAGTATTTTCAATAAACTTGCTGAAAAAGACTACCTCGTAAATCTCCCTTATCAATCTTATGATTATATCATTTTGTTCCTGAGAGAGGCGGCGATTGATCCGAAAGTAACAGAGATTAACATCACCCTGTATCGCCTTGCGGAGAACTCCAAAGTGGTTAATGCCTTAATCAATGCCGCTAAAAACGGTAAAAAGGTAAATTGCCTGGTCGAATTAAAAGCCAGGTTTGATGAAAAAGCGAATATCTTCTGGAGTACCCGATTAAAAGAAGAAGGGGTAAATGTAAATTATGGTCTGACAGATTATAAAGTGCATTCGAAAATATGCCTTGTCAAAAGAATAGAGAAAGGAAAGGCGGTATATTATGCCAATCTGGCTACCGGTAATTTCAATGAAAAGACCGCAGGCATCTATTGTGACCATAGTATTTTTACCGCTAAAAAAGAGATTACACAGGATCTGGTGAAACTATTTGCCGGTCTCAATAGGAAAATGGTGGTCAGTGGATTTAAACACCTGATCGTTTCGCCACTGGAAACACGCACTAAATTCTATCTAATGATTGATCGTGAAATCAGGATTGCCAAAACAGGAAAGCCTGCTTACATGATCCTTAAAGTAAACAGTCTGGCCGATGAGGGAATCGTAGAGAAATTGTATGAGGCCAGCAATGCAGGGGTGAAAATCAAGATGATTGTGCGGGGAATTTGTACCCTGGTACCGGGTGTTGCCGGTTTTAGTGAAAACATTACCGTAATCAGTATCATTGATAAGTTTCTGGAACATGCCAGAGTTTTCATTTTCGGGAACAATGGCAAGGAAGAAATGTATCTTTCTTCCGCAGATCTGATGACCAGGAATTTCGAGCATCGGGTAGAAGTTGGCTTTCCGGTGCTAGACAAAGAGGTGAAACAAGAAATCCGTGATATTATTGAGTTCCAGCTTCAGGACAATGTAAAAGCGCGTGATATCACCAAATTGAACAACAACAAATACCATAAAAACAGAATCAATACGAAGGTTAGAGCGCAGGTTCAAACCTATAATTATTTAAAAAATAAACATCAATAAAGCCAATGCTTAGATATGCTGCTATAGATATAGGGTCCAATGCCGTAAGGTTGTTAATTGCCGACATCACGAAAACAGATGAAGGGTTTGGCTTTAAGAAAAATACATTAATCAGGGTTCCCCTGCGTTTGGGAGATGATGCTTTTCTGGATCACCGGATTTCTAAAAGAAAAACGGAAGATTTGCTGAAAACCATGCTGGCCTTTAAAAACCTGATGGACGTTTATCAGGTCACTAAATACCTGGCTTGTGCCACTTCAGCGATGCGTGAAGCGGAAAATGGTGGCGAAATCATCAAACAGGTGAAAGAAGTTTGTGACCTGAACCTGGAGATAATCCATGGTCAAAGAGAAGCAAATATCATTTATGCCAATCATATTGAAGAGACGCTTGACAATAAAAAAAGCTATTTATATATCGATGTTGGTGGGGGAAGTACAGAACTTTCTGTCTTTGTAAACCGGATTCCGGTAGCTTCAAAATCATTTGATATTGGAACGATTAGAATTCTGGACAATCAGGATAGAGAAGAGACCTGGGAAGAGATGAAATTGTGGGTAAAAGAAAATACCAAAGGGCATAAAAACCTGGCCGCTATTGGTACTGGCGGAAACATCAATAAACTGTTCCGCATGTCTGATGAAAAGGAAGGGATGCCAATGTCATTTATCAAGTTAAAAACGCTTTATAACAATCTGAACAGTCATTCTTTAAAAGAAAGAATCCAGGTTTTTGGATTAAATCCAGACCGTGCAGATGTGATTATTCCGGCTTGCGAGATTTATATCACGCTGTTGAAATGGACGGGAATTAAGCAGATTTATGTACCAAAAGTTGGACTGGTAGATGGTATTATCAATCTTTTGATTGAAGAAAACCTAACGGACTCAGCAAAATAGGTGATCATTTGGTTATAGATAAGCCATCGCAAGGTATCGGCCATGGTGACTCACTGTGGCCGGCTCCGTGTTCCGATAGCTGGTATCTGTAACCTCATAACTGCTGATTTTTACCCTAACCGACTGGATTGGGTATTGTTCGCTCGCAATGGTATGGATGAAATGAGTACTGAGCAGGGTTTGATTGAAAAAGGTGTGATTTTCACAGGCTACGCTTCCGCTGGCCATTTCTCCTTTGATTTCCAGTGTTTTACAAATGAGTTTTAAAGGAGCGAATTCCCGCAAATTTTTCCTTCTGGAATAGATTTTATAAGCAGATTCTTTCATGCTCCATAACAACCAGATCATTTGATCAGGGTTTTCCGATTTGAGAATCCATTGTTGCTCATTTGTTGTAAATAGCTTGTTCAGATATCCTTTTCTGCGCCAGTTACTTTCCAGTGCTGCCTGTCGCAAATCAACGATATCATTTCCTATCATTTTGCTTTCAATTTGTCGGTAATGATTTCTATCGCGGCACTTACATTCAGCATTTTTTCCATAGATAGGTTGTCTATTTCGATATCAAATTCTTCTTCAACATCCAGGACCACATCTACCAGATTGGCGGAATTGATTTTTAGGTCTTTAATAAAGTCAGTGCTTTCATTGAGGTAGTCTAAAGCGTCTTTGTCGTGACTGTAATTGGCAACAATGACCTTTAATTTGGAGAGTATTGAGGATCTGTCCATGTTTTTATTATGAATTGGTACGGCTATCATATTCCTGGATTATAGGTGATATCTGTAACAAACAGATCATTTGCTAATATGTTTTTTAAAAATGATACAAGCATTGACATCTCCGAAACCAAAACTGGCTTTGGCAAGTATACGGATGGGATGAGGAATTGATTTTTGGGGGATGCAGGCTGGAGAAATGAGGGCCGTGATCTCTGGATTCAGGTCTTCACAATTGAGGTTTGGCGCGATAAAATCATGCTCCATTTGTAAGAGTGCAGCCACACATTCGATACTGCCGGCGGCACTGAGGGCATGGCCAATCATGGATTTTAAGGAATTGATATAGGGGAAGTTTTCGCCGCTCCTTTCTAAAGCTTCGCACCAATTCTGGATTTCTAAGCTGTCTTTTGAGGTGGCGGTGAGGTGTCCGTTGATCAGGTCTATTTCGCTGGCGGTGATACCTGCATTTTGAATCGCCATGCGGATACAACGTTGAACGGCCATGGCATTTGGAGCCGTCATGGTGCCTGTGCCACGTTGTCCACCGGAATTTACGTGGCCACCAAGGACTTCCGCGTAGATTCTGGCGCCCCGGGCTAAGGCGCTTTCTAGTGATTCGAGCACAAATGCACCGGCGCCGCTTCCGGGTACAAAGCCGCTTGAACTGACGCTCATTGGCCTGGAGCCAAGCTCCGGACTGTCATTGTGTTTAAAAGTGCAGACTTTCATGGCGTCAAATCCGGCCCAGATATAGGGCCCACTGTCGCTGGTGCTTCCCGCAAGCATTCTTACTGCCTGACCGGATTTAATGCGCTCATAGGCCATTAAAACGCTTTCTGTGCCCGTTGTACAGGCGGACGAATTGCTGCTCACCTGGTTGCCCAGTCCGAGCTTGCCGCCAATATAGGCACTGATGCCGCTGGCCATGGTTTGTGAGACTACATTACTGCCTAAACGGCGGGTTTGTAAGTCGTCTATTTTGTAGATGGCTTCCCTGAATTTATCCACTCCGGAAGTGCCGCTGCCAAAGATGGTTCCGCTGTCCCAGTCGGGTTCTGCGGACTGTTCAATAGTTAATCCGGCATCTTTCCAGGCATCCATCGCTGCGATAACGCCATAAAGGATGCCGGAACTGTTGAAGTTCCTCAGTTCCAGTTCCGAAAAGTAGTTGGCGATTAATTCTTCAGACAGGACCGGAGTCCCTGCAATCTGACAGGAAAACTGAAGTTTTTCTAATAACGGATGATGGGTGATACCGGAACGGCCGGCGCGGATAGCCTCCAGAAAAGGAGTCAGACCGACTCCATTTGGTGCCACCACACCCATACCCGTTATGACTACCCTGTTAGGCATTCATTTTATTGGTTACCATTCCTGAAATGGTTCCTTTACAAACGGTTTCTCCGGCTGCATTAGTCATTTGAACATTACAATGAAGTTTTTTGAAACGGAAATATACTTTTTCAGTCGTTACCGTTACTTTTTCTCCAGGGAAAACAGGCTTCATGAAATCGATAGCGGTAGAGGTTAACATGACGTGTCCCGGTAAGCCGGATGTTGCGGTTGCCGTTAAGTAAATACCAAGACAAACCAGACCGATTTGAGCCATAGTTTCTGTTAAGATCACACCAGGAGTTACCGGATTGTCTTTGAAATGGCCTTTGTAAAAATCAAGGTCTTTATCGTAGGTATAGGTTCCGACAGAGCCATTCTCGTCGATCGACAATAGTTCGTCAACAAATAAAAACGGTTTGCTATAAGGTAAGTGGGTTAGGATTTCTTCTTTGTTCATGTTTGTCTCAGTTTTTTATATAAATGATTTTTATGTCAATCATCTGGTAAAGTTACCACTTTAATAATATTCTCTGTGCAGAAAAACCCGGTCCGAAACTGAGCATTAGCCCAAGGTCACCTTTTAAAGGCTTTTTATCCATAAAGCGTTCCAGTACATACAACACCGTTGCGCTAGACATGTTTCCATATTGCCGCAGTATTTCTTTGGTATCCAGTATGTTTTTTCCGGAATCCCCGAAAAGTTCTTCAACCACCTGGATGATCTTTTTGCCACCCGGATGAAAGATCAAATGATCAATATCTTTTAGTTCTATGTTATGTTTCTTTAGAAAAGGATGGATAATTTCCGGAAAATGAGCCGCGATGTTTTCAGGAACATCCACATCTAAGACCATTTTTAAACCGGTATTACTCAAATGAAAACCCATTAACTGTTCGGAATTGTAGAAATGATACATTTCTTCTCCAATGATCTCAGGGCCGTTTTCATGTTCATCAGCAGAGAGTAAAACACAGGCGGCACCATCGCCAAAAATAGCGGCACTCACCATATTGGCCATCGAAAAATCGTTCAGTTGAAGGGTAGATGTTGGTGATTCTACTGCGACTACTGCGGCGCGTTTCCCCGGGTTTGCTTTTAAGAAGTTCTTGGCGTAAATGATGCCGGAAATCCCTGCCGCACAGCCCATTTCGGTGACGGGAAGGCGCACAATATCCTGGCGGAGGTTTAAAGCATTGATTAGGTAAGCATCTAAAGAGGGGATCATGATGCCGGTACAGCTTACGGTGATGATATAATCCAGGTCTTTAGCTTGCCAGTTTGCTTTCTCTAAAGCATCCCGCAGGCAGTTGGTGCCGAGTTTGATCCCTTCACGGATATATATATCATTCCGTTCCTCAAAAGATGCATTTCCGAAAACCGCTTCCGGAGACATGATGGAATACCTTTGATCAACCATCGCATTCTCAAATACTTTCTTTACTTTTCTTCGGAAACGATCATCCTGTCCGGACAACCAGGTGTCTAAGAAGGGGATGATTTCCGCTGTGGTTCTGGAAAATTCAGGAACTGATTTCGCAACTGCTATAATTTTTACGCTCATATTGTTGGAATGATCCATTGATAGCGGAAAGCCCATTTCCATCGGATGGATGTGTTAACTAGTTTCAATTGATTGGAGTACTGCTCCAGGTCTTCTCTTTTAAATCCCCTTAAAATAGAAATGAGGCCATCTTCTTTTGACATTCTGTTGAGCCGGAATACGAAACATAAGGCGATAAACAGATAATAGGGGATAGCACTGCGTTGTAAATCATTAATGACAATGCCTAATCTTGCTTTTTCGCGGAATATCGTCAGTAGGTGGATAATTTCCGGGTCTTTAAAATGGTGTAAAGTAAGGGTGCATAAAATGATATCGTACCGATCATTTAGCGCAGATTCCTGGAAAATATCAAGACATTCATAGCTGATGTTTTGATAAGCGGAGGATAAACGACTGGCATGTTTTATTGTAAAGGCGTTGGCATCTATTCCAGTGAGTTTGAATTTCAAATGATTTTTGGCTGCATATGCTGCCAGAACGCGTAACATATCCCCGTTTCCACAGCCAACATCAAGGATACTGATCTCCCGGATTTCTTTTCTGGTTTTGGATGGCAATGGTTGGTCAGAAGACGGTGGTTTTACGGAATCATGTAGCTTTGCATAGTTCAGCAATTCTTTTACGCCAGCAAGAGTTACTTTATTACCTCCTAACAGCTTGTTAATGCCCGCTATTTTATCGAGCGCATCTTTAAGTATTTCCCCTTCCATGGAAAAGTTATCCATGATTTCCGGCAATTCGCTTCTGTAACGGGTATCGATCATTTAATTGGTTGATTTTTCGGGTAATCAAATCGGTTTACCATGGGTTTGCTTAATCATCATTGACAATAAAAAAGGATATTTTATTAATATACGCATGAATTTGCTGGTCAGTTGTTTTTTTCTAAGAATTCCTGCCATTACCTTCCCGGCACTGACACGACTCAGAAAATGTTGATTCCATAACCTCCGGTATCGCCATTCCATGGAAGACCTGGTAGAAGTTTCTTTTTTAAGGTAGTCCATCACACAAGTTGCGCAGAGTTTGGCGCTATGGATTGCCATGGCCATCCCGTTTCCACAAAATGGGTGAATCAGGCCTGCGGTATCTCCAATCATGAGGATATGATTTTCTACGATTGATTTCTTTTCAAAAGAGATCTGGCCAATGGCGATTGGTTGATCAAACAAGGGTTTTAAACCGTCCAGTATTTTCCTGAGATGTGGGTTTTTATAAAGCACCTGCAAGCGGTGTTCGGGTATGCTTTTATACTTTTTGAAAGAATCATAATCTACCAGGTAACACACATTAACCCGGTTGTTTTCTACTTTTGAAACGCCACAATAACCACCTTCGAAATTGTGAACTGCTACCAGACCATCAGGAAATGAACCTTCATAATGTGCTTTTATAGCCAGCCATGGAGATTTCTTCTGTATGAAATTACGGGATAGTTTTTGATCCAGTCCATCGCGTTTGCCGTATGCCCCGATCACCACTTTAGCTTTGATCAATTGTTGACTGGCGAGATTGACGGTAAACACCTCATCTTTAAAACTAAGATCTGTTACCGTATCATGAATCATTTGACAACCTCTGGCCAGGGCTTGTTGAAAAAGAAAATGATCTAATGAATACCTGCTGATGCCAATACCTCCTAAAGGCAGTTCGGTTTCCAGGATTTGTCCGTCCGGGCTGGAAAACTGAAATTGATGAATGGGTACAGGAGATAAGGAACTCAAATCTAAATCCAGCCATTCCAGATAAGGCAATACTTCATTAGATAAATACTCGCCGCAAACCTTGTGATGCGGGTAACTGCCCTTTTCGATCAGGGTAACCGGGAAGCCTGATTTTAAAAAATGAAGCGCAGCAGTTAATCCGGAGAGCCCGGCACCTATAATCAGTATCTCCACTTTAGATTCCATAGTTCTCATCCCTTATTGCTAATAACAAGGGTATTAAAGATTTGGTTTTTAACTTGTTTTATGATTTTCATCCCAATGATTTAAGAATTTCACCCCTTCGTACCCCTATGGATTCCTACATTGGAACACCAAATATTAAATTCATGAACTGATACTTTTCCGAAAAGTATCAGCCTGTATGGAAAAGTTTTTCATTCAGATCTCCTGCTGTAATATTTGAGCACCAACAAAAAACAACGTAAATCTCTTCTTTTTAAAGCTATAAAATCTGCTCGTCTCCGTATGAAAATAGGTGGTGAGAAGGATAGTTATCATTAAAACCGAAGAGGAAATAACAAACAACTACGAATAAGCGGGGACTGAAAACAACCAGGAACAACTACTAACAACCAACAACCACGAATAACCAATAACCAAAACCAAATATAATATGATGAAAAGAATCACTCTTCTTATTGCTTTCCTGCAATTCTGCTGCATGATTGCATTTGCCCAAACCGGACCGGTCACAGGGACGGTTAAAGATAAATCCAACAACCCAATTCCCGGAGTTTCCGTAAAAGTTAAAAGCTCTGGTGCTGGCACTTTGACCAATGCCGAGGGTAAATTCTCTATAGCTGCTAAAACCGGCGACGTCCTTGTTTTTACCAGTATCGGTTTTAGCACACAAGATTATACCGTTGCCAAAGGCCCAATAAACATCAGCCTTGCAGAAGAAAATAACGATTTAAATGAAATTGTTGTGATTGGCTACGGTACTCAAAAGAAAAAAGACCTGACCGGTGCCGTTTCTTCTATCACGGCAAAGAGTTTGGAAAATGTACCGATCACACGTGTTGATCAAATGATACAAGGTCGCGCAAGTGGCGTACAGGTTACACAAACACAAGCTCAACCTGGTGGGGCGGTAAGTTTGAGAATCCGTGGTACCAACTCCATCAATTCTAGCAATGAACCTTTATTTGTAATCGATGGATTTCCTGGAGCCGGGAATCTAAACTCGATCAATCCAAACGATATTCAGTCCATTGACATCCTGAAAGACGCATCTTCTATCGCAATTTACGGAAGTAGAGGGGCAAACGGTGTGGTTATCGTCACCACTAAAAAAGGTGCTGCGGGTCAGTCTTCCATTAATTTCGAAGCCTATCATGGTTTTCAAAAAGTAAGAAACCCTTACAAAATGATGGATGCTACGCAATATGGAAATTACCTGAATGACGTACAAAGGCTGACAAACCAGGAAACTCCTTCTTCTGCAAAAGCTTTACCTTATACTGATGCGCAAATTGCCGCTTTAGGGAAAGGTACAGACTGGCAGGATGAGATTTTCAGAACCGCTCCAATCAGCAATTACCAGCTTAATTTTATCGGAGGTACAACGGATACGAAATACAACCTGAGCATGAACTATTTTGATCAGGAAGGAATTATCATCAATTCCGGTTATAAAAGAGCGTCTGTCCGCTTTAACCTGGACAAAAAAGTAGGGGAGAAACTAACTTTTGGGTTTACTTCACAACTTACCGCCGGCCTAGATAAACGTGCCTTGGTGAATACCAGTGGAGGCTCTAATGGAGGTGTTTTATTGGAAGCGCTAAGGATTAACCCGGCAGTTCCGGTCTATACCAACGGGGATTATACTGTTCAAAACGGCCCTACAGGCTACGTTTTTGCTTTAGGAAATCCGGTTGCTTATGCCAATAAAACGACTAACCAATACAAAAATCTGCGTGGCTTAATGAATTTCTATGGAGAATATGAAATCATTAAAGGTTTAAAATGGAAATCAACATTCGGTACAGATTTTAACTTGCAATCCAGAGATTTCTATGTGCCATCTGATCTTTTTGTGGGCAGTAATACCCTTGGGACAGCGAGAAAAGAATATGCAGATAATGTGAGCTGGGTAAATGAAAATACGCTGACTTACGACAAGCAGATTAATAAAAACAATGCGATAAATGTGATTGGTGGATTCAGTATGCAGGAATTTTACAACAGTGATTTCTTTGCAGCGAGTAATAATTTCTTTACCAATGTACTGGGCGCAGATAATATCGGCATCGGCGCAAATGTATTGGTACCAGGCTCGGGAAAGGTGAAAAACAACCTGGCTTCCTTTTTTGGCCGTGTAAATTACCGGCTGATGGATAAATACCTGGTTACTTTTACCATGCGTGCAGACGGTTCTTCGAAATTTGGAGCCAATAATAAATGGGGGTATTTCCCTTCCGGTGCGATTGCATGGCGTGTCATAGAAGAAGATTTTATGAAAACATTGCCTTTTGTGAGCGACCTGAAACTGAGGGCCAGTTATGGTATTTCTGGTAATCAGGAGATCGATCCCTATCAGTCAATTGCCCGTTACGGAATAAATGGGGCAACATTAGGCGGTAACCGCGTCGTTGGTGTATCGGCTAGTAACATTCCTAACCCGAATCTGGCCTGGGAATCTACCGCTTCATTTGATCTGGGTTTAGATCTTGCTTTATTCAATAACAGGGTGTCTGTAACTGCCGATTATTACAGTAAGAAAACTAAAGATCTTTTACTAAATGTATCTATTCCAAGAACATCTGGTTATGGTAGTATGTTGCTCAATGCCGGTGGCGTTTCCAATAAAGGTTTTGAATTGGCGATCAATACGGATAATATCAAAGGAGAAAAATTCCAGTGGAATACCAGCCTTGTGTTCTCCTTTAACAGAAATAAAGTGACCGACCTTGCCGGAGAAAAAGAACGTTTTGTAGGAGATGCAAGTTCTGCACTTTTCCCTTCCGGAAATAGCGGAACCAGTGTATTAAGAGTAGGGGAGTCTATCGGTTCTTTCTTCGGATATCGCTTTTTAGGCATCTGGCAAACTCAGGCGGAAATCGATGCTAGTGGTATTAAAGGTGTATTACCTGGCGATCCGAGGTATGCAGACCTGACCGGTGATAAAGTAATCGATGCGAAAGACCGCGAAATTATCGGTCATGCACAACCAGATTTTATCTATGGAATTACCAATAACTTCAGTTATGGCAGGTTAAACCTGAACATTTTTATACAAGGTGTGCAGGGAGATGAAGTGTTAAACCTGAACAGGTATGAGATGGAATCCGGTGATTTTACCACCAACAAACTGGCTTCCGTAGTAAAACGCTGGACAGGTCCAAACACCAGCAATACCATTCCGAAAGCCAATAGTACGCTGCGCAGAAGGACTGGTGTAACCAGCGATGTGGTAGAAAACGGTAGCTTTTTAAGGTTGAAAACAGTGTCTGTTGCCTACAACTTAGCCATTGGCAAAAGACTGGGTAAAACCATTAAGTCTGCCGGGATTTTCATGACAGGTACCAACCTGCTGACTTTAACCAAATATAGCGGTTACGATCCTGAGGTAAATTCTTTCGGATTGAGCAACGGTTTAAGTTTAAACACAGATTATAACGCTTATCCGACCACCAGAACTTATACTGCCGGAATCAGATTAGGCTTTTAATTGATCACCTATTAAGAAAAGATAATGAAAAAGATAAATATATTAATCGCCGTTATGGTGCTGCTGAATATGTCGTCCTGTAAGAAATTCCTCCAGGAGGACGCCTATGATTTTATTTCTCAGGATAACTTTTATAAAACGGAAGGCGATGCCTACGCGGCTTTAAACGGGGTAATCAGTGTGATGCAGGCACAGCAATATTATGGTCGTACGGTATGGGTATTGAATGACCTGACCGGTGATCAAATGAAAGTGGGCTTGCCTCAAACGAACAGACCAGAATTGTACAGTCAGACTTATACTTCAACGAACGGGGAGGTGGCTAACTGGTGGAACAACTCCTATGTGTTGATTAACCGTGCAAATGATGTGATTCAAAACGTAGAAAACGGCCCGATTGCCCCGGTAACCAGGGATAACATTGCTGGAAACGCTAAGTTTTTACGAGCATTGGCGTATTTCGACCTGGTGAGGAGCTACGGTGACGTGCCTTTAATCCTAAAAGCAACCGAAGCTACGGACAATTTGAAACCTTCCAGAACACCTTTAAAAGAAGTATATGCACAGATTGTTGCAGATTTAAAGTTCGCGGAAGCCAACTGTATGAAAGAAGATAAGATCCCTGCGGCCAGCAAAGGGCGCGCTTCCAGCGGTGCAGCAAGTGCTTTACTGGCAAAAGTATACCTGACCAGAGCAGCTACCACTGCGGCAGAAGCCACAGATTACCAGGATGCGCTAACGGCTTGTAATAAGGTGATTGCGGTTAGTCCGGGGGTATACACTTTGCTGCCTTTTGCTGATGTGTTTAATCCGGATAAGAAAGCGACAAATAAAGAAGAGATTTTTGCGGTTCAATTTGGTCTGGCACCTAGTACAGGAACGATTACGCCAAGGATGCACCTGCCTAAATCTGTATTTCCTAACGACGGAAACGAGGCTTTTTACGTAGAAAACGCCTTCGCTTTATCTTATTCGAACACTGATTTGAGGAAAGCGGCAACGATTGGCGCGGTTCCGGGAACTGCTAATTTCTACTACTTAAAATTCACGGATCTTTCCAGACAAGGAAATAGTGCGAGAAACAATTGGGTGATTCTGCGTTATGCAGATGTGTTACTGATGCAGTCGGAAGCTATGAATCAGCTGAATAGTGGCGATCCGAATAAGTTTAACGGCATCAACGCGGTTAGAAACAGAGCCGGATTATTACCCTTAACTGAGGTCACTACCCCTGGAAAAGATAATTTTATCAGCGCATTAGTGGAGGAAAGAGGCTGGGAATTTGCAGCCGAAGGACAAAGAAGATACGATTTGTTAAGATTGGGCAGAATGAAACAGCAACAGCTGAAAATCCACAACATTACGCTGGATGATAAATACCTGTTGATGCCTGTCCCTGAAACAGAAAGAACATTAAATGAAAACCTGTCACAGAATACTGGTTTTTAACCCTACAAAAAGATCAGGTATCTGAAAGCCTTCTGGCATTAAGTTATTTGATTACCATAAAAAAATCCGGCGCTTTTAACAAAGTCGCCGGATTTTTCATTTGAGAACCCCTGATCAATCGAAAACCTTGTTGATCAATTAGAAATCATAACACCTGGTTTCCCTGTTTCTTCTGTAATCCTTTCTGTACTCTTTTTTATTGATGTAAAAGCCGACAGAAATCTCATGGCTGCCAGAATTATAGCTTTGCAGCTTGTTGATCGAGTAGTCGTAAGAATAACCAATTCTGATGTCCGGAGTGGCAAAGATCTCCGTCATCAAGCCAATTGAATTGTTAAGCGGCAGGTCTTTTTGAAGGTTTTGGTTGTGAATGTTAAATGAAGATCTATAGAAACCACCCAGCCAAACCCTTTCTTTTAGCAGGAAAAAAGCATTTAGATCCAGAGAAAGGGGTCCTCTGACATCGTCTTTGAGCAGAAAAGAAGGTTTAAATCTAACATCTTCATTTAAGGTAAACAAAGCCCCTGCGGTAAGGTAGAAATGTGGCTGAGGTATGGGAATTAAAATTTCGCCATCCCTGCTGTTCGACATATATTTTGCCAGTATGTTTGTTGCAGAAAATCCTGCATAGTAATTGTCATTTGAAAAATAGACACCTAATCTGGCATCGGGGAAAACCTGTGTTTGTGAGGTATAAGGGATACTCACATCCTCGGGGTTAATCGCCTGGAGCAGGCTTCCATCAATGCCCAATTGCATCATTCCTGCAGCTAATCCAAAGGATAGGGTAGAGGACTCATTGTCGTTCAGGTTTAAGTGGTAGGCATAGTTTGCAAAAGCACTCAGGTTGCTTTGTGCACCAATCTGATCATTTGCAATGATCATTCCAAGGCCTACTTTACCTTCTTTAAAAGCATCATCTGCAGCGATAGAGAAGGTTCTGGGCGCACCTTTTATGCCTTGCCATTGCGCACGGTAAAAAGATTGAACATAAAGGTCCCCTTTTGTACCCGCGTAAGCAGGGTTAATATGAAGTCCATTGAAAATGTATTGCGTAAATTGACTATCCTGCTGTGCTTTTAAGCCTGTGGTGATACAGCATGTTAATAGTAAGGAAAAATAAAACTTCATGTTTGGTGTGTTTTATTATCAACGGATTATAGTTACAAACCCTTTGTAGACTTCCCAGTTGTTATTGGCCATTTTAACTTTTAACAGGTAAAAATAAGTGCCTTCTGAAAGTTGGGAGCCATCCCAATCGTTCTTGTATGGCTTTTTCTCCAGCACTGCTGATCCCCATCGATTGAAAATACTCAGTTCATTTTCAGGATATCTTTCGAGTCCGGTAATGACAAAAGCATCATTTTTTCCATCGTTGTTAGGCGTAAATACATTGGGAATAAATAAATCAGAGACCGATTTACGATCTGTAGAAGTGTTGTTTGCCAGATTCGGGTCGGTTTCAGTAGCGGTAACCGTTGCCGTATTTTCCAGAATACCTGGTCCTGAAGGCTTTACTTTTATTCTCAGGGTTGCTGATTCTCCGTTCTCCAGCTTCTTGATTTGCCAAAGTACGGTTCTGCTGCCCGAGGAATAATCTGCCAGACCTAGACTTGGATTAAGGAGTTGCTCTAAGACCATATTCTCCGGGAGGATATCCTGAACCTTGACATTGTTAGCGACTCCGGTTCCGTTGTTTTTCACTTGTAACTGGTATTCAAAGGCATCATTAACGGTAATTGATTTCTTTTCTGAGCTCTTAGTGATCATCACATCGGCACTCAATACCACTACATTTCCGCCGGTAAGTAGTAAAGGATCTGAAATATCCGAAGCACATCCGTTGGTGTTGTAAGAAATCACGGTATACGTTCCCGGAAGGAACGCGGCAAATTCAATATTGACAGCATCAGGTATAATGACGCCATCTTTTAACCATTGATAACTGACTGCATTAACAGAAGCGGCCCTTAACTTTAAGGAAGATCCGGCAGGAATAACTGCTGTTGCCGGGCCATTAGATTGCGCAAAGCATGCCGTTGCACTAAGCAACAGCATACCTGACACAAAACCTGTTTTTCTGTTAAACATTAATTTCTATTCTGATTATTAACCAATGATAATTGTTGGTGTAGCTGGTTTAGGCGTTACTGTAATCGTTGGTGTAGCCGCAGATTCAGCTGTACAGCCTGTACCAGTATCACCTTTAAGTGTGCCTTTATTTGGTAGAATCAAATACTTCACACTAGCTTTGAAAATATAATTACCAACTCCTGCGGTATTATCTAAAGTAAATGTGTTCTCATTTACTGTGGTTATCGGAGCGATCGTACCTACTGAAGTCACAGGAGACAAGGCAGTTCCACCTTTTGTTCCAGTCCAGGTAAATTCATAAGTTACATCGGTAAGTTTTGGATCAAGTGCAGTTGCTGTTGCAGTAATGATAGAACTTGTTAAAGCAGGATTTGAACCACCAATACAGAAAGCTTGTGTTGGTGCAGCAATTGAAACACCTGGAGCTGGTAATGAATACACGTTAAACTTTGGTGAAGCATCTCCGGAGCAACTGTTTGCGCTGGAAGAGATAATGTGGACCTTATAATAATGAGCACCAACAGACAGGCCGGTAACTGGAAAAAGAGGAGCAACACCATTGGTGAGTACGTCAATTGAAGATGCTCCCCCTACTGGTGAGTCATCTGGATTAACTTCCTGCCAGATTAATTTATCACCTGCTTTAAGCGTGGCAATTGCCACTAGATCGGGAGTTAGATTGGCTGATCCGGCACCACACAAATACAATTCAAACGTATCTGCTAGCGCATTGAAAGGCAATGCGAATAAGGAGAATGCGACTGCAACTAGTCTTAAGGTTTTGAAGTTAGTTTTCATAATTTTAAGTTTAAGAGTTTTATAAGGGTTAATTTAAAGTGACATGTGGAGTGATTGGTTTGGGGTGTAAGCTGAGTAAAACACTGCTATCGCTGAAACACCCGTCTTTGGTATACCTGACATAATAGGTGATATTGCCTGATGGCGGAGTAACTGTCGTGGAGCTTAAAGCCGCTCCGGCAGGTGTTGCAGACCAGACGTAACTACCGCCTGTTGTTCCGTTTGCATCCGCAGGGTTTAAAGTAATCAGGTCTATAGACTGACCAACACATAAATGATGCTGACTGATCGCAGGGATCGATGGTTGCGTATTAACGACTACGTTAATGCTGGTTTCAGAAATACAACCATTTCCATTAGAAACGCTGTATTTAATGGTCGCCGTTCCAGCAAGGATTCCGGTAACAAGGCCGGAAGCGTTCACTGAAGCAATTGTTGGAGTTGTACTGCTCCATGTTCCTACTTGTATAGCATTTGATAAAGACGTTGTACTACCAACACATACAGATAAAGTGCCTGTGATCGCGGGCAGGGCAGCAGGTGGAGGATATAAAGAGACCAGGACAGGGACTCTAATTGATTCGCCTGTACAACCATTTTTTAATATCGAAACATAATAGGTAGTAGGAATACTCAATACAGGCGTTGTAAAACTATTTCCGGTAAACAATAAATTTCCATCTGTGGCAGCATCATACCATTTTGCCGTGGTTGAACTAGATGAGGTAACGGCCAGTGTGGTTGAGGTATTTGGACAAATGGTTGGATTTGGAACAGTAAATACCGGGGGTGCCGGAGTTCTTTGAACCTCATGAACATATAAAGCAGACAAGACATTTGCTACAGCAGCGCAATTAATGGAGATTCGATCGTATGGCGCACCGGGTTTAATGGAAGTCGTAACAGCCACTCCATTACCTAGTAGATTCAAGAGGTCAAGACTAACAAGTGCTCCAAGAGTTTTAGACCATACTGGGGTTGTAGAACTTCCGTTATAGGCAAATACTGTAATTGTGTTAGCAACACCAAGACTCAAAATCATTGGTGGAATAGATAGAGTTACTTTAAACTCATCATTGGCATCTGATAGCGAAGAAAAGTAGAAGTTCTGTTCTACACTACTAAGTAATAATGCCGGTGTGATAATAGAATGTGTAATCAATGAACCATCTATAGCCTTTGCCAAGTCAGTTACCTCACCATTACCTGATTTTGAGGTGCCAATGGGTATTCCACAATCTGCTGCTGCAGTTGCTGCTGTGCTGGTGTTAAAAAAAGCATAATTTACACTCGCGGCGGCTGTCTCAGCGGAATTTAAAAGGCCGCTTCCTGTTGCGCTAAGAATAATGCGTACCTGATTAAAAGCAACTGTTGCAGATACTGCTACATATATGGAGCCATCTCCCCCATAAACAATGGCAGAGCTAGACCCAGCTGCAACGGTAGTCGTATTAGTATAGGCTTCTCCTGAGATCGTGCTTAATGAGGAAGGAAGTGATAGGTTTGAAATTTTTGCATACACAATGGTATTTAAAGGCACCCCACTTGGAAATATAAGATTTACGTAGGCTATACCAGGACTACCCAATAGCCCCAGTAGGCCTGTTGATCCCTTAGCGTTCATTGTGGTTAAGGGGACTGCTGTTGATGGTGGAGGTGTCGTCGTACTAGCGCCTTTGCAATTATTAATATTAGTAACACTACTGCTAGGTAGGCTTGCAGAATTTGGACTTTGACTACTTAGCGTTGCATAAGTCCTTTGCCCTTTAACATCTCCTCCCCAGATCACTATTAACATTAAAGTTAACAGTAACAAAAAACAATTTCCACTTATGTTTTTTAGACTGAACAGCGACATTTTAAGAGAGGTTTTAGTTATTTTATTCCCTTTGGGTATGTAAAACAACTTTTTATTTACTACTCCTCAAACTTAATAGAGATTACGGGTTTAAAGGCCGTTCAGTTTGTTCATTAATAATACTCTGTTTTCGTGTTATACTCCTAAATGAGGTAAAAACTTTGCAATATTCTCTTTTGTAGTTAGTTTAATTGAAAAATATTTCATGAAAGAATAAATGATTGATGAATATTCAAGTGGTTGTCAAAACGAACAAGTGCTTCATTCAGTGCTTTTAATTCTGGAACGCGTATAATTACTTAAAACTAAAGTCTACTGACTAGTTTTGGGGAAGGATGTCCTCAAAAGACAACACCATCAAAGGAAATAAATAGGAAGCTGCGGTTAAGTAAAACAAAAAAACCGGCAGTCATCTCAAATGACTGCCGGTCTTACACCATATACTTAAATATAAACCTAGTGATCTAACAATGCTGCGGCAGCATCGTCTAAGAACCAGGTTACACTACCATCCACAGGATTAATCAACTGTGTAGGGTATAACTTAGGGTTTTTCTTTTGATCTTCAATCACGTGTTTCACGGCTTCGGCTTTATTCTCACCAAAAACTAAAAACGCGATATTTTTTGCTTTATTGATCAGCGGAGCGGTAAAGCTGATGCGGTACGTAGAAAGTTTCTCTACGAATACAGAATCCACTTCCACCTCTTTACTGTTCAGGATAGAAGTACCCGGGAACAGGGAAGCGGTATGTGCATCATCGCCCATGCCTAATAAAATCAGGTCGAAACAAAGGTCTGCACCATCGAAATGCTTGTTAATTGCTTTCGTATACTCAATTGCTGCCTTTTCAGGAGCAAGGGTAGTATCCACATAGAAAATCTGGTTTGCAGGAATCTCTAACAGGTCAAGCATTGCTTTTTTCGCCATTAAGCCATTATAGCTTTCATGATCAGGCATTACATTTCGTTCATCACCGAAGAAGAAATATACTTTAGTCCAGTCGATTTTATCTTTATAGGTTGTAGCCAGCGAGTGGTACAATTCTTTTGGAGAATTACCCCCGGTTAGTACAAAATTGAAACAGCCTTGCTCTTCAATCGCTTTATTGGCGATGGCAACAATATAATCGACTAAATCCTGTTGTAATTCTTCCTGGGTTTTATAAATCAATAAGTTCATTCGTAATGGTTTTATTCGCTAAAAGGCTAATTCCGAACCGGTATAGACCGTATCAGAATTAGCCTCTTGAACAATGTTTATTTTATGTTTTTATTCGTCTTTCAAAGGTAAAGTGAACCAGTGGAAGCCATCTCTGGCGATCAAAGCTTCTGCATCTTCCGGACCCCATGAGTCTGCCGCATAATTCGGGAAGCTCAATGATTTTTTGGTCTCCCATGCATTTACGATAGGCATTAACAATTCCCAGGCGCTTTCTACCTGATCTGCACGCATAAACTGCGTCTGATCACCGGTCATTACGTCTAATAGCAAGGTCTCATAAGCCTCTGGTGCTTGTGAAGTATAAGTGCCTTTATAGTCGAATACCATGTCTACAGGGTTTAAAACCATGTCTAAACCTGGTCTTTTCGCCTGTACCTGTAAGCGGATACTCATTTCCGGCTGGATACTAATGATCAGCCTGTTTTGCTGCCAGTGTTCCGTCACAGCCGAAGGGAATACCTGATGAGGCACATCCTTAAACTGAATCGTGATTAGCGAAGAAGTCTGGAATAAACGCTTTCCTGTACGCACATAGAAAGGAATACCCTGCCATCTCCAGTTGTCTACGAAGAACTTAATTGCGGCAAAAGTTTCGGTATTAGAATCTGCATCAACACCGGTTTCATGTCTGTAACCAGGTACTTCTTTTCCTTCTACCCAGCCTTTAGTATACTGTCCGCGAACGGTACTAAATCTGATGTCTTCCGGACTAAAAGGACGCATAGCCTTCAATACATCCACTTTTTTATTCCTGATCTCGTCAGCGTCAAAGTTAATTGGCGTCTCCATCCCGATCAGACAAAGCAATTGTAAAAGGTGATTTTGAATCATATCTCTTAATGCACCGGCACTTTCATAGTAACCACCTCTTTCGCCAACACCCAATTGTTCCGTTACAGAAATCTGTACGTGATCAATATAAGTACGGTTCCATAGCGGCTCTAAAAATGAGTTCGCGAAGCGGAAAGCCATGATATTTTGTACCGTTTCTTTACCTAAATAATGATCAATACGATAGATTTGTTTCTCTGTAAAGATGCCGGTAAGAATGGCATTCAGTTCTCTTGCAGTTTCTAAATCTCTTCCAAAAGGTTTCTCAATTACGATTCTGCAATTGTCTTCATCACCAGCCAGCTCAAAGTCAGAAAGACATTTTGCGATGAGAGGGAAAAGGTTAGGGGCTACTGCCAGGTAATAAAGCACCTGTGTTGTAGGGCCAAATTCCTTTTGAAACTTCTCGATATTGGCTTTTAAAACACCGAAAGTTTCCGGAGCTTCCACATCTACAGGACTATAAGAAATATGTTCTGCAAATTTTGTCCACTTCTCTTCATTCACCTTACCGGATCTCGAAAAGCTGTTTACACCGCCCATCAGTGTTTTTCTGAAGTCAGCATCCGTAAGCTTCTTTCGGGCTGTACCAATAATCTCAAATTTTGCTGGCATGAAACCATCAGAATATAGATTGTAAAGTGCAGGCGCAAGTTTGCGCAAATTTAAATCACCGGTACCACCAAAAATGACGATTATGGTTGGATTGACGTTGATGCTTGTTTTCATTTGTGAAATTGTTGTATTAGTTCACTGGGTTATTTATAAGTTATTCTCGTTCCAGTTCGCATGGAAAATACCTTCTTCGTCTGTACGTTCAAAAGTATGTGCACCAAAGAAATCTCTTTGTGCCTGTGTTAAATTCAACGGCGAATTTGCTGTTCTTAACGAGTCATAATAGGTAAGGGCAGAGGCAAAACAAGGCACCGCGATGCCATGTTGGATTGCCGTAATCACCACATTCCTGGTTCCCGGTAAAATATCTTTTAACTGTTCCTGGATACTTGCATCCGAGTATAAATGAGGAAGCTCAGGTTGTTTTTTATAGGCCTGATAAATATCTTCCAGCAATACCGCTCTGATGATACATCCACCGCGCCAGATCTGAGAAATCTCTTGTAGGTTCAGTTCGTATTTAAATTCTATAGAAGCTTGTGCTAATAAATGTAAACCCTGAGCATAAGAAGTGATCATGGCAAAATAAAGCGCTTGCTCTAATTGAGCTTCAAACTCTTCAGTGTTTTCTACTTTTTGTGAAGGATGAGGCAATGCCGCACCTAAAGCAACACGTAAAGTTTTGAATTTAGAAAGATCTCTGGCACTTACCGACTCATTAATTGTCGGAATCGGCAATTGTAAGTCCATAGAAACCTGAGAAGTCCATTTACCTGTACCTTTAGATTTCGCCTGATCTTTGATTACATCAATCAGGAATCCACCGGTTTTAGGATCTTTAACTTTGAAAATGTCTTTCGTTACTTCCAGTAAAAACGACTTCAATCTGCCGTTATTCCATTTGTCGAAAGTAGCATAAATCTGCTCATTGTTATAACCAAGGCTGTTTTTCAACAAGTCATAAGTCTCAGCAAGGATTTGCATTACACTGTATTCGATACCGTTATGCACCATTTTCACGAAGTGACCGGAAGCACCGGGACCGATATAAGCTACACAAGGATCACCGTTTACTTTCGCAGAAACTGCTTCAAGAATTGGTTTCACCGCATTGTAAGCTTCTTTATCACCACCAGGCATCATACTCGGACCAAATCTTGCACCTTCTTCGCCACCAGAAATACCCATACCGAAGAAGTGTAAACCTAGTGCTGAAAGTTCTTCAGCTCTTCTGCTGGTATCTGTGAAATGAGAATTTCCACTGTCAATAATCAGGTCACCTTTATCCAATAATGGAACAAGTTCTGCAATTACACTGTCTACAATTGCACCTGCTGGTACCAAAAGAACGATTCTTCTTGGCAATTCCAGACTTTGAATAAAGTCTTCCAGTACGGCAAAACCTTTCAATTGATGTGCTTTTCCGTCCTCTTCCAGCTTCTTTAACATGTCAGGACTCTTGTCATAACCTGTTACAGAATAGCCATTGTCGGCCATGTTAAGCAATAAATTGCGGCCCATCGTGCCCAGGCCAATCATTCCTAAAGTGTACTTGTTCATTATTTGTTGTTGATTTTAGGGTGAGTAGTAAATACATGAAATTTCTCCTCCAGGTCCCATAATTTCGCACCACCCTTGATTCCGTCTTTATTGGAAACCAGTTTGATGTTCGGGTCTAAAGTAAAAGTAATCTCTTTTGAATTGCCACCACCGATATATAGGGTGTCGTAATTAAATACGGTTTTATAAATTTCAATAATGCGTTGCAAACGCTCATTCCAATCCTTCTTGCCAACTTTATTAAAAGCCTTATCGCCGATATAATCGTCGTAATCCTTGTTTTTGCTGATAGGAAGATGTGCCAGTTCCAGGTGAGGAAGGAGGTCGCCATCATATAACAAGGCAGTACCGAAACCGGTGCCCACTGTAAATACGATCTCAAAACCTTTTCCGGATACGATACCTAAAGCCTGTTGATCGGCATCATTTACCATACGCGTAGGTTTACCAAAGGTATCACTGATCTGTTGCGCAAGGTCTATTTTAGCCCATTTGCCCTTAGCCAGATTAGGCGCAGTCATAACCACACCACATTTTACATAACCAGGAAAACCAATAGAAATTTTAACAAAAGACTGATCTAGTGTTGAAGCCAATTCTTTGATACATTTGATCACTACTTCAGGAGTAGCGTTTTTTGGAGTAGGAACTTTAGTGTATTCCGAAAGGAGTTCCCCTTTAACATCTAAAATACATGCCTTAATGCTGGTTCCACCGATATCGATGGATAAAATGTGACTGTTTTTCTCTGCTGAAGGCATGTGTAGTTGCTGTAAAAATAACCCCGGTGTACTAAGAACACTCAAAATAACAAAAAATCGACCATTTAAAGATGCTAAACCTCAATATAAAACAATAAAAAAACATTACTCCCCGGACAGCGCCTGTTTGATCTCTGTGAAAAGTAAGCCGCTACCGCCTCCAAAGTGGTAAACCACAGGGGTTTCCGGGTTAATTCTATTCAAATCCTGTTCCAGTTCCTTTTCCGCTTCCGGAGCGAGTCCGGCACCCATTAAAACCAGGTCAAAACTTCCCGCGCTAAAGCGGTTTAATGTTTCCTCCGCAGTGCTGGTGCCGGTAACTATAAATTCGCCGCTTTTCTCGATCAAACGGGTAAGGGTAGCCAGTATGCCCGGGTGACAACAGATCACCAATATATCTTTCTTTTTCATGGATTTAGTAGTTCATCGGGACTTCCATCAATAAGACTTCCGCATCCGTTAAGGTATTTATTTCCAGGGAATCGATTTCCCATAAGCCAAAACCATCACGTTCCCCTAAATCCTGACCGTTCACCGTGATGGAACCTTTGATTACAAAAACATAAATACCATGGTCTGCATTTTTCAAAGGATGATCAATTTTTAAACCCGCTTCAAATTTCCCGATATGAAACCAGGCATCCTGATAAATCCATACCCCTGCATCGTCTTTATCGGGTGATAAAATCTGGTTAAACTGATTTGGAACCATAGTATCGTCATAACGTTCCTGTTGATACCTTGGCGTCACATTCCGCTGATTTGGAAAAAGCCAGATCTGTAAGAATTTTGCCGGAGTATTTTCCTCGTTATTATATTCCTGATGATAGATTCCTGTTCCGGCACTCATCACCTGAACTTCTCCGGGTTCGATAACCGCCACATTGTGCATGCTATCTTCGTGTTTTAATCCACCTTCTAAAACAATGGAAATGATCTCCATATTGTCGTGTGGATGTTCCCCAAATCCAGTCCCACCATCAATATGATCGTCGTTTAATACCCTTAACGCTCCAAACTGGATGCGTTCCGGATTGTAATTCCCTCCAAAACTGAAGGTTTGAAAGCTCTTTAACCAACCATGATCCGCAACGCTGCGGGTATCGGCTTTATGTAATACCGTCTTTGCCATAATGTTATTGCTATTAAAGTTGAAAAACCAATGTTCTGGCCAGTTCAATCTCTGCTTTACTAATCGTGTGTGCTCTGCCTGGATAAATGCTAACGCTTACCTGAGCGTTCATTTCTTCCAGTATCTTTTTACTTTCATTTACTCTGGATACAGGTACATGTGCATCCGGATCTCCGGTGCTGATCAACACTGGCATCTGCTTAAAATCTCCCTGGTAATGGTCCAGCTGATCGCCAGGTAATCCACCTGTAAAGGCAACTGCGCCGGCATACTTTGTCGGATTTCTGCTGATAAATTCTAATGTCAGACAAGCTCCTTGTGAAAACCCCACAAAGAAGATTTTGTTTTGAGGAATCCCTTGTGCTTCAATATCTTCCGTTAAATTTTTGATCATCGATAAAGCACTCGATAGTGCCGGCTCGTTTTCTTTAACCGGAGCCATAAAGCTGTAAGGATACCAGCTGTTATTGGTTGCTTGAGGCGCAAATAAGGCTGCGTCTGGCACCTGTAAATGGTCATTTAAGGAAATAATGTCAGCAGCAGATGCCCCGCGGCCATGTAAAAAGATGATCGCTTTATCTGCCGAACCCACAGGCAATCCGGCAGTGATGATATTTTTTTGATGGATATACATTTTAGTCTAGTTTTGGTAAAATACCTTCAATGATGCTGCGGTTACTTTCATATTGCGCAGGCAATTTCAAATGACTTCCTAATTCTTCCAAAGGTTCATCTATGGTGAAACCAGGATTGTCTGTTGCCAATTCAAAAAGCACCCCTCCCGGTTCGCGGAAATACAGCGAATAGAAATAATTACGGTCGATTTTCTCGGTGATATTCAGGCCCAGATTCACAATTTTATCCCTGAAATACATCAAAGTTGCTTCGTCTTTTACCCGGAATGCCACATGGTGAACAGAACCTCCGGCTACATGACCGATAGCTTCACCTGGTGCTTCTACCAAATCAACAATTGCGGCATGTGCCACTGCATCGGTGATAAAACGCGAACGATTCACTTCGGTCGTCAACAAACGGTAACCCAAAACCCCGGTCAGAATTGCTGCGGTACCCTCCATTTTATTGGTGGTAATGGTGATGTGGTGAAAACCATGTGTGGCATGTGCTTTAGTTACTGCTGCGGTTTCCCATTGCGGCCTGCTATCCGGCGTTTGTGCTTCTGTTAATTCGAATTTCAAGCCGTCTGGATCTAAAAAGGTCAGGTATCTTTCTCCGAATTTTGTGGAAGGTTTATTATAGATCACATTGTTTTCTTCGAATCTCTTTTGCCAGAAATCCAGACTGCCGGCAGGAACGCTATAACCAATCTCCGTTACCTGTTTGGTGCCTCTGCGGCCAGTACCGATTCCTTCCCATGGGAAGAAGGTCAAAATACTGCCTGGATTGCCATGTTCATCACCATAATAAAAGTGATAGGTATGTGGATCATCAAAATTAACGGTCTTTTTAACCAACCTTAATCCCATTATCCTGGTGTAAAAATCATAATTTTTCTTTGCATTGCCTGCGATTGCAGTAATGTGGTGAATCCCTAAAATTTCATTTTTCATAGCTCAATTATTAATTACAATACAAATTTACGGGATGGGATTTCCCTGACTCTTACCATATCGTAAGAAATACTTTTTTTTATTACTTTTAGAAAAGGAAAAACATAAGCAGCACATCAATGGTTATTTAATGTCATGAAAGTTTCATAACTCAGCATAAGGAAACACATTTTCAGGATTCCTCCCTAAGTTTGTCGCTTGCAATAAAAAGACAGTACGATACGATGAAAAAGAATTTTATATCCAATTCTCCAGAGTCAATACGGATGTTTAAGAGTCCGCTTTTAGAAGGTTTATCGAAAATCCCTTATTTCGTGCCACTCATCGTGTACGTTCCGGTTATTTTATATTTCTGCTGGCAGGCCGTAGTGCTTAATGATGCCCTTACTGCAATTGGTCATATTTTATTGGGATTGTTCATCTGGACTTTAACAGAGTATGTTTTGCATCGTTTTGTCTTTCATTTTTACCCGAAATCCGAATGGGGGAGAAGGATTCACTTTATCTTCCATGGCGTACATCATGATTATCCGAATGATGCGCAAAGATTGGTGATGCCACCATCCGCCAGTATCCCTTTGGCTGCTGCTTTTTACTTTTTATTCCGCGCAATATTTCCTGAAAACATGTTGGATGGTTTCTTTGCCGGCTTTATCATGGGCTACCTGTTTTATGACATGACACATTATATGTTACATCATGCAAAATTCAGTAACCCTTTCTGGAAAAAGTTAAAACAACACCATATGTTGCATCATTACGACGATTCGACTAAGGGTTATGGTGTAACTTCTGATATCTGGGATAAAGTATTTGGTTCTGAGCTATCCAAACGGAGCTAATGCCTGGTAATGCCAAAAAAGCTTAACGTTTTGGCAATTAACACAAACTTTATATTTCAAATTCCTGCGTTCTTTGAATTGGCCAGCATCTTTTTGTGAGGGCTCAACCAATTTATAAACGCATATAATGAAAACAAAAGTTTTAACGGGCAAGGCAATGTGCAGTCTGATCGGTCTGGTGGCCTGTGGAATCCTTGTAGGTACAGCACAAAAAGGAACTGCACAAATTTTTACCGATAAGAATTATGTCAAGATTAGTCCGACTGATACGGAAGCTGATATCATTAGAAAAGCGGCGAATGTAACGCCTTCTCCAAGGCAACTTCGCTGGCAACAGCTGGAACTTACCGCTTTTATTCATTTTGGGATCAATACGTTTACCAATAAAGAGTGGGGAGATGGAACAGAAGATCCTAAGATTTTCAATCCTGAAAAACTGGATGCCCGTCAATGGGTAAAAGTATGTAAAGATGCCGGTTTTAAGCAGGTGATCTTAACTGCGAAACACCATGATGGCTTCTGTTTATGGCCAAGTAAATACACCGAACATTCTGTTAAAAATAGCCCATGGAAAGATGGAAAGGGTGATATCGTAAAAGAAATGGCTGCCGCCTGTAAAGAGTTTGGCATCGGTTTCGGAATTTACTTATCCCCATGGGATCGCAATTCTCCATATTTCGGAAGTATGGAATACAACGATTATTTCATCAACCAACTCACCGAATTACTAACGCAGTATGGTCAGATTGATGAAGTCTGGTTTGATGGCGCCAATGGCGAAGGGCCAACCGGAAAAAAACAGGTTTACGAATACAACAGGTGGTATAACCTGATCCGTAAATTACAACCTAAAGCAACAATTGCTGTTTCCGGACCAGATGTACGCTGGGTTGGAACAGAAACCGGTTATGGCAGGGAAACGGAATGGAGTGTGGTTCCGGCAGATCAAATGATTCCTGAAGCCATTGCTGCAAATTCCCAGAAAGCAGAAGATTTTGCACCAAGAGATATGATGGCCAATGACCTTGGCAGCAGAAAGGCCATTGCCAAAGCGAAAAGCCTGGTTTGGTATCCTGCGGAAATTGATGTATCGATTCGTCCGGGATGGTTTCATCATCCGGCAGAAAATAACAAAGTGAAAACTCCTGAAAAATTAATGGATATCTATTACAGCTCTGTTGGCCGTAATGGCGTGTTGCTGTTAAATATCCCACCAGATATTGAAGGTTTAATTAACGAAAGTGATGTAAATGCATTAAAAGGTTTCAAAAAACAACTCGATGAGACTTTTGCTAATAATGTATTGAAAACTGCAAAATTAAGCGGAAGCAAGCCTAAGAAAACGGCGGTTTTATTTGATGGTAAAGATAGTTCTTACTGGAAAATGGCAAGTAAAGCAGCGCCATATGTGCTGGAGTTTAAAATGGATAAACCTCAGAAATTTGATGTGTTGCTGTTGCAGGAAAATCTGGCCAGGGGACAAAGAGTAGAATCTTTTGTATTAGAATATAAAGAAGGGGATACCTGGAAAAAAATCATTGATGGCACAACTATAGGCTACAAACGCTTGTTGCGTTTCCCTGCGGTTAGGGCTGAGGAAGTCAGATTGCGTATTCTTTCTTCCAGATTAGAACCGGCAATTGCTGAGGTTGGATTGTATCTGCGCCCGGCATCAATTGCTAAGTAATTGTAAGCTGGAAATGATATTGAGGGTTGAGTTGGCGGGGCCTTTCCCGGGCCATGGCCTGCACTTGCCCTTCCTTTGAAGGGCCTGGAGCTCCGGCAGCCTCCCGTCAGGAGTCGGTATTCCATAAATTAGGTAACACACAAAATAAACCAAATATAAACCAAATGAAGAGATGGATTTTTTCTGCCATAAAAGTTTCAGCGTGTTCGTTGATCCTTTTTAATACCCTGGCTGTAAAAGCGCAGACTGCTGGCCAGAACGCTAAAGTCTTATCGAGTTCAGTGAACAGCCTTGCTAAACAGGATTGGTTGCTGAATAACTCCGCTTACCCGGCAAAAATATATGCCGTTCCGGAGAAAAAGGAACTGGTGCTCGACAACGGACTTTTGAAAAGAACTTTCAGAATCAGCCCTGATGTGGCTTGCGTAGATTTCCTCAACCTGATCACCGGTCAGCAGTTGCTCAGGGCCGTAAAACCGGAAGCACGCCTGGTAATTGATGGCCGTAACTATAATGTAGGTGGTTTATATGGCCAAAAAGAAAATGCTTACCTGCTGCCTTCCTGGGTTGATGATTTGAAACCTGGCGACAGTAGTTTCCATTACGTTACTCATCAGATTACGGAACTTAAGCCTTTCCTGAACTGGAAAACAAAAATGTGGGCCGGCAATAAACAACAGGCGGTTGGGAAAGTGCTTTCCTTTACTTATCAATCTAATTTACCAGCCTTAAAAAACATTCAGGTACAAGTAAATTACGCCATTTATGATGGTTTGCCTTTAATCAGTAAATGGCTGACGGTTAAAAATACTTCTGGTAAAATTGTGCAGCTGGATCAGGTGGTAAATGAAGTGCTGGCCGTAGTAGAAGAGGAAAGTGCCGTAGTCGCTTCCGCTTCCGCAGACCAAAAAACAGGTCGTGCAATGAAGGTTCCACAGGGCATTTACCTGGAAAGTAATTTCGCGTTTAACAATGCCATGCGTTACCCGATGAGCGATCAGACCACCCATTGGAAAGTTGATAAATCTTATACCTCACAGGTTAATTATGAGTACGAGACTCCTTGTTTATTGGAGGTTCACCCGACCAGAAATATCGGTGTCCAGCTAAAAGACGGAGAAACTTTCCAGTCTATCCGCACCAACGAATTGTTGATGGATAGTTACGACAGGGAAAGAAGGGGGCTTGCCATCCGTAAAATGTACCGTACCACCATGCCATGGACTACTGCAAACCCGATTTTTATGCACCTGGTCAGTAAAAATGATCAGGAAGTGCGTACTGCAATTGATCAATGTGCAGCTACAGGTTATGAAGCCCTTATTCTGAGTTTCGGCAGCCATTGCAATATGGAAGATACCAGCGCTACCAATATCAATAAATGGAAAACACTGACGGATTATGCCCATAGTAAAGGACTTTTTATAGGAAGTTATTCTTTGTTTAGCTCCCGAAAAATCAGCGATGCTGATGATGTAATCGACCCTAAAACCGGCAAACCAGGAGGTGCATTTTTTAATAATGCGCCTTGTTTTGGCAGTAACTGGGGACTGGGATACCTGAAAAGTTTAAAGACTTTTATGAGTCAAACCGGCTTCGATATTTTCGAAAATGATGGCCCTTATCCGGGTGATGTTTGCGCTTCAACTACACATCCTGGACATAAAGGCCTGGAAGATTCGCAATGGAAACAAATGGAATTGCAAAAAAGCCTGTACCATTGGTGTAATGAAAATGGAATCTATGTAAATGCACCCGATTGGTATTTCATGGATGGCGTTAATAAAATTGGAATCGGTTATAGAGAGGTTAATTTCTCGCTATCGCGCGAGCAGCAAATGATCCTGAACCGTCAGAATATTTTTGATGGGACCTGGGATGAAATTCCTTCCATGGTCTGGGGATTTGTACCCTTAACAAAATACCAGGGTGGGGGGCCAGAAGCCGTGTTAGAACCATTAAAAGATCACCTGAAAGATTACGAACAACTGATGATGCAGTATTATGGTGCCGGAATTCAGGCCTGTTATCGTGGTCCGAGGTTGTATGATACCGAAGAAACTAAACAAACGGTGGTCAAAGTAATCGATTGGTATAAAGGTAACCGTGAAATTTTGAACTCCGATATTATTCATTTGAGAAGAGCCGATGGCAGAGATTGGGATGGATTAATGCATGTGAATCCAAAACTGAAAACCAAAGGGATGATCATGTTGTACAATCCGCTGAAAGAAGAAATTAGCAGAACGGTAAAAATCCCGATGTATTATACTGGTTTGAAAGATTCAGCCACGTTACGCGTTCAAAATGGAGCTTCCAAAAAATATAAGTTAGATAGGGAATATAATATTGCACTACCAGTTGTCATGAAACCAGAAAGTTATACCTGGATTACGATTAATGAATAAATCTTTTATGCTTTAGGGTTATCAGCAGCTTTCCATACAGAATATTTATGGCCACATAAAGCAATTGAAGAATTGAAAAAATGGAAAGCTGCTGCCTTTACTCCCGATATTAAAGTGTTTCGGTTAAAAAAGATAAATTAAAATTTACACACCTTCCTTCGTCAATTTTCTGTTGACAAATCGTCTTGCGTTTGGCAAGACGATTTATAAGCTAAAGTCAAGTCTTTACCTTCAAAATTTAGACTTTTGTTCTTTTTAGTTCATTTAATTTTGCAATACCCATAAATAGGTAAAATTAAAATACGCTGATATACAGTGTATTAGGTTAAAAAATTGCAATGAACATCAATTATTTTACTATCGTTACAATAATATTCCATTTATCTATATTAGCTTTGCTCTCAAACTGAGTTTTTTTGTATGATGTTGACCTTCCAATATATACAAAAAAGCAAACGCCTTTTTATTCAATATTGTTGTATTCGATATGTTTCCAGAAAAGAAAAGAGAACCACAGCGCTATAAAAATGACTATAGTCCAGGGGATATGCTGCCAGAAATTGGCTGTATTATTTCCGGCTATCCTTAAAGAATTACAATTAACCAGAAACGAATAAAACCCATGGCCTGTAAGAGGGCCTAAACCGGGTTAATATCTATATTATCACGATCTACATTAAAATCTCATGAATAAAACAGTTAAGCAATACGCCATGCTTATTGGGTTGCTATTTGCATTTGGTACTGCAAAAGCTCAGGTAGGAATAGGCACTAACGCCCCGGATGCCAGTGCACAGCTGGAAGTACTTTCCACTTCCAAAGGTTTACTTATTCCAAGACTATCCCTTATTCAACGTGAAGGTATCAATAACCCTGCCAACGGATTGTTGATCTATCAAACAAATAATCTTCCTGGTTTCTATTTTTTCAACAACGGCCAATGGCAACGTCTTGTAAATAGCTCAGAATTAGGAGCTGGTGGCAGCGGAACCAGCGGAAATACCATTTTAAGTGGGGCTACAGTGCCTCCTGCGAGTATTGGAACCAATGGTGATTTTTATTTGCATTTAGGAAATAACAGCCTTTATGGACCAAAAACAGCGGGGAACTGGCCTAATAATGGAATTTTATTAGTCGGCCCAAAAGGAGACAAAGGTGATAAAGGAGATGCTGGGGAAAAAGGTGAGAAGGGTGAGAAAGGTGAATCGGGGAATTCTTTACCAGGTACGGGAAAAACAGTCACCTCTTCGGGTACAATTGACATCGCCAATGGAGCAGGAGCGGCATTAACCGACCTTAAACTTGACCTGGCCGATAATGCGGTAACCTCTAAAAAAATTGCTGATGGTGCTGTTACAAACATCGATTTAGATAAAAAGAACATCCCTTTAAGTGGATTCGGTGCTGCGGCAAAGAACATTTCTATGGGCGGATTTAAACTGACGAACTTGTCAGATCCAACTAATAATCAGGATGCTGCAACAAAAAAATATGTAGATGATAAAATTTCGGGGGTTAATCAGCCCGTATTAAGCTTCGATAATAATTCTAACCTGTCTATTAAAAACGGTAATACCGTGAGTTTATCAGATTTAAATCAAAGTTTAAGTCTGGAAGGAACTGTTCTTTCTATCTCGGGACCGAGACAAAGTAAGGTTGATTTAAGTGGTTTAGTTGGTACTGGCGGTGGTAACGGCGGTGGCGGTGGAACAGGTACTGTGAAATCAGTCTCTGTCATTTCTGCAAACGGTTTAAGTGGTTCTGTAGCAAATCCGACGACCACACCAGCTATTACGTTAGGAACTTCTATTGCCGCTCCTGTTTTAAAAGGGGCAAATGGTGCAATTGAGGCAGCAACAACCACAGGAACAGGTGGGACAGTGGTACTTAACGACGGTCCGACTTTAAAAAATCCAATCATTAACGGCGTAATTACTGGTAATCTGAATGGTACTGCAACCAATGTAACGGGGGTAGTTGATATCGCCAATGGCGGAACAGGTGGTAAAACAGTTGCTGAAGCGGTTAAAAATCTGGGTTTGGATGGCGCTTTAATTGGCAATGCGCCGATTACTGCTGGTACCAAAACCAAAATCACTTATGATGCAAAAGGTTTGGTTACTAAAGGAGAAGATGCTACTACTGCCGATATTAAAGAATCTGCGGATAAGAAATATGTGACTGATGCACAGTTAGACGTCATCAACAATACTACAAATATTAACTCGGGTGATCAGACTGCAATCAATGTACCTGTAACACCAAACGGAGGTTTAGCTGCTAAAAATGTGCAGTCGGCCCTGGAAGAGTTACAGGCAAAAATCAGCACCTCAGCCGGTGGTGGTTTAACTGCGGTGAAACATGATGCTACTTTAAAAGGTGATGGTAATGCCACTGAATTAGGTATAGCAGATAAAGCGGTTAGTCTGGCTAAGATGGCAGATATGGCCGGCAATTCCTTATTAGGTAGAACATCTGCGGGAATTGGTAGTCCGGAAGTGATCACTATGGGCCCTGGACTTTCTCTGAATGGGGGGGTGATTTCTGCGGATAATCCGGATGCGACAACCTTGGTTAAAGGTAAAGTAAAACTTGCCGGTGATTTAACCGGTACAGCAGATTTACCACGCGTAGCTGATGATGCCATTACTTCTTCGAAAATTAAAGATGGGGCAGTATTGGACGATAAAATTGCCAATGTGAGCGGTTCTAAAGTAACGGGTAACATCCCTGGAAATGCAGGTAATGTGACCGGAATTGTGGGTGTGGCAAATGGGGGTACCGGAGCAGGTACACCGGATGGCGCTAAGAAAAATCTTGACTTAGATAAAGTAACAAATACCAGTGATGCTGATAAACCGGTAAGTACTGCAACGGCAACAGCACTGGGCTTAAAAGAAGATAAATCAAATAAAAGTATAGACATATTAGCCGATCAGTTGGAGGAGTTTAAGTATCCTACAGTACAGGCTACTAAGAAATATGTAGATGATAAAGTTAGTCAGGCCGTAATTGGTGCAGGTGGAGTTCCTGATGCTTCAACTACTGTGCTTGGTAAAATTCAATTAGCAGGTGATTTAACTGGTACTGCTACTAGTCCGTTGATTGCAAATAATGCGATTGTTACCGCGAAAATTAAAGACGCTAACGTTACTGATCCTAAAATTGTTTCGGTAAGCGGTACGAAAGTAACTGGTGATATTACGGGAAAAGCATCTAATGTAACAGGTGTGGTTGGTATCGCTAATGGCGGTACAGGTGGAAGTACTATAGCAGAAGCAAAAAATGCTTTGGGATTGGGAAATGTAGACAATACCAGTGATGCTAATAAACCAACTACTGCAGTGGTTCAGGCAGCTTTGGATAGCAAGATTAACAAGTCAGAAAAAGCTGCGAATAATGGTGTGGCAACCTTAGATGGAACAGGTAAAATTCCTACCAGTCAGATTCCTGCATTATCTTTCAGTTCAGTGGATGTGGTGGATAGTGAGGTAAAGATGTTGGCATTAGGGACTAGTACTATAGGTAGTACGGTGATCAGAACAGACCAGAGCAAAAGTTACGTATTGAGAGTAGCACCATCTTCAGTACTTGCCAACTGGACAGAAATTTTAACACCTTCTACTGCGTCGGTACTATCTGTAAATGGAAGAATTGGTGCCGTAACGGTGACCAAAGCGGATGTGTCATTGCCTAATGTAGACAATACCAGTGATGAACTTAAACCATTGAGTTTAGCGGCGCGTAATGCCTTAGCAGGTTTAACATTAAAAGAAGATTTAACCAATAAAAGTAATAATTTCAGTACTGATGGTGGATCTGATAGTAAATACCCAAGCGTAAAAGCAGTTAAAGATTATGTGGATGGTGTGGTGAGCTCAGGAGCTCCTGCAGCAACAACAGCTAAACAAGGGTTAATTAAATTGGCTGGTGATTTAGGCGGTACAGCCGATTTGCCAACTGTGGTTTCCGTAGGCGGGGCAACAGCAGCAAATATCGCGACAACGGTTACTACGGTAGCGGCAGCCCAAACTGGTGCTGTTGGAGGGACCTTAGTGAAAAGAGATGCCTCAGGGAATTTCTCCGGAAATTTAACTGGAAATGCAACAACAGCAACAACAGCTACCTCGGCTACGAAACTGAGTCCGGGAAGGAATATCAATGGTGTTCTTTTCGATGGTACCAAAGACATTAGTTTTCCAGTAACCTCTGACCCCTTAAAACAAGATAAAGACCAAAACCTTACGGCTTTGGCAGGTTTAGGTTCTAATGGGATTGTGGTGAAAACAGCGGCAGGTGCTGCAACTACAACCCGTATTGTTGCTGGTGCAGGGATAACAGTCACAAGTGGAGACGGATTGTCGGGAAATCCAACGATTGGTTTAACCGCAACGGGAATTACCGCCAAAGCCTATACTGCTCCAAACCTTACCGTAGATGCTCAGGGTAGAATAACCCTGATTGCAGATGGTACAGGCGGCGGTACTGCCTATACACTTCCTCCGGCATCATCATCGGTTCTGGGTGGGGTTAAAGCAGGAGCTGGAATTTCAGTGGATGGAACCGGGGTAATCTCTACAAAAACAGACCTTAGTTATGCTGCTGATGCTTCTTTCGGAACAATTAGCAATACAACAGGTACAGGTGTGAAGATCCCGGTCGGATCAATAAGTGCAGCTTCTTTGATGACTGCTGCGGATAAGAAAAAACTCGATGCTTTTCCTCTGATTGCTCTTGCTGATAAAGGCAAAGTATTAACGGTTAATGCAGCTGGTACAGATGCAACATGGCTTCCTGGTGCTGCACTTCCGGCATATACTACTGCCGATAAAAATAAAATATTAACAATTAATGCAGATGGAACAGCCGCAACATGGGTACCTGCTCCAACTGGTGGCGGTGGAACCGGTGGAGGGACTATAATGTATAGTCCAGCCGATCCAACGGGATCTCTAGGTAGTTATGGTACTGCTTTCTTAAAAGTTAAGGCTTCTGGTCCGGGGATTACAGTTCAACGGTCAGAAGGTGTTACACCGGGATCAGTAAAGAATAAAATCACCTTAACTGTTCCTGATGGTGTTACACTCAGTTCATTAAGATTAAATGGTGATAATATACTTGTCGGAATAGGACAGTCAGATATCCCACCAGGAACCTTATATGTTGAAGTGGTTTATCATGCTAATGCACAATTAAACACTAGTATTAGTGATTGGTGGCCTCCGTCAATTCAGTTTTATAACAGAACTAATGCGACTAGTTATAAGGGGGGAGCTCCTAATGCTACGGGCTCAAAAATTAATATGATGGTTCTTCCACCAGCAAATAATACAATAGTAAGTCAATGGACTATTGATATTAATGCTTACACATTAACCATGATATTTTAAAATTGTTGTTGATGCTGAATCAGCGGTTAAAAAAGGTTAGATATAGGTTAGTAGTTTTAATGTTGTAAAAGATGAAACGTTTTAAAAAGCATATTTTGGCGGTTGTTGTGTTGGTGTTTGTTTTTTTAAACAGTAATGCTCAGGCTCCTCTTAATGGCTCCTTTTTTTTAAATGTAGTTGGGGAGAGACCAACTACGCCCGGTTCGGAATATACAATTGGAGGTGTATTTACTGATCCAATAAATATGTATAGTGCCTCAGATATTCGAAAAGGGGATATGATTGCGGATCAAGTGGGTTTGATCTTTCGGATAGATCAGATTATCAAGGTAAATGGAGATGAGATTCTTGCAGATGTTACTTATAAAGGTGGAGCTATGTTCGAAGGAGTCACTTATCCCACCGGATTTGAAATGGGAACATTGTTTAGACCAAGTCCAAACGGAGGATATCCTTTAGCTACTTATGATCCAACAAATAGGAATGAGGGCTTGAGAGTTTCCATACAAAATTCAGCTATACTTGCCATTGATAAAGATATACGGGCCTTTGGTTCCGGTACAGAAGCTGATCTTCCCAAACAACCGAAATACGGTGACATGTTCTACAATGTAACTGACAAAAAACTTTACGCTTTTACAGAAAAAGGCTGGGTAACTTTAGGTGGTGGTGTCATTGCCAGCGGAACTAAATCCGAATTCCCAAGCCCTGCAAAAGCAGGAGAAATGTTCTTCAATAAAGACGACAACAATACCTATATCTACAACGGAACACTTTGGTTTAAAATATCCACTAATGGTTCTACACCAACCGGTAAAACTAACCCGGATCCTTTGACCCAAAATGTTAAAGAAGGGGATTTATTTTACAATGATGGCGACAAGAAACTTTACGTGTACAACAATACTGCCTGGGTTTCCCTGGACAATGTACTCGGTGAGGGCCATATCTTTGTTGGTAATGCTTCAAACGAGGCTGTTTCTGTTCCTTTATCAGGTGATGCCGCCATTACCAGCGCAGGTAAACTGACCATTAGTAAATTAGCTATTACCGATGAAAAACTAGATAAAACCAATATTCCACTAAGTGGTTTTGGTGCACCAAGTGCGGATGTTCGCATGGGTAATGGATCGAGCTCTTATGCAATCAAAAACCTTAAAGGGCCATCCGTAGCAACAGATGCAGCAACAAAAGGTTATGTGGATGATTTGTTTAAAAACCCAACGGCATTGACACTGGATAATAATAACTTTTTTGTAGGTAATGTTTCTAACATCGCTACAGCAGTACCCAAAGCTATGATCCCGCTTTCCGGATTTTCTAATGCCATGGCCGAGGTACACATGGGCCTACCTGGACAGGGGGCGAAATATAAAATCGTCAATATGGCTGATCCTTCAGATCCACAGGATGCGGTTACCAAAAATTATGTAGATACTAAACCAATCAATCTTAATAAAATTGCGCTTACCAAAGGGAGTTTCTTAATTGGTGGCGATCTAAACTTTGCCACTCCAATACTTAAAAGTGCGATTTCGATCACCGGATTTGGTGCTCCTACAACGGATTTCTCAATGGCAGGTTGGAAAATTACCAATTTGAAAGCACCAGACCAGGATTTGGATGCAGCAACTAAAAAATATGTGGATGATAAGGTGATTGGACCTTCCAGTTTATCCCTGACTGCCGGCAATCTTTTTGTAGGTGATGCCAATGGAAAAGCGGCCGATGTACTAAAAAATACAATTCCATTAAGTGGATTTGCGAATCCGGTAACTGACGTGTCTTTTGGTGGTGTTTTACTGACTAACCTTGCCGATCCTAAAGTAGAAACAGACGGTGCAACAAAGAAGTATGTAGATGGGCTTTTTAAAGTGCCGGAAACGGTTATGACACTTCCGGAAAACAATATGTTTGTTGGAAGTGATAAAGGGAAGGCAACAGCTGTACCTAAAATACAAATTCCTTTGAGTGGCTTTGCTCCGGCAATAGAGCATGTTGCAATGGGAGATGCTACTACGCAATTTCAGATCAATTTTATGGCTGATCCAAAACAACCACAAGATGCAGCAACGAAAGCCTATGTAGATAAAAAAGTAGCTAATCCTGCAACTATGGATTTACCCACTGATCATATTCTGGTAGGAAACGGAGAGAAAAAAGCAGAAGCCGTGAGAAAATCAGCCATTCCATTAAGTGATTTTGCTGCTCCGATAAAGAATGTTTCTTTTGGTGATGGTACAACCAATTTCAAACTGATTAACCTTGCCGATCCAGAAACTGAGCAGGAGGCAGCGACTAAAGCTTATGTAGATTCTAAAACCTCGAAAACACCACAGGAGCCAACAGCACCAACCACAGCGGTTGCCGGAGATACTTATTACAACACCACAGATCAACATTTATATGTGTACAATGGAACAGAATGGATTCCGATGGATAATAAACTGGATGACGGAAATCTATATGTAGGAAATGCAAAAGGTATCGCCACTTCAACCCTTAAAAGCGCAGTTCCATTAAGTGGATTTGCAGCAGCAATCAAGGATGTAGCAATGGGTGGTTTTAAAATCACCGGCCTTTCGGAGCCGGGATTAGCACAAGATGCGGCGACAAAAGCTTATGTAGATTCTAAAATTGTTAAAACACCAGAAGTGCCAACCGCACCAACAACAGCGGTTGCCGGAGATACTTATTACAACACCACAGATCAGCATTTATATGTGTACAATGGAACCGAATGGATTCCGATGGACAATAAACTGGATGACGGAAATCTATACGTCGGAAACGCAAAAGGTATCGCCACTTCAACGCTTAAAAGCGCAGTTCCATTGAGTGGATTTGCAGCGGCAGCAAAAGATGTAGAAATGGGTGGCTTTAAAATCAGCAACCTTGCAGACCCGATTACAGATCTGGATGCGGTGAACAAAAAAACACTGGACTTAAGAATAACTGCTGCGACAGCTGCGGGAAAAGACAACCTGGGTGACCACATTGCCGTTAAAAACATCGCCCTGGGTGTAAATGCAATCAGTGCAGATGGCGGGGCAAACAAAGGGATATCTTTTGAAACGGACGGAAGTGCAATTTTCGCACAGAGTATGACGATACGCCAAAACTTTTACACCCCATCAGACCGCAGGTTAAAAGACCATATCGAAACCCTGAGCTCAACACTTCAAAAGATCGACCAGATCAGAGGAGTAAGGTTCGTATACAAAGACCAGACTAAATATGCAACAGGTCCGAAAATCGGGGTCATCGCTCAGGAACTTCAAAAAGTATATCCGGAAATGGTAACTCAGGGTAAAGATGGATTTCTGAAAGTAGACTACACCCAACTTACCGGGATCCTGATTCAGGCCTTAAAAGAACAACAAGTAGAAATTGAGGAATTGAAAACGCGAATGAATAAACAACAGGAGCAAATCGATCAGATCCTTAAAAGATTAAAGTAATAAAGAATTTAAGCTATAATGAATACCATCATTCCATTTAAAACTGTCATCCTGACTACCGCCTTATCGGGTCTGGTGTCTCTTGCCGCAATGGCCCAGGATGTCAGTTTAAAAATACATATATCCGGCGTAGCCAAAAGTAAGATCAGCCTGCTTTCCTTAACGGGTCCGTCGATTAAAACTGTTGTCGAGCATCCTTCAATTGACAAAGGACAAACGGCAACACTGACCATTCCAAAAGCATTGTTACCCGCAGAATTTGTATTGCGTTTTGATTTTCAGGAACTGGAAAGCAGCAACCCTTATCCAGCGGAAAAGCACATTTTTATTAATGATCAAAATCTGGAATTGTGGGCGAAACCAAAGGCACTGACCAATCCGGATAGCACTTATTTCCAGAAGGACGAAAAGGAAAACACCTTGATGACCCGTTTCAGCATGGAGAACTTCAAAAAAAGAGAACAGCTGGGTTTATTGCAGAACTTCCTGATGAACTATGACCAGCCGACTTCTAAGTTTTTCCTCCTTGGGACTACAGAATATGACGGTAGACGTGAGCAATACAACAAATGGATTGCCGCACAAACCGAACAATATAAAACCAGCTTTGTAAGCAACACTTTCGTGTTTCAGCACATTCCGCCAATCGTATGGAACGGCACAGAAAAGGACCGCCTGAACAGTGCTATTGAGCACTATTTTGATGGGATGAATTTCAAGAATCCAGCCATCCTCAAAACGAATGAGATCAAAGAATGGATGAACAAATACGTGAACATTTACGGGGCGATGTCTACGACGGTGGCACTCCGCGATTCACTGTTTACACTTGCCGGAAAGAGAGCCATTGAAAAAGCCAAACTGGGAAACCCTCAGATTTACGGTTGGATGGTAGATTATTTCTACAACGGATTTGAAAGTTTCAACATGAAGCCCGGCATTAAAATGCTGGAACCTTACCTAAATGATCCAAGCTGTCTGACTAGTAAAAGACAAGCCATTGAGCAACGCCTGAAAGGGATAGAGACCCTGACAATTGGTTCTATCGCACCAGACTTCAGCTGGAAATTAGGCTCTGGTAAAACCGTTCCTTTCCATGATTTTAAAACAGAGGCCAAATATAAACTGGTGCTGTTCTGGTCGGCCGATTGCCAGCACTGCAAAGAGCTGATGGAGCAATTACACCCCTGGTATCAGGGTGCTGAAAAAACAGAAATGATGGATGTTTTTGCCATCAGTCTGGATGAAACAGAAACAGAAATTCCAGCCTGGGAAAAGGCAAAGCTTAAGCTGACTGCTTTCAAACATAAAAGAGCAGAACAGGGCATCAGAAGCCCGGAAGCTGCGGCTTATTTTGTGCTCTCCACGCCAACTATGGTATTGGTAGATGCCAAAACAAACAAGATTGTAGGCTTGCCGGAAAATTTAGCACAGCTCGAAGCTGAAATGAAATAATAAACCCTTTAAAAGGGATAAAATACAAAATAATGAAGAAAATAATCTCATCACTTGCTATCGGATCTTTGCTGTTTCTAACCGCAGAATTGAAGGCGCAGTTAAAGGTGAATTCGGAAGGTCTTTTTATTCAGAATGGGACCGTGTTCAGCACGGAAGGATTAACACTCGTTCCTACCAACGACTGGTATCTGAATAACCTGACCCTTAGTAAACAGCCTAACGTGGTGATTTTCCCAAAATTCAACAGCATACAACGGATGTATAGATTCAGCAGGGCGGTAAGCTTTGAAGGAGAAATTGCACTCGGGTATGAAGATGTAGAATTGAATGGCAATGAAGGCAAAAACCTGGTGTTAACCTATTCGCCACTGACCAGCAACAATGCCAAAGATTTTATCCAGGTCAAGGAAAGTGTGGTCAATACAGAGGAGCGATATATCGGTCAGCTGTTTGCCAAAGCAATTCAGTTGTCGGATTTAACTGCGGTAAGTATGGCGGCTTCGGAAGCCAAACCTTATGCTGATCTGGAAGGAAACAACATGATTACTCCAAACGGTGACGGTAAAAACGACACCTGGATCGTTAAAAATATCCAGCTCTATCCAAACAATGAGTTGAGGATTTTCGACCGCGAAGGAAGGATTGTATTCAACATGTTTGGCTACGATAATTCCTGGGACGGGATGTTTAACGGGATCCCGCTTCAAGAGGATACCTATTATTATATCCTGACCATAGATTCGGGGAAACATAAAAAAACAGGGTTTATTTCTATAGTAAGAGACAAATAAAATTGATCATGATGAAATTAGTAGTGCGGAGGATTTTAGTAAGCAGTGGTTTAATACTTGGTGTTTTCGGAGCAGGAGGGCAGGATGCCCTTGCTCAGATCAGACCTTTGGGTGCTCAATATTATGAAAATCAATACATCAGCAACCCGGCATTTGCAGGGATGACGCAAGGATTAAATGTGAATATGAGTTACCGCAATCAATGGAGATCCATTCCCGGATCACCGGTAACCATGGCTTTCAGTGGCGATTATCGCTATGAAAAAGTAGGATTGGGTCTTTCTGTTTACAATGACAAAGCCGGATTAATCGGCCGTACCCGTGTGATGGGAACTTATGCGTACCATTTGTCTTTAAATGGCGATAACAGGAGTCTGCATTTCGGGGTTTCCCTGGGTGTGATGAAGGAAAAGCTGGATAACAATAACATCATCGCAGAACCGGATGATATTTCTGCACAGAACTTCAATCAGCGAAAAGCCTTTATTGATGGTGATTTTGGAATTGCCTTCACCAATGAAAGGTTTACCCTGCAGGGAGCCTTACCGAATCTGAAAAAATTCATGCAAAAAGACGATCAGAATACCGTAGATGGTTCCACTTATTTTGTGGCCGCTTCTTATAAAATCGGCACCAGTCTGGACGTGATTTCCGTAGAACCAAAGATCAGTTTCAGAGGAGCAAAAGACATCGATAACATCTGGGACCTGGGTACAAATGTGAAGCTGGAAAATAATATTCTTTCCTTTCTGGGGATGTACCATAGCGACAAGAGTTCTACGTTTGGTGTAGGAGTAGCTTACGACAGGTATGTGATTCAAGGTTATTATACCTCTCAGCTGGCCGGCGAACGTCAACGTACCGGTGGCGATTTTGAAATCAACATTAAAATAAAACTATTCAACGAAGGAAAATAAACCAGCCTTCAATTTAGCAAAACATAGCGCTCCCATTGAAAAAAAAACTATACTCCGTATTTCTATTTTTAATTTTTCTTGGGAACGCAGCCTTTGCACAATCCTATTTTCGCGTTTTAGACGGGATCCCTCATTTACCTGTTTTAGATCAAGCCAGCATCACCGAAGCCAAAACGGGAATGCTGATTTTCAGTAGCATTCAGGTAAAACCATTAATCTATAACGGCAGCAGCTGGGAAAGTTTGTGTACCAATACCATGGGAACGGTAAGCCCCGAAGACTACTTTATGGTCAAAGCAGGGATTTCCTATTTGCCGGTATTAACTAAAGACCCGGCAAACAGCAGCACCCCGGGAACCATTTATTTTTCTTTCATCCAGAAATCTGCCATGATCTATAATGGCCTGGCCTGGGTTAAGATCCAGGACCTGAGCAAAAGTGTTTTCAGCCCCAACAGCGGTTTCGCCGCAGGAGCAGAAGCCCAAACTTTTAAGCTTCCGGTACTGGCAGCTGATCCTTTAAAAAGCAGCGTAACTGCAGGTGCTTTTTACCTGAATTCAACAAGCAGCGCATTGCGGTATTACGACGGAACAAATTGGCAGGACTTAAAATGTATCGCAGAAGTATTAACCCTCGCGGTAGCTGATATCAAAGGAACCACCGTACTTGGGCAGGGAGAAGTGATTAGTAATGGCGGCATAGACATCACGACCAGAGGTTTTTGCTGGAGTACCAATCCAAACCCGGACATTTCTTTAAGCACCAAAACAGTAAGCACCGTAACCGGTAGTGGATTGGGTATTTTTACAGATCAATTGAGTAACCTGCTTCAAAATACAACCTATCATGTGCGCGCTTATGCCACCAATAGCATGGGTACCGTTTACGGGGAAGATAAAGTTTTTACGACCCTTTACGACTTGCCAATCCTCATTACTTTACCAATAAATACGATTACCAGTATCGATGCCCTTAGTGGTGGCGATATCAGTGACGATGGAGGTAGCCCGGTTTCTGCCCGTGGTATCCGTTGGAGTATCAAAGGTGATCCACTGGATGATAAGGATGCCATCTTAACTAACGATGGGTCGGGAGTAGGGATTTTCCCAAGTTCTATGGTAGGCTTATTAGGAAATACAACCTATTATGTGAGGGCCTATGCGGTCAATGTAATGGGCATTGCCTATGGTAATTTACTGAGCTTTACTACGCCGCCACCAGTACCGCCGGCATTGAGTTCAGCTACGGTAACGGTGACCGATATTACCGATAAATCCGCCATTGGCGAAGTCAATATTTTAAATAACGGTGGGGCAATTGTGTCCGATAGAGGATTCGCCTGGAGTACCGATCATATCACCTGGACGCATGGAACTTCATCAACCATCAACCCATCAGATATTGGGCTTTACATCGCCAATCTAACTAATTTGTTTCCTGGAACCACTTATTTTGCCAAAGGATATGCGACCAATAGTGCCGGAACAGCTTATACTTCGGAAACGAGTTTTGTGACCAATTCACTGGCCCTCATTACCACGACTAAGCCTTCTGGCCTGACTGGTGTATCCGCTAATGGCGGTGGTCAGATCAGTCACAATGGCGGGGTTCAGGTAACCGCACGCGGGATTGTATGGAACACCAGCACCTTGCCAACGATAGACCTGCCGACAAAAACACAGGCTCCTTTTGCTGGTGATGGCAATGGAAGTTTCGGTGGTTTGATGAAAGATTTAATACCGGCAACAACTTATTATGTCCGTGCTTATGCGGTAAATGAAGTGGGTGTGGCTTATGGTAACGAAGAGGTTTTCCGCACGCCTGATTATCCAACAGTAAGTACCCTTGCCGCCGGTTCTTTCTATAACAATACCGCTAAAGGTGGGGGTGAAGTACTGAATGACGGAGAAGCTCCTGTACTTGTCCGCGGGGTTGTCTGGAGTACGGAAGAAAACCCTTCACTAATTAATAGTACATCCAGCAGCAATGGTGCTGGTTTGGGTGTGTTTAACAGTGTGATGGGCGGTTTAGAATCGAATACGGTTTACCATGTCAGGGCTTATGCTACCAATGTGGTGGGTACCGCTTACGGTGCAGATAAAACTTTTAGCCTGATTCCGGGTATTCCTGAAGTCAGCACACAACCAGTGATTGCCATTACCAATATGACAGCAACAGGTGGTGGAATAATTACCAGCAATGGCGATGCCGATATTACTGCAAAAGGCGTGTATTGGAGCAAAACCGGCGATCCTGGCGATGACCTGGAAGCAGGAATGACCAAAGACGGAACTGGATCCGGAACTTATCAGAGTTTCCTGGGTAACCTACTTGGAAACACCACTTACTATGTCCGTGCATATGCAGAAAATAGGTTTGGAAAGGCCTATGGCGATTTAATCACTTTTGTGACGCCAGCGCCTCAATTGCCAACCCTGATTTACCAAACGCTAACGATTACTGATATTAAAGATACGCAGGCCCATGGTCAGGTTTGGATTCAAAACAATGGTGGTGGTAAAATTTTATCCAGAGGGATTGCCTACAGTAACGACAAACTGACTTATCTGCAAACGGAATCCACAACCGCAAACGGTACTGATATTGGTGGCTTTGAAGTACAGCTGGAAGGATTGATACCAGGTACTGTTTATTATGCCAAAGGATATGCGACCAATAGTGCAGGTACGGTTTATACCAGGGAAATGAGCTTCATTACGCCATTGTATATTAGCTTGAGCACTTTACCGGTAACACAGATTACGAGCTTTACCGCAACTACAGGAGGTCATATTTTAAACCCTGGAAGTTCAGGCGTTGTTTATCGCGGTATCGCTTACGGAACCGCGCCAAACCCAACGACCTGGGGTACGGTAGTGAGCAACGGAGAAACAAGCGCGCAGTTTGCAAGTTACTTAACCGGATTAACGGGTAGCACCCGATATTATGTTCGTGCTTATGCCGGAAATGGGATCGCTACGGTTTACGGAAATGAAGAAAGCTTTATGACGGCTCCGGCCATATTACCGGCAATCAACACACTTAAAATAGAAAATATTGGCGGAGTAACGGCCTTCGCCACTGCGGAAATTATTAATGATGGTGGAAGTCCGGTCAGCTCAAGAGGGATTTGCTGGAACACGACAGGTGATCCGGAAATTACTGAGGGATCTCAGGCAAGTGGCCAGGGGAAAGGACTTTTCAATACTGCAATGAGCGGTTTAAGCCCATTAACTAAATACTTTGTCCGTGCTTATGCGGTCAATGAAGTAGGGGTAGCTTATGGAAATGAACTCAGTTTTACCACTGCAACGATTGCTACACTGACTACTTTACCGGCTACTTTAATTAAGGCCAATACGGCAAATAGTGGTGGTATCATTACTGCCGATGGCGGTACACCGGTAATACAAAGCGGGGTTTGCTGGAGCACCGCAGGCTTGCCAACGGTAGACGATGCGCATACCTCAGGAGGTTCCGGGATTGGAACTTTTGTTCAGGGATTAACCGAATTGATTGGTAGTACTACGTATTATATCCGTGCTTATGCGATCAACAGCGCAGGTATTGCCTATGGCGATGTGCAACAATTTATAACTGCTCCGCCGGTATTGGCTACCATCAGCACAACCACCGTAACCAGCGGTCCGAAAGGAATCACTGCGATCAGTGGCGGAACAATTTACAGCAATGGTGGCGCGGTGGTTAGCGACCGTGGTTTGGTATGGAGTACGCAAAAAGGATTTGATCCGGAAGGTGCCGCGACCAACAGACTAAATGTATTTGGCGCGAATAATTACTCGATGACCATGACCGGCTTATTGCCTGGCACCGTTTACTATGTGCGGGCATTTGCGACCAATAGTGTCGGCATCGCTTACGCGGCCAATGAAGAAGAATTCAGAACTTTTGGCTTCCCGGAATTGACTACGGATGAAATCGCTACAAATACGATTACCAGCATGTCGGCATCTGCCGGAGGTACCATTACCAGCAATGGCGGAACCGTGGTAACGGGTAGTGGTGTAGTTTGGAGTACCCAGTCGATGCCAACGATAAACGATAACCAGGTAGGTAATATTACCAGTATGGGCAGCTTTGTTTCGCCAATAACCAACCTGCTGGGCAGCACCATTTACTATGTCAGAGCTTATGCGATCAACAGTGTTGGCCTTGCCTATGGTGCTGAAAAAACATTTAGCACTTTACCTGCAATTCTGGCGACTTTAACCACCAATCCAGCAACGGCAACTTCGACCACTACGGCTACTGCCGGTGGTACGGTGTTAACCAATGGAGGTGCCTTAGTGACCACAAGAGGGGTGGTTTGGAGTACAGATGAACACTTCAATCCGGATACCGTTACCTTAGATAAAACGGCAGAAACCGGGTACATTACCGGCAGTTTCAGTACTGCTTTAACCGGCTTAAAACAACATACAGTATATTATGTCCGTGCGTATGTGATCAACAGTGTGGGCACTACCTATGGCAATATGGTCAACTTCCTGACGCCTCAATTGCCGGTGCTGACTACCGCTTTCTCTAAAGCAACAGGTAGTACTACCGCCATCAGTGGTGGTGATATTACCAACGAAGGCGGTTCCAGGGTGTATAATCGCGGAGTAGTCTGGAGCCCGGTAGAATTCTTCAATGCGGATACGATCACGGTGAACAGAACCAGCAATGGTAATGGAGACGGTACATTCGAAAGTAACCTCAAAAACCTGAAAGCAAATGCTACTTATTACGTACAGGCCTATGCTTCAAATGTGGCCGGAACAACTTACGGAAACAAGTTAAACTTTAAGACAGATCCACCGGTACTGGCTACTTTAAGTACCAGAGAGGCCAGCGGAATTACAGGCTCCGGCGCCAATACCGGTGGCTATATATCCGATGACGGTGGGGCAGAGGCATTAACCAGAGGGATGGTTTGGAGTACGCAATCTGGTTTCAGACCAGATACGGTAATCAATCAGAAAACAATTCAGACGGGAGCCGGAAAAGGAACTTTCTATAGTACCCTAAACGGGCTAAAAGCAGGAACTACGTATTATATCCGGGCTTATGTGAACAATAGTGTGGGAACGGCTTATGGAAATGAACTGAGTTTTACCACGCTGATCGTCCCTACTTTGACGACTGCTCCGGTAACGGTTTCTTCTGCCGGAATCACCGCTATCGGTGGTGGTACTATTATTTCTGACGGTGCAGCTCCAATCAGCAATCAGGGCGTAGTCTGGAGTACGAGTACGAACCCGGTACTTGGTTCTCCAAATGAAACCAGAAATGATACCGGTTCCGGAAATTCATTTATCAGTAACATCAGCGGTTTAGAACCGATTACCTTATATTATGTCCGCGCTTATGCGGTAAACAGTCAGGGAACGGCTTATGGAAATGAGGTTACTTTTACAACGCCTGCCATTTTACCAACCTTAACCACCGGTTACCTGACGCCTACTTCTAAATCGACAGCGACTTCAGGTGGAAACGTCCTGAAAGATGGCGGCTCTCCGGTAACGCAAAGAGGGGTGGTATGGAGTTCAGACCGCAACTTTAACCCGGATGCAGAACTGGTCAACAAAACAGTTAACGGCGCTGGAATGGGTGTGTTTACATCTGAAGTGATCAACTTAAAACTGAGCACTGCTTACTTTGTTCGCGCTTATGCAAGGAACAGTGTGGGTACTGCTTATGGCAACCAGGTTACGGTTACTTTATTCCCGACAGCTCCGATTCTGAGCACCAGCGAAGTAACTGAAACGGGTGGTTTTTCTGCCAATAGTGGCGGGGTAATTACCAGCGACGGTGGTGCAGATATCACCCAGAAAGGATTGGTATGGAGCATTAGAAGCAACCCAACCATCGCGGATAGCAGAACTTCAAACGGTCCGGGGCAGGATACTTATACCGCCTCAATGACCGGCTTAATCCCGAATACTTTATACTATGTACGTGCCTATGCACAGAATAAAATCGGAACCGCTTATGGGGTAGAAAGAACCTTCCTCACCAATGCGCTTCCTACTTTAACGGTGACTACCGCTGTGACCAATATCATTGCTACGACTGCAACCAGTGGTGGAGATATTACCGATGATGGCAGGTCGCCAATTTTGGAGAGAGGTGTAACCTGGAACACTACGGGAATGCCAACCCTGGCGAAAGATTATAAAACCGTCGATAAAACGACTACCGGAATCGGGAAGTTTGAAGCCTTCCTGACCGGATTAAGTGATCAGACTACTTACTATGTGCGTGCTTATGCCATCAATGCGGTAGGGACCACTTATGGCAGCCAGATTTCTTTTACCACCTTACCGGTGATGTTGCCAACCTTGCAGACGAACAGTCCGACAGTGATTGGCAGCAGCTCGGCAACCAGTGGTGGAAATGTCATAGACGATGGTGGAATGCTTGTTACGCAACGCGGAATCTGCTGGAGTACCAGCCCGAATCCAACCATTGCTTTAACCACAAGATTGAACCATGCAACCGGAGGTACCGGAGATTTTTCTATTCCTTTTAGCGGTTTAACTTCAGGTACTAAATACTATGTCCGTGCTTTTGCGACGAATATTAAAGGCACTGCTTACGGGGAAGAACTCAGTTTCGTTACCCTAGCTGTTCCGCCAATAGTAGGCATGGCAAGCCTATCTAATGTGACAGGAACCAGTCTTGATCTGAGTGCTACTTTAACCAGTAACGGCGGTGATGAAATCACTGATCGTGGTTTCTATTACAGCAAAGTATCGAAAATACCAGCACTTCCTTTAAACCCGGACAGCCTGATATCTGTGGGTGTAAACGGTGTTTTTGCAGGTACATTGACCGGATTAGCTAAGGGAACCAAATACTTTATCTGGGCTTATGCCAGCAATAGTGTCGGTACAGGATGGAGTGCGGCGCCAACCGTGTTGAACACCCCAACTTTCCCGGTTGTGACCACCACGATACCTTCCGCGATAACGGAAACCACTGCTACTACTGGTGGCACAGTGACCAGCGAAGGCAACTTGTCGGTAACGGCAAGAGGGGTAATCTGGAGTACCGAAAAAGACCTCAGCATTGCGCTTACAACAAAAACACTAAATGGTACAGGACTGAATGCTTTCACTGCACCGTTAACAGGCTTAAACAAAGGAACAAAATATTACATCTGTGCCTATGCGACCAATGCAGAAGGAACCGGTTATGGTCATACGGATAGTTTAACCACTTTAAATGTACCAACACTGAAGACGAGTCCGGCAACAGAAATTACCAGTGCCTCGGCAAGTACCGGAGGAGAAGTCCTGAATGAAGGCGGACTGAAGGTGACGGCCCGCGGTGTCGTGTGGAGTAATGTAACCAACCCAACCATCGCCCTGACCACCAAAACAAGTGATGGACTGGGATTAGGGGTGTTTGTGAGTAAGCTTAGCGGCTTAGCTCCGGGGCAATTGTATTATTTCAGATCATATGCTACAAATAGTATAGGTACCGGGTATGGTCCATTGGATAGCTTAACTACAGGTTTGGTTCCCCCAACGGTAAGTAAAGTTAAAATTGATAAAACCACTGCTACTACTGCCGATTTATCCGCTAAACTATTGAGTAGCGGAGGTGCGAAAATTACGGAACAAGGTTTAGTCTGGAGTAGTAAATCGGAGGTTCCGACTATAGCGGATCAAAAAATCATAGCAGGATCTATGCTGAGCCCTGATTTTGGCGGCACTTTAGAGCAGCTGACGGAAAAACCTACTTATTATGTTCGTGCGTATGCGATCAGTGAAGCTGGAATTAGCTATAGTGAGGAAGTAACGAGCTTTAAAATCTGTCTCCCGCTTACCGTGGTTCATGTGGCAGGACTGAGTGGTGCTCCGGTATCTAAAACGGTTACTTATGGTACGGTAAGTTCTGATATTTCTGGTGCAGCACGTTGCTGGATCACCCAGAATCTTGGGGCCGATCGTCAGCCAACCAGTATCTCTGATTACTCAGAACCTTCAACAGGTTGGTTCTGGCAATTTAACCGTAGTCAGGGGTATAAAATAGACGGAGCAACCAGAACTCCTTCACAGGCGGTTGCGCCATGGACCGCTTATACCCCAAATCAAAATATCGATTGGCAACCAGAGAACGATCCTTGCGAACTGTTACTAGGCGGTGGATGGCGTATCCCTACAGGAGCAGAATGGACCAAAGCAGATGGGCCACCTCAAAACTGGAATACCATCACCGATACCTATAATTCACCATTGAAACTTAATGCAACGGGTTATACTGCGGGAGGATCGGTAGGAAATCAAAATGTATTTGGTTATTTCTGGAGTAGTACTACGCAAAACAATTCGAATGCTAAAGCGATGATCAGCAGTAATCTGCCAGCTTCTGTGATGGACCAGGAAAAAGGTTATGCTTTTTCATTACGTTGTTTAAGAGATACGGTTGCCTTGCAAAAACCAAAAGTAAGTAAAGTGATCGTTCCTGCATCGGGGATAAAAACGTCATCAGCAGAAGTGTCGGCAGTGTTGACTTCCGATGGGGGTAATGCAATCACTTCCCGCGGCTTTGTATGGAGTAGCAGCAATCAGAAACCTGAAATGACAGACCAAAAGGTTTCAGGGTCAAATCTGGAAACTTTTACCGGCACATTGACCGGTCTTGCTGAAGGATCAACCGTTTTTGTACGTGCCTTTGCCAGCAATGCAATTGGTACCGGATACAGCGCGGAGGTGACCAGCTTTAAAATTTGCAACCCATTTACAGTCACCCATACTGCCGGATTAAATGGAGCTCCGGTAACCAAAACCGTTACTTATGGTACGGTAAGTACTGATATCTCCGGTGCACTGCGCTGCTGGACGACCCAGAACCTGGGTGCAGATCATCAGGCAGCTAGTATGACCGATTTTACAGAGCCTTCTACAGGTTGGTTCTGGCAGTTTAACCGTAAACAAGGATATAAGCAGGATGGCGCAGTCAGGACGCCTGGCAATGATGTTGCTCCCTGGAATAATACCAGCTACAACGAATATTACAACTGGTTACCAGAAAATGATCCATGTGACCTGTTATTGGGTGGAGGCTGGCGTTTACCAACCGCTGCGGAATGGACTACTGCCGATGGGGCGCCTCAAAACTGGAACACCATCGCTGATGCTTATAATTCTCCATTGAAACTGATGGGATCAGGTTTAACTAACGGATCAACGAATCAATATCAGGGGGAATCCGGTTATTTCTGGAGTAGTACAACTTCGAGACAGAATGAAGGAGGCGCTTTACTAGTCTATAGTGCTACCCAGGTGTTCAATAGGGATAAGACCATGGCTTTTTCAGTACGTTGTATCAGAGATACCGTTGTATTGTCTAAACCCAAATTGAGCCTGGTCACCATCCCTGCCGCAGGCCTGAAAGACAATGTAGCGGAAGCATCCGCTACGCTGACTTCTGACGGCGCACTTCCGATAACGGCCAGAGGTTTTGTATGGAGCAATACAAAAAACACCCCCGAAATTACCGATCAGGTAGTGATGGGTTCTGACCTGCAAACATTTGTGGGCACATTGACCAATTTGCCGGAAGGACCAACGATTTACGTGCGTGCTTTTGCCACCAATGCTGCTGGAACAGGATATAGTGTTTCTTCAACTACTTTTAAGGTTTGTTTGCCTTTTACCGTCATACATAAGGCTGGATTTAATGGCGCTGCAGTAGATAAAATAGTTACTTATCAAACCGTAAGTACCAGCATCAGCGGTGATCCGCGTTGCTGGCTGGCACAGAATTTAGGGGCTTCTGAGCAAGCTACAGCCTTTAACGACAAAAAACCGGAAGCTGCCGGATGGTACTGGCCGTTTAACCGGATACAGGGTTATGAAGTGAATGTAGCAACCCGTATGCCGGCGCCAACTCCTTCCACACCATGGTTGGGTATGATTACCGAAGACCGTGACTGGCTACCTGCTAACGATCCTTGTATCCTGTTATTAGGAGGAGGATGGCGATTGCCTACTTCTACCGAGTGGACTGCCGCAAACGGGGCGCCACAAAACTGGAAAAAAGATCAGGATGCTTATAATTCCGTATTGAAATTGCACAATGCAGGGATGTTAGAGATGAACACCGGAACCCTTGGTACAAGCAGAGGAACTCTGGGACGTTTTTGGAGTAATACGCAATACCGGAACTCTAGTCCTTCTCAGAATAGTTTTGGCAATAGTCTACAGATTTCTGCCACAGCTTCGGGCGTAATTTCTGGTGCTGCTACCGAAGCCTATAAAGCCAATGGTTATTCTTTACGTTGTATCCGTGATGGGGTAACCGTTTCGTTACCACAGGTGAGTAATGTAAGTGTACCGCTTTCAGGCATGAAAGAAAGTTCAGCAGCAGGAACAGCAACGGTAGTTGCCGATGGTGGTGCGGAACTGAGCGGAAGTGGACTGGTCTGGAGTACAACCAATAAAATACCAGATCTGAATGACCAGGTATTGCCTGGAGGAACAACGAAAGGTGATTTTACGCAAACCTTAACCGGACTTTCAGATGGACCAACCTATTATGTGCGTGCTTATGCAAGCAATGCAATGGGTACCGCATTTAGTCCGACAGTGACCAGCTTCAAAATTTGTAATCCTTTTACTGTGGTGCATGCGGCAGGATTGAATGGAGCACCGGTTGATAAGACCCTGACTTATGGCACCGTAAGTACTAACTTTAATGGTGATGCCCGTTGCTGGATCACACAGAATCTGGGTGCCGACCGCCAGGCAACATCAGTGAATGATGCTTCCGAACAAGCAGCCGGATGGTACTGGCAGTTTAACCGTATCCAGGGTTACCAACATGATGGCACTACCCGTACGCCATCCAATGCCTGGACCCCATGGACAGCCAATATTAATGAACCTTATGGCTGGCTTGCTGCGCAGGATCCTTGTATGCAGTTGCTGGGCTCGGGTTGGAGATTACCTACTGTAACAGAAATGACTAATGTGATCGCTGCGCCACAGACCTGGACTACGCCTACAGACCTTTACAACTCTGTATTGAAGATCCACAATGCCGGGTACCTGACTTCGGCAGCGCCCGGAAATATGACTACCGGCAGTGTAGCACTTAAATACTGGACCTCCGCAACGGTTGCCGGCTCTAATAGCTATGGAAAAGCATTGTATTTTAATGGCACATTTGCTGTTGCTGATCAGGAAAAGGCGGCAGCGATGCCAGTCCGCTGTCTCCGTGATGAAATCATAGCAACATTACCTACGGTCAGTAATGTGATCGTGCCTACGGCAACCATGACCGCCAATTCGGCTAAGGCCATCGCTACGGTTGGGACTTCAGGAGGTAATCCAATCACTGCACGTGGTCTGGTTTGGAGCAGTATTAATCCTATTCCGACCATCAGTGATCAGAAAATCATAGACGCCGGAACAAGCATTGGTGAGTTTAACGGACTGATCAATGGATTAACAGAAGGACCTACTTATTATGTGAGAGCTTATGTAGAAACCAGCGTAGGTTTGGCTTACAGTCCGGCAGTAACCAGCTTTAAAATATGCGCTCCTTTGACGGTCATTCATAAGGCTGGATTTAATGGCGCAGCAGTAGATCAAATCATCACTTATCAAACGGTAAGTACCAATATTAGTGGCGCCTCGCGTTGCTGGATCGCACAGAATTTAGGTGCTTCCGAACAGGCTACTGCCTTCAATGACACGAACCCGGAGGCCGCGGGATGGTACTGGCAGTTTAACCGTGTGCAGGGTTACGAAGTAAAAACAACGACACGTATGCCGGCACCAACAGTCTATACCCCATGGTTGGGTATGATTACGGAAGATCTGGATTGGCAACCGGCCAATGATCCTTGTGTGCTGTTATTAGCCGGAGGATGGCGATTGCCGACGGTTACCGAGTGGACCGCCGCAAATGCAGCTCCACAAAACTGGAAAAAAGATCAGGATGCTTATAATTCCGTATTGAAATTGCACAATGCAGGGATGTTAGAGATGAACACCGGATCGATAGGGGTAACCAGAGGAAGTATGGGACGTTACTGGAGTAGTACGCAATTCCGGAACTCCAGCCCTTCTCAGAATAGTTTTGGCCTTAGTTTGCAGATTTCTGCGACAAATAGTTACATCGCTCCCGGTGGTTCTACAGAGTCTTATAAAGCCAATGGTTATACTTTACGTTGTATCCGCGATGCAGTCTCTGCCGCCATTCCAATGGTAGGTAATGTATTGGTACCACTTTCAGGTATGAAAGAAAGTTCAGCTGAAGGATCAGCCACAGTAGTTGCCGATGGTGGTGCTGCCCTGACCGGAAGCGGATTGGTCTGGAGTACAACCAATAAAATACCAACCCTGACTGATCAGGTCTTACCTGCAGCAGCGATGAAGGGTGATTTTACACAGACTTTAACCGGACTTTCTGAAGGACCAACTTATTATGTACGTGCCTATGCAACGAACGCAATCGGCACCGGATACAGTCAGACCGTGACCAGCTTTAAGATTTGTAATCCCGTTACCCTGACTCATGTGGCCGGATTAAATGGCGCGCCGGTAGATAAAACCATTACTTATGGTACGGTTAGTACTAATTTTAGTGGTACTGATGCCCGTTGCTGGATTACACAGAATCTGGGTGCAGATCGCCAGGCAACCTCAGTTAATGATGCTGCTGAAGGAGCAGCCGGATGGTACTGGCAGTTTAACCGTATTCAGGGTTACAAACACGATGGAACCACCCGTACGCCAGCTAATGCCTGGACACCATGGACAACTGCGATTTCTGAATCATGGGATTGGTTGACTACCCAGGATCCTTGTATACAGTTGATGGGGGCAGGTTGGAGACTACCTACCTTCACGGAAATGAATAGCGTAGTGAGCAAGCCACAAAGCTGGACCAGCACCGCTGCAATTTATAACTCGGTATTGAAACTCCATAATGCGGGAAGTCTGACTTCCACAGCTCCAGGAGACCTGTCTGCCCGGGGCACCGGATTCCAGTACTGGACCTCTTCAACGGTCAGCAATTATCCGGGCAATGGAAAAGGGTTGAGCTTTAATGGTGCAATGGGCGTTGGGGATCTGTATAAGGCTATAGCGATACCTGTCCGTTGTTTACGTGATGACATTATCGCAACGCTGCCTATAGTCGGTAATGTGATGGTACCTACTGCAACCATGACCGCCAATTCGGCTAAGGCCATCGCTACAGTTGCAACTTCAGGAGGTAAACCAATCATCGCACGTGGCCTGGTTTGGAGCAGTACAACGCTTGTTCCTACCCTCAGCGACCAGAAAATCCTAGATTCCGGAACAGGCATTGGTGAATTTATCGGACTGATGAATGGATTAACAGAAGGACCTACTTATTATGTGAGAGCCTACGTAGAAACCAGCTTAGGCCTGGTGTACAGTCCGGCAGTAACCAGCTTTAAAATATGTGCTCCTTTGACGGTCATCCATAAAGCCGGATTTAATGGAGCCGCAGTAGATCAAACGATCACTTATCAAACGGTAAGTACCAATATCAGTGGCGCTCCACGTTGCTGGATCACACAGAATTTAGGTGCTTCCGAACAAGCTAAAGCCTTTAATGACCTGAATCCGGAGGCTGCGGGATGGTACTGGCAGTTTAACCTGGTACAGGGTTATGAAGTAAAAACAACAACACGTAAACCAGCAGCAACTATTTATACGCCATGGTTGCCAATGTTTAACGAAAATTCAGCCTGGCTACCCGCCAACGACCCATGTGTTCAGTTGTTAGGTGGAGGATGGAGAATACCTACGTCCACAGAATGGACTGCAGTTGATGCAGCTCCGCAACTCTGGACAAAAGATCAGGATGCTTATAATTCTGTATTGAAATTACACAATGCAGGGATATTGGAAAGTAATGGCGGAACCCTTGGTGGCACCAGAGGAATTGTAGGACGTTATTGGAGCGCTTCGCAATACGATAACAGGATGGCGATCAGTCTTCAACTGAGTGCTTCAGGTGCAGAGGTATTGGCTGGTAATAGTGCAGATGCTTATAAATCTTTTGGATACTCCGTACGTTGTATCCGCGATGCGGTAACTACTTCGGTGCCAGTGGTAAGTAATGTACTGGTGCCGGTTTCCGGAATGAAAGAAAGTTCAGCGACAGGGTCAGCAACTGTAGTTGCCAATAGTGGCGCTGTCCTTACCGGACGTGGACTGGTCTGGAGTACAACCAATAAAATACCGACCCTGAGCGATCAGGTTTTACCTGCCGCAAGTGTCTTGCCGGATGGAAGTTTAACAGGTGATTTTACAGAGACTTTAACCGGACTTTCAGATGGGCCAACTTATTACGTACGTGCTTATGCGACTAATGCAATCGGTACCGGATACAGTCCGGTGGTTGCCAGTTTTAAGATTTGTAATCCCGTTACGGTGGTTCATGTGGCCGGATTAAATGGCGCGCCGGTAGATAAAACCCTGACTTATGGTACGGTAAGTACTAATTTTAGTGGTACTGATGCCCGTTGCTGGATTACGCAAAATCTGGGGGCAGATCGCCAGGCAACATCCGTAAATGATGCTGCTGAAGCAGCTGCCGGATGGTACTGGCAGTTTAACCGTATCCAGGGTTATAAACATGACGGTACCACACGTACACCATCCAATTCCTGGACACCCTGGACCACTGCCATTTCTGAATCATGGGATTGGAATCCCGGGCAAGATCCTTGTGTGCAGTTGATGGGGGCAGGTTGGAGACTACCTACCTTCACGGAGATGAATAGCGTGGTGAGTAAGCCACAAAGCTGGACTAGCACCGCTGCAATCTATGACTCGGTACTGAAACTCCATCATGCGGGAAGCCTGTCTTCCACAGCTCCCGGAGACCTGTCTGCCCGGGGCACCGGATTCCAGTACTGGACCTCCTCAACGGTCAGCAATTATCCTGCTAATGGAAAAGGGTTGAGCTTTAATGGCGCAATGGGTATCGGGGATCTGTATAAGGCTATAGCGATCCCTGTCCGCTGTCTCCGTGATGAGATCATTGCAACACTGCCTACGGTCAGTAATGCGATGGTGCCTACGGCAAATATGACTGCCAGTACGGCTACAGCGGTTGCTGCGGTTGCGACCTCAGGAGGTAGACCGATCCTTGCGCGTGGTCTGGTTTGGAGTAACACAAATGCGATCCCTACGGTCAACGATCAGAAGATTATAGATTCCGGGACTGGCTTCGGTGAGTTTTCAGTATTGATGAATGGATTGGTAGAAGGTCCTACTTATCATGTGAGGGCCTATGTAGAAACCAGCGTTGGTTTGGTTTACAGTCCGGCAGTGAGCAGCTTTAAAATATGTAATCCGGTTACGGTGGTTCATAAGGCCGGAATTAACGGATCCGCGGTAGACCAGACGATCACTTATCAAACCATCAGTACCCATATCAGCGGGGCTCCGCGTTGTTGGCTGGCACAGAATTTAGGAGCTGCTGAACCCGCTAAAGCCTTTAATGACACGAATCCGGAGGCCGCGGGATGGTACTGGCAGTTTAACCGGGTACAAGGTTACGAAGTAAAAACAAGTACCCGCCTGCCTTCTACGCCATGGGCGCCTATGTTTAATGAAGATTTAAACTGGCAACCAACCAGCGACCCTTGTGTGCAGATGTTAGGTGGGGGTTGGCGACTACCCACGTCCACCGAATGGATTGCAGTTGATGGAGCTCCACAAAACTGGAAAAAAGATGAGGATGCCTTTAATTCGGTGCTGAAAATACACAATGCGGGAATCTTAGAAAGTAACTACGGAACCCTTGGTACGACCAGAGGAATTATCGGCCGTTACTGGAGCAGTGTAAGATACGATAACAGGATGGGAATCAGTCTTCAACTGAGTTCGAATGGTTCAGAGGTTCTGGCTGCTAATAGTTCAGATGCTTTTAAGTCTTTTGGATACTCCGTACGTTGTATCCGGGATACGGTAACACCATAATGCAGGAAAAAGACCCTTGCGTGATTTACTTTTTTTGATTGCGGTAAATACCTTTTCTGTGGTGAGAATTACCTGTTTTTAGGCTTAAGTACCTGATATGCGTGTATTATAGCTGTGATTGCGTTAATTCTTTATAGATTTAATCAAGATCAAAGAAATATGCAACTTGGAAACGCAGTAAGGATACAGAGAGTTATCAAAGGCTATACACAGGAATATATGGCTGAAAAGCTACACATTTCTCAAAACTCCTACTCCAAACTGGAAAGAGGGTATACGAGCCTGACGGTAGTGAGATTGTATCAAATCGCTGAGATCCTGGGGATCTCTATTCAGGAGATTTTGCCGCAAACACCAGCTAACAATCCGGAGGGAAATTAATACTGTTTATTTTGCCGGATTACTTCCTGATCCTTTTGAAACATTGCACCTTAATCCTTTCCAGATGCCTTCTCGTCACATTAAGATAAGAAGACAGAATGTCGTCTTTTACATTTTGTAGCAGACCCGGCATCTCTTTGGTTAAGCGTTGGAACCTTCTTTCCGCGTTCGGAATCCTCAACATTTTTTCCCTCATATTTGTTTGCTGTTGCTTTTCTTCCATCAATTTCAGGAACAGCCTGGCAACCTCATTAGAGGCCAGGTATATTTTTAAACAAGTCTCATAATCCAGGGCCAGGAAACTGCTGTTTTCTATACATTCTATGTATTCCTGACAAGGATCCCCGGCAAAGAAGTTATTAGGGATGATAAATTCATTTGGCCCGGCAAACCAGGTGGTTACCTGTTGCTTTTCTCTTTTATAATAACCGCGTAAAAGTCCGTGCTGGACAAAAAGTATTTTGTTGGGGATTTGTTCCGGACTACATAATAACTGATCCTGTGGTAAAGAGAGTGGCTGAAAGCCGTAATTGAATAAATGAAAGGTTTGGTCACTGACCGGACATAGCGAGCCAATCTTTTTTCTCAGTTCCTGTCTGGAAGGAGGGATCACCATCTGCTTTAAAAAAGAATCAATAGTTGTTAAATCAATCTTGGGAAATGATACTTTACCATACATCATTTCATAGAAATAGAGCGCATTTTTATCCATGAAGATTTGTTTTTAATAATTATACCTAACCTAAATATACTTTTAAATAAAAGGATAACCTAATTCGTTACTTTATTTTAATAAAGTAATAAAAAGTACAGCTGATTGGGATTAGTTTCTTAAGATGACTTTTTCATTGCTGGTCTTGCTGCTCAGGGCCAATACAATATGGCAAACCAGTTCATAGTCAATTTCCGGATAAGTGCTTCCGGAAGAAAATACGGCGCACAGTTTCTTGCTGCCATTACAAAGTGGCGTTTTTCTTTTAATGCGGTAATGTGTAGGGTTTAGACAATCTGTCCCAATGAAGGCGTACCATGACATAAATAAAGGATTTTATTTATCGGCTCCAGGGTTTTTATCAGCACAGCGGGTGGAACCCACTGTGCTAAAATCCCAATTGTTTCATGTTTGCTTTTAATAGTACTGGAGCGTTATAAATTTATAGTTACACCTACTCTTTGCAAGGTTTTCAGCGATTCCCTTTGCCTGATTCTTTTGGGTACCGGGCATCTCCCTTTTACTTCAAACAAGTTAAATAGGAAATGCATTAATTATTAGGACAATTGTCACAATTTAATGCGACAATTGTCACAATTTTACGATAAGATATTTTTTATAAAGTCATTTGCCAGTAACTGACATCGATCCATTTATTGAATTTAAAGCCGATCTGACTCAGGTGAGCAACCTTACTAAAGCCTAGTCGTTCATGCATTCTGGTGCTTTTTTCATTTGGCATCAGAATACCCGCAACGATAGAATGAATATTCATCTCCCGCAGTTCCTCCGTCAGTTTCCGGTAAAGAGCCGTACCTGTTCCTTTATCAATGGCTTCCGGATCCAGGTAAATAGCACTGCTAACGGTAAAACGATAGGCAGGGTTTTCTTTCCATGCCGTAGCATAGGTGAAGCCCAGAACTTGTCCCTCTTTCTCATACACAAGGCATGGGAAACTGGAAAGTACAGGAGCTAATTTATCCGCAAATTCTTGCGCATTCAAGGCTACTTCGTCAAAAGTAAGTAGTGTATTTTCCACATAGTGATTGTAGATCTCCCTCATCGGGTTAAGATCTGATGGTTTAAACTGCCGGATCATTTTAAGGAAATTGTTGGTTTGATGCTGGGATCAAAGGTACATAATTTATTTTACAGCCGCCGCCTCATTGATCTGATGAATGATAAGATCCAGGTTGATAGCGCTTTGTCTAAGGTATTTGATCAGTTCCTGTTGCTCAATGGCATTCTTTTCTTCCATAAGCAATTCTGATAAGGCCAGAATAGAGGCCACTGGCTTTCGGATTTCATGCGAATTAAACCAGGAAACAGCCTTCAGTTTCCGGTGTTGCTGTACAATCAGATCCTCCCTGTGTTTGCTGTCGTCTATGTTGTTCTCTACAGAAAGGTATCCTTCCAGGTCGCCTTTTGGATTATATATCGGAGAGACATTAAATTGCGACCAGTACGCTTTTCCACCCTTCGCATAATTGACCAGCTCCCCGCTAAAAAACTCCTGATTGTCAAGAGCTTTAGTCAGCTTGTCTACGATTTCAAGGTCGGTTTCCGGCCCATACAATAGATCTGCATGTGTTTTTCCTAAAGCTTCGGCTAAGGTATATCCGGTAATGTTGACGAAGGCCCGGTTTACCCAGGTAATGTTCCCCCCGGGGTCAGACATGATGATCAGGTTGTTCATCTTATCTACAATCTCCGCAATTCTTTTATTATCAGCCTCCGCAATCCTGGCCCGTTCCTTCCTGATCAGGTAGTACAAAAGAAAGCCGGTGCTGAAAACGTAAAGTAATCCTTTTACGGAAGCAGTATACTCTTTTACCCGGGGACTGAATCCGGAAGCCCAGGAAACCAGCAGGTAATCACTAGAAGTGATCCATAAAACACCAAAGACGATATAAATGATAGGAATTCTATAGTTTCTTGTCTCCAATTTGCTGATGTTGCTTTAGAATAAATTGGGATAACCCACTCAGCTGCAAATGTATTAAAAAAATGAAACTCGGGTTAAATTTATAATAATCTTATTTACAATAGAAAGTTGAACCGCTTGTCAACACGGAATTACCACTGGTCAATAATATTTCCACAGCAATAGAATCCTGACGTTCTTCGCCGAAAAATATATTAATCCTTGATACAGAAAAACATGATGAAATTTTTTAATAGCGGCCTGTTGCTACTTATAGTATTGTTTAGCTTAGAAAGTAAAGCACAGGAATTATCGGGCTTCAGACTGAAAGCAGAATACATTCCTTTGTCCAGATATATACCGGAAACTAAGGTGGGGGAATCCGGGAAGAAAACCGAACAGAAAAGTGATATGAGAAGGCTGGAAGGCGCAATCAGCATTCCCTTATCCATGAAAGTAGATTCAATCGGAAGAGCAAAAGTATGGGCGGTAACGCTTGGCGGTTCTTATGCGAAGATTAAAAATCAGAATTATGAGGTCGCAATATATCCGGATGAGTTGCTCAATGCCAGCGTCGGACTGATGCACCTGCGTCCATTGGGTAAAAGCTGGAATATGTTATTTATGGCTTCTGCGGGGGTATATACGGATATGAAAGGCATTTCAAAGCAGGATATTCTGGTGATGGGCGGGGTGATTTTCATCAAGCAGTTTAATCCAAATCTGGCGCTGGGTGTTGGGCCGGTGGTGTCCAATACTTTTGGAATCCCGATGGTATTGCCGGCCATTGTCTTGAACTGGAAAACCAATGGTAAATTCCAGGTCATGGTGAATTTCCCGGAGAAAGTAGAACTGGCCTATAAAGCCAACGAAAGTATCAAACTGAAAGTAGTAGCAGAAGTGAGCGCGATGACCGCGGATGTGGGCAGAAAAGACAAAGCATTATTGTCCTACCTGCAAGTAATCTCTGGATTCCAACCCGAGTTTAAGCTTAACAAGTCCCTGAGTTTGCAACTTACTGCCGGTGCCTCATTGTACCGTTCTATGGAATTTACCAGCAGGAAACTGAAAGATTTTTTCAAGCAAATGGAGGAAGTTAATCCGCCACATTTTGAGACCACAGCTTATGGAGCCGTAGGCCTCAAATGGAATTTCGGAAAGCGTTAACGGCTGATGAGTTTATTGTAAACGACCTCTTTTAACAAGTCCTCCCTACGGTGTCGGGAAATTGGCAGCTCATGTTCGCCGATGAAGATTCTTCCTCCCGACACTACATCAATTTTAGAGATATTGACCAGGTAAGATTTATGGATCCTGAAAAAGTGATCCCCCGGCAATATCTCTTCTAAAGAGACTAAAGTTTGATGAATGATCAGCTCCTGGTCTTCAAATTTTAGTTTGGCATAATTCTGCATTCCCTCTACATATAAGATATCTGCCCAGCGGATCTTTTTAAAACTATCTTTCTGGCGTACAAATAAGTAAGGATCCATGGCTTGTGGCTGTTTTTGTAAAGCCTGTAGCTGATGCATTTGTCTGGCTTTGGTAGCTGCCTGATGAAAGCGCTGAAAGGTAATCGGCTTGAGCAGGTAATCTACAATTTGCAGGCGGTAGCCTTCTAAAGCATGTTCAGAATAAGCGGTTGTGATAATGGTTAATGGTGGTTTTTCCATGGTTTCCAGCAATTCCAACCCTGATAAATAGGGCATATTAATGTCCAGAAACAATAGGTCTACCTGATTCTTATGGATGAAGTCCGAGGCCTCCATAGCGGTTCCACAAGAACCTGCCACCTGGAGAAAATCCACCTGATCAATGAAATCTATAATTCCCGTTCGGGCAATAGGCTCATCATCTACCACCAGGCATTGTAATGGCAACTCAACGTGGTGTTTAGTAACCGACATAATTTACTTTTTGATCTAAATGAATAACTAAAACAACTTTAAAATGGGTGTCGCTACGCGTGATTTGTAAGTCATGCTGCCCCGGATAAAGAATTTCTAAACGCTTCCGTACATTTTCCAGGCCAAGACCACTGCTGTCGGTATTTCTTACCGGCTTCGGAGAATTAGAATTTTCTATGGTAAAAGTCAGTAGCTCATTTTCCTGATCGAGGCACAAACGGACAAATCCCTTTTGGGAGGGTAGGCGGGAAACGTGTTTAAAGGCGTTCTCAACAAATGGAACGAGTAAAAGCGGGACAATGTCCCGCTTTCCATTCGTAATATTCCATATACAATCTACCTGAAGTTCATCGCCCCAGCGGATTTTTTCTACAGAGACCAGATTCTTCAGATAAGTCACTTCTTTTTCCAGTGCAATGGTTTCCCGGTTACACTCGTACAATTGATACCTTAAGATATCTGAAAACTTGACCAGTAAAGTTGAAGCGAGTTCCACATCTTTCTTCATGAGAATATGCAGGTGATTCAGCACATTAAACATCAGGTGAGGATTGATTTGATCCTGTAAAATTCTCAGCTGTGCTTCCAGATGGGCCTGTTGCAACAAGGTATGTTTCTGTGCCATTTTATAGTGCTCCTGGTAAAACTGAAAACCGCAGCTGGAGCCAATAATGAGCAAAGCAGAAGGTATCGTCCTGATAAATACCACTAAATAATCCCGGTTTTGCTCCAGTTCTCCAGCATTGTCATAAGGAGTTCCATGGACGCCTAACCAATACGTACCATAGAAGATTCCTGCAATTGCAGCGGTTAAAATTGTGGTTGCCAGGATAGCTTGCAACACAAATAACTGCATTTTTCCCTTTTTTAAAGCGTAAGGCAGGAACACATTACTTAAGGTATGCGCAATGATGGCACAACATAAAATCATCAGTACTGCCGTGCCAAAAGTCTGGAGTGTTGGATAATCTCTTTTCAATTGAGACCATAAGGTTAAGCCCAGCAGGATCCAGAATCCGGAGATAAAAAGTAAGGGTTTATATAAGTGGAATTTTTTCATTACGAGGATGATAAATAAGGGGAAGGACTAAAAAATCAGGAATCCTACGCTTGCCTGAAAGGACTGAGGACGGGATTTAAAAGTTTTATCGATGTCCGTTAAAGCCCTTTCATAACGCAGGTCAAAAGTAAGCTTTCCTAAATCAATTCCTGCACCTGCCTGATAACCTACATTCGATTTTTTGAATCCCTGAAATGCCGGATTGAGTTGCTTAAGAACCGAGGTTTTGTCATTTAAGGTATAGCTGTAAACCGCTCCCCCAAATACCCTCAGGTTCATTTGTGCTGTATTTAGAATTTTATAACCCACTACTAAAGGAACATCAATGCCTGACCATTTCGCTTTTTGATCCTTTGCACCGTTCCCGTCCAGCTTACCTGATTTATTACTGTACAGCAATTCTCCCTGTACATAAGCGCGGCCAAGATCTACTCTGGTAAAGGCACCTGCGGAAAATCCAGGAGCAAATTTACCGGAAATACCGGGAGCAGAAATGGAAAGTTTGTTGTAATTGGCACCAGCTTTTAAGCCTACATGAATCGGACTGGAATCTTGAGATTTTGCAGTGCCAGCCAATAGCATAAAAGCAACTGCAGGCAATAAGAAATGTTTTTTCATTGGATTGATAATTAAGTTTTAAGGAGGAGGGCTATCAAAATAACAGCCTTCCTTTCTGCTGCAAAAAGGAGCATAAATAAAAAGAGAAAGAAAATAATTTGATGAAGGGTAAAGGAGCTTTGACCAGCGGTAAGAAATAGCCCATTCTAAATTTATTTTAGGGTAAAGGAATAGAATAGTAGATTGCATCTAAATTTTAAGAAGTGCTGAACCATGGCTGTGAGCAATGAAACCCAACCAGAAGTAATTTTATCAGACGATATTTATGTGTTGTATCAGCAACACTATAACTATCTGGTGTTTGTAGGTTTAAAAAACGGAATGGATTTATGTGCCGTTAAAGACAACATCAACCAGACCTTTCTTGGCTTTCTGGAAAAGGGAACGGATTTCAGCAAAATCAGTAATGTAAAGTCCTATATCCTCACGTCTTTTCGTAGAAAACTGATTGATACCTATCGGATCGAACAGAAATATAAGATGGAATCGCTGGACGATTTCTCTGATGCCTGGTCCGAACCCTCTGTCGAAGAACTGATGCTCAATAGTCAGGCACTGGAGGAGCTGAAAGAAAAGCTTTCCAGAATTTATGAGGGGCTACCACGTAGGTGCCAGACGGTGATCTTTTTAAAATATTATGAAGGATTAAGCAATGAAGAAATTGCCGAACGTAGCTCATTAACCATCCGCAGTGTTTATAATAACCTTTTCGAGGGGATTAAGCGGATGAGGGAAGAAATGGCGAAAGAGAACCTGAGTCCTAAAGACCTGAATATATTTATGACCCTGATTTTTGTCTGATATCCTGGTTTTTCGTAGCGTAACAGCATTTTTAGAGCTTTGTTTTGCGCTTGATTTTTAGGTGTTTAATGTTTTTTTTGAAAAACATTAAAATTAGGGTGGTAAAAAAAACAGCTTATCCCGTCTGGTAAGAAAGCGCAATACGAATGTACACGATAGAACAACTCATTTTAGACCCTACCTTTCTCAATTATTGTTACCAGAGCAATGAGCAGGATGTGCAAACCTGGACCGATTATGCCGCCGGATCTCCTGAGAATAAAGCCACAGTAGCAGAAGCGCGCAAGATGCTGGTTGCCTTAAATCAGATGCTGAAAAGCCGTGAGGAAAAAATTGCCCTTTCAGAATTTAAGAAACTTGCAGCCCAACAAGGCCATGGTACAATGCAAGCTCATAATGCGATGGAGGAAACCGGGGAAGAACAAAGTAATTCGGTTCTTTTGCCGAAGCGCCGTTCATTTGTTCGCGTATGGTACGCTACCGCCGCCGCAGTATTACTGGTAACGGGTTTCGCTTTTTTCAATCATTACCAGCAAGTACAACAAGCGGATCTCGCCATTAAAAAAGAACAACAAGTATATCAGATTTATAAAGCGCCATTCGGACAAAGGATGAGCATCACACTGGCCGATCATTCTAAGGTGATCCTGAATGCAAATAGTATCCTGAAAGTACCCCATGGTTACAACAAAGAAAACCGCAGGGTCCTGTTGTCAGGGGCAGCTTATTTTGACATCAGCCCGAATGCTGAACTTCCTTTTATCATGGAAACATCGGATATGAAGGCTACCGTATTGGGCACCGGTTTTTATATGCGTGCTTATCCGCATGAATCCGGGCAACAGGTGGAGTTACTTAGTGGAAAGTTAAAAGTCCAGAAAGCCTATACTTCCGATATGGACAATGAAGCGGAGATTATCCTTCCCGGAGAAATGGTGATGTTGAACAGATCCGTAGACCTGATGGAAAAGGAAACTTTCGATGTTCAGCAACGCGAATCCTGGGTCAAAGGCCAGCTGAAATTTAAAAATACCAGCTTTGCGGCAGTCCTTACTGCTTTAGAAGATTGGTACGGGGTGCCGATTGAAATCCGGGGCGCAGAAAAATCCGCAGCTAACTTCTCCGGAACTTTTGAAAATGAATCTTTAGAACGCGTCCTCAATATGTTCTGTTTCGCAACCGATTGCAGTTTCAAAATAGAAAAGGAGAAGGTCATTCTCCGCTTCAACTAAAATAAATCAACCAACAAACCTACAACCACCACTTCCCAAATTATGAAAGAAAATCTAGTCGCTATGCTGCGGCATGGGCTTAAGCCCTGCTGCAGGATCAGTATGCTTTTTACTGCTGTATTCTTTTTTATTTTTCAGCCACCGGCAGCGGCACAGGAAAAGAAAAACCTGGCTTTTAAGAACCAAACTATCGAACAGGCTTTCCGGCAGATCGAACAGCTTTATCAGGTAAAATTCTATTACAGTACCGTGAAGCTGAACCCTAAGGAAAAGATCAGCTTTGCAAAAAAATCCCGTTCTATTCAGGATGTACTAACCGAATTGGAATTGAAAGTCTTCCTGAAATTTAAGCAGGATGGGGCGATGATTGCTGTTAAAGCTAAAATTGCGGAAATCGAACAGGCTACCGGAGCTGTGAGCGTTCAATTGATCAACGGGACGGTCATAGACCAGTCGAAAAAACCTTTGCCGGGGGTATCGGTCCGCGTTAAAGGAGATCCTTCCAGGTCTACCATTTCCGATACCAATGGGAAATATAACATCCGCGCTGCGGAAAAGGAAATCCTGATCCTTTCCTATATCGGTTATGTGCGTACAGAAGTACCGGTAGGAAAAAACACCAACCTCATTACGGTACTTAAAGAAGAAGTTTCTGAGCTAAATCAGGTGGTAGTTACCGGTATTTCAGACCGTAAAAAGGAAACTTATACCGGAAGTTCGACCACCTTTACCGGGAAGGAACTGATGAAACTCAGCTCTGGCAATATCCTGCAGGGATTGGGCTTATTAGACCCTTCCTTCCGGATTATCGACAATAATATTGCCGGTTCAGACCCAAATGCCTTGCCTAATATTGAAATCCGTGGTGGAAACAGCCTGACGGAGAATTATGCTTCAGGCGATTTGCGTTCTACTTTTTATGGCAATCCAAATCTTCCGCTGTTTATTCTGGATGGTTTTGAAACCTCTTTAGAGCGGATTGTGGATCTGGATATGAACCGGATTGAATCTTTAACCCTGTTAAAAGACGGTTCGGCTGCGGCGATTTATGGGACACGATCTGCCAATGGGGTAGTGGTTATTGTCACCAAATCTCCGGCAGCAGGAAAGCTAAGGGCAACCTATGCTTTGAGCACCAATATGGTGGTTCCGGATCTTAGAGATTACAGGATGCTGGACGCTGCCCGCCTACTTGATTTTGAACAGCGGGTGGGATTATATAGTTCCAGTAACCCTTCCACGCAGATTTTAAATCAGGAACTTTATAACGACCGTCTGGCATTGGTTAAAGCGGGGACGAATTCCTACTGGCTTTCCCAACCTTTAAGAACCGCTGTAGAGCAACGCCATTCTGTTACCCTGGATGGTGGAGATCAGGCTTTCAGGTATAGTGTAGGTTTTTCTGCCGCCTTCAATCCGGGTGTCATGAAAGGTTCTTCCCGTGATAATTACCAGGGAAATATGCTTTTTAACTACAATACGGGGAATTTCCTGTTTAGGAACGACCTACAGGTGGTCAATACCAAGGGAACGGCTTCTCCTTATGGTAACTTCCAGGAATTTGTAAATGCGAAACCTTATTTTCCTATTCCCGCAGATGAAGGTGCCGCTTCTCCGTTTTTGTATGAAACGTTTGTGAATGGCAACAGAAGCAATTACATTGTTAATCCTTTGTACGATGCGAGCCTGAATACCCAAAGCATCAGCCAGTATACGGAGATCGTGAATAACCTGTCTTCCGAATGGAAAATCAGTGATGATTTCCGTTTAAGAGGTACTTTAGGGATCAACAAACGACTTTCGGATACCAAAGATTTCCGGTCGGCAGCACATAGTGCTTTTCTAAGCCAGACTCCGGATATGCCGGGCTATGCCTTACGAGGTGATCTGAATATTTCCAATAGTAAATCTTTTGGTTATGAAGGGTCTTTATTTGCTACTTTCAGCAAGCTGATTAAGGAGAAACATAGTTTTTACCTCTTATCGGGTTTTAATGTAAAGGAATCTAATTCGAGTATTATGCGGGTTTCCGCGCAAGGTTTTCCGAACCCTAAAATGGATGATCTGGCTTTTGCGAAACAGTATAAAGAGAATTCCAGACCTGATGGCTTAGACAATACCAGTCGCCTCGCAGGTTTCCTGGCTACTTTTAACTATGCCTACGACAGTCGTTATTTTGTAGACCTATCCTTTAAACTGGATGGCTCCTCCCAATTTGGATCAAATGAAAAGTATGCACCGGTTTGGTCGGCAGGTTTAGGCTGGAACTTACACCGCGAAAATTTCATCAAAAACCTGAATGTATTCAGCTCTTTGCGCTTAACCAGTGCAATAGCGGAAACTGCAAGTCAGAATTTTGCGCCTTATCAGGCCATGACCAAGTATAAATATAACACAGATAATATCTACGACCAGGATTTTGGAGCCATTATCCAGGGTTTGGGTAATGCAAATCTGAAATGGCAAACCACCCGCCAGAAGAAAGTAGCGATGGATTTCGGTCTTTTTGGCTCGCTTTTAAATGTCAACGCAGAGTATTACTGGAAAAGTACTTCCAATCTTTTACAAAGCGTTACCCTGGCGCCATCTACTGGTTTTGCCAGTTTTACCGACAATATTGGTTCGTTACAAAATAACGGTTTCGACATCCGTGTCAACTTAAGGCTGTTAAAAGGAGGGCCAAATAAACCGCTGCTGAGTATCTGGGGAAATATTGGAGCCAATGAAAATAAGATCTCGAAAATCTCTGATGCGATGAAGCAACGGAATAAGCTCATTCTGGATGATTTGCAGTATCGTTATGATGGTGATGATCAGAAATTGTCTACACTACCTCCAAATATTTTCGTAGAAGGCGCCTCGAGAACCGCGATTTACGCCTTGCCATCCTTAGGAATTGATCCTGCTACAGGAAATGAAATTTACCAATATAGAGATGGCAGTGTCGGGACGGAATGGAAAGCCTCAGAAATGGTGGTTATCGCGGATGAACGTCCAAAAGCTTCCGGCGGTTTAGGGGCCAATTTTGCCTATAAAGGTTGGGATGCCGTCGTTGCGGGAGGTTATTCTTTTGGCGGTTACCTCTACAATTCAACCCTGGTTTCTAAGGTAGAAGACATTGATATCGCGGCCAATAACGTGGATGAAAGAGTGTATGAAGGCATGTGGACCCGTCCGGGTGATCAGGCCCAATACAGCGGTTATTCCAGTATCAATGGTGGCAACAGGGTAGGAGCAACTTCGAGATTTGTGCAGAAAAATAATTATGTCACCATTTCTGCCATCACCCTGGGCTATACTTTTAACAACGCGGCCTTTATGAAGCGCCTGAAGATTCAAAACTTCCGTTTGAACCTCAGTATGAATGATATTGCCCGTTTTTCTACCATCAGAATAGAGCGTGGTACGCAATATCCTTTTGCACAGCGGATCTCATTCGGCGCAAATATTACTTTATAAATGGTCTGGTTACTCAAAAGATATTTTAACAAAATGAAGCAATTGAAATACGGCTTTTTGCCGATCGTATTGTTAGCTGTATTGACATTTAGCTCTTGTAAAAAGTGGCTGGATGTACAGCCAAAAACAGAAATGAAACAGGAAGAACTGTTTGCTACCCAGCAGGGATTTAATGAAGCGATGGTTGGCGCTTATGTGACGATGACCAAAGAAACGGTGTATGGCAGGGAGCTGACTTACGGCATGATGAGCGTAATGGCTTCCGATTACTCGGTGGGCAGTTCCTCGGATCTGGCCATCCGCTATTTGAAACCCGTAGAAAATTTCAACTACGAGGTTACCCAGTTCCGCGGGATGATTGATAAAGTCTGGTTGCAGCAATACAATACCATCGCCCAGGTTAATGCTATTTTGGAAAATATTGATGCGAAAAGAGGTGTTTTTTCTGCTAAGAACTATGAACTGATCAAAGGAGAAGCGCTGGCATTAAGGGCTTATGTTCATTTCGATTTGCTTCGTTTATTTGGCCCTTCTTTTCAAAACGCAGGGACAGAGAAATACATGCCTTATGTGCTTAAATATGGCAAGGAAAACACCCCTTTTTCTACAGTTGCGGAGGTAATTAATCTGGCACTGGCCGATCTGGATCAGGCAGAAGAACTCATGGCAAGCGATGTGATCGGTGCTAAAGGTGCTGCCGACCGCCAGATCCGGATGAATTTATATGCTGTAAAAGGACTTAAAGCAAGGATTTACCTGTACATGGGTAATAAAACACTGGCTTTTAGTAAGGCAAAAGAGGTGATTGATGCGAAGAAAATCAGATTGCTATTGCCAGGTTCAGATGTGAGTGCCGACCGTACTTTCCATCCGGAACACCTGTTTGCTTTGTACAGTGATAAATTTGAGAAACTGGCGGAATCAAACCTGCTGCCGGGAACAAGCCTAACCACTACTGCACCTTATTACTACACCCTGGAGGCGAAACTTAACAATAATATTTTTGGCAGTCAGGCAACAGATATTCGTTTTAAAGCACCAATGATGCTTGGCGTAAAGGGCTACCTTATTCCCCATAAATACCTTTACGAAGACCTTGCCGGTTCCAGTGGCACGTTAAAGCTGTTCAGAAGTTATATCCCGATGATGCGGATTTCAGAAATGTATTATATCGCGGCAGAAACAGCTCCGGATCAGCAAACGGCCCTGTCTTACCTGAATGCAGTATTGATTAGCCGCGGACTACTTTCCTTAGGAGGTACACCGGATTTGCAAAACGAAATCAGAAAGGAATACCGTAAAGAGTTTTTTAGCGAAGGGCAGACTTTCTTTTATTATAAACGCTTAAATGCAGCACATATTGAAGACAGTCCGGTGGCGGAAATGCAGTCGAAAACATACGTATTCCCTTTGCCGGAAGACGAGAAAATTTACGGAGGAAGATAGTCATGAGAAATAACCATAGTTTATTGAAAAATACTGGCTGGATTGCCCTTGGGGTAGGTCTGGCATTCGCTTCCTGCACTAAGGAGGAAGTAAAAGTTTATGATGGAAAAGACCGTGTCCAGTTTTCCAAAGTTGGGTTAGGAACTGCGGCGAGGTATATTGATAGTGTCGATTTTTCATTTGCGGATAAAGGTGCGCTCCTGGCGGATACCCTGTTTCTTCCGGTAGAGATAACCGGAAGAACGGCGGGCACTGACCGGGAGTTTAAGGTAGAATTTATTCCGCAGCAATCCTCTGCCACTATAGGTCAGGATTTTGATTTTGGCAAGGGAATTATTAAAGCGGATAGTTATAAAGGTGTTTTTCCATTGATTCTGAGGAAAACAAAGGACCTGGAAACCATCCGAAAAACCATTGCTTTTAAAATCGTAGCGAACGATGTTTTTGAACCCGGACTCGGCTCACAGCTGAAAAGTAAAGTGGCCATCTTTAATTTTATGGTGAAGCCCGGAGATTGGGAGCTGAGAATGGCGCGTTTCTTTGGCGTTTATTCCAAAATGAAACACCGTTTCATTCTGTATCATTTGGGTTATCCGGAAATCAATTATGCAGCAACCACAGCCCTGGAAGATCCTTCCAGGTACATCTTTTCCGGAGCTAAATTCGCCTATTTTCAATTGAAACTACGCTCCCTGCTGGATGACCTGAATTCCGGAGCCTTAAAACCTGCTGCCGACGATCCTTTTGTGTATCCTTTAAAGGATGAAAACGGCTTAACTATCCTCATTCCATAACCTCTTTAACAGATAAAAATGAAACGATTTTTTAACCTTATACTCTTCATTTCCCTGGCAGGAATCGGTTTTTCCTCCTGTTATAAAGACAAGGGGAATTATGACCTTAATCCGGTAGATGCAATTACGCTTGCCGGTCCGGCTTATAGTCCTGAAAACTTCTCGCTGGTACAGCTGGATAGCTTGAAAATTAAGCCTGAAGTAAGTTTTACAGGCGATAGTACCAAACTGGAATACACCTGGAACCTGATTCCTATTAAGGCAAAAACAGGGGATACCAGCATTAAAGTGATTTCTAAAGAAAAGGATTTGAAATATCAGATCAGAGTGCCGATTGGCGCTTATACCGTCCACCTGGAAGTGAAAGACCCGGCTACTACCTTGCTGAGAAGCAGAATCTTTGGCTTGAATGTACGTGCTAAAGCTTCACAGGGTTTTCTGGTTTTAAATGATAAATCTGATGGTGCTCAGGATATTGATGTGATTCTGGACAATACCAAACCAGAGGTTTTTAAAGGTGCTTTTTCTGCCAACAATACCTTCCATTTGAAAGATGCAACAAGTCTGACCATGGTACAATCTCTGGCCAATGCTTCCGGGCTTTTGTATGTGTTCCGGAAAAACGGCGGTTATACCTTACTGCCATCTTTTGGCTTTTTACAGGAACCAAAGGCCTGGTTTTTTGATGCACCAGACGCTTATGCGCCAAACGTAATTTACCAGGACTTTTTCGGACAGAACAATTACCTGATCAATAACGGAAGCTTACACAATACCACGGGCAGTGGCACCCCGCTTGTGTTTAGCTACCGGGCTTCTGGTAATTATAAAGCCACCAAATCCTTGTTGATGGGTGCTTATGCTTTTGTTTATGACGACCTGAACCATCGCTTCCTGAAGTTTAATAAAGCAGCTGGAAAAATGATGTCCATCACCAGAAATGTGGAAGACAAATTTAATGTTGAAGATATTGGTGATAAATCATGTTTACTTTTTGACCATACCATGCAGCCTTCAACCAGTCCCGGAGCCACCAATTTTAGCACCTTAAAACCGATTGCTTATTGTAAGGACAACCAAACGGGGAAGACTTTTGTGTATAAATTCGGGTTCTTTAAGTCGCTGGTTACTTATTGTGAAAGCGTGAAAGAAGTGACCGCAACAGGTTTTTCTACCGCTACTGCTTATGTAAATGCTTCGAACAATCCGCTGACTTACTACGCGGCTGAAAACAAAATCTATGCTTATGATTTTACGAATGATATTGCCCGCCTGGTTTATATTTTTGACAAAACGGATGTGTCTATTGATCAGTTGATGACCAATGGGACGCAATTGCTGGCGGTTGTAAACGGTAAAACCGGGAATACCGGATCAGTTTACTTTTTCAAAGTTGAACCTACCGGCTCTTTTGCCTCGGGAACTTTTTTCTCTAAATATGAATCCTTCGGTAAAATCAGGGATGTTGAATATAAATTTAATGTGGTGAATTCAGGTGCGGCCTGGAAATAATGATGCCTTTGAAGCAGCCCGGGAATTCCCCTTCTTCGGGTTGCTGATCAGGGTTTCCCTTAAAAAACATGGGCCGGTTTGAACTGCAACCGGCATAAAATATTACTTATGAAAAAAATATTATTTGTGATCATCAGTATGATCTCAGGAACGGCCTATGGCCAGGGTATCAACTTTGAAAATCTTCCGGGATGGAAAGAAACATTGATCAAAGCGAAAAATGAAAAGAAAGCCATATTTGTAGATGCTTATACCACCTGGTGTGGGCCATGTAAGCAAATGGATCGGGAGGTATTTCCGCAAAAGGAGGTTGGCGATTTTTTCAATACAAACTTTATCAGCTTTAAGCTGCAAATGGACCAAACGCCTAAAGATGATGCGGTTACTAAAGGACGATATGCGGATGCGAAAATGTTTGAGAGCACCTATAAAATCAATTCTTATCCTTGTTATTTATTCTTCGATGCCAAAGGAAACCTGATTCACAAGGCGGGTGGTGGTGGATTGAAACCTGCTGATTTTATTGAAATCGGTAAGGAGGCCCTTGATCCGGGTAAGCAACTGCTTTCCTATAAAAGAAAGTATCTGGAGGGTTATAGAGAAGCGGAGTTTTTAAAAACCTTCATAAACAAGCTATCAAGGGCTGGCGATTCGCAGTTAGAGGCAGTAGCCGATGAATTTCTTTTATTGCAAAAGGATCAGTTTTCTTTAGAAAGTGTGCAAATGAGGATGTTCATGACCAGGGGTAGCGATAGCAAGTATTTTAGCGTGCTTCAGAAAAATCAAGAAAAACTGGTTGCGGCTATAGGTGCAGAAAAGGCAAATCTTTTTTTGAATAAGGTAATTCATGCAGAGGTGATGTCGAGGGCTTTGAAAGTTGTTGCAGGACCTGATCAAAAGCCAGTTTATCAGGTGGATGAGCCAGGTTTACAAAAATACTTTGGACAGTTTTATGCAGCAGATACGGCAACATTTCTTGCCGCTTTTCATGCCCTGAGAATTTGGAAACTGATTGATCCAAATAAGGCCTATGTGGGAGCAAAGGCACTATTGGTTAATTATGAGAAAGAACTGAATCCAGATCAGGCTGCACAACTGGCTTTAATGATCGCCGGTAACGGAAAGAATAAAGCCGATAATCAACAAGCCTTAGCGTTATTATTGGTACATGGCAAGAGCAGCGAATATGTGTTACAGCAAACGCTATGTAAATTGTATGCTTACGAGGGGCAACCCGAAAAGGCCTTACATCATGCCGGTATTGCCCTGGCTGAAATCCGTAAGACTAAGCCCAATTACCCGAATATCAGTTCCGCAGAGTTTGTTAAGAGAACGTTGACTGACAGTCCTACACCTAAAATTATGAGTAACTAATGCGTCTGTTAACTACATCTTTATGGAAGCGGGGACTGGTTTTTTCGCTCTTGCTTTGCGGCGTTAATGCCCAATCTTTTGCCATTCATGACTATATCAATTCTTTTCACAAGCTTCCTGTCAATATTGGTGTCCATTTTTCTAATAGCGCAGTTGGAAGCGTTCCTGTAGGAGTTCCGGGCCTCAAGTCAGACATAAGTGCTTATAAAAGCACAGTTTTGCCTTCGGAAATCAGATCTCCTTTTAAATTTATAGGCGGATTGATGTTCGTCACTGTAGCAATAAACGGGATTACAGGTTTATTATTGGTGGATACCGGTAGTAACGGCTTTATCCTGCTAAATTCCGATTACTTTAAAACGGAAAAAACAGCAGAGCGGTTGAAAGGGATGACCTCAGAAGTGGCTATGGAAAAGGTTTCGATAAACAATTTAACCTGGCAGAACCTGAAACTGGAAAAGCAATACCTGCCAGCAGTAAAGCTGAGTCAGTTAAATACCGGTACTCCCGAAAAAGTGCTGGGCCTGATCGGCAGTGCTTTTTTCAAATCGTATCAATTGAGTCTTAATTTTGCGAGTCGCGAGTTGGTGTTAACTAAAGAATCACTCGCAGATCCGGTGCTGAAAGGTGTTCCTGCTCTGATCAATATACCCTTTACTTTAGTCAACAATTTTCCGGTGTTGGAAGTAAAGATCGCGGAAAAGCCTTACCGGTTTATTATGGATACTGGCGCTACAGACAATGTGATGGACCTTCAGCTGGAGCCGCTGGTTGGCAATATCTGGAAACAAACACAGGAAGTACAAATGGTAGAAGGTTCCGGGAAAGGGGCAGTTGTGCGCCGTGGACAGCTCCAAAGTATGTGGGTAGGTGGATTAAATATGCAGGGAATAGGTATGGGATTACATGCAATGCCAGATTTTGATCAAAAGATGGGGGTATCTGGAATTCTTGGATTCCAGTTTCTCAAATACTTTTACGTTCAGATCAATTACCTCGAAAACACGATGAAATTCTATGATATGGCTGCAATATTGAAATAAGGTAATTCCTGGTTAGGTTGACAGGGATTCCAGATAGGGAATTTCAATATCTTTAACCAGGGAATACTCTTTATCTTCGAAATTCCACTCCAAAGTAACTTTCCATTTCCCTTTGGTTATTCCTTCCAGGGAAATCTCCAGAATTCCTTCGGGATCACTGCGCAGGTATTTGATGATGGGCTTTTTAATGATTTTGTCTGTATTCAGAAAGAATACTTTAACTGCAACCTGATGTTCAAAACACATGTTAATCTTTGCCATGGTACTCGCTGTTTTACTTCAATGTTTATTATAGTAAAGCTTAAGTAAGAACGCTTTAGGCTTTAAAATGTTTTGCAGGAAATTCATGGGAATGTAAGAATCAGCGGAATGCGATTCAATCTTTTTTAATACCTGTTTTCATTTTGGGTCATATGGCCCTCTTTGTTAAGGAGAATAGTTGGAACTTAGAGAAGAGAGTTGTTGCCTGATAGTTCCAGGGATGGAACGCCCCTTGATAAAAACACCTGACTATGTTGTTTAAACCAACGCAACATATGTCAGGCGCAAGGGGATCGGAATGAAGTTTTATTTTTGTGAGTTATCCTGGTGTTTTTGCTGGGACCTTCTAGGGCCTTACAGGGCTAAATTGCCTGCAAACGCTGATATACCTACCTGTTAGCTATGGAAAATATTGCCAGTCAAAGGAGTAACAACATAGCCAATTCCCAGGCCTTGTTTTAAGGCTTTATCAGGCCTTACTGGATATTATATAAATCTTTCCCGAAATCTTATAAAACTCTTCCTGCCATATTGAGGTACTTTTGTATTCAGAAATAAAGAAGAACCCTCATGAAAGAAAATATAGAAACCCTTACTTTTCCCGTTTTAGGGATGACTTGTGCCTCCTGTGCAAGCAGTGTCGAATCTATGGTTGGCGCGCAGGAAGGAGTAGCTCATGCGGAGGTAAACTATGCCACATTATCGGTAAAAGTAACCTACGATAAGGATAAAATCCAGCCTGCGGATATGCAGAAAGCATTGCAATCCGTTGGATACGATATGATTCTGGAAGAAGAAGGTGCTAAAGAAAAACAGGAAGCGGTACAACAAAATAATTATCAGCAGTTAAAAAAACGGATGATTGCCTCTTCGATTCTGGCTTTACCAGTGGTGATTATCGGTATGTTTTTCATGCATATGCCCAATGGCAATTACTACATGATGGCCTTAACGGCACCTATACTTTTCATATTTGGCAAGAATTTCTTCGTGAATGCCTGGAAGCAAGCCCAACATGGTCGCGCAAATATGGATACTTTAGTAGCGCTAAGTACTGGAATCGCGTTCTTTTTTAGTGTTTTCAATACTTTTTATCCGGAATTCTGGTATTCCAGAGGTTTAGAACCACACGTTTATTTTGAAGCGGCAGCGGTAGTGATTGTCTTCATTATGCTGGGAAAATTACTGGAAGAAAAAGCAAAAGCAAATACCTCCTCAGCCATTAAAAAATTAATGGGCTTGCAGCCGAAAACGGTGATGCTGGTTACGGAGCAGGGAGAAAAAGAGATTCCAATTGCAGACGTACGTATTGGCGATCAGCTGATGGTGCGTTCGGGGGAGAAAATCCCGGTAGACGGAGTGGTCTATCATGGTAATTCTTATGTAGATGAAAGCATGATCACCGGAGAACCGGTAGCCGTAGCCAAAGCAGAAGGCGACCAGGTCTTTGCCGGAACCATCAATCAAAAAGGAACCTTCCGTTTTAAAGCGGAAAAAGTTGGGGGCGCAACGATGCTTTCCCAGATCATCAAATTGGTACAGGAGGCGCAAGGCTCAAAAGCACCGGTACAAAAGCTGGTGGATAAAATTGCAGGTATTTTTGTACCCGTGGTGATGATGATTGCCTTGCTAACCCTAGGCGTATGGTTGTTATTTGGGGGCGAGCATGCCTTCACACATGGTCTTCTGGCTATGGTAACGGTGTTGGTTATCGCTTGTCCATGTGCTTTAGGTCTGGCCACGCCAACTGCCATTATGGTAGGAATCGGTAAAGGTGCAGAAACGGGTGTCCTCATTAAAAATGCGGAAGCCTTAGAACTGGGGTATAAAGTAAACGCAGTGATTCTGGATAAAACAGGAACCATTACAGAGGGGAAACCTGAGGTAACTACCCTGGAATGGTCTACAGACATTCCTAAATCAAAAGAAGAACTGGCAAAAGTATTGATGGCATTGGAATATGCTTCGGAGCATCCATTGGCAGAAGCGATTGTGCGTCACTTAAAACAAGATGGTGTCGGCACAGTGGAGCTGAATCATTTTGAAAGTCTGACCGGAAAAGGAGTGGAAGGTGTAGTTGATGGCGTTAAATACTGGGCTGGAAGCCACAAGGTTTTAAAAGATCAAAACATTCCGGTCACAAATTCATTAGCCAGCAAAGTGATGAGTTTACAGGAAAAGGCACAAACGGTGATTTATCTGGCAAATTCGACACAGGTATTGGCGATTGTAGCGATTGCCGATCAAGTGAAACCTGGCTCTGCAAAAGCGGTTGCGTCTTTAAAAGCACAAGGTATCGAGGTCTACATGCTGACTGGTGATAACCAGCATACTGCGGCCTCCGTAGCTTTACAAGCAGGTATCGACCACTATAAGGCCGATGTATTGCCATCTGATAAAGCTGATTTTGTAAAAGAATTACAGTCGCAGGGAAAAGTAGTAGCCATGGTTGGTGATGGGATTAACGATAGTCAGGCATTGGCCCAGGCGGATGTGTCTATTGCCATGGGGAAAGGTTCGGATATTGCCATCGATGTGGCCAGTATCACCTTGGTTTCTTCTGATTTGCAACAGGTGCCTAAAGCTTTAAAATTGTCTAAGCAGACGGTGCGGACGATTCGTCAGAACCTGTTCTGGGCATTCATTTACAACCTGATTGGGATTCCAATCGCTGCCGGACTGTTATATCCCTTCAATGGTTTCTTATTGAATCCTATGATTGCCGGAGCGGCAATGGCTTTAAGTTCTGTCTCTGTAGTGAGTAACAGTTTAAGGTTAAAACTCTCCAAATTAAGTTAACAAATCGTATATCAATCAATATTAAATAAAACATCAAATGGAAACTTTAAAATTTAAAACGAATATCAAATGTGGCGGTTGCATTACTACAGTAACACCACACCTGGACGGATTGGCCGAAGTCTTTAAATGGGAAGTAGATACCACTACTCCGGATAAGATTCTAACCATTGAAAGCGACAGCGCATTAGATGCAGAATTGATTAAAGAAACGGTAAAAAAGGCCGGATTTCAAGCGGAGACCGTTTAGTCGCTTTACTTTCATGCCTTAAATTGTATATTTGCAGGCCTGACCAGTCAAATGGTTCAGGCCTGCAAATATTTATATGAAGAAACTCGGAGCTTTAAGTTTTGCCACATTCTACCTGATGTTAACCACAGGGTTGTTCGTGTGCCTGCTTCATTGCTCCATGGGATCTGGTTTTCTGCCGGAAGATCAGGAGGTTCATGTAGAGACAAAAATAGCCGGCACAGCGGGGACTATGCTTTCCGAAGCAGATTGCGCTTGTTGTGAACACCATGGCGAATATGCAGTTAAAGAGAACGTTAAAACCTCGGCAACTGCCGGATTAAAGGCCAGATATGTATTGTCTGCTACCAGTCAAAGTATTTTTTCCTATCTCCTAAGAACTGAAAGCGTAGAAAATATTGGGGCATGGACAGCTCATACCAGTACGCCCGCCTTTAAAAAAACACCCATTTACCTTTCCAACAGGGTACTTATCATTTGATCAAGCGGAGGATGATGATCCTCAATTGTCTTTTATTACCCTGCAGAAGAAATCCGCAGGGGTTTACCAGTCATTTAGCTTGAATACTCATGTTATTACACATAAAAAATATGGTTTGTGAACGTTGCATTACCGCCGTTCGCCATCAAATGGAAAATTTGAATTTCCTTGTTGCGGAGATTACTTTAGGAACAGTACAAATCCATCCTGAACCGGAAGACCGTCAATTACAAAATATCGCCTCTTCCCTGAGAATCCTGGGCTTCGAATTGATCGATAAGGAGAAGGATCAATTGGTAGAGCGTATCAAAACGGTGATCATTGAGGTCGTCCATTATTCGGATCTTGCCAATTTAAACCAGAGCCTGATCAGCATTATCGCCATGCGCGTAAACCGTGATTATACCTTTTTAAGCCGTTTGTTCTCTGATTCTGAAGGATTAACGATAGAAAAGTTCATCATCCATCAGAAAATTGAAAAGGTGAAAGAGCTGATTGAATACGGGGAGCTTAACCTGAATGAGATTTCCATGAAAATGGGCTATAGCAGCAATGCACACCTTTCTTCTCAGTTTAAAGCGATCACCGGCCTGGCGCCAAGTAAGTATAAAGCAGAAGGGAAATCCTTAAGAAATGCGATCGATAAAATAAATAATTAAGTATATTTAACCTACGTTGAGGCCTTTTAAGGCCTCAACCGGTTTAATTTCATAAAATAATTCCAGAATTATATAAAATTAAACCGGTTAATTTTTAGAACTTTGATTTCAATGAAGAGAATACTCCTGACCATCATAGCCATGTTCTACCTGGGAATTTCCAGTGGATCTACGCTGCACTTCCATTATTGCATGGGAGAGTTGGTGAGCTGGGGTATGGAGCAGGAGCAACGGGGCGACCTTTGTGAGCTTTGTGGCATGCCTAAGGGTACGTCTAAAGACAAATCCTGCTGTAAAGATCAAAAACAGGATACCAAAGTAGACCAGAGCCATTCGGCCAGTCAGACGGTATACCAGTTTAATCCGCCATTTCAGGCCATTCTTCCGGTCGCATTATTCCTGGATTATGCGGTAGAAATCCCTGTAAAAATTACCAGAGAGGCCTTAAGCAATGCACCTCCCGACGGACTAAAAGTGGCCGTCTTCCTAAAAAACTGTACCTACAGAATATAATACCCTTCCTATTTCTTTCCTGACACTTTCGTGTCCTGGTTATGGCTTTGCCGTATCCCATTTCTATTAAACCATTTTTTTTACACTTATATAATTATCATGAAATCATTGAGATTTGCTATGGTGGTCGGATTGACCTTCCTTGGTGGTGCAGTATTCGCACAATCAAAAACTGAAAGTATCAAAGTATTGGGCAACTGTTCTATGTGCAAGAAAACGATTGAAACCTCTTTAAAGGTTCCTGGCGTGAGTGCTGCATCATGGGATACAGAAACAAAAATGCTGAAAGTAAGCTACGACAGTACTAAAATCACCAACGATGAAGTACAGAAAAAAGTAGCGGCTGTGGGTTATGATACGCCTAAATACAAAGCAAAAAATGAAGTTTACGATGCATTACATGGCTGTTGCCAGTATGATCGTGAAGCTGGCGACAAATTGCCAAAAGCACCTAAGAAACACTAATTATTAACCGGGAAAATCTGTAAAAGCTATTCTGAGGGGGCGAAGGCTTTTACAGGTGTCCTTCCTGGCTGATGTCATTTTTCATTGGTTCAACATCATAATAATTTATAACAAAAAATGGTACATAAAATTATAGAATGGTCCATGCGCAACCGTTGGATTGTGCTGATGCTGTCTTTAGGGCTATTCGTCTGGGGTATTTATGCCGTCAAGAAAAACCCGATAGATGCCATACCGGATCTGTCCGAAAACCAGGTGATCGTTTTCACAGAGTGGATGGGCCGCTCACCGCAACTGATCGAAGATCAGGTCACCTATCCGCTGGTCACCAATTTGCAGGGAATCCCTAAGATTAAATACGTTCGTGGATCCTCCATGTTCGGAATGAGCTTTATCTATGTCATCTTTGAGGATGATGTGGACGTGTACTGGGCAAGAGAGCGGGTGCTCGAACGCATCAGTACCATTTCAAAAACTTTGCCGGAAGGCGTAGCGCCACAGCTGGGGCCAGATGGAACGGGAGTAGGTCATGTATTGTGGTACACCCTGGATGCTCCGGGTATGGATTTAGGCGAGCAGCGCGCCATTCAGGACTGGTATGTGAAGTTTGCTTTGCAGACCGTGCCGGGCGTGAGTGAGATTGCTTCCTTTGGCGGCTTTCAGAAACAATATCAGATTTCTATAGATCCCAATAAATTACTTTATTATAAACTAACTGCCCCGGAGGTGATTGCGGCGGTGCGTGCCAATAATAACGAGTCCGGAGGCAGGAAGTTTGAAATGAGTGATATGGGCTACATCATAAAGACCTCAGGATACCTGAAATCCATTAAGGAAATCGCAGATATCCCGGTGAAAAACCAAAACGGTACGCCGATCCGGGTTTCCGATCTGGCCACGGTACAGATGACCGGAGAAACCCGTTTGGGGATTTTTGACCAGGATGGGGAAGGCGAACGTGCCGGAGGAATTGTCGTGATGCGCTATGGCGAAAACGCTGCGGAAGTGATTGATAAGGTAAAAGCCAAAATGAAAGAAGTTTCCAAAGGTTTGCCTAAAGGTGTCAAATTCGACATTGTATACGACCGTGGGGAGCTGATTAAAGAGTCTGTAGACTCGATCACGCATACCCTGATTGAAGAGATGATTGTGGTTTCCATTATTGTGATCATTTTCCTTTTCCACTGGCGTAGTGCAGTGAGTATCATCATTCAGATTCCGATTACCATTGCTGCCAGTTTTATTCTACTGAATGCCTTTGATATTTCTTCCAATATTATGTCGCTAACCGGGATTGCCCTGGCCATCGGTGTGATTGTCGACAATGGTATTATCATGAGTGAAAATGCTTATAAACACCTTTCAGAGCGCTATCTGATCTGGGAGAAAGAACAACAAAAAACAACAGAATCATGATCAAGTGGTTAAAAAATAGATTCCGTAAATCTCCGGATTGGATTACGGAAGAAGAGCGCCTGGCGATCATTACTAAGTCCAGTAAACAGGTTTCAAGGGGTGTTTTCTTTGCAACCATCATCATTATCACCTCATTCCTGCCGGTATTTATGCTGACAGGCCAGGAGGGTAAACTGTTCCATCCACTCGCATTTACCAAGACTTTCATTATGATCGTTGATGCTTTGCTGGTGATCACTTTGGCACCGGTACTGATCTCTTTCTTTATGAAAGGGAAGTTCAGACCAGACAGTGCCAACCCGGTAAACCGGGTATTGGAGCGGGTTTATGAACCGGTGATCAGAACGGTATTGAAATGGAGGAAAACAACGATAGCCATCAATGTGATTGCTTTATTGATCACGATTCCTTTGATGAAAAACCTGGGAACTGAGTTTATTCCGCCATTGGATGAGCAGAGTATTCTGTTTATGCCGGTTACTTTACCGGATGTTTCCAATGCAGAAGCGAAAAGAATTTTGCAGGTGCAGGACAAGATTATCAAGTCGATACCAGAGGTAGATAAGGTATTGGGAAAAGCAGGTAGAGCCAATACGGCGACCGATAATTCCCCGATCAGTATGATTGAAACCATCATTACGCTGAAACCGAAAAGTCAATGGCGGGAAGGGATCACGAAGAAAGACATCATTACCGAGCTGGATGCAAAACTGCAGATTCCGGGGGTAGTGAATGGCTGGACTCAACCCATCATCAACAGGATCAATATGTTGGCTACAGGAATTCGTACCGATGTAGGGATTAAGGTTTTCGGACAAAATCTGGATACCATTGCTTCCGTTTCTGAGCGGGTTAAAGCTGCTTTGGAAGGTACAGATGGCGTATCTGACCTTTTTGTAGAGCCGATTACAGGCGGTAAATACCTTTCAATTGATGTGAAAAGGGAAGAACTGGCGCGTTATGGCTTAAATGTAGATGATGTAAACCAGATTGTAGAAACGGCATTGGGTGGGGCAACCATCGGAACAACCATTGAAGGGCGTCAGCGCTTTTCGATTAGTGTACGTTTAGCTCAGGAATATAGAAATAGTGTGGAGCAGATCAAGCGGATCCCGGTTCAGTCGAAAGGTTTTGGCGAGGTGCCTTTATCAGCGGTTGCGGACATTAAGTTTGAAGATGGTCCGCCGATGATTAGTTCCGATAACGCCATCCTTCGTGGCGCAGTGATGTTTAACGTGCGGGATAGAGATTTGGGAAGTACCGTTCAGGAAGCGATGGAGAAATTGAATAAAGAGAAAGGGATGCTTCCTGAAGGATATTTCCTGGAATGGAGCGGACAATATGAAAATCTGATCCGTGGTAAACAGACGCTGATGTGGATTGCACCAGTGGTATTACTGATCATTTTCTTCTCTTTATATTTTGCTTTTAAATCAGTCAGGGAGGCTTTCCTGAGTTTGATTACCGTTCCTTTTGCGTTAATCGGGGGGGCTTATATGATCTATTTCTGGGATGTAAACCTTTCGGTAGGGGTGGCTGTAGGCTTTATTGCCTTGTTCGGAATTGCTGTGGAAACGGGAATTGTGATGGTGATTTACTTAAATGATGCCATGGCACAGCTGATCAAACTGAAAGGAAATTCGAGTGAGACCATCACTAAAGAAGATTTAAGAGAACATGTGATTTATGGTGCTGCCAGAAGATTAAGACCGAAACTGATGACGGTTTCTGTGTCGCTCTTTGGCCTCGTACCGGTATTATGGGCTTCGGGAGTTGGGGTAGATGTGATGCTGCCGATTGTACTGCCGATGATTGGGGGGGTACTTACCTCTTCTACACACATTTTACTGGTGACACCACTGATCTTTTTGATGTCAAAAGAATATGAATTGAGAAAATATGGAAAACTGGAGGTTCACGATGTACAACATTAAAAGAATAGCAGCATTGGTATGCCTGTTGGCTTTTGCTGCGGTAGTAGTTGCCCAGGAGAAACCGGTGGTTAAACCCCTGATTTCGCAAGAGAAATTAGCGGCTTCCCCGGAGAAACCAGTGCTTTCGCTGGATAGTATCCTGATTAAAATTGACAAAAATAACTTACTGCTACAATCTTATGGATTAAGGGCAGAAAGCTTTAAACATACGGCCAATGCGGCTACGGCCTGGATGGCGCCAATGATTGGTGTAGGTACATTTATGACGCCATATCCTGGTCAGATGATCATGGATGAGGGGGATAAAGGGGCTGTTATGGTGCAGCTGGAACAGGATATTCCTAATCCGGCGAAATTGAAAGCCAATAAAAAGTTCATTGAGTCGAAAGGAAAGGTCGAGAATGCGACCAGAGGGGTAACGCTGAATGAATATAAGGCACAGGCCAAGCGCTTGTACTTCGGCTGGCTGGTTTCGATGCAAAGAATTGCCGTATTGAAAGAGAATGAAAAGATCATGCAAACCATGAAAAAGGTGGAAGAGATCCGTTATCCTTTCAATCAGTCGAAATTAAGCAGCGTATATCGTGCTACTGCAAAGATTGAGGAAAATAGAAATATGATCCGCATGATGGAAGGCGATATGGCTAAATCTAAAGCCTGGTTAAACTCTTTAATGAACAACCCCGGTAACATGGATTTCGCAATAGATTCGACTTATCAGCCAACTTATGTGCCTGCTTCGGCAATTGACACAGGGAGCCTGGCGATGGTGAGGAAGGATATTGAGAAAATGGATTTCAGCATCCAATCGATGAAATTAAACATTGAGGCCATGCAGAAACAGGCTAAACCAGATTTTAAACTACGTTTCGACCATATGTCGCCCTTAACGAAAATGATGCCTAAAGCCTTTAGTGTGATGGGAATGGTGAGTATTCCAATTGCCCCATGGTCGTCTAAAATGTATAAATCGGAAGCCAAAGGAATGGGTTATGAAGTGTTGGCGATGGAAAAAGAAAAAGCCGCCATGCTTCAGGAAACACAGGGTATGTTGTACGGGATGCAGTTCGAAATTCAATCAATGCAAAAACGCATAGAAGCGATGGAAAAAACAATCGTTCCTACTTTGAAAAAGACCATGGATGTGAGTATGCTGAATTACAGGGAAAACAAGATGGAATTGCCGGAAGTGATTGGCACCTGGGAGGCTTTAACCATGATGCAGGCCAATGTATTGGATGAAAAACTGAAACTTTATTTAATGATCGTAGATTATGAGAAAGAATTATATCGTTAAGCCCGGCACAAATAAGCGTGTCATAATGGGACTGGCGGCGATCAGTATGTTGTGGTTGAGCGCCTGTAAAGCGCCAAAGAAGTTTGATGCCCATCATGATCCGGCAACGGTTAATGTGGATAGTAATCTTGCCCATTTATTGAAACCTTCCAATGAGCAGGTGGTATCTCCGCTTCCGGTGATCAAAGCAGATTACGGCTCAAAGATCTTTACCGAAGAAGTACAGGGAATCATCAATTATGATACGAGGAACCAGCACAATATTTCGAGTAAAATCGGCGGAAGAATAGAGAAGTTATGGATTAAATATAATTACCAGCCGGTTAAGAAAGGGCAGTTGATTATGGAGATTTATTCTCCTGATCTCGCTGCGGCACAACAGGAATTAATATTTATTTACCGTACCGGGAATGATCCGGTCATGTTAGAAAAAGGGAAACAGCGTTTGCTTTTATTGGGCATGACCCCTTCCGGAATCAGCGCTTTATTGAAGCGTGGGACCCCGGATTACCGCATTCCGGTATATAGTAATGTTTCCGGATTTATACTGGAGAAATCTGTTGCCGCTGCGGTAGCTGGTCCGGTTTCAGCTTCAGCTGCCCCTGCGGGTGGCGATGGTATGGGCAGTATGAGTGGTGATGCAGCTTCGGCGGCTACGCCAACCAGTCCTGCGGCTCCGGTAAATTCTCCGGTGTTACTCAGAGAAGGACAGTATGTAAGTGCAGGTGCTTCGCTGTTTACCGTATACAGTTCGGATCAACTGGTGGCTGAGTTTTCTTTGAAAGCCGCATTAGCGGCCCATTTAACCGTAGGCAGCAAGTTTGTTTTTTACAAGACTTCGGATAAATCAGAAAGCCAGGTGGCCAGAATTGGACTGATACAGCCAACTTTCAAGAACGGGGAGAACTTCACCATTGCCAGAGCTTACCTGAACAACCCAAAGATTAAGGTTGGTCAGTTGGTAACAGCAAGAATTCCTTTGCAATTGCCGGCTTCCTGGTGGTTGCCTGAAGAGGCCGTCATTTCTGTAGGAAATAAGAAGCTGGTCTTTAAAAAAGAAGGAAATGTATTTGTTCCCAAGGTGGTTGATGCAGGAATTAGCATTGCTGGAAAAATTCAGATTAAAGAAGACATCAGCAGCTGGAACATCAGTAAAAACGCTGCCTACCTGGTAGACAGCGAGAGTTTTATTAAAATGACAGAAAACAAGGAGCTTTAACATATGGAACGCAAATTATTTTTAAAACAGATGGGCATGATTGCCCTGGTTCCTACGGTATTTTTAGCCGCTTGTCAAAGCGAGCTGAAAGAAGATAAAACGGGTGCTCCGGTAAAAAAGCAGACTTATACTTGTCCGATGCACCCTCAGGTGGTCAAAGAAGAAATGGGTACCTGCCCGATTTGTGGAATGGATTTAGTGCCTTTTGAGAAGAACAGCGATGAAAAGGCATTGAAAGTAGATGAGAAAAGGCAGATTTTAGCCAACATTACTACAGTCATGATTGGTGCAAATACCATTTCCGGAAGTAAACAATTGAATGGCAGGTTAACCGTTGATCCACAGCAAAGTAGCTATATTTCGAGCCGTATTGCGGGTAGAATTGAGCAGTTGTATGTGCGGGAAACCGGTGTTAACGTCAAAAAAGGACAGCCTTTATACCAGTTGTATTCCGAGCAGCTTTCGGCTTTGCAACAGGAATATCTGATGGCGGTAGCGCAGCAAAAGCAATTCCCGGGAGATAAAATTGAACAGCAACTGGTTGCATCTGCAAAGCAGAAACTATTGTTATATGGACAAACGGAAGGACAGGTGAAAGCTTTGCTGGCCAGTCAGAAAAAGAACCCGTATGTTACTTTCTTTGCATCTGAAGGTGGCGTGGTGGCGGAAATTTCCGTTACGCCAGGTCAGTATGTAGCTGAAGGTGGCCCGATTATGATGCTCGAAGGTTACGGAGAATTATGGGTAGAAGCCGATGTATATCCGAATGAAGCAGGCCATGTTAAAGAAGGACAAAAAGTGAAAGTGGTGATCCCTGGTTGGGAAGATCAGCCCCAGGAAATGACCATCAGCTTTATCACGCCTTCTTTGCTGACGGGGACACAGTTAACCCAAATCAGAGGAAGTATTCCTAACCCGAATCAGCAATGGCAACCCGGCGCTCAGGCCAATGTTTTTCTCCCTTCCGGGAATCAGAAAAGCAGCGTTTTGACGCTCCCTGTAGATGCCGTTATCAGAGATGGTAAAGGAATGCATGTCTGGATTAAAAAAGGCAAGGACAGCTTTGAACCAAGACGGGTAACTACTGGTCAGGAGAACGACAATCAGGTAGAGATTACCGCTGGATTAGTTGCTGCTGAGCAGGTTGTCGTGACCGGTGCTTATCTGTTGTACAGTGAATATATTTTGAAAAAAGGAAAAAACCCGATAGAGGGTTTGAAATTAAAATAAGAACAATTAAATTAAAATAACATGAAAACAATCACAAGTTTAGCCATCACATTTGCTACAGTCACCTTATTTGCGGCCTGTGGAAATTCGCAGAAACCTGCAGAAGAATCTCATGAAGGTCATGATCATGCTAAAGAAGAAAAAACAGCAGCAGTTGCAGAGACTGGTCAGGTGAGCTTAAAAGACGATAAATTGAATGCGGTATATCCTCATTATATTCATTTGACAACTGCCTTAACCAATGGTGATGTTGCAGAAGCAAAAGTTGCCGCTCAGGCGATTGAGCTGGGTGCAAAAGCATTATCAAACCCTGCAGCAGTATTGGCACTGGCGACTAAAATCAGCGATGCTACAGATATTGAAGTGCAAAGAACGGCTTTTGCAGCATTGAGTGATGATTTCATCCAAAGAGCAAAAGCTTCTGGTGTTACTGCTGGCGAGATCTATGTGGAATATTGCCCGATGGCGATGAATGACAAAGGTGCTTCCTGGTTGAGTAACCAGAAAGATATTAAGAATCCTTATTACGGAGAATCGATGCTCACTTGCGGAGAAATTAAAGAAACGATCAAATAAAGATCAATTGAATAAGTGCTTGCTTTTTAAAGCATCTTGTATGAAGATTTCTTCATGATCTTCTTTCAGATAAGCCGTATCTTTAGTTAAGACCGATACGGCTTATCTACAAAAATAATGAAGCGACTCAAATTCTTTGTGCCCTTTTTACGGGAGAACGGTAAAATTATTTCCAGTTATATGTTTAGCCTGTTTTTTATCGGGCTGGCTATCTGGTTTTTAAAGCAGCAACGTGGCGAAATCAAACAGGTAGAACATTTATTAACTACTGCCAGATGGGTCTGGGTTACTATAGGAATCGCCCTGAGTATCGTGTATGTTTTTATCCATGGGATGATGTACCGATCTTCCTTCGCCGCAGTTTCCAGTAGGATTTCTATCGCAGATGGTACGTTACTTTTTCTGAAACGTAATTTTATCAGTGTTTTTTTACCTGCCGGAGGAGTTTCTTCTCTTGCTTTTTTCAGCAGTCCGATTGAGCAGAAAGGGGTCAGTAAATCGCAGATTAATTTCGCCTCTTCGATCTATGGTTTTGTAGGGATTTTATCGGTGCTGGTGATTGCCATTCCCGTATTTATTTATGCCATTCTGGAAGGAAGCATTGGTTCCGGCGAGTGGTTTGGCTTAATTGCCGCAATACTATTAATGGCCGGGATTTACTTTTTATATCGCTCGGTGATTAAAAGAGGGAGCCTGTACCGCTTGATCATTAAATATATTCCGGTGATCGAGGTGTATGCTGCCGAGTTCAGGAACAACCAGATTGAACGCAGGCATTTCATTGCCACTTTTCTATACAGCAGTTTGATTGAACTGGTCGGGATCGTCCACATTTATATCGCCATGTTGGCTTTAGACCTTCCGGCATCCTGGAGTGCTGCGGTGATCAGCTATATTGTTGCCGTTGTTTTCCTGATCATTTCCCCATTTTTAAGGGGTTTAGGCGCGGTAGAAGCTTCCATGACCTTTATCCTGATCCGTTTAGGCTATTCCGCCCCCCAGGCCGTATCTATTACTTTTCTTTACCGGTTCATGGAGTTCTGGATTCCGATGCTCATCGGGGCCATGAGTTTCCTTTTCCGGATCAATAAACTACTGATGCGCGTAGTTCCTGCCTTGTTTTTACTTTTGCTGGGGGTGATCAATATTGTATCCGTACTGACTCCTGCCATCCATTCCAGACTCCGCTTTGTAAAGGATTTTATCCCCATGGAGGCCATTACGGCTTCCAACTATTTTGTATTGGTTGCCGGTTTATTTTTACTGGTTACTGCAGCTTTTATGCTGAAAGGCCTGCGAATGGCCTGGTATTTTGCGATGGCCCTGTGTTTACTTTCTCTGGTCGGGAATTTAACAAAGGCGATTGATTATGAGGAAGCCGGTTTCTCTGTACTGGTAATGCTGATTTTAATGGCTTCCAGGAAAGAGTATTATGTGAAAAATAATGCGAGACTCCGATCTTTCGGCATTCAGACCACCTTGCTCAGTATTTTGGGCGTCCTGATTTATGGGAGTATCGGCTTTTATTTTCTCGATAAAAAGCATTTTAATATTGATTTTAGCTGGTGGCAGTCGATCCGGTATACCCTGGAGAATTTCATCCTGATTGGTAACGACGACCTGCAACCTATGGATCATTTTGCCAAAGGCTTCTTATATTCCATCAATATCAGTGGCTTTTTATCTCTAGGTTTCCTGTTTTATACGCTCATCAGGCCCTATATTTCTAAGGATGAAACCGGAGATGCAGCATTTGAAAGGGCCAATCAACTGCTGGAAAAGTACGGCAATTCAGGGATTGATTATTTTAAAACTTACCAGGACAAGCTGATTTGTTTTTCTGAATCAATTGAAGGTTTTGTGGCTTACCGGATTGCCGGCAACTTTGCCGTGGTATTGGAATGTCCGGTTTGCTCCCCTGAAAACAGGAAGGCGCTGATCAGAGATTTCGATACCTATTGCTTTGAAAACGGGATGAAAAGTCTGTATTACCGGGTGCCCGAAGAATGCCTGGAGGATTTCTTATCCCAGGGAAAAAAACGTTTATTTTTAGGTCAGGAAGGGATATTGGACCTGACTAACTTTTCTTTGGAAGGAGGGAGTAAAAAATCCATTCGTAATGCCCTGAAAAAAGTTGCCGATCAGGGTTACCAGACCAGGATTTATACGCCGCCGGTTAAAGATGGCTTATTGCAGAAGATAAAATCAGTTTCTGATAGCTGGCTGGAAGATATGGACCGTGAAGAACTGGTGTTTTCGCAAGGGATGTTCAGTTGGGAAGAGTTAAAAGACCATACGATCATTACCGTAGAAAATGCAGAAGAAAAGATTGTCGCTTTTATCAATATTATCCCTGATTATGCGCCTGGAGAAGGTACTTATGATCTGATCCGAAAAACCAGTGATGCCCCTAATGGCATCATAGATTTCATTATGGTGGCGCTTTTTGAACACCTGAAAGCAGCAGGATGTACGAAAGTAAATCTGGGCTTTGCACCGATGTCTGGTTTGGTGGATCCCCATAATTTCCCGGAACGTTCCATGAAATTTGCCTATGAGAAGATCAGGTCATTTTCTCATTATAAAGGCCTTCGTGCCGCCAAGGAAAAGTTTGCGCCGGAATGGCAAAACCGGTATTTAATTTACGACCATGATTACGATTTACTGCAGGTACCCGCAGTATTGGCCAAAGTGATTAAACCCTGAGCAGATGAGAGTAGCGATGGTTTTTCTGGTCTTGTTATTCCTCAGTGGTAGCGCTGCTCCGGGGGCTAACAGCGTACAGCCTGTTTTGCCATTGACGCTGATTGCTGCCCCTCAGCAGAACAATTTACCCCTCATTTTTATGATTTCCGGTGATGGTGGCTGGACCCGGTTCGATCAGTCTTTATCGCTGGAATTGGCTTCCAAAGGCTTTTCTGTACTCGGATTAGATGCCCGGAAATACTTCTGGAAAGCTAAAAGCCCGGATGAGGCCAGTAAAGAGCTCAATAAGGCATTAAGCCGTTATCTTGTGGTTACGGGCAAGAATAGTCTGGTTATGGCTGGTTATTCTTTTGGCGCTTCGGTGATTCCTTTTATCGCGGTGAGGTTGCCGGCTGATTTAAAAGCCAACCTTAAGGCGGTCATAGCACTTTCTCCGGATGTGAGGGCTGATTTTGAGGTTCAGCTGATCTACTGGTTAAACTTTGGGAAAAATAAAGACCAATATCAGGTGATTGCAGCCATGAAAAGTATGATGCCTCTGATTCCGGTTTCCATCTTTGGGGCAGCGGAAGGGGATAAAATCAAAAGTAAATTTGCAGCAGAGGGGATGAAAGTTGTTACTATTCCAGGGGATCATCATTTTGATAAAGATTATGAGCACCTGGGTAAGGTATTTATAAAACAGATCCCTGATTGATTTATTGCTGCTGTTAATCAGTTGTTTATAATTTTTTATAAATTATTTTCTGCGTTTCTATGCCGTAAACGTAGATTTTAGGATAAATGTAGTTTTTTTTGCGTTAGCTCTTGTTTTTTTTAAGGTAACTACTTAGTTTTGAGTAAGAGATCTCTTTATTTCAACATTAATATTGTTGATTTAATCAGACCACCAACCGCCCGGTTGGTCATCCTGAATGATTGACTTCTGGTTTTTTGAAATTTTTAGCCCAACTGATGATGGGATAAGAAGACAGTATTGTGCTTATTGACTCGTAATAAGTTACTTATTAAAATACTTAAAAAAAATCTATGAAGATGAGTAAAAAAGAATGTTTTGTTAATGTGGTGGTTGTTCAGGTGAGCAAGACCACAAGTTTACTTAGAAATGATCTGTGTACTTTAAACGGCTATTATGGACAAGTATAAGATTAATGAATGCATGGAGAAGCTGACCTACAATCAGCACAAATTGATCAAGAAATTGATGCCAAAAATCATAAACGCTTCTATCAATACTTTTCACAATTACAGGAAACTTCAGGTTGGGGATGATAAAGATATCCCTTGCGAAACAGTCCGTATTTTAGAAAGATTGTTTGGATTGGAAACTGGTGGACTAGCAAATTATGACGTACGTGCAAAAAGCTGTAAAGAGCTGTTTGAAGAGCATCATGTCCCATTACCCCAACTGGCAGATTATTAAGCCTTGATCTTTAGTACACCTGGAAGGGGGGAGTTTAAAAAAACCTTCCAGGGTTTTTACCTTATAATCGGAAACAGCCTTTACCGGTTAGGATAAAAGCTGTTTTATGTATATGTTTTTATATGGATTAATCTAATGCTGGCATGCCCATGCTTTCCCATTCTTCTTTAGAAGGACCATAAATTCCAGGGACAGTTAAACCAAGCATTCTCATGATCACCGTCATCTGACTTCTGTGGTGGCTTTCGTGTGCGATTAAAATAGAAAGAACTTTACCTTTTTTCCATTGATCACCGTACATATTCACCAGGTCGTCCAGGTTTGAATCTGTCCATTTTAACCTTACGGTACGCATCAATAATGTGTTATAATCAACATAAGTTTCGATCAGTTCCGGCAGTGTAGCAGGGATCGGAAGCTCGTGTAAAAGATCAGTTTCAAACAGTCCCGCATTTTTACCCATCTCCGTAAGGGTCTGGGTGATGTGCCAGGCAAGGCGCTCCAGGGAACGTACGTTTTCATGAATTTTTACCGATTTTGTTTCCTCGGTGAGGTTGGAAAATAGTTTGACGGTATTTGACTCTTCTTCTTTACGTTCTGTCAGGAAATCTTCAATACTACGGTACATAATTCTCAGGTTTTTGTCTTACGAAGGTGCGAAGATTTCCTGAATTGCTCAAATAAGAATGTAATTCTTCTCATAATTTTGAAAATATTTTCAAGGAATTGCAACAGGCAGGAAGCGCAATGCAGCTAATTGGTGCTGGATTTACGCTATTTATTCAGGAGTAATCGTTCTACCTGATCTAAATGTGCTTGTACGGAGGTTAGGGGGAAATCACCTCTGTTGCCATAGGTGATGATTCTGAGGTATTCGCCAAGGATCAGGCTTTGCCCATACTTGGTTTTAGACCAATGCTCGCTATTGATCGGGAAGTCTTTATGGTCTGAGGGAAGTGGAAAGGGAATGCAATAAATCCGGGTGTTCGGGAAAAATGTTTTTAAAGACAAGGAAGCTCTTTTACTGGCATAAGCATGGCAGATGAAGGTGATGGTCTTTACCTTTTCAAAATCAATTAGTTTTTCTGCTTCCTCAATGTTTTCGAACAGATCTTTAGAGCTGGTCTCCAGGATAATGTTCCGCTGTTTATGTTTTTCCGGGAGATGTGCATAAATGGCTTCAGATTCCGGTCTGTTTTGATGATAGGAGTTTCCGAAATTTGCAATTCCACCGGTAATAATCACCTGGTTAAACCCGTTTTGCGCGATCAGTTTTGAGATGAGTGTGGCAATTTCCTGGTGTTTTACATTCGATCCGAAAACAAAAAGCAGGTCCGAAGGTACTCGTTCTTCTTCCTGAAAACAGAGGTCTGTGAGTACGTTGACGAGACCCTCGTCCATAGTTGGGCAGGAAGGGTAGGGTAGAAGGTCTGTTTGTGGTAGTTTTTGTTCCATGTGCCTATGCTTCCCAAAACAATTCAATCGGTATTTTGGTTTTCTCTTGAGATTCAATATCGGTAGATTCAATGAACAGCACTGCGTTTTTTTTGTTCATTATTATTTATTTCTTATCACAGGTCAAGAGCCGGCTGGTATTTTAAGAGATATCTTTATTTGTCTGAATTACATTAACAAAAGGAGGAAATAAAATGATGAAATGGATGATAGCGATTTGGATTTCAAGACATTTCAAAAAGGTATAATATTATATAATTAGTATATGGTCAAACGTTTACTTTTTTCAGCGTTGATGATTACAGGTTTTTGTAGCCATGCGCAGGACTCGATTACCGTCAGCATTTATCCTAAATATGATGAAGTAGGAAAATTTCACCGCTTTCTCTTTGGTGACAATTACCGGAAAGAATATGCCGCCCCTACCAAAGTGCCGGTGATCCGTTTATCTCAGATTAAAGGGGGACTTACACCGGTTAAAAGAGGTGGGGGAAATCAAACCCATTCTTTAAGGATGGTAGATAAGCAAGGAAAGGAATGGGTATTGCGCTCCGTAGAGAAATACCCGGAAGTATTGCTGCCTTTAGAATTACAGGCCACTTTTGCAAAGGATATTGTGAAAGACAACATGTCTGCACAGCATCCTTTTTCTGCGTTGGTAGTGCCGGTTTTTGCCAATGCCGCCTTGATTCCACACAGTAATCCGATGATTGGCTGGGTGCTTCCGGATGAAGTACTCGGAGAGTTTGCACCGGTTTTCGAAAATAGTCTTTGTCTGCTGGAAGAAAGAGAACCTGAGGGGGATACGGACAATACGGAGAAAATGCTGCGAAAACTAAATGATAACCATAACAATTTCGTGGATGCCCCTTTACTGCTCAAAGCAAAAGCGCTGGATTACTTGCTGGGAGATTGGGACCGGCATGAGGACCAATGGCGCTGGATTCCGGAAAAGAGCGCTGAGGGAACCCGCTATGTGGTGGTTCCAAGAGATCGCGACATGGTTTATTATCTTTCAGAAGGCTTAATTCCACGCTTTGCACAGGTTTCCTGGCTGCTGCCCATGATTCAGGGCTATGAACGTAATGTTCAAAATATCAATTGGTTTTTTTGGGAAGGACGAAGCATGTATGGCCGGATTCTCGGCACCATGGGGGAAGAGGAATGGAACCGCATCGTTCAGGAATTTGCCGCCTCTATGACAGATGAGGTGTTTGAACATGCACTAAAGCGCTTGCCGGAACCCAGCTATTCTTTACGTCATGATCAGCTAATGGCCCAGTTGAAATTGAGAAGATCGGCCCTGCCGGAAATCATGAAGGGTTATTACCGCTTTATGAACCGGATTGTGGATGTTCAGGGGAGCAATAAAAATGAATTGGTAGAGATCAGTGATCAGGGTGCTGCCGGACTAAGGGTCAGTTTAAAAAAACTCGATAAGAATGGCCAGGCTGGAGAACAGATTTTTAAGCGGGATTATGATCCCTCGGTAACTAAGGAGATTAGATTGTACGTTAGGGATGGGGACGATCGTGTTGTGCTCAACAATAAAAACTCCAATATCCGCCTTCGTATGGTGAACGGGGAGGGTGAGAAACAGTATCATGTGCTGGATGCCAAACGTCGGGTTCCATTTTATGGTATGGAAAAGGGGATTACTTATTCCGGATCTGATTCCAGATTAATTAAACATCTGGACAACGATACCAATAATACACATTACGTGCCCACAGATTTGTATTCGCGAACCATGACTTTGCTCAATGCTGGTTTTAATGCCGACGATGGCCTTTCTGCGGGCTTATCCTATAAAATAATGAGCCCGGGCTTTCGGAAATTGCCTTTCGGAAATATTCATTCCTTTTCTTTCCTGCATTCTTTTAAGACCAATGCTTTTAGCTTCAACTATTCCAGCGAATGGTTTCAGGCTTTAGGAAAGGCAGATATTGTGTTGCAGGCGACTGCTTTTGCACCGGAGAATTCGCAGAACTTCTTTGGATTAGGGAATGAAACACCTTATGATAAAGTAGGCGACTATATACTATACTATAGGGCAAGGTTTAGTTTGTATGATTTTGATCCTGCTTTAAGGTGGCGCAGCAACAAGAACACCTGGAGCCTTGGCCCCAGCTTACAGTATTACCGTTTCAACCGGGATGACAATAACGACCGCTTCATTAATAACAGCGATCTGCTGCATTCGCCAGATAGCGCCACGGTTAGTCAGGATAAATGGTACGCCGGTCTGAAAGTTGGTTTTACCCGCAATACCCGGAATAATGAGGTCTTGCCTTCCTCCGGAAGTTATATAGATACGAAGCTGAGATTTTATGGAGGCTTAAACCGGGCGGCAGAATCTTCCGTTCAGCTCCTGGCCAGCTATACTTTTTACCAAAGACTGGGAAATTCTAAGCGTTTTGTGCTGGCAAATAGGACCGGTGGCGGACTAACTTTCGGAAATCAGGCTTTTTATCAGTCAAATTATATCGGTGGACAAGGAAATTTATTAGGCTTCCGCTCTTTTCGCTTCGGCGGACAACATAGTTTATACAATAATCTGGAACTCCGGACCAAAATTGCCAATGTTGGCGGCTATATTTTACCCGGACAATTTGGAATAACGGCCTTTTTTGACACTGGAAGGGTCTGGACGAAGGATGATCGCTCTGAGTTATGGCATTATAGCTATGGCGGCGGATTGTACTATGCGCCAGCGGTTTTAGCGGTAATTCAGGCCCAAATGGCCTACTCAAAAGAGGGGTATTACCCTTATATCACCATGAAATTTAGGTATTAATGAAATTATATTTGATGAAATGACTGAATTGCAATTATTTATACTTACATTTGTCCTATTAATTATAATAAAAAACACAATGCAAGAAGGAGTAGTAAAATTTTTTAATGAAACTAAAGGTTTCGGATTCATCGTTCCAAACTCGGGCGAAAGTGAAATCTTTGTTCATTCAACTGGCTTATTAGCCGACATCCGTGAGAACGATAAAGTTTCTTATGATGTTGAAGAAGGTCGTAAAGGTCTTAATGCAGTAAATGTTAAGGTGATCTAAATTTCCTCAATATAAATTGTGAAAACTGCCCCTCAAGGGCAGTTTTTTTTTGTGCCCTGTTTTTTCTGAACCAGGTTGCGGAATACGGAGTAGTTAGTGCTTTCGGGTGATTTGATCCCTTACTTTGCCGCAAGGAATAGCTGTTCCGCCATTTTCTGATCATGACCATAGATGTCGTCCCTGAAATTTAAACGACCATCCTGATCTACCCAGGCAGTGAAATAAGTAATAAAGACAGGAACCGGTTTCTTCAAGGCAACCCAGATCTCTTTAGTGCTTTTCATCGCTTTAGCAATCTTTTCCGGTGTCCACTGCGGTTGATCCGCCAATAGATAATCCGCTAATTTAACCGGTTGTGCCAGTCGGATGCAACCATGACTAAACGCGCGTTTCTCTTCCGCAAACAATGATTTTGCAGGAGTATCATGGAAATAGATGTCGTAACTGTTTGGGAAAAGGAACTTTACTCGACCCAGCGAATTGTTATCTCCGGGTTTCTGACGAACCATTGGAAGTCCATTGCTGGTTCCCGTTTGCTCCATATTTTTACTCCTTAAGTAATTGCTGTTCCGCTTCATCGCCGGAAGGATTTCTGCGCGTACAATGCTTGCAGGGATGTTCCAGTAAGGGCTAAACACAATGTTTCTAAGCTTGTTGCTGAAAATAACGGTCTTATTGGCGGCTTTCCCCACCACAATACCCATATTTAATACCTGTTTGTGATCTTCAAAAACATGGAGCTGGTATTCCGGAATGTTAACCAGAATCATTTTTCCATCAGGCATAGTAGGCATCCAGCGCATCCGTTCCAGATTAATCAGCAATTGCTCAATGCGGGTCTGGATGGGAACGTTTAATTCTTTTAGTAATGATGCATCAATTACTCCGCTGCTCCGAAGTCCATATTGTTGTTGGTTAGACTTGACCGCTGTTTTAAGCTTTGCATCAAATTCAGGTAGGCTGTCCTTGATCGAGGTATCTCCCAACGCTTGTAAACGTTGTTTTACCAGGCTCACCGTAACTCCGGTGTCACCCAATTGATATTTTTTCTTCGCCCCGATTGGAATTGTTTTCCAGTTCCCGGCTTGCTGGAGCGTATAATAACGTTGAAGTTCTTTTTTAAGCTGCTTGTATTGTTGATTTACAGGCTCCCAGTCTTCTGAGGTAGGGTTCTTGTTGGCCATCAGGGAATCCAGTAAGACCACGGCACTTAGCTTTTTCCTCGGAATATGCCATTGAATGACCTCCGGATTTACTTTTCCCTCATAGGCAGTGGCCACATAGTTGAAGAAATGACTGGTCAACTGCAATTCCAGATGGGCCAGACTGCTATCCGCCTTTTTGAAGGTCGTATCTTCCTTCATCAACAGCTCCATCTTTTTGTCGAGGTCCCGGTTTAGCAGAGAACTGTCGCGGAAATTGTCCACGTAATCTTTATTCAACTGATAAAAGACGCGTGCCTGTTCTGTCAATCCTTTTTCCCCCAGCCAGGCGAACTGAAAGTTCCGGCTATTGTAAAAGTTCCTGAGATACTGGGCAGCGCTATCCGTTAGTTTTTGTGCTTCAATATAATGCTCCATTTGCAGGCTGTCTACTGCCAGCCTGGTAACGGAGTTTTTCGGTGTAATACTAATGTCTCTTTCTATCTTAACTATTTTGTTCCGGTTACAAGCTATAAATACAACGGGAAGCAGGAAGAATATCAAGAGCCATTTTCGCATATTACAGTAGTTTTTCTAATTGTTTCTCTGTTTGTTTATCGAGTGTGAGCAAAAACTCTTCAATCCTGATTTTCAATAATCGGGTCATGGTGGAGTTTGGCATCCGTGTAAGGACCATTTTTGCTTTATCACTGCTGTTTAATAAGGTCCCTTCTTCTTCATTAAAGGAAAAAGTTCCTTGTTTAAAAACACGTTCCTGTACTAAAGGTTCGTCAATCATGGAAATAAATTGCAATGGATAAATTCTATGGGTCTTTTTTTCGTAGAGAATCCAGAAAAACACCTTGGAAGGATCACTTTCTGAATCAAAATTGCGTCGTTTAATCTCGACTAAAGAATTGAAAGGGGTATTGAAGAAATATAGTATTTCAAATGCTTCGGACATATTTCTGGGAAATAGCTTTAATGTAAATAGTTTCTACGCGAATATAGCTTTAAAATTTGTTAACCCTTAAGTCATAAGGACAGGTTCTGCCTTAAAATCAGTTATCTCCTCTTTTTATTTGTAATAATTTTCATTCCTTTACGAATTCAAACAAAACAGTAATAAAATCTAAGATGAGCGAAGAATTTTATCTTCATATTTTCAATAAACAGAACCATGTAGAAGCTGTGCCTTCTAATGAGATCATTGCCAAATGGGCCAATAATCTGATGAATATGGTGTACCCGGAACGTTCTACCTTTCCGAAATATACATTGCAGGAAATTCAGCACCAGTTTGCTTCCCTGGAATTAGAGTTGACCAGCCTGTTAAATTCGACAAAAGCCTGCGTTCACTGTAATAATGAGCTGATTTCTAAAAGCTTTTTTAAAGGATTGCCGGAGTTGTACCGAAAGATGAATACTGATATTTCAGCTATTTTAACCGGTGACCCCGCGGCGAAAAGCGAGTTTGAGATTATTCGCAGCTACCCTGGTTTTATGGCGATTTCCATGTATCGCATTGCGCATGCTTTATTGATTGCTGAAGTGCCTTTAATCCCAAGAATCCTGACAGAATACGCGCATTCGCAAACGGGAATTGACATCCACCCTGGTGCTAAAATCGGAGAATACTTATACATTGACCATGGAACGGGTATCGTAATCGGAGAAACCACGATTATCGGCAACCATGTGAAGTTGTATCAGGGGGTTACCCTGGGCGCATTAAGCGTAGAAAAATACATGGCCAATATCAAACGTCACCCTACAATTGAAGATCATGTGATCATTTATTCGGGGGCAACCATCCTGGGTGGAGAAACCGTAATCGGTGAAAATTCCATCATTGGCGGAAACGTCTGGCTTACCAAAACGGTGCCTTCAAACTCCACCGTTTATCACCAATCGTCCATTAAAGTTATCGATACCAAACAAAAAGACTAAACATCATGGCAAATATCATAGAATTTGTAGGAAATACGCCTTTAGTAGAGATTCAGAAATTACATACCAACCCGAATGTGAAGATTTTCGCAAAATTAGAGGGTAATAATCCTGGCGGAAGCGTAAAAGACAGGGCCGCTTTGAACATGATTCGCTCTGCAATAGAACGCGGAGACATCAAAAAAGGAACGAAGCTGATCGAAGCGACCAGCGGAAATACAGGAATCGCATTGGCCATGATCGCCAGTATTTATGAGATAGAGATTGAATTGGTGATGCCTTTGAATTCTACCAGAGAGCGCACCCTGACTATGGAGGCTTATGGGGCAAAAGTGACCTTGCTGGAATCGATAGAAACCTGCAGGGATTATGCCGAAGAAAAAGGCACGCAGGAGGGTTATTTCCTGTTGAACCAGTTTGCCAATCCAGACAATTATCTGGCGCATTATAAAACTACCGGTCCGGAAATCTGGAGAGATACCAACCAGCAGATTACACATTTTGTGAGCTCTATGGGGACTACGGGGAGTATCATGGGAAATTCTATGTTCTTAAAAGAGCAGAATCCGGAGATACAAATTGTAGGTTGTCAGCCAACTGAAGAGTCTTCTATCCCTGGAATCCGGAGATGGCCGGCAGCATACCTGCCTGCGATATTTGACGCTTCCAGAGTAGATCGCGTGATGGATGTTTCTCAGGATGAAGCCACAGAAATGACCAGGAAACTGGCTAAAGTGGAAGGGATTTTTGCAGGAATGAGTAGCGGCGGTGCCCTGGCTTGTTCGCTAAGACTCGCAGAAGAACTGAGCTCCGGACTAATCGTGTTTATTGCCTGCGACAGGGGTGACCGGTATTTAAGTTCTCCGCTTTTTGGCTAGTTAATTTCCCTTCTTTTTTCATAAGAAACCGCATAATTTTCAAAAGGAAATGGATCATTCTCTAAATATTCTCCTATTTTAGGCGATATGAAGCGAATTATCCTTTTTCTTTTTTTGCTGTTCAGTACTGCACAGTTGTTACAAGCCCAAACAGCACTCAAAATCATTTCTTATAACGTTTACAATTATTTCGAGTCTGAGGCCGACCGTAAAGCGCGGTTCGTGGAATGGGCAAAAGTTCAGCAAGCCGATGTCATTGCTTATCAGGAACTGGTAAATATTACTACAGCAGAATTACAGGGATTAGGAGCAGCAATTGGCCATCCTTATACTGCTCTGGCTAAAGAAAAAGGTTATGCCGTCGGTATTTCTTCGAAGTATCCAATCACTGATGTCAAAAGAGTAATTGAAGGGATGCACCATGGTTTTATGGCTGCAAAAATTAAAGACTTCAATTTCGTAGTGGTTCATTTATCGCCTTTTCGCCATGAGAAAAGGAGGGAAGAGGTGGCTACTATAACCGATAGCCTGGAACGCTGGTCTATCTCCAAAAAGACCCTGATTCTGGGTGATATGAATAGCCTTGCGGCAACAGACAGCATGAGTTATAACCGACATGGCCGTTTAACGCCGATGTTGAGCAGCGATAGTACGAGTAAACTGAGTAATACCAGCAATGGCCAACTCGATTATGAAGTGCCTGCTTACCTGATTCAGAAAGGTTTTGTAGATACCTGGTCTATGAAAGTCAAAGGTTTCAATTTTAGTTATCCCAGCCTGGTTTTCGGCCCGGTTCCGGATTCCTCAAAAGAAAGAATCGATTATATCTTTGTTTCTTCCGATTTGCAGAAAAGCGCAACGAAACCAATTATGGTGAAAGATGCGGTGACCGATCAGCTGTCTGATCATTATCCTTTGAGTATTTTACTGGCAGTTCCTGCCGACTAAGCTCCAGGGCTTATTTTTATTGCTAAATAGATATAGCTTTAGGTTATAGCTCGGTTTTTTTTGTCGATGTAGGCGTAGATAAGTTTTCCGGACGACAAATATTTGTATATTCGGGACTATATTCACTTACTATATACTAAGAAATAATGAAGCGTAAATACCTTTTGTTTCTGGGCATGCTGCTTACTGTAGGGCAGGTTTTTGCTCAAAACGGACTTACCAGATACGTAGATCCACACATTGGCTCTGCGGCTCATGGCCACGTGTTTGTTGGCGCTAACGTCCCTTTCGGTGCAGTTCAGCTGGGCCCAACTAATGTTTTTGGTGGTTGGGACTGGTGTAGCGGTTACAATTATGCCAGTAATACCATTATTGGTTTCTCACATACTCATTTGAGTGGTACCGGAATCGGCGACCTGAATGATATTCTGGTGATGCCGGCCACAGGTCCTGCACAACAGAATTATGTGTCTACTTTTTCTCATGACCATGAGGTTTCGAAAGCAGGATATTACAGCGTGATGCTGGATAAATACAAGATTAAAGCAGAATTGACCAGTTCTGAAAGGGTAGGTTTTCACCAATACACTTTCGAAAAAGAGCAGACTCAACCCCATGTCATGTTAGACCTCAAAGCAGGTTTAGGATGGGATACTCCGGTAGAAACTTATGTGAAACAGTTAGATGCAACTACGCTGGTAGGGTACCGTCTTTCTAAAGGATGGGCCAATGACCAACGCCTGTATTTTGCCGTAAAACTGTCTCAGCCACTGACTTCTTTAGCACTATCTGACAGCAGTAGCATGATGAAAAATGATAAAGAATTGAAAGGTAAAGGAGTAAAAGCTGTTTTGCATTTCGACGCGATTAATCAGGCAGTCTTAAAGCTTAAAGTCGGACTTTCTCCGGTGAGTTACGAAAATGCGTTAGCCAATATCGCTGCCGAAATTCCGGGCTGGGATTTCAATCAGGTACACAAAGCCGCGGATCATAAATGGGAAAAGGAACTGTCGAAAGTAAAGATCACTGCCGATGAAGAGACTAAAAAGACCTTTTATACCGCTTTATACCATACCATGATCGCGCCGTCTATATTTGATGATGTGAATGGCGATTACAGAGGAACCGATAAAAAGGTATACCATAACCCTGGATTTACCAACTATACCACCTTTTCTCTTTGGGATACTTACCGTGCTTACCACCCTTTATTTACGATCCTACACCAGGATAAAGTGTCGGATGTGGTCAACTCTTTCTTAGCGATTTATCAGCAGCAAGGTAAATTACCAGTATGGCATTTGATGGGAAATGAAACAAATACGATGATTGGATACCATGCGGTCCCGATTATTGTGGATGCTTACCTGAAAGGATTTAAAGGCTTTGATGTGGATCTGGCTTACGAAGCAATCAAGCATTCTGCGATGCAAAAAGTAGAAGGTATTGATTATGCAGCAAAGCTGGAATACATTCCTTCTGAACGCGTCATTGAGTCTGTTGCCAAAGGTCTGGAATATGCCATCGACGATTGGAGCATCGCCCAAATGGCGAAGAAAATGGGCAAAGAGGCCGATTATAAATACTTCTCTGCGCGTGCGAAATTGTACAGCAAATATTTTGATACCCAAACTAATTTCATGCGTGGTAAACTGGAAAACGGCCAATGGCGTACGCCTTTCAACCCGGTTTCTTCGAAACACCGTGAAGATGACTATACCGAAGGAAACGCCTGGCAATATACCTGGTTAGTTCCTCAGGATCCTGAAGGATTGATCGCTTTATTTGGTGGTGAACGTCCTTTTACCAAAAAACTAGATACCTTATTTAGCATGAGTTCTGAAATGGGAGAAGGCGGTTCACCGGATATTACGGGCTTAATTGGCCAGTATGCGCAGGGAAATGAGCCTAATCACCACATTCCTTATTTATATGCTTTTGCCGGACAACCATGGAAAACCGCAGATCTGGTACGTAAGATCACGGACTCTTTATATACCAATAAGCCGGACGGACTATGTGGGAATGAGGATTTAGGTCAGATGTCTGCCTGGTATGTGTTTTCTGCCATGGGCTTTTACCCGGTTAATCCTGCCAATGGAGTTTATGTTTTCGGTTCCCCTATTGTAAATGAGGCGGTAATTGAGTTACCAGGGAACAAGAAGTTTCAATTGAAAACTATCAATAACAGCAAGCATAATAAATACATTCAGAAAGCAATGTTGAATGGTAAGCCTTACAAGAAATCTTACCTGTTGCACAAGGATTTAGTTGCAGGTGCAACGCTGACCTTGTTTATGGGCAGCAAACCTTCTAAAACCTGGGGTGTAAATCCCGCAGACCGACCAAAATCTTTATAAAAGGTTCTGCTCATCCGTTATTGAAAAAGAAAAGCCTCCGAAAAGTTTAAATACTTTTCGGAGGCTTTTTTATAAGGTCAAAATCATTCTGGTTAACCAGGGATTGTTATTCTCCCTCGTCTTCAGTTTCTTCCAGTTTCGCGTCTTTGTTTCTTTTGAGTGCAACCTTTGGTTTATCCTGAGTTCCGGTAATGCTCAATGGAATGCCGATCAATCCGAAAGGAGGGAGACCTAATCTGCCGCTTAAGTTTAACCTGCCATCAAAGCTCACCTGACCTTCAAAACGAGGTCTGAATCCTGCAACACGCATTTTGAACCTTTCAATCGTAATGATGTTGTTATTGATCGTGGTTTTAATGTTAACCTCCGAAAGATCCGGATTATTTAAACTATCGCGTCTTGTGGCTTTTCCTACCGCATTCATCAACTTAAATCCGCTCATGCTGATTTTCTTTAGAGAAAGCACACCGCCACCTTTTAGCGAAGGGAAAACAGGGAACATATCTTTGTTCAGTTTACCGGAAAGCTGATAATCTAAACCGATTACCCCTTTCATTTTTCCGGCAGAAGTAGCCAGTTCACGGAACAATTTGATCTCTTTATAAGCTTTCGCAATGTCGAATTCTTTGGCTGTCAAATGATAGTCGAAAATTGCTGATTTAGGACTTAAACTCTTATACGTCGCATCCATGACAACCGGCGCATCAATCATGTTAAAACTAGCCTGCTTTAAAGACATAACCCCGTTGTTTAGTGCCAGGGTGCCTTTTGCATCTTTAATTTTCAGGTCATTGTAATAAACAGTGCCCGCATTTGCGTTAACTTCCACATTCAGGTTGTCCGGAATGATGATCACGCCATTACTAGCCATCGGTTTGCCGCTTGCTTCTACAGGAACGCCATTATAGGCCATAAACTCATCCGCATACAAGGCCTTGGTTTGCATCGTAAAGTTTCCGGTTAGTTTTGCCTGATCAGACAGGGCGTAATTGATTACATTGCCCAGATGACCTTTCAAGCTGATGTTAGACTGACCATAACTGGCCTGAAAGTTTTCAAACTTCATCTTATCCTGCGCAAAAGAGAATACCCCGTTTTTAATCAGGAATGTTTTCGGGAACATATCCGATTCCAGGTTCAGTGATTTCACCACCACGCGACCACGGTTATTCAATTTATGATAACGACCATTCATCGCATCGCTTTGTAATCCTTTAAAAGAAACATTCGTGAAAATCGAGCCTTTCACCTGATATCCTTTGATGGCAAATAACTGGTACATTTTCCCAATGTCAATCGTTCCTTTTGAACTGATGTTATAGGCCACATTCTCGAAATTCTTCACCTCAGCTTTCAGCATAAAAGGCTGTCCGGCCATCTGGAAAGAGATAGGTTTGATATTTAACTGCGTACCTTTTAATTTACCGTCTTTGTTTACCAGATCCGCATCAATCACGATTTGCTCTAAAGGCTGGTCGAAATGTGCCGTTTTAATTCTGCCATTTGCCAGTTGAATCGATGCTGTAGTTACGGGGAATAGCTTTTTAAGCTTATTGTAACCGCCTTTACTTTGCAGGTCTACCTTCAGCTGACCATCCAATTCCAAATCCTTTAAAGGATAGAAATTCTTGATTTCTGCAAAGTTGACCATAGATTTGAGTTGCACATCAACCGGCATGTTTTCTGCGGTTTGCAGTTTTGCCGATCCTCTGATATAACTACTCAGTGCCTGTATATTGATCTCGCTGATGTCTAGTTTGGTGTTTTTGTAATTCCCATCCGGATTACTTCCATTGATACTGAAATTGATTTTGTCAATCGCGGCAGGTAAGGAAGCAAATTTGAAATAACCATTGCTCACTTTAGAAGTCAGCTGGAATTTAGGGATGGTAGCAATCACGGTATCCACTTTTCTAATGCCGCTTCTAACCACTTTTTTACTGTATTTACCATCAGCATGTAAGTCGAAATCGTAATGACCTCTGATCAGATCCAGGCTAAAAATCTTGCCCCATTTCTCCAGATCTATAGAAGCATGCGTCTTGATATAGATTTCTGGCGTCACCAAACCATTTAATTTCACAACAGAACTCACATAATCTTTACCCATATTGAAATATAAGCTGTCCATATTAACGGTCAGACTATCCATATTTAAGCTGGGTAAACGGGTTTGTAAATTCAGGTATAATTTACTGATAGACTCAGGTGCCTTAGGGTTGGAAATCTGTCCGTCGCGAATTTTCATGTTGAAAGTCGCGGTAGGCATGGTGTTACTTTTGGCCAGATATTTACCGATTAAAGAAGCCTCGATTTCTGCGTAACCCTTGATATTTGTTTTTTCTACGCGGTTGGCAATTGCAGCAGGCAAAGCCGAAAAGATATTATGAAGGTCAGTTTCTTTAGCCTTGGTTTTAAAGTTGATGTCGTAACCATCTTTAATGAAGGAGAAACGGCCTACAAAATGAATAGGTAAAGAGTTGATTTGTAAATCATTTTCATCAAACATCAAATCCAGGGAATTGGTATTGATTTTCGTCAGCAATTTAGCATTGATCTTTTTACCCAATAAGTAAGGAGAACCGGCATAAACCACATCCAGACTGTCAATATTGGCCTGACTTTTCAAATCAAAGATCGCTTTGCTAAAATCGCCTTGTCCGGAATAATTTAGCCCTTTCGCGCTGATCAACATCGGTACAGATTGATCGTTATAACTCAGGTTACTCTTTTTAATGAAGATCCCTTCGATTTTAATCGCAGTATTACTGCTTTCTGTTGCTTGTTGTGTCGTATCTGGTTTGCTTTCATACACATTGTAATTGGCATTTCCTTTTTCATCTACTTTCACATTGATATTGGCCTCATTGATAAAAACCTGATCAATTTTAATCTCATTAGAGAAAACCGTACTCAGATCTACCCGGAAAGCAAGCTCTTTGGTGTACAATAAAGTGTCCTTCTCGAATGGAGCAGAGCCTTTTAGCGTAAAATTATGCAGACTTAATGTTAAGGAAGGAAAATGTCTGAAAAACGAAAGACTACTGTCTTCAAACCTGACTTCTCCTTTGATATTTCCGTTCACCCATTTTTCCACCGTACGGGAAATGGTTTTAGGCATCAGATAGGGGGTAATAAATAAGAGCAATACGATAGCGGAAAGCGTTATTCCCGCAATTTTAAGAACTTTTTTCAAACTTGTTTGTATGTTAATGTATTAAGCGGCCAAAGGTAATTCTTTATAGCTTAAAAACATATCGGTAAATCGGGTGTATTTAGGGATATCCAGCCGAAATTAATAGAGAAAATCTGCTGGAGAATGGGATTCCCCCAAAAAAAGCCGAATATTGTAATTGTAACGGGCATTCTGTGATGCCTGAAAATTTAAAGATAAGATTATGAGTGAAGAAAAAGTAACGGGTGCAGCCCCTGAGCTTTCTACCGAGGTAGCGGATGAAATCCTAAAGCTTTCAGAAAGTGGAAATGAATATATTGATGAGGATGATTTTGATAGTGCCATCGCAGCCTGGGAAGAAGCTTTAGCTTTAATTCCTGAGCCTCAGAATCAATATATACAAAGTGTTTGGTTAAATGCTTCTATTGGAGATGCTTACTTTCTTCAGGATGATTTCAAAACCGCACTGAGCTTCTTCGAAACTGCAAAAAGCAATACCAAAGAAGATGTAGATACTAATCCTTTCATCATGTTGCGTTTAGGAGAATGTTACCTGGAGCAAGGCGATAAAGAAAAAGCTAAAGCTTATCTTTTGAAAGCTTACTTATTAGAACCAGATGGTATCTTTTATGGTGAAGAAGACAAGTATTTTGAATTCTTAAAAGCCAATGCAGATTTAACTGCACAAGCTTAATCTTAAGTATTGCAATAGTATTTTCAAATGATTCAAATTTCCCGGAGTATACGGTTTATACGTAGGGAGGTTTGAATCATTTTTGGTATATACTGCCCGCAGTTCCCTTCTTATGATTCCTTTCTTTTGATGAGTGCTTTAGCAGACAGTTTAAAGAAGAGCTGATCAGCGTAATATTCTCATGCTAAGTTTTATACCCCTAAAAACGCCCTGGATAATCAACTAAAGAGTTTCCCGAAAGCGTAACAGGAATATGATACAAAAACAAATCGCCCTGGCTTGGATTTTGTGTCTCCTTAGTCAAATCTCACCTTAAAAACAAAAACGTTATGAATCAAAAAGAAGTAATTGACGAGTATGTAAATGCAGTAAATAAGATTGAAACTATTTTAAAGTTTGATAAGACCGTTTATCCTAATGCTACGGCCTTCATCCATCAGTTATTAAAGTTGTCAAAAGACAATCATTTTGAAGTACTAACCAAGGATGGCTCTAGTCTTGCAGAAGCCATTGAGGGATAAGAAATAGCTAAAAAGATACAGCTTAAAGTATCAAATGAACTAACCTGGCCTGTAAAGCGCCGGGTTTTTTTATAGCCAATCATTTTTTTTAATCTTTTATCATAACTAAATGAATATTCATTTACATTTGCAGCCCAATCAGAAAAACCTAAGAATAAGGTCAGAAAAGCTAAGGACAAACAATGAATAAGGTCTGAAAGGGGAAGAACAAGATCAGCAATCCATGAGAATCAGAGACGTAAATAAAATAGAGTTGGTTAAAGCGAAAGCGGTGGAACTATTGGTGGAAGTCGGTTTTGAAGGCTTTACCATGGCTAAACTAGCGAAATCATGCAGTATTTCTGTGGCCACTTTATACATTTACTATAAAGATAAGGACGACCTGATCCTCCAGATCGGTCTCGAAGAAACCAAAAAACTGAGCGCAATGATGCTGGAAGGCTTTGATCCGGACTTTTCTTTTGCCGATGGATTGAGACATCAATGGAAACATCGCGCAAAGAGTATGTTGGAAAACCCTTTGTCCTGCAAAATGATTGAACAGTTGAGAACCTCCACCTATCAGGAAAAGATTTTCGAATCCATGACAGAAACCTTTAAACAAACCCTTGGTGTCTTTATGGACAAGGCGGTAGCAAAAGGAGAAATCGATGAGATGCCTATGGAAACCTATTGGTCGGTCGCTTTTGGCCCGCTGTATGCGCTGGTTCGTTTTCATAATGAGGGACGCAGCATTGGCGGCAGGCCCTTCATCCTGACCGATGAAATCCTCTGGAGCAGTTTTGATTTAGTATTGAAAGCATTTAAAAAATAACCTACCAACCTATTAAAAAAACAACTCACCAACATGGAAATTAATGGATTAAGCGTGTTGCTATTTAAAACAAATATCCGCACGGAAAGTGACAAACAATTTATGACGCAACTGATGCAAAAGCATGAAATTAACCACTGGACCGTAGATCAGGAAGACGTGGATTGTGTACTCAGAATAGTTTCAAATGAGTTGCAATTAAACGATGTGATTGCCCTGGTAAGCCAGCATGGTTACCAATGCGAAGAACTAACTTAAATTCAGGGGGCCTCAGCATATCCGATAGACCCCCAGCTTCAATAATTAAAACCTCCAAATTATAATGGATCAAACGATACCCAGCCAGATTGCCCCACCGTTTTCTGGTTATCAAAAACTTGTCATTGTCTTACTGGCTTTATTACAATTTACCATCGTGCTGGATTTCATGGTACTTGCCCCATTGGGCGATTTTCTGATGAAATCTTTGACAATTACCCCGAAAGGTTTCGGCCTTGTGGTTTCTTCTTACGCTTTTAGCGCCGGTGCTTCAGGAATTCTGGCAGCCGGTTTTGCCGACAAATTCGACCGTAAGAAGCTGTTGTTGTTTTTTTACACCGGATTTATCGTAGGAACTTTATGCTGCGCCATGTCTACCACCTACGAAATGCTGTTGGGTGCCAGAATTGTAACCGGCCTCTTTGGCGGCGTTATCGGCGCGATTTCCATGACTATCGTAACCGATCTTTTTGCCGTCCACCAGCGCGGAAGAGTGATGGGATTTGTGCAAATGGCCTTTGCCGCCAGTCAGATTTTAGGAATTCCTATCGGCCTTTATCTGGCCAATATCTGGGGCTGGCATGCCGCCTTCTACATGATTGTAATCCTGGCAGTTGCTATCGCCCTTACGGTTGTCTTTAAAGTGAAACCAATCGACAAACACCTGGCCATTCAATCCGATAAAAACCCCTTTTTACACCTCTGGCATGCCGTATCTAATCCTTCTTATCAAACCGGATTTCTCGCCACAGCCTCTTTAAGTGTCGGTGGTTTCATGCTGATGCCCTTTGGAAGTGCTTACCTGATCAATAACATCAATATCAGTCAGGAAGAACTGCCGATGGTGTTTATGTTTACCGGAATCGGTTCCATCATCATTATGCCCCTGATCGGGAAATTGAGTGATAAGCTGGATAAGTTTATGATATTTTGTGCAGGCTCCTTACTTGCCATAGTCATGATCCTGATTTATACCAATCTGACACCAATTCCATTATGGCAGGTTGTGGTCTTAAACATGGTTCTTTTTATGGGCATCATGAGCAGAATGATTCCGGCAACGACCTTAACGATGAGTATTCCGGATCAGCAGGATAGGGGAGCGTTCATGAGCGTAAATGCCTCAATGCAACAAGTTGCAGGCGGTATCGCTGCTCTTTGTGCCGGATTAATTGTGACACAGGAAACGAAAAGTAGTCCGCTGCAACATTACGATACCTTAGGAATCATCGTTTCGGTACTGATCTTAATTTGTGCTTTCTTCGTGTACCGTGTAAACATCATGGTGAAAAAGAAAGGACAGGCCTAAGACAAATCTTAAAAGAAAAGCCTTAGAACAATTGCATGGTGGTGGCATTTTGTGTCGCACCAGGCGTGTTCATTTTCTTTTTCAAAAGATCCTGAATCTTCTTCATCAGCTCATGTTGATTTTCCCAGTTTTCAGCTTTCGCGGCAATCTCGGTCGCTGCCCGTATTTTGAAAATCTTATGATCTGCTACCAAACGATGTTGTGTAAACAAAGCCACCAGTTTCTGATCTGATTTGTTTTTCGGTTTCGTACGGATATGTTTATTCAAAAGATTGATCACCTGTAAAGTCAGTTCCTTGGCAAAGTAATTATAGGCCGCATCCATTCTGGTATGAATGGCCATAGGGTCTTTCAAACCATGTTCTTTTTGCAGTTGTCTCAGCTGAGATTGAAAACGAATGGAAACCTCCTGAAGCGCTTCAATAGAGCGGCTCAGGTTACCGATCATCGAACGGAATTCCGGATCAGTTGATTTCATGATCTCATGGTCTGCACTTAACTTGTCAAATGATTCCGTCAGTTCATTAAAAGAAAAAGCACTGCTGAACAAATGAATGATATATCTTTCCTGAGCAGCAGCAAGGAAATCCGATAAGGAATCCACATTGCCAATCTTCATGTAATTTAAGACCTCGATATTGGAACGCAGACTTTCTTTATTGATCTTAGAACGGAGAATCAGACCGTTTAAAGTCCTCACTCTACTTAATGCCACGTAAACCTGACCAGACACAAAAGAGTTTCCGGCATCGATAATGGCACTGTCGAAAGTTAAGCCCTGACTTTTATGAATAGTTACGGCCCAGGCCAATTTGATCGGGAATTGAAAAAACTCACCTACCTGTTGCTGTACAATGGCATTGTTTTCATTCGCTTTGTATTCAAATGATTGCCATGATGATCTTTCTAATAGTAAATCTTCTTCCTCATCCGGAAAAGAGATATAGATTTCTTCTCCTTTGATTGATTTTACTTTTCCAATTTTACCATTATAAAACTTCCGGTCCTCGCCCGTATCGTTTTTAATGAACATCACTTGTGCGCCTATTTTGAGGCGTAAAGATTGCTCCACCGGTAATACCTGTGCACTAAAAGTACCTTCTACCTGACCTTCGAAAACAAAATCTTCGCCTTCCAGCTCATCTGCTTTCTCATTGTTGATGGTATTGGCTTCTGCATTATGAGAAGTAATGATAATGTGGTTAGAACCTTCGGCCTGTTTAAAGGCAGGATCAAAGCGCTGGTTTAAAACCGCGAGTCTTTCATCGCCGATCTGATTGTTCCTGATGTCATTCAGAATGTCCACAAATTCCGGTTCCGTTTGTCGGAATACCTGTTTCAGCTCCACCTGTAATAAAGGATTTTGCTTCACCACTGTGGCTTCAAAGAAATAAGGAGAAGGGTAGATCTTACTCAGCAACTCCCAGTCTTCTCTTTTAGTGACCGGTGGCAATTGAAAAAGATCTCCGATCAATAAGAGCTGTACGCCACCGAAGGGCGCATCATTTTTCCTGACCATCCTGAGTATCGCATCCACTGCATCGATCACGTCACAGCGCACCATAGACACCTCATCAATGATCATCAGCTCCAGCTCCATCAATAATGTTTTTCTTTCTTTTGAATAGTTGAGTTCTGTAAGGAGACTTTTGATAGACACTACACCAGCTCTTAAGCTGGCCAGGTTTACATCACCCGGAAAGAAAGAGCCCGGAGGCAGTTGAAACAGGGAATTGATGGTTACACCTTTGGCATTCATGGCCGCAACACCGGTAGGTGCAACGATCACCGTCTTTTTCGCAGTCGTCTCTTTTATTTTTCTTAATAAAGTCGTTTTCCCGGTTCCGGCTTTCCCGGTCAGGAAGATGCTTTGATTGGTATATTCGATAAAGGAGATGACATTGTCAAAAATTTCATTGGCGGAATCCACAGTACTCATGGGGACAAATTTAGCCTAAATTTCGTAAATCATGCCCATTAAAGGCAATCATTCCATGTTTTAGAGATCATTATATCTTGATATCAAGGTGTCATCTGCAAGAGTCCGGACACAATCATTTGACTGGCAACGGATTCATAGCTATGTGTACCTGGGACGAGGATCAGTTTGAAGTTTTTCAGCTTCATGTCTTTTAGGGCTTTCGGATTTTCATCTGCTCCGTAATAACACAGGATAGGGATGGAAATCTTTTGCAGCTCCGGAATCACCTTGTAAGGTTTGTCGTCTCCGCCAAGATTGAGGAGGTCTACTTTGCGGACTTTAAAATCGCTCGTTGCAAAAGGGGAGCAGAGCTGGATGCCGGCAATTCTTCTTTTGGCGCGGAAGGGAAGGCGGTTATAGGCGAAGGGGATCACATCAGCGCCAAAGGAATAGCCACAGAGGTAAATTTCAGTCGCATGGTACTTCATCTGGTAGGTTCTCAACAGGAGTAACAAATGTTTGGCCAGCTCTTCCGGTGTACGCTGTTCCCAAAAGTAGTTTCTGGTGTTGAAACCGACGGTATTAAAGCCCTTCTGTGCAAACTGAGCGGCTAGTTCATCTTCAAAGTCCAGCCAGCCTCCATCTCCTGAAAACAGGAAGACCAGGCGCTTAGACTCCGGTACCGTACTGGTATAAAGTATCACAGGGAGGTCGTAATCGTACTTTTCTATCCCTGCATGTTGGGTTTTCCGGTTGCGTAAAAACAATCCACAACCTGAAAGCAGGAGTAGCGCAGTCACCAGAACTACAGTTTTCAAATGATCCATTTGTTCCTTTTATTCTTTCTGATTTAGCTCAGGGTATCTCATTTTAATAATGTAATTTAGAGCAAAATTCCTCCAAACGCTCAAATGTGGAAATCTTTATTTGTGGATATCTTGTAGTTATCCACAGTCGGAATAAGTTATCACCTCCGTATGAATTTACTAATGAGCGAGTTAGGAAAAAGGTGAAATTTTCCACCTCAATGTTAGTAAAATTTATGATCTTCGCACTCCCAAAACAACGGATCCATTCGCTGTTTTGATTTTTAAAATCGTAAAATTAAAGAGAACCTATGCAAAACACTTGTACCCAAGTATGGAATAACTGTCTCCAAATCATAAAGGATAATATCCCGGCCCAGAGCTTCAAGACCTGGTTCGAACCGATATCAGCCCTTAAGCTGGATGGCAGCGTTTTAACTGTACAAGTACCTAGTTTGTTCTTCTACGAGTGGCTAGAAGAGCATTACGTGGCATTATTACGTAAAACGGTTAAACAACAACTTGGCGCAGAAGGACGTTTAGAGTATAATATAGTGGTAGATAAATCTACAAATGGAGCACTACCTTATACGACTAATATGCCTTCAAACGGAAGCATGTCTTCAACTAACAGGAAACAATCTATGCCGGTTCCTGTAAATGTGAACAGAGACATTAAGAATCCATTTGTGATTCCGGGATTGAAAAAGATGAACGTTGATCCACAACTGAACTCAAACTATACGTTTGATACTTTTGTAGAGGGCGACTGTAACCGCCTTGCCCGTTCGGCAGGACATGCGGTAGCGGCAAAACCTGGTGCAACTTCATTCAACCCTTTAATGATCTATGGTGCTTCAGGTTTGGGAAAAACCCACCTGGCTCAGGCGATTGGAAATGAAATCAGACAAAACCTTCCTGATAAGTTAGTGATCTACTTATCATGTGAAAAGTTCTGTCAGCAGTTTGTAGAATCATTGAAAAACAATACCATCAATGATTTCGTGAATTTCTATCAGGCAATGGACGTGATCATCATGGATGATATTCACAACTTTGCCGGAAAAGAGAAAACTCAGGATATCTTCTTCCACATCTTCAACCATTTACACCAATCAGGTAAGCAAATCATTATCACTTCTGATAAGTCTCCAAAAGACCTTACAGGTTTAGAGGAACGCTTATTGAGTCGTTTCAAATGGGGCCTTTCAGCAGATCTTCAGATCCCTGAATTAGAAACCAGAATCGCGATCTTAAGAAAGAAAATGTATGCTGACGGAATCGATCTTCCTGATGAAGTAGTAGAATATGTAGCCAATAATATCGACAACAACGTTCGTGAACTGGAAGGTGCAATGGTTTCACTATTGGCACAATCTACGATGAACAAGAAAGAAATTGATTTGCAGCTGGCTAAGTCAATGTTGAAGAACTTTATCAAAAACACCACGAAAGAGGTTTCTATGGATTATATCCAGAAACTGGTTTGTGACTACTTTGAGGTTCCGGTACATTTATTAAAAGCACCTACCCGTAAAAGGGAAATCGTGCAGGCCCGTCAGATCTCTATGTATTTATCAAAAGGGATGACGAAATCTTCTTTGAAAACTATCGGCGCCTTCTTTGGTGGCAGAGATCACTCTACAGTGATTTATGCTTGTCAAACGGTAGAAGATTTGATTCAAACGGATAAGACTTTCAGAGCTTATGTAAACGACATTGAGAAGAAACTGAAAATGAGCTAGTCATTTGAAATATATTAAAAGCCGGGAATAGAAATCGCCACAGATTTTCATTCCCGGCTTTTTTGTTCGCAGATTATTTTACCTTTAAGGATGAGCACTTTTGCAGAAAGAATCATCGCTTTTAATCAGCACATCGAGTATAAAGGTTCCTTGCCGGAAGGAATCCGCATTATGAATCCCTTTAAAGAGAGCCCGCTTGCACTAGCCGCCTCTACGGAGTTTTACCAGAAATATTATAACGATACGAAGCCGAGACACCTGATCTTCGGCATCAATCCAGGCCATTTTGGTTCCGGACAAACCGGGATTTCTTTCACCGATCCCAAGCGACTACAGGCAAATTGCCATATCGACTATGCCGGACCGCTTACTCATGAGCCTTCTTCGGCCTATATCTATGAAATGATTGCCGCATTTGGCGGTGAAGAAAAGTTCTACCAGCAGTTTTATATCCATTCGATTTGTCCCCTCGGTTTTACCAAAATGGGGGAGAACGGGAAGGAAACCAATTACAATTATTATGATAGTCCGGCTTTGTTGAAGTCCGTTTACTCTTTTATTGTAGAGAATATCCGGAAACAAATTGAAATGGGCTTTGAAACGGATGTCTGCTTTTGCTTCGGAACCGGTAAGAATGAGACTTTCTTTAGAAAACTAAATGAGGCACACCAGTTCTTCAAAAAGATAGTTGCCCTGGAGCATCCAAGGTACATCATGCAGTATAAATCAAAAGAGAAGTCGGCGTATATTGAAAAATACCTGCGTGCTTTTAGCGAATTTTAAGGGTTTTAGTGCTGTAACTAGAGATCTCTGCCAGCATTTTGATATTGGTAATCGTGATTTTACGGCCTTCAGAAAACAGCACACCCAGGTTTTTGAACTCTTTCAGGATTCTCACTAAGTTCTCTTTGGCGATACCTGCCATATTTGATAAATCGCTTCGGGAAATGTTGATCGTTTCCTCATTTGAGTCCTCATTTTTGTACTTTTCTCTCAATACAATCAAGGTGATGGCTACTCTTTCCCTTGCCGTTCTCTGCGTAAAAACAGAGATGTTATTGGTTAGGACCGCATACTCATGACTCATATTCTTCAGCAAACGCTGCGTTAAAATCGGCGAACTGTGCAGTACTTCCAGGAAATCTTCTTTAGGAATAAAGGCAATGATGCAGTCTTCAATGGCAGATGCAGAGTCCGGATAACGCTCCTCAGAGAGGATCGCATGATAGCCGATCAGTTCACCTGTACCTGCTACATACATGATTTGTTCCCTGCCATCCCGATCTACTTTATACTTCTTGACAATCCCTTTCTGGATGAAAAATATCCCCGAAGGAACTGCGCCTTCTTTGAAAATCACATCCCCTTTGTTATAACTTTCTATCGTCATATTGGCATAAAGGCGGTCCTGATCTTCTTCAGGAATGCTCTTCATGATAGATTGGGACTTGAAATTCCATTGATCAATCGGGAAAATACCGGCTAGGCTCATAATGCTCGTTCTCTAATCTTTGAAGTTGAATCCTTTTTGATACGACAAAGTTACTTCTATTTTTTCTGCAATCGGGCTATATTAAAGGTCATGTTGAGGTAATCTCTTTCAGGGAAGTTGATATTTATCAGTTTTTCGATTGACAAGGATGTGTGTTTTTTCTGATTCATGAGCTTAAATTTGTAGTCGTAAACTTAACATGAGTGATGGCGAAATTTCAGATTATAAAAGACCTTGACAACAAGTTCCATTTTAACCTAAAGCTAAAATCAGGCGATATCGTCTTGCGCAGTACAGATAAAACTGTTGCAAAGATTTCCTGCGAAAAGCAAATCGAATTGGTAAGATCCAATTCACAGTTTGCACAGCGTTTCAGTAGACAAACGGACGACCAGGGTTCTTTTTTTATATTAAAGGACGCAGATAATCAGGTGCTTGGCCGCAGTGGTTATTATACCTATTGGTTGGATATGGAGCGTAGTATTGCAGCAGTACGCAGCTATACCCATGATGCAGAACTGGAAGATTTGAGTGCAGTAGCACAAGGTGCAACCAAAGGCGCAGCATTAGATTTAGTGGCTGAATAGTCGGTTCTAAAGCGCGTAAAATTCCCTATTAAGCAACACTTCGGCGGAGAGCAGGAGGGTTGCTTTTTTTTTGACCATGATTTCGACCTCCGCTTTTCAGGAGATTAGCGCCTGTCAATGCTATGGGTAAATAAATAAATCCCAAAACCTCAGGTTTTATAAATGTTAATATAGATGTTAGTCTAACTAATAAAGAAAATATGAAGCTAATTAACGAAAGACTGGGTCGGTTAGAGGTAAATATGACGTCTATTTTAGAATGGATGCCTAAAATTGATAAGCGGATGTCTATGCTAGAGGATAGGATGTCTCTGATAGAGGATAGGATGACAATGATAGAGGATAGGATGACGATGATAGAAGATAGGATGACTCTGATAGAGGATAGGATGTCAATGATGGAAGATAGGATCACTAAGATAGAGGATAGCATGTTACGCCTTATAAATTACAGTTTAAGCACCCGTGCAATGCTGGAAGGGGTGGCGATGAAAGCGGATGAGAATTTCAGTAAAATCGATGACAGGTTAAATAAGATTGAAGGCAAGCTTAATGTGTTAACAAATGAAACTTCCAGCAGCTTTACTGAAGTTGGCGATCAATTGGGAGGAATTAAAGCAGAAATCATGAAAATTGGTGCGGCTACCCGATACGAACAGTTTCATGACGATCAACAGAAATTTAATATCCCAAATTGATTTATTAGGTACAATAACTATTCAAGCTCCGGGAGGGGCTTTTTTTTATGCTTTATTGCGAAGCACAATGGGGAATATGCCCGGGCGTGATGGAATTGTTTCAAATGAAGTTAGCACAGCACCCAAAATTTATTGACCATAAAATCTATGAAAATACAGGGCATAACATTCATTATGAACAACCAAAGCGATTCGTTCAGGATTTAGGCGATTTCCTGAAAAGGGTTAAAGCTTCTCGTTAAATAATTGTAATTTGGGGTTCATCCTTTTCAAAAAGCGGAATGAATTACAAGTCTCCTCGTCTCTTAATGACTTTTTACGCTGGGTTTTTTCCTGCCACATTCGTGATTTCTATCGCCTGTGCAGCCTTGTTTGCTTACCTCGGACTGCCGTCATTGACCATTCTGATCTGGTTCAAAATTGCAACCCTCGGAATCGTAGCGTACTACATCAGCAAATACAAAGCTAAAGAGTTTTTATATTATCAGAATCTGGGTATTTCCAGGACCTTTTTATGGTCGGGGACGATGATCCTGGACTTTCTTATGTTTTCCTTTCTTTTTCTAATCTCCGGAAAGTTCCAGGGTTTAAGTGTTGATTTTTTTAACCTTTTTATGTAAATCTGTATGACGCATCGATTAGAAGTAGATAGTGTACACTTACAATTTGGGGAAAGAGAGATCCTGACAAACGTGTACCTGAAATGTGAAACCGGTAAAATTACCGGCCTGTTAGGCAGGAATGGTACTGGAAAGTCGAGCCTGATGAACCTCATATTCGGTAATCTTGTTCCAGGTAATAAATCGGTTCGTTTCGATGGGAAATCTGTGCCTAAAGCTTACCAACACCATGAGCTGCTTTCTTACCTTCCTCAATATAATTTCATTCCTGCTCATTTATCTTTAACCAGAGTGTTTTCAGATTTTAGTCTGGATTTTGCAGCTTTTGAAAAGTGTTTTCCGGAATTCCAGCAGAAATATAACAGTAAGATCAGGCAGCTTTCTGGCGGACAAAGGCGTTTGGTAGAGACTTATGTTCTGATTAAATCTAAATCTGAGTTTGTCATGCTGGATGAGCCTTTTTCTCATTTGAGTCCATTAATGATTACTGCGGTAAAAGAATTGATTAGACAAGAACAAGGCAATAAAGGTTTTCTGATTACAGATCACATGTACCATGAGGTGCTGGATCTTGCTAATGATTTATATGTTTTAGCAGAGGAGCAGGTGTATTTAGTCAACCAAATTGAAGACCTGGAACGGTTAGGCTATGCCCGTTTAAGCCATTAATTTTCAAATGAAATGATGCTAGTATTTGATATGAACCTTCAATTTCAAATTATGTATATCATACATAAACAGCCTATCCAGTTCATTATTTAGTGTTTGCAGGTTGCGAATCGCATCGCCAGCGGTATTGTTAAAATAGACATATACCCTTTTTCCTTCTCTTTTCCATTCGTGGATATAACCCGCATATTCTGTCAGGAAATTATCGTCGTACCCTCCTTTGTAATCTCCCTTAGGCCCATGGAAACGGAGGTAAATGAAATCCGTCCGATGATGGATCATCGGAGTTGCAGCACCCGGTTTATCATGTAAAACGAGCCCGGCATCAAATGCCTGCATTAAATTATAGGTTGTTTCCACATACCAGGACGGGTTACGGAATTCTAAGGCCAGGTCCCAGCTACAGGAAGGATTCTCTTCACGGATGGTATGCATCAGGCGCAGCAATTGAGGGACATGCTTAACCCCTGTACCCGGAGGAAGCTGTACCAGCAAACTTCCTTTTTTATCGCCTACCTGATCTATCGTATGTATAAATTTTCTCAGCAGCTCCCGATCAAATGAAAACTCTTTTTGATGTGTGATTCCCTGCCACAGTTTAAAGGTGAATTTGAAATCATCAGCCACACTTTCGGACCATTTTTTTACGGTAGCAGGCATAGGAACCTTATAAAAAGAGCTGTTAATCTCAATGCTGTTAAATAAGGAACTATAATAAGTTAACCTGCTTTTGTCCCGGAACTCAGGAGGATAATATTGCTTATTAGGGACAGGGAGTATTAAACCGCTGGTGCCAGAGTAGAGAACGTTTTCCATACCCCTATAACAAGCCAGAAAGAGCTTGGTTTCATTGCTTGATTATATTTTCCTTCCGGGCAGCGTGTTTTCCTTCCCAACACATGCGGTGAATTACAAATAAAACCAGACTTTTGACCTTATGATCATAAGGAAGAATGAACACTGGTTTAAAATGCTTTTTATCTGGAAGGGATCTGTTTTACCACAGTTACTTCCCAGATTATTGCTCCTGTTTATATTTTCTGTTTGTGTTGTCTATCTAAAGGGGAAACTTTTCGATTTCAAGATTCCTTTAAGTCCGGCACCATTTACCTTGTTCGGAATTGCCTTAGCCTTGTTTTTAGGTTTTCGAAACAATGCCAGTTATGATCGTTTCTGGGAAGCGAGAAAGGTTTGGGGGGCACTATTAAACGACACCAGATCCCTTGCCAGACAAGCCCTTACTCTGACTGGTTATCCTCCGGAAAGTAAGGAAGTGGATACCTTTATTCATTACCTGATTGCCTTCACTTATGCCTTAAAACACCAGTTACGCGGTACAGACGCTACCGAAGACCTCCAGAAAAGGCTTCATCCGGAATTAAGTAAGCAATTAGCAGCGGCAATTTACAAGCCTATCCTGCTGATGAAAGAAATGGGATTATGGGTACAAAAAGCCAAAGCAGCCGGGAAAATTGATACAATCATTCAGGCCTCATTTGATCAGAATCTGGATAAGTTATCAGACATTGTTGGTGCTTGTGAAAGAATCGCTTCTACCCCAATTCCTTATACTTACCGCATTCTATTACACCGTACCGTTTATATTTATTGTTTTTTACTGCCCTTTGGTTTTGTGGACAGTCTGAGTTGGTTAACGCCTTTTATTGTGAGCTTTATCGCCTACACCTTTGTAGCGCTGGAAGCAATTGCTGATGAAATAGAAGAGCCTTTTGGAACTGAGCCGAACGATCTGGCTTTAAATGCGATGACCACGATGATTGAAACTACGCTGTTGGAAATGGGAGGGAAGCCAGTCCCTGTAGCGACTCAAAATTCGGAAGGTATTCTGGACTAAGCCAGATCAGGATCCAGTATCAGCCGCAATGACTAAGTTGAAATTAGCCTTCTGCAGGCTGAATGATTATAAATTTGATAAACTTAAACTCCTTTCTAACCGCTTCCTTAATTCGGCTAATGGCATCTGTAATGTCTTCCGTATCGATATCTGGTTGAAATACCACAATGATCACCAATAAAACTTCTTCCGGAGATTGATAAGTGGAAATGATATTAGAAATCCTGATCACCGACTCATCTTTTTCTACCAGTGCTTTGATTTTTTCTTTGGTTTCAGGGGCAATACCTTCGCCCATGAGCAAACTTCGGCTCTCTCTGGCTAAAATAGCGGAAACAAAAACCAATAATAAGCCAACCAATACGGAGGCCAGTCCATCCATCCAATCCAGTCCGAAGTTGTGGCCGATTAACATGAAAATGAAAACAATAAATAAGCCCATTACTGCGGCGCCATCTTCAAAAAGCACGAGGAAGCTGGATGGGTCTTTACTTTTCACAATGGCCTTCCACCAGGTCTGTCCATTTCTTTGCTGGTCAAATTCTTTGATGGCAATGCGTAGAGACCAGCCCTCAAATAGCATACATAAGATCAAGACGGCATAATTGATTAGGGGATTGGTTACCGGTTCCGGTTCAATGATATGTTGTATCCCCTGGTAAATGGAGATTCCTCCACCCAGTCCGAATATTAAAATCGCCACAATAAAAGACCAGAAATACAGTTCTTTACCGTATCCAAAAGGTCTCAAAAGATCTGGCGATTTTCTGCTTTTTTTAAGCCCGTATAACAGTAAAATCTGGTTGATGGAATCTACCATAGAGTGAATCCCTTCCGAAATCATGGAAGAGCTGTTGGTAAAACCGCCGGCAATAAATTTGGTAATGGCGATGAGCACATTAGCGGCCAAAGCACTGTATATAGATTTATTGTCTTTAATCATAGCGGCTGTTCTCTCTGAATAACAAAAAAACTTTTTAATAGTTTACCTTTAACGCGTTTTAGTCAGGCACTTTCTATAGGATGCCTGCTGTACAAAAATTGTGATGGTTATGAAATGGAATAGATACTTGTTGTTGATTTTGATGGTTTCCCCGGTCCTGGGTTTTAGTCAGGATAGTTTCAAAGGCGGATCAAAAGAGAAGTTTGAAGAATCAAAGCAAAAGATAGCGGCTGGTCTTGATGCTGCCGGAAAAGAGAAGCTGGAGATCGCTTTAAGAGTGCTGGCTATGTCTGCAATCTACGACAGGGATCATCAAAGCCAATTAAGGAAACAAAGCTTTGACGAGCTTGTACGGAGGCGCTTGAATGGTAAGGATTTAGCCGAAACCTATGCACTGGCCAATGACTATGTCAAAGCAGATCACCAGCGAAAAATCGACAAGCTGGAAAAGGAAATGTCTGTGCTGGAAGCTAAAAAGCAAAAATCAGACGCTTTAAAGGCAAAGTTGAGTGTGTTAAAAGCCAAACCATTACGCGTAGATTCCCTAAACGGGGCTTTCGTCATTTTCTGCGCCTTCACCAATGAAAGTGATCAGGTGTTGACTACCTATGAAACGGTGATCGGTTATGGCTCAACCCAAGACCTTAATGATGGCTGGAGCGGGATCAAAGGAGCGGAAGATGGAGTTGTTTTCGCACCAAAAGAAACTAAGATTCTATCTAGTGCCTTCTCTTTTGCAACGGTAAAAGAAAACTCTCATGTGATCGACTGGCAGGGGATGAAATTTCCATCAACAGATTTTGCAGCCTATAACCTGGCGATGGATTGTTATACCAGTATGCTGGTTTTAAAGGGCGTAAAGTATGAATTGAAAAATGAAGACCGCCTTAGTCCGAAAGAAGAACAGGATTTGTCAAAATACAGGAGTAGCCTGGATCAATTGAAAACTAATATTCCTGTATTGGATGATTTAATTGTAAAGAAGCCCTAAGGGGGGATTGATATCAAAAGAAAAGACCAGTATCATAAAGTTACTGGTCTTTTGAGCGACCCGAAGGTCTTATATCAATGATAAAGAGTTATGCTTCGATAACTGCTTTTCTAGCTGTCATTTTCAAGTTCTTGAATTGGTATTCAGAAGTGATGTGTTTCTTTTCGTTAACCTGAGTAAATTCGAATTGGTTTTCTTCGACAACTGCAAGGTAAGCTTCTTTAGCTTTCAGGAATGAACATCTGTATAGTTCACCACCGTTTTGTAGTTTACCACTTTTTTCACTTTGGTAAGCTGCTTTGTATTCTGCAAGTTTATCCGTTACTAAACGTTCTACTCTTCCTAAGGTTGGAGTTTTTGCGCTGAAAAGTAATTCCCAGTCATCATAACCGCCATCTTTTGCAGTAGCTAAATTTAAGGTAAGTGTCTTACTCTTTCCTTCGTTTGTTGAACCGATTTTAATTAATCCTCCTCTTTTGGACCCTGAGAAGTAAATGTAACCTGGTTTAAGTTCCCTTAAAGCAGCAGCAATTTTAGTCGTATCGCATTGTGGACAAAAACCTCCAATTGTTCTTAACGTATGGGTGTCATTCTCCGTGCATGGCGCGGTGTTGCAAGCAATCACCTTGTCAGCTTCAGTCATACTTTTCTGCAAATTTTCTGATATCTCTTCTCCTTCGGCATCGAACAATAGTTCGGATGAGATCTTGTGCTTTTTTAAAAAAGTTTCCTGTTCCTTTGTTATTAGGTGCTTCATTGTCATTTCCAAAATTAGTCATATTTATTGGCTTTAAACTGATTTAGCGCAATCAGTATAAATTTGTCCAATTAATATTTAATTAATATTCTGATTATCTTTCCATAATACCTCAAATAATTAGAGGTTAACGCTATTAATCATAACGTAAAGTATTCCTAGAGAAAAATTGACAGACAAGGGGGAATCGTCAATTCTGACCTGCTTATATAACGGGGATCCTGACTAAGATTAGCAATATCCGTTCCACATTTGGATTTTTTGTGCCAATGTTTTAAAAATTTGACCTCTTCTGTGAAAGTATTTTGATATTGTTAGAGAAGCCTAACCAAATGAAGGATTTAGGAAGCGTTTTCCTTTGTATTTTTTCTAAGACTAAGCTGCTGAATCCTCCATAAAACCGTAAATTGCGATATACGATTAGAATATTTTGTAAAAATAACCAGAAAGATTATGGCTATTAACCTAAGAAAAGGACAGCGCGAAAACATCAACGCTCCTAAATTTACAGTAGGATTGGGATGGGATACGAACAGTGCAACCGGACATGAATTTGATTTAGACGCTTCGGTGTTTATGCTTGGCGAGAACAAACGCCTGGTTGAAGACGACTATTTTGTGTTTTATAATAACCTGAAATCTCCGGATGGCGCCATTGAGCATACCGGTGATAACTTAACCGGGGAAGGCGATGGCGATGATGAAAGCATCAAAGTAGACCTTTCTAAGGTAGATCCGAGGGTTTCGGAACTGTGTATCGTAGTGACCATTCATGAAGCGGCCAACCGTAAACAGAACTTTGGTCAGGTGAGAAACTCTTTTGTCCGCATTGTGGATCAAAACGGGGAGGAGCTGATGAAGTATGAACTTGAAGAAGATTTCTCTATTGAAACCGCGGTTGAGTTCGGTAGAATTTACCGTAGAAACGGAGAATGGAAGTTTGAAGCAGTAGGCGCCGGTATGAATGGCGGATTGCAGGATTACCTGAATAAATACGAATAATAAAAGATCTGGTTGTCTGTATCAATTGTCAGCAGACAACCAGATTTTTATCTCCTGTACCTTTTATACTTTGAGTCCGGCGAACATACTGAACAGTATAATCAGCAATACAATCGAAGAAATCACCACATAAAGCTTGTCTTTTTCCAGTATAAAAGAGAATAAGGAGAAAACGATGCGCAGGATTGGCGTGGCAATCAAAATCACGACACCCAATTGTATAATTTCCTTCGCACTTCCAGCTTTTAAACCTTTAATGATTCCCGGTAGACTGGTATATCCGGCAGGTTCTCCATTAAATACGGTATAATCAGGAATTCCTGATCCACTTTGAAACAAATACCAGATCCCACCTATAATGGCGACAATCCCCGAACTGAGTACGCCAATTCTTAAAACCTGACCGATCAGCTGCTGCATATCATAGTCGGTCACTTTTTTATTCTTTTCCATTTGATTAGAATTTATGGTGGATACCGTTGTAAATCATGTTCAGTGCTATAAGCGTAATTGCGAAAGAAAATATCACTTTCAGCGATTTCACATTGATGCGCATGAGTAGTTTAGAGCCTGTAAAAGCACCGGCAAGCACACCGATAATCACCGGAAAAGCGATCCCCGGATCAATGTAGCCCCTTTGCAGGTACACTACTGCACTCGCAGCTGCCGTAACACCAACCATAAAATTACTGGTGGTGGTGCTCACTCTAAAAGGAACGCGCATGGCACTATCCATGGCCAGCACTTTTAAAGCGCCGGAACCGATGCCCAATAATCCGGAAAGTACACCTGCGATGGTCATGATGGAGAATCCTCCGGCCACATTCTTTAATTTATATTCCACCTGGCCATCTTTGGTAGGGTAGCTGCTGTTTAATTTCAAGGCGTAAGAAAGGTTACTGCCTTCCTGCAAAGCAGTCTCATGTTTTTTTCTTAAAGTCATCGCTGCAGAGAACATCAACATGACGCCAAAGAGGATTGCTACGAGGTTAACAGGGGTGTAAATCGCGAGGATGGCCCCTAAAACAGCTCCGGCAGTAGTGGCAATTTCCAGAAACATCCCCAGGCGGACATTGGTAATTCCTTCTTTTACATAGGCACTCGCAGAGCCGGATGAAGTGGCAATGGAGGCAACTAATGCCGCGCCAATGGCATAGCGGATGTCTACGTGGAAGCCTAAAGTAAGGAGCGGAATGATGACTACGCCACCTCCAAGGCCAGTTAAGGAGCCGGCAAGTCCGGCCAGGTAAGCCCCCAATAATAGGATGAGGGTAAAGATTAAAATATTCATATTAATAGTTGTTGTCTAAGATGTCGGTGGTGAGTTGTTCGGCCCGGGTTGGATCTTGTCTTTTGATCGCTTCAAATAGAGCCTCATGCAAATGCTGACTGTTGCTGAAGTGTTTGATGTCTGCCGCGTCTCTGAGTTCGAAGAAATTGCGCATGACAGAGCTGAAGTTCTCATAGAGGTCGGACAGCACCCGATTTCCGGAAGCTTTAGCAATGCTGATGTGGAAGGCAATATCTGCTTCTGCACATTTTTTCTGCTGTTGTTCTTCAATTGCTTTTTTCCTTTGATGGAGGAAGTTTTCGATGGTTGTCAGATCTGTTTCGGTACGGTGCTGACTGGCGAGCCGCACGATTTCCTTTTCTAATAAAGAACGGACCGTGTTGATCTCTTCAAAATCTGCTCTTTTTAAACGCTGGGAAAGGGATTCGTCTTTGATTTTGGATACTACAAAAGTGCCTGATCCTTGTTGCACTTTTAGGATGCCGGAGATGGATAGTGTTTTTATCGCTTCGCGGATAGTAGACCGGCCAACACTGTAGTGTTCCATCAATTCTGGCTCCGCAGGGATCTTTTCGCCCTTTTTCAATTTGCCGGAGGCGATGTCTTTCTTGATCTCAATGATGACCTTGTCGGACAGTTTTATCGTTTTCTTCATGTTTAAACATCTGATGTTTCAAATGTATATCAGGCGGGTAAACATCAGATGTTTTAATGTGGAATGTGACAGAATATAGACGGAAATAGCAGTTTGGGATGTTTCTGTTTTCTTCTGATTAGGTGTCAGTCTTTTAGGGTTTTTGTGGCTGCTGCAAGTAGTTTTCTTGTCTTGGGGCTGCCGTACTGAATCAACGCTTCCTTGAAAACGGCTGTATTCATATCAGTTACCTTTTTGAAAACTCTCTCTAGAATTACTGATTGATCTTCTGCGAGGTCTTTCAAATTATTTACCAGATCAATAAAGATGAATTCTTTTGTAGGATGGTCCGGAAAAGAGTTTTTCTTTTTAAATAAAAAATTGAGATTACCTAGTTTATATTCGCCACTTCTGGCATGATTGTAAACAATCTTTTGATTATACAGTTGAGTTGTTCCCAGACCTAGTCCGTTAAAGTGATTGTATGTGGTAATCAGAAATTTGTCGCTTTTTAAAAACTTCCTGATTAACTTTTCTTCTTCTGGTGGTTCTTTCCCGAAAGCATTCGTTTTGGGATAATGATAAATGCCTGGGGCAACTTTCTGTAATGTACCTTCCTTGAAAAGCTCTGCAAGTTCACGATCCACTGATTTTGACCATTGTTTTAAATCTGAACGGCGGAAAATTGTGCCGGGTTTAAGATGGTTTTTTAAAGTTTCTGCTTTAGGCATTATATGAATTCTCCAACACAAATATAAAGATTAAAGTGTAGTGTTGCATGGATTACGGTCCTATCTCATGCAATTGTTGTTGGTTTTTTGCGTGTGATATTGTGCTGTTTTACAGGGGTGTGTGTTTAATAGGTCTGTTGTATTTTGACGAACGGAAGGTAGTCAGTGTCGCTCTTTAAAGGATAGCGGATTTGCTTTTGCGCTATGCCCTGATATAGATCAGGGTATCCATACCCAGTATAGTACTGGATGGATCTTATAGGGGGCAACTTATTTTCGGAGACAGATTCAAGAAGGCATAACTTGGTTGTATTCTAATGTTTTGAGGCATTAAAAGGAACAAGCGGTTGGGTTTTACGCTTAAATATTGGGTTGTAGAGCCGTGTTTGGTCAGGATGGAGGAGCGTAAAAGGTGTAATTGTAAACAGGTGAGGAAGTATTGAATTGAGAACTGGTCCAACGGAAGGAATTATGCTGTTGTGCGGTTTTTTTAGGGTTTGCTTTCGGTTGCGCTTTCGGAATTACAGTTATCGGAGCTTTCGCAGTTTGCTCCACTTTCTCTTTTTTCTCGATTTCTGTGTCGTTATGATTTAAAGAACCGGCATGAACACTGTCTGAAATCTCTGTTGCGTCTTCATCGATAAAAGAAATATAGGTCTCCATGCGGCTTTCTGAGAGGTTTCCGTCGATAGCGACCACCTCAGTCCCCACATGTCTTCTCGATCCGCTAAGGACATAAGTAGATACCCTTGCGTCAGGAAAATGGATCAATAGCATGGCACGGTCGTTTCTGTTTCTCCAGGGTAGATCTGCCGGCACTTCCCATTTAAATTCTATGCCATCTGCATGTTTAGAAATCGTGGTTGTATCTGCTTTTAACAGGCTTCCCATGCTAACCAAGGCCTTATTGTAATCTATGCTGAGGTTTGGATATACCCCTTGAATAGCGTTCTTCTTATTGTAAGAAACGGCTTCATTGTAAAAGTTCTTATCCGTTCCGGCCGTGATTAGCCTAAACCCAGATCTGATAAAATTCATATTTGGCCTTAGAAAGTCATTTACAACCGTCATCTGCTCACAATTGGCTTTTCTAGCGGTTGTGAGCGATTTGGTGCTGTGTCCAACGGTTCTAATTACTGACTTCCCGTTTAACATATAACCTACCAGGTTGCCCACCCGGCCATTAAATCCTCCAAATAGTCCATTGTTTAAGCTGCCCATGAGTTGCGTTGTTGATTGATTTACAATAGTTTGTAAGGGTAATGTACGGAATCCTTTCGGGATATGTTCGTATTGAGGCTTAATTAAATTAATGATTACAAGGACTTATAATAGACTTTGTTAGGTCTATTTGACCTAATAAGGTCCTATCAACCACCTATGGAGGATCAAGTGAAGACCTGGGAAATGTATCCGCATGTGGGGCTCATATGGGTAGGAGGGGGAAGCGTAATATAACTGAAATCTCAATTTATGGTCTTAATAATGCTTTCGAAGGATAACAATGGTGGTCAGTTTTGGATAGGTTTTACTTTTTTCAATCCGATAAGTTTGGGATGATGGAGGGTACACGGTAAGATCAGGCTTAGGTATAAGATAATACTCCCTATTAACAGTTAATAAGAGCTCAAACGTAATGAATAGGAAAGTGGTAATTCGGGTTGACGCGGTCATTTAAAATCCGTATTTTGGGATAACCCAATAAATTATGAAACAGATATTGCTCACTTTCTTCTTAGGCTTTTTTTGCCTTTGTGGTTTGAATGTATCGGCAAAGGATTTTACCCTTACTATTATACGTACATCTGAAAACATCGGCTCCACTACTGGTGAGCTTTTTATTAATGGAAATTTTGTTTGCCATACGTTGGAATTGCCCTGGCAGAATAATGCCAGCTACATCAGTTCTATTCCCGCAGGGACTTACACTGCACGAATCAGGTATGACAAGAAGGATCAATGGAGAGTCCAGTTAAATAATGTGCCTAATAGAAGTGGCGTACAACTCCATATAGGTAATTACCCTTCGCAGATTCAAGGGTGCGTGCTGGTAGGTGATGAAGTGTACAATAAGGAAAACAGAATAGCTGGGAGTGAAATTGCATTTAACAGGCTCCGTTCTGAATTCTATGGAACCACAGGGGAGCCAATATCTTCCCCAGACGTGGATATCAAAGTTGAAATTAAATACACTGTTGCAAGGACAAAATTCATAAATGAATACAATGTTGAATGGGAGTATGCAAAGGATGATATATGGTTGTACGGGCCTGAACGCCTGGTAAATAATGAATACAAACGAGACCTGAAATTTATTTATATAAAATACCGAGGGCCTAATACTTATTATCGGTTTCCGATTCATGGCGGTATCTGGGAATATGCCTCAAAAAAGGACGGGCCATGGGATAGTGCAGAAGTATATTACAGACGCGAGAACTAATCATAAACTGCCAATTAATAGGACCGTTTTTTACTCTTTTTGTGGAGGAACAAAAGATTTTAGTAAATCTGTTAAGCTTTCCTGGCTGCCACTAAAGAATTCGGCAATTGTAGTAGCCTTCACACCATAAGGGTTCGCTTCTTTAACCGTAACCTTTATTGTAGTCCAACATTCGTTCTTCTCATGTTTGTTCTCAAGAATAGTAGTTAGCTCAGAGTTAAGACTAGGTTGAGGAATCTTTTGAAACCAGTCTGAATATAATGCATTGTCATTATCTGATTCCAAAATATATGGACTTCCAGGTTCAATACCAGTAACAGTAATAGCTGAAGTGCCCAAAATAGTTGATTTTAAGGAATAACGAGGAATCTTTTCTTTAGGGCTGATAGAATCGAGTTTCCAACTGTCTCTATAAACAACGCTTACCTGGATTTCAATGTTAAGGTCTATAGTTTTTCCAGTTTTTTCACTTTCTTTTCTTACTCTTGCCTTTGAAGCATTCAAAACAAGTTGCTTCAGCTTAAACCGGTATAATGCTCCATCTGCAACCGTTTCCAGAACTATAATAGCAGATTCCTTGGGTAGACTGTCTTTTTTTTCAAATGTATTTCTGGTGATATTAAGCGAAAATGGATTGAAAGCACCATCAAAAAAGCAAAGCTCCTTACTTGTTAATGTACCAGAATAACTTGAAGCGTAACTTAGTGCCTTCTTATCTAATGCTGTTTTAGCAAAACTGGTACCCACGCCAATTGCTGCAGGGATTGCGCTAAGCAAAAATGCTGGGAATGCTTGAGTATTTTCCAATTCGCTTGTGGATAAAACAATTTTCTCATAAGCCAATGGTACCCGATTTTTACCCTTTGAATTGTAATTATACAATTGAGCATTTGTGTTAGAATACCATAGACATAGCAGTAAACAATAGAACGTTAATTTCATGGTTTAAGGAGTTTTTGTGTTGATATTTAGAGCTTTAAAAATAAGATTAATGTCATAAGCATAAGCTTTGCTAAAATTGCTTTCACCCGCATAATGTAGGCCCATAGCAACCCCTTTTGTTTCAGAGTCGATTACCCAAAGTGAGCCGGAGTCTCCTTGATCAGAAATTTTTGTACCGGGATTCGGTCTTTGGGGTATACAGCTGATGGTTAACCTGCCATTTAAACTGATGCCTTCAATTTCGCCATAGGTGATTTCAGTTGTAATGCCAGATTTTTTTACACGGTCGTGGATTACTGGTTGACTAGACTCTGTGAAAAGTTGATTAAAACCCTCTATACTATAAATATTAGCTTTTCGTTGGCTATTTAAAGTGAAAATTGCACAATCAAGGTCCTTATTAAACTCTAAAATTTCCCCGATGACTTGGCTTTTAGATGAAGTCGGGGAGTAGGGTTGAATGATTTCTTCTCCCTTACCGCCCATTGATCCAACTATAACATGGTGGTTTGTTAAACCAACATGTTTCCCTGACTGATGTAGTAACACACAACCTAAAGTGCCGAATTCCATCATATGGGCATTTGCAATTTCAACTCCTCCCAGGATTTGGAGTGCAACTTTACCCTTTCTGGAATTCAGTATCGGGTTGGAAACAATTACATCAGTTCGGACACCACTAATCATTTTAGGAACAGTCAATGACTTTAAAAAACTCTTTGAATTCTTTTTGTAAGTATGAAAACGTATGCTGATCTCGTTCGTTTTGATTCCATCTATATATTTTAGGCCTACATCAATATGATGCACACCAGGAATAGAAGAATAACTCGTCACATCTCTTTTTAGGACTTCTATCAACTCTGACTGTTTCTTAAGTATTTCATTTCGAGTAGACATGGGGAGTGTTTTTGATGTGTTAATTTGCTGTAAGTCAATTGAATATACGGGTTATTATCGGAGAACAGAAATTATTAGTTATTTTGAATTTAACGAGGCTAGACAAACAATGGCTTGGCTCCTGTGGGGATACAAATCTTTTTAGCTGGACCGTTTTATTGTGTTTGAATATCACCTGGCAACGGGCGTTAATTGATTACAACCTTTTTGATAGCAAAGTTCTTTCTGACAGGTATTTCATGAACTCGTTTTTATACGGACTACTCATTAAAGCTTGATAGTCGCCAAGTTTTATAATGTTGCCAGTAATAGAATCTACAAAGTCACGATTAATGATATAGGATTTATGAACACGGAAATACCTTGGATCGCTTTCAAAAACGAGCTCCATTTCTTTCATGGTCATGTAAATGGTATACCGCTTGTTTTGCAGAAAAAGGTCTACATAATTTATTGCAGCCTGTATATAGACTATTTCTTTTTTCTGTACCCGTGTAAGTTTCCCGCGCTCTCCGGTATGGATGAAATAAGACTCATCATCTATGTTGGTTAACTTGCTGGTTTTAGAGCTGATGATGATACTGCTCACTACTTCAATGAAATTGTTAAGATCAATCGGTTTTAATAGGTAATGTCTTGCCTGTACATCAAATGCTTTTATAGCATATTTTGAATGGGCAGTAGTAAAGACAATATTTTTAATTTTATGCTTAAGTGATTCCGCAACCTGAAGTCCGGATAGTTCAGGCATGTTAATATCCAGAAAAAGCAGGTCTATATTGCGCGTTTCTAACAGCTCTGAAAGTGCTGTAATTGGGTTGGTATAGCTTTTATACAAACTAAGAGCGGGAACTTCCAAAATATGATCCCTTAGGATGTCTATGGCAAATTGATCGTCGTCAATAATCACACAGTTAATCTGGTTTTTCATAGCGCTTCCTTGAATTAGTAATGTAAGAAAATTATTTCATTATAATGACAACGATTAATAAGGTTTATGTCGATCTAGGAATCATTTTAAACTTATTGTATGAGCTGGCTGTGGGCTTTGTGTAAGTGAAAGTGAATTTGGTGTAAGTGAACTGACCTTTAATGTAATAAAGAAAAATAGTAACAGGTTTTCTCTGAAATTGTAGGGAATTAAAAATTAATGATATGATTTCTGATGCCTCATTTAATCTGCTTCTTGATTTTTTGCAAAAATTTGCTGCGGTCAGACCTGGGTTGGTTCATCAGTTGCGGCCTTTAGTCCATGAAATAGCGGCGCTCAAAGGAGAGGTCTTGTTACCTAAAGGGATTATCCATGATCTGGTGTTTTTTATCGTCAAGGGAGTTTGTATGGAGGTGACTATTCATCCGGATACGGGTAGGAAGGAAACAAGTTGGATTTGGTTTAGAGGGGATTTCGTGTATGTCTCTCCGGGATTTTTTAGTCAGCAATCCGCTGGTAATAGTGCCGAAGTGCTTCAAGAAGGTATATTGATTTATATGTCTTATCAGGATTTTGTTACGCTTCGGGCTAACTATGAAGAGGTTAATAAATTAGCAGAACTAATTCGGGATCACTATTTTTTTGCTTTAAAACTCCATGCACTAGACCTTGCAGGTTTAACGAACCAGCAACGATATGATAAGTTTATTGGGAAATATCCCAGAGCCTTACTGACATTGAATCATAAACACATTACCAGTTTCCTTGGTATTCGTGATAAGGGCTTGGGACGTTATGGTCTGCGATAAATATGTTTTCTGCTTTTGTGACTCATAGGGCCACATTTGTGGACTTTCTTCTTCTTCATGTTTCTGAACTTAGTGTTGTAAAACTGATTAAGTATCATGAAAACTCAAATGAACATCAAGATTTTAGATTGGATTACCTATCTGTTTATAGCGTTGTTTTTCTACACAGCAGCGAGTAAGCTGATGACTTTAAGTGCTTTTGAAAAAGTACTGAGTAAAGTTCCTTTAATCGGAAGTTTTAGTCATTTGATGGCCTGGACCATTCCAATAATTGAGCTGGTAATCGGTGTTTTGCTCATCATTCCATTTACAAAAAGGATGGGTTTGTATGCTGCACTAGGTTTAATGGTGATGTTTACTGTATATCTAGGCTATATGATCTTATCCATGTCAGCTGAGGATCTACCCTGCAGCTGCGGAGGAGTGGTTTCCTTGCTAAGCTGGCAACAGCATATTTGGTTTAATCTGAGCTTTGTTGGACTAGCCATTACCGGTCTGATCTTATATAAAGAACAAAAGAAATTACGCGCGTGATACAGGTAAAATGCCGTACCCTGTATAAAGAAATATGGCAACTAAATCAATACTATAAAATTCAAATTATGAAAAGTTTATTTTACAGCCTGGCAGTTGCAGCAACTGCTTTAGGCATGAGTGCATTTACAAGTACGCCCGACAAGACTGTTGGGGAAGCGAAAAGGGTAGGGGCTATTACGGCGAATTTTATCATCCAGCCGGAAGAAGACGAATTTAGACAGTTTCCTGTTGGTACCCCTGATGGTCAGAATTGTCGTGGCGTTTCTGAAATGCATTGTTATTACAGTGTTAATCCATTAGGAAAAGACAGTATCCCGGATTTACCAAGCTATACGGATGAGCAAATTGAACTTTATTTAGCAAATGAATGGATTGAACCTGGATCTACGTCAGTGGATGAAAGTCTTTACCCTGATGAAGACTAAAACAACGAAAGTAAAGAATACAGCGGGATCAGGTATCCCGGCTGTATTTTTGGTTTTATAGGTTTTTGTCTATCATATTTTTGAAATTATCTACAGTCTCAGGTCTTCCTTGTATAGGCCTGGGCATTGCAGTTGTTATGATCTGTCCCTTCTTAGAGATTAAAAATAATGTAGGGTATCCTGATAAACTGTAGTTTTTGATAATTGGATGCTGACTGCTCTGCCCATTTGTGTATAGATTGACTTGATCTTTATGGCTATAGGTTTCGTCGTTTACACTCTTTAACCACATTTCTTTTTTTGGATCAATGCTGATAGAAATAAATTCTACGTCTTTATTCCCCTTGTATGATTTCACAATTGGTTTTAATTCTTTAGCCAGGCTGATGCAGCCCAAACATCCTGTAAACCAGAAATCTAATACAATTAATTTACCTTTAAATTCGCTTAACTTCCTAAGTTTCCCGTATTGATCAAATAGTTCATATTCATAAATGGAGCCTGAATAATTATTTATAAGGTTAGCTATGGAAGTTTTAAAAATATTATTACCCATTGATTTGTGTGCAGTATCTAAATAGGATTTTCCGTTTTTATGAACTACAGCATAATAGAAAGCTAAAAGTGTTACTTTATCTCTTATAATTCCGGCATGATTTTTTTGAATAGAATTGTAGATTTGTTGAAAGGTATAGGGTATTTTTTTTTGACCAGAGTTATGCCTGGCAATAAATGAGGCTTCAAATGACTCTTTATGAAATAGAAAATCACAAAATCTATAGGATTTCACCAATGCTTTTTCATCTAAATCAAGCAGATCCATGCTTTCAAACCATTTATTATAGGTTTTGAAGCTCGTTTTTTTTCTTTTTTCATCTGTATTGAAATTGTTATTAAGTTGCCCAAGCAGTCTAGCGTAATAGTAACCCTGGCAATCTGCCAAAATAAGGTTGTAAATTTCAGGGCTTAACTTTGGTTTATAGCGTTTAAGTATGTCTTTCTTTGCATTGAAGGCTGAATCCTGCTGCTTTTTCCATTCTCCAAACATTTCTTCGTATTTTTTTTGTATTTCAAAGCTGATGTACTGGCTTCTATCAAATCTTGGGCTTGAATTTATGCTTTGAATACAATTGTATTTTTCTGCTTTTTTTCCTTCAAAGGCTAATGTTTTTTTTGTTATATATAGCTTTATATGATCACCCTGTTCAAAAATATAAATAGGAGCACCATTTTCCATAAGTTTTTCTTTAGTGATTCCGTTGTCATGGTAACGTTTAATTTTTCCGTAATTTATTTTGGTAGAAATCGGGACGATAATGCGTGTTTTTTTGTTGATGATTTTAAACGTATAAAAGTCCTTCTCCAAGGTGTAGTTCGTATTTACATCATTTTTACACATTTCAAACTGAATGTAAAAATCTTTCAGCATGGTGGAATCCTGAACGACCAGATCAATTGTCACGAAACGTTTAGGGGTGGTTTTACTCTGGGCTTTCAGGAGAGCTGGAAATATAAGGAATAGATAAGTCGCTAACATGATTAGCGCTGTTCTAAAAGATGCTGAATGTCTCATAATTTTGGTTGTAAAATATAGTTGGTTTTTATATTATCGTTGATTTTGTTCTATTCCACTAAGAATAACCTCATCGTCCGGAATAGGGAATATCCATCGGGGATCATTGGGAGGAAGGATGTAAAGGGTTCCCATAAACTTGCGGCTAATGGTGATTTGGGCTCCTTCTTTATTGAACCGCTTTAAATCATGCCATCGTTGTCCTCTAAATACAAGTTCCTTTCTTCTCTCCAATAATATGATTGTCATAGCCTCTGCAGCTGAGTTTGCAGTTAAAGGACTGTACACAAACTTATTCGAATAGCGGGTAATTAATAATTGATTAAGCTTGTCCATTGCCAGCGTTGTTTTTCCACTTCTGGCCAGACATTCTGCTTTTATGAGGTAGACTTCATCGGTGGCAAGCCCGGTAAATGGGTAACTTCCTGAACCGGCATATCCATACTTTCTAGTATAATAACCATCTGCAGGACTAAGTCTGAAATATATGGGCTTACGCAGGTCATTAGTTTGGTAAGACTGAATAAGGGAATTGACCACTCTGGATGGAGAAAGGGAATAAGTGGCAGTTAACTCATATCCTGCTACTGTATTCGTGTTGTAAATGAGTTCATCATTTGTAATGGTAAACGGTCTGGTCGCTGTTAAACTTAGGGTATTGTAATCAATCAGTTTGTCGTATAGATTTAAGGATTTATCTGCATAAATTTCAGCCTGAGCATAGTTTCGCATCTCCAGATAAATACGAGCTAGCATTGCATATACAGCTATTTTAGAGGGTCTGTTTAAATTGGCGGAAGGTCTTGTAGCAGGAAGTAGGTTTTCTGCAATGGTCAGGTCGCTAATAATCTGGTCGAAAGTTTTCTGTAAGCTGGCGCGTTTCTCAATTTTATCAATACCTGATTTCAGGCGAATAGGGATCCCAAGGTCAGCAGAAGCAGTGTTGGCATCGTATGATTTACAGAAATTTCGGGTCAGATCGTACATGAAAAAGGCTCGCCTGAATAAAGCCCATCCTTTCAGATATTGCCCCCTTTCAGTAACAGCGCTGTCGGATTTTGCTAAACCGTCTAATACAGCATTTGAATAGAATATGTTTTTGAAAGGCGTATTCCAATCCAGGATTCCTGATACTCCTCCATAAATATCCTTAGCCCATACATACGAATTTTGTTCTGTAATTGATTCATTAGCAAGGCTCTCGTCGTTGGCAAGTAAGTAATCGTCATCTGCTAACTGCGCCAGGGCACAAGTGCTTTGAATACCCGTATTATCAAGTAAATATTGAAAATCTGATAGTGTGCTGGGTGTGATGATCGATGTTGTGGGCTTCATTTCCAGAAATTCTGATTTACTGCAACTATTTAAAAGGAAAAGTAACGCGGATAAACAGATCCATTTTGTATAATTTTTCATGATGGTTTTAATTTTAGTTGAATTAGAAATTTGCTTTCAATCCCATAGAGATTGTTTTTGCCGCTGAGATTCCACGAGGATAATCAGGATCAAGACCTTGTTTATTCGCCTTCCATAAAATCCCGATATTGTTTATCAGTAAAAAAAGGTTAAGGTTGTTGAATGGTAAGCCAGGCCTTTTATTAAGGTTGCATCCTAGTCTGATATCCTGTAAGCGCAGATGGTCACCTTTTTCAATTAAGGCTTCTGAGTAAGTATAAATAGCATATCGGGCTGGAACATTTGGGTATACCAGGGCGGGGACTTGAGTAAATAGCTCATCACCTGGATTTTGCCACCTGCTTTGATAGTCGGCCACCTGATAGTTATTACCACCAATGCTATAAATGCTGTTTTCTAAAGAGTTTCTGCGGAAATAGTAACCAAACTTATAAATGATGTTAAAGGAGAAATCAAAACCTTTGTAAATAAACGTGTTCCGTAAACTTCCAAATGAGGTTGGAATAGCAGAGCCACTATATTTCAGCTCGTCCCTGTTTAAGGAGTTTCTAATCGCAGTATAATTTGTGCTTTTCTCTCCATTCAAATACCCTTGCGGATTACCTTTGGAATCTAAGCCAGCATATTTGTAGCTGAAAATGGAATAATAAGGATAGCCAATTAATGGGTTATTGTAACCAGCAGTCACTAAATCCGAATTACTTCCATTGTTCACTTTGTAATCAGTTACCTCGCTTTGACTGTAGTTGTATAGCAAAGTGGTATACCATTTTACGCTTCCGTTGAGGTTATTGGAATTTACCTGGATATCAACCCCTTTTGTAAAGGTATTTGCTGAATTTCCTGTAAACAGGCTGATTCCTGTTTGTGGAGCAATAGGACTGCTGCCAATGAGGTCAATCCCTTTCTTTGTCCAAAAATCAATGCTTCCATTTATTCTGGCTGCTTTAGTGCTAAAATCTATCCCCAGATTTAGGTTTTTTATTCTTTCCCATCTGAGTCCTGGATTTGGGGGATTTACAATTTCCGTCGAATAAACATCATACTTGTTGATTAGATTCCCACCTCTTGCAGTTAAGTAGGCAGAAATAGAGTTGTTTACGTTTCCGGTATACCCATAAGTGGCTCTTAGTTTTAACTGTGGCAGCCAGGTGATGTCATAAAATTCTTCCCTATTTATTATCCAGGCCAGGCCTGCGCTCCACAATGGGACTCCTTTTAAGTTGGTTGCTACGCCAAATAGGTTGGATTCATCCTTTCGCGCACTGATGGAGACGATATACTTGCCTGCATAGGTGTAGGCTCCATTGAAGTAATAAGAGAAAAATCGATTGGTTGTGCCGAGCTGATCTGAATTTGGAGAGATTCGGCCGCTGCTTGAAGGATTGTAGAAGATAGGGTTATCAGCGGTATAGTTTACAGCTGAATTCTGATTGCTGGCTGTTTCAGGGAAATAGCCATACAGTGTTCCTCTGCTGTTAAAGTTGTTGAAGTCCTTAATCTCTACACCTGCAATTGCATTTACACTATGCTTGTTCCATTGCTGATCATAGTTCATCTGAAAACGTCCATTGTGTGACTTAAGGTTGTTTAAGCTGGTATTTAATATTCCTCCATAGGGGGGGATAGGGTAAATCAGCGCTTGGGTAGTCGGGTTTATCTGCGTGTAAGTGTTGATGAGGTCACGGGTATAATAGGATTCCAGTTCATTCAGCGTGTTTGTTTCGCTGATACCTTTTTCATAGCTGTATAATGCTGCAGCTTTAAATCCTTTTAAAATGGTATAACTTAAAGAAAGGTTGATCCGGTAGTCTGTGAGATTACTTGTTGTTGTACTGTAACCATTGTTTAATTCATCCAGTGGTCTGTAGAGCCAGTTCAGTAGTTTGCCATTGCCTGCAGTGCTTGCATAGGAGGGCCTTAGCGTTCGTGCTTTGATTAATGGATTGCCATCAGTGTCGGCTAAGCGATCATAGGGGTAAGACATGGTAAACCCAGGAGCCGATTTACTGACACTACCCGTGTATATGATGTTCGAAAACAATTCCAGCCTGTTTTTTAAAAAGTAATAGGTGTTACTGGCATTCAAAGTGACCCGGTTATAGCTGTTTTGTTGTGTGTTGCTTAAGTTTTTGTCGTATCCGGCGGAGACAAAATACTTCTGTGTGGCGCTACCTCCGTTTACACTGGCCTGATACTGCTGATTTAGGCTAGGCCTGTAGTAGTATTTCAATAGTTGTTCTCTGGCATCATAACCTTTTAACGCGTCAATCTGTGCTATAGAGTCTGCTTTTGAAATGGTTTTGTTCCTTGATGCCAGAAAGATCTCTACTGCTGGTGATAAGGCTGCATAGCCGTTGTTGATGGTGCCATTATAGGCTCCTTTCCTGAACAGGAATTGTTCGATGTCTATGTATTCGGATGAGCTTAATTGCAGTAGATCATACAAGTCTGGTTTTTGTCCGACGGTAAGGTTAGCATTTATGCTGATGGTTGGGGCAGCATTTAAAGCTCCTTTTTTTGTGGTGATGACAATAACGCCATTTCCTGAACGTGATCCCCAGGCAGAGGCTGCAGCAGCGTCTTTTAAAATGGTGATGCTTTCAACATCATTTGGGTTAATATTGCTTAGATCGCCATCGTATGGAAAATTGTCGACTATAATTAATGGATCAGGATTGGAAAAGAGTGTGGCTCTTCCTCTGATTTCAATATTGCTTTGTCTGGATTGTTTATTTCCGTTCGTATTAAAGATCAATCCGCTGGTTACTCCATTTAATCTACTCAGGATATCTGTACTTTGACTCCTGTTTAAAAGGGAATTGTCTATCTGGGTGAAGGATCCGGTTGCTCTTTCTTTAGGGATGTTTTGGAAGCCGGTACTGACCACTTCTACTTCTTTCAGCTGGTTGTGGTCTGCCAGTAAAATGAGGTTCCCAAAATCGGAGTTTTTAAGATTGGTTATTTCTCTGGGTTGATATCCGATGCAGGTGATGATCAGCATGGATTGAATGGGAACTCCGTTTAAAGTAAACTGTCCGGTGTGGTCCGCTAATGCATGGTTTCTTTGCCCTTTTACGGTTATTGTGGTACCAGGGATTGGCATTCCTTTTTCGTCAAGGATTTTGCCTTTGATGGATAGTGTAGTTTTCTGGGACTTTGCATTAAAAAAAAGGCAAAGCGTGGCCACTACGATTAATAGTATCGTTTTTTTCATGTTAATGATTTAGATGGTTGATTAGATTTTTAGGGAATACCAACTGAGAAAACCTTTAAAGGTTACTCAGGATTTAATCGGTAAATGGTTTTGATTGCTGAATAATACTGATTTATGGCGGGGCCATTCTAATCAATATTTTAATTTTTAGATAGGGGAATAGGGTTTTCATATCTCATTTAAATTAGTTGATCTTTAAATGAGTCTTAAAAAAGCAGTATAGCTTCCAGAATAAAAATAAGGTTGGACTTCACCGCTTTTGTACAAGGTACCGCCAGGAACCTATATTTAACCCTACCCGAGGGAAAAATTTTACCACAAAAGACTACAGTGAAGCCCAACCTTAAATATATAAGATACCACAAAGATAAAAAAATATACCTTCAGGTTTGGGCTAAATCACTTGTCCTCTCGTGGTATAAACTGGCGGTTTTTGTACGAGACTCCTAGATTTTTACACTAAAAAAGCATAAACGTCTGATAACAAATATAATAATAATATCTTAATGATGTATGATCATACATCATTAAATTGTTCTATTAATTGGAAATTCCGCCATGGAAAGCAAAGATGAGGTGAAAACAAAATTTGGAATACACCTGTTAAATTTACTGGAAGAATATGGTCGCGTACATAATTGTAGGCCATCATTGAGACAATTAGCTATAAGATCTGATCTTGAGTACAGTAATGTTCAAAGAATATCAAAAGGACAGGTAGATTTAGTACTGACAACTATCTTCGCTTTAGCGAAAGGATTGGAAATTAAACCAATGATGCTCCTGGATTTTTAATACGGTATTTTCGAAGCAATTTCAACCTGTAAAGAATTTCAAAGCCATATTTCAGAATTGAAGCAGTAAATCTATACTGTTTGCCTTAATATTTTAAGGATGGCTTAGTCGCGATCTTCTTTTTATTCTTAATTTCTTATTAAATTAATCTTCATATTTGCTTGGTATAGCAATATTGGCTATTTGTTAGCAATATTGATTAATATTTTAATATATGCAGGATATAGAAGAAATTACCGCAAAACTGATCGAATTCCGAAATGAGCGGGATTGGGCTCAATTCCATAATGAGAAGGATTTAGCCATTGCCTTGAATATTGAGGCAGGGGAATTATTAGAAGCTTTTCTATGGAGAGGAGCTGAAGAAGCAAAAGTCGAAAAAGTAAAAGAAGAACTTGCTGATGTATTGGCCTATGCCTTTCTTATGGCTGAAAAGTATGGCTTTGACGTAAAACAAATTGTGCTTGATAAGATTGAAAAAAACGCTCAAAAATATCCCGTAGAAAAATCTAAAGGCACTGCTACAAAATATAACGAACTCTAATTCCGTTTCCACGCTCTTATGATTGTATACCAAGCCAGTAAAGCAGCTTTTAGTGATGACGTGCTTAACGACCAGATAGAAACAAAAATCCATAGCTTTTTTCAGAAGCATTTAAATCATAGTACAACTAAGCAGGAAATTCTTTCCTGGAAAAACTCTATGCAGTATATGGATCGGGTACTTAATGACTCCTCCATTCCTGATGATTGTGGTGTAACCATAGAATTTCAAATTCCTCAAAGCGCTAAACGTATAGATTTTATTCTAACCGGTAGAGGAGATGAAGATAAAGATTACGCAGTTCTTGTGGAACTTAAGCAATGGTCTGAGGCTACTATCTCAAATAAGGATGCAGTAATCCATTCTTTTGTAGGGGGCCGTGTTAGAGAGCTTACTCATCCTTCCTATCAGGCCTGGTCTTACGCTGCTTTGCTAGAGAATTTTAATGAAACTGTAAGTCAGGATAATATTCAGCTCAGGCCTTGCGCATACCTGCATAATTATGTAGACGATGAAGTGATTTCTAATTCCCACTACCAGGAATATATTGAGAAGGCTCCGGTGTTTTTAAAAGGAGAAGCTGTAAAGCTGCGGAATTTTATAAAGCAGTTTGTTAAATATGGCGATGATCGAAAGATCATGTATCGGATTGAACAGGGGAGAATTAGACCTTCTAAAATGCTTGCCGATAGCATGGTAGCTATGCTCAAAGGGCAGGAAGAATTTGTAATGATCGATGAACAGAAAATTGTTTACGAAACAGCTCTGCAGCTGGCTGCAGGAGCAAATAAAAATCAGAAAGAAGTCTTTATTGTGAAAGGCGGTCCGGGAACAGGGAAGTCTGTAGTTGCTATTAACCTACTCGTGGAGCTTACAAATAGGGGTCTCCTGGCTAAGTATGTTTCTAAAAATGCTGCCCCAAGAGCTGTATACGAAAGTAAGTTAACTGGATCAATGAAAAGAGGTGTGATTTCAAATCTCTTTGGTGGTTCAGGTGCGTATCTAGATGCTCAGGATGGTGTTTTTGATGTTTTGGTAATTGATGAAGCACATCGTTTAAATGAAAAATCTGGTTTGTATAATAACCTTGGGGTGAATCAGATAAAAGAGCTTATTAATGCAGCCCAATGTTCTGTGTTTTTTCTGGATGAAGATCAGCGGGTTCATATCAATGATATTGGTTCCCGGGAGGAAATACATAAATGGGCAAACCTTGCTGGAGCAAATATTACTGAAATGGAACTTAGTTCACAGTTTCGCTGCGGTGGTTCTGATGGTTATCTGGCATGGCTAGATCATATGCTGCAGATTAAGGAGACAGCTAATACCACCTTGGAAGGAATTAATTATGATTTCAAAGTTTTTGATTCGCCTGAGGAATTGAGGATGGCAATTGTCGAAAAGAACAGTGTAAATAATAAATCAAGAATGGTAGCGGGCTATTGTTGGGATTGGACTAGTAAGAAGAACTCTATGGCCAATGATGTAGTTATTCCTGAATTTAATTTTGCTATGCAATGGAATCTCAGTACCGATGGAAGCCTTTGGATTATTAGCCCGGAATCAGTTAAAGAGATTGGTTGTATTCATACTTGTCAGGGGTTGGAAGTTGATTATATAGGGGTTATTATTGGTCCTGATTTGATAATGAAGGATGGGAAGGTGTTGACCCAGCCTTCCGCTCGTGCAAAGTCTGATAGATCTATATTTGGTTATAAAAAGCGTATGCTGGAAAAGCCAGAAGAGACTAAGGAGCTCGTTCGGGGCATTATTAAGAATACGTACCGGACGTTAATGACCAGAGGTATGAAGGGGTGTTATGTTTATTTTAGCGATCCTGAATTAAGAGCGTATTTTAGTTCTTAATTGTTATTATGTGTTAATGATAAATTAGTTTTTTTCAAGCTATAGGTTGATTGGATTTTTAAGTAGTTTAGTCTCTTAACTATGCGGGCTCAAAATTCACATGTGAAGCTTTATATTATACTTGCGCTTGTCCTTCGATTTTCTTTCTAACATGTAGCACCTCAAAATAGATGGTTGTTATCTCGCAGATAATATAAAGTGCTGAGAAGGAAGTAGCCATGAAAGTAACAATAATAATTATTGGGGTAATGGAAAAGTAGAAATTAGGTAGTAGAACTAAAATACCTGTGTTATGAGGAATGGTTTGAATGAATTGAAATAATGATGCGATTAAATAACCTATACCGCCAATGATCGCGTGCTCGCCAATCTCGTTGATCCTGTTAATTTCAAAGTTGAAGTTTTGGGCGTTTAAGCTCCGCGCCCAATTGAACATGAGTGTAGCGATTCCGGCGAAAAGGGCAAATCCGATATTAGTTACTTTAAGGTATTCGCCATTCTTACTACTCGCGATGAGGTATCCTGCGGAGAATATGGCGAAGATGAGGATTGGGAGAATGAAGAATATCCCTATCAATAAGGCACTTGCCTGAAATGCGATTTTGCGCTTTTCTCTCTTGGTGTTTTTATTTCCCACTTGTGCTTCTTTTTTGATCAGTTAATTTTGAATTTGGTGATGATATTGTCGAGTGCTCTATTCTGCCCTTCGCTAAGTTTGCCAGCGCGTTCACAGTTCTTTTTTAGTGAATGAATAAATGTGATGTCAAAGTCCTTGTTGTCATCCGCCCATTTTAGTACAGTGTGGATTTTGCCAAGGGCAGATCCCACTTCGCCGCTGCTGAAGTCGATGAGTTTTTGGTTAATGCGCTCTCGATGTTCAAGCTGTTTGTAGCTCATGATTCTCTTTCTCAAGGTATCAATGTAGAAGTCATAGTCCCACTCCGAAATTACATGCTTCTCCTTCAAATATTCCAATACCTCAGCACTCATACTTTTGCTAAGGTCAATTTTTAGTCTTTTGATGGAATCTAAAATCTTGTTTCCACGGTCAATTCCGAGGAACTTGTTAACGCAACAGTTTCCTACTTCAGTTTCTGTATTGTTTCTATGGTTCCTGATGACACAAACGTTCTTGATAGGATAGTGCCCGCAAAGGCAGGTCTGGAATTCGTCGGATACGTAGAGGTATTCAAAGTTCCATTCCAGTTTGGCAATATCCCAATATTTGGATACGCTTCGTTTGATAATTTCTGTGGAGAGGTTAAAATGCATAAGAGCAAGTTATTTATTTATGAGTGATTTTGCAAGATAGGTAGGTGTAATTTATTTTGATGAACCGGAGTTAAAAATAAACACGGAGAAATCCAAGGCGTGTTATTACATTTGAATCCTTAAAATCTGTGCTTCAAATCAGTTTCCTGATAATAATTTTTTAACTTAATTTTACGGTTTCCCTTTTTTTTGTTAATTTTTTAATCCATACATTGATATGATTTAAGGAAATTTAAAAATGCTCATCAGAATGGAAGAATGTTTAATGTTAATGGATTCTGGGAATAATACTAATGAGTCTGCAATGTATGGTTTAACTTGTAATTCATTGCTTCATGGCTAAGAACTTCAATACCTTCAATGGCAGGAATTCCTATATTGATTACGTTGCTTTTGAGGAGGGAATGCGAAAAGGGATGCCAAATTGTGCCAATGCAGATGTTTTTGTCTTCAATAACTTTCCGGTAGATGTTTCTACCGAGATGGGAGTTGATTTTTTACTGGTGATTGCGGTTGAAGATATAAACAGAAATTACCATCATGTTATCCAAGGTAGCCGTAGGGTTTATATGCATAATTTGATCGTGCCTGTGAAGGTGGTTCCAAATTGGGTGGTTGCTGAGATTGTAGTCGAGGAAGGTTTCCTTAAGGTTGGTGATGAGGTGTTGGATTATTCGGAGGAACTTACTGCTCTTGGATATGGAATGAGGGACTATCTGGGTAGTAAATGTGGCTTCATCAAGGAGAAGGTCTTTGTGCATCCATTGGTCTTTGTGGTAAATAAGGCTTTAGGTGCTACAAGGGGGCATTTGATGGCTGAGACTTTTAGTTTTGAGGCTTTTCTATATTATTTGAGGGAATGTGGTCAGGATATCCTAATTTCTTATTCGCCCTGGCGGAATATCGGTAGTTTTAATTTAATCACTCAGGATGTAAAGCGGATCATAGATCAGGCATCAAGAGATAGTAAAACGGGCTTTATCACCCAAAAAAAGATTGATAGGATTTCTAAAGAGATTTCAGCCTCACATGATATTTTCGAGGAGCTCGGTAAGCGTATGGTGATCATAGAGGGTAAAGCTGGAACTGGAAAGACCAGTGAAATCTTGTTATTAATGATGAGATGTATCGACCATGGTCAAAACACCTTATTTCTTACTTTCAATAAACTACTGGTTTATGACATTGCTAGAACGCTAAAATCATACATTTCTCAACAGGAACATGATAAGGGTCATATCCCGGGCGAACATTCTGTGACGAATTTACATCGCTATATGCATAAGCTCTCCAGGTCTATTGGACTTCTGCATTTAATGTCGGAACCCAGAATATTAGAAGTCGGAAAATTGCTTGACGATCGTGTAGGAATTGTGGGGCAATTTATTAAGGATTTCCTGGCCAAAGAAGATAAGCGGCCAATAGATTATAAAATTATAACCCCACTTAAGACAGCTTTCCAGAATAGTAGGCTTGATCGGGGAGTAATTGAGGTTGGAATCGATGTTGCTAATTATATCAATAAAAAAGGTGCATATGATGTCTCTGGTATCGATGATACGCTAAGAGATTTTGCGAGTTATAAAAAAGAATTGCTTTCCAAAATAGAAGGAGATAAAATATTCTTAGCAGACTATTATAAGGTGCTGGAAAACACGTTATTTGCTATCCGAAATCCTGATGAATATTTTAAAAAATATAACATCGGAGATAAGTTTGAACTGTTAGCGCGTTTGATGAATCTTTCTGAAAAGCATCAGGATGAGGATGGTCTAAGGATCAACCAGGAAGCATTTTTGTCTAGTGTAAATCAAAGGGTTTCTCGGCGAAAACGTAGAAGGATCCTTTTTGTTGACGAGGCTCAGGATTGTCATCCCTTTGAGCGTGAGCTGCTGCTTTCTATTTTTTTTGTAAACAATGTTGTGGTGAGTAGTGGGGGGTATGAACAGTTAATTAGGCATGTTGAACTGTGTAACTGGAATTTCTTCAATAAAAGGAAGCTTATCGGTAGCCCAAATCGCAAAAGAAGCAAGAAGAAGACTGTACCTGAATATGAAAATCAGTTCAGTATATTCAGTCCAGAGGATTTCTTAATAAATACGGCAGCGGAAGAAGAGGGTGATTTAGCACTGGATGAGGTAACCTGGTACAAGAAAGGGCGCAAATCTTATAGGGTGAAGAAGTCTATCCTTGATTTCTGCAACTATCTTGCTCAGCGTTGTCATGTTTCACTCGGACTTCAGTCACTCGAGTCTGAAGATCAAGGGGAGATTATCTTTGATTTTAGACCTAATCCAACTGAACTGCTAGTTAAAATTGAGATGGATAAGTTGCTCAAAGATGCTAATCTTAATAGTTGCACGCCATATGAGGGATTACTGATGCTAATTGATGCGAATGCCAAGACCGATGAAATTGGAGGAGCAGGACGTATGATATCTGCAACAATCAATGAATATGGGAATATTGAAGATTCGTTTTTTAAGGCAAAAAAACTTTGGAAACATTCCGAAACACTAAAGGAAGATATTATGCTTTGGGATGGAGCAGTTGATGATAAGAATGAGTTAGGTTTGCCTGCTCCCTATGAGTGCAGATTGATTTATTATGAGTCCTGCAGGGGGTTGGAGGCATGGACAGTTGCTTGTTTTAGCCTGGATAGGTTCTTTTCAAGCAAATTAGACCATCCGGATGCTGAAAAGTATCTTATCGAAGAGGAAAGAAAAACTGCGATGCAGGGATTGGAAATTAGCAACGATGATCGTAAGATGATGTTTGCGGGGACCTGGGCTTTGATGGCACTGACCAGAGCAATGGACAAGGTGTATATTGGAATTGATAATAGGGAATCTGAGCTTGGAAAGATCGTAATGGAATATATTAAGACCAATCCGAAGAATATAAGAGTAATTCTTTAACAACACAGTTTATTTTACAGCCCCTTAATTACTACCAATTTATGAACATTTTTTTGTAATAGCTGATACTCAGTAATTACAAAAAAATGGATAAATATCTAGAATTTTGGCGTGATAGGATGTACTTGTTTGATTTAGATAGCCTCAATAACTTCCTTTTTCCGGAATACAATACCTAACTCCACCACGCGGATTTTCCATGTCTCCCTTGTACCTTGGTATCAAATGGCAGTGAAAATGAAAAACTGTTTGTCCTGCATCTTTACCACAATTCATTCCGATATTGAAGCCGTCAGGCTTATACCTTTTTAATACCAGAGATTTAGCACTTTCAATTGTATCAACAAGGCTATGTTTTTCCTCAACTGTCAAACTGAAAAAATCGGCTCTAATAACATTCGAAATAATCAAAAGATGGCCTGGAGAAACAGGGAAGGCATCTTCAATTATAAAGAAGTGATCGTTACTGTACATGATTTTGTGTTTTGGTATATCTAAAAAATCTTTCATTAAAAACTTCCTGCTAGTTCAATTTTAGGTTGCCATTTTTGAATAGCCAAATCTGATGCTAAGTTATACTGTTTTTCTAAAAATGCTATTCTTTGCGCTCGTGTATATCCTGTTTGGTTGATGATGGTTTCGGACAAAGGATGCTTACTTTCAATATAAAATTCATTTCGGTTAAAAAGCCTCTCCAGAAATCTCTTTTCAGGTATCCTAGCGCGCTTATTATTATTTATTTGTTTATCTGATAGCACCAGGTTCCAAACACCATTTATATTTGCACCTTCATTGTGGTGGTATTGCTTATGGAGGTGCGGTAAAAAATGGTCTATGGCGCACATGTTTAATTCATCATATTTATAAATAGAAATGTCCTGAAAGGAGTAGAAACACTTACCTTTTTGATAGCCATTAAGTGCGTCTCGTACAGAAGTAATGTTCACTCTTCTCATGAAATTGTTTTGCACAAACAACAAAGACTCAACATCATCATATTTTACCTCAAGTATGTTCTGACTCACGTTTAAGCTCCATGCAGTTTCGACTAGTTTCCATCTTGCTTCAACCTCTTGATCCAGATTCTTAAACTGAAAGGTGTCTAATAGCTTCAGCAGGTTATCACTAATTATAATTTCCTTTTTGCCTACGGCAAAGTTCTTTTCATAAAATGGGTTAGGTATGGCGCCACCATTAACATTTTGAAATGCATCAATTACGTTTACAAAACCATATTTTTCGGTATCCCTGTAAAGCTGATCTTGATTCAATTCATTATTTATAAAAGCACGACAACTATTTAAAAATTTACTGCTCTGTGAGCTACCTTGTTTATCATTTGATTTTAGGTGCTCTATAATATGGTCTGCAAAAGGAACCGCTAAATCACTTAAACTAATAGTTGTAGTTTGGTTGCCAATTAGGTTTATTAATGACTTTGCGAAGGCGAATTTATAAGTAGCAGAATTCTTTCCGAATAGTATTAATGATCTCCATTGAGATTCCAGGGAGGGATCATTAATTTGAAACTTTGTACTCATGACGGATCAATGTACAAATATTCGAGATTAGTTACATAGTTTTGATTAAACTGACAGAATTTTTAATTGTTAACAGCAATAATTTCTATTTTCAGGATGAACAAGCCAAAATACCGATCAATAGTTATTGGTGTTGTTAAGTGCCATAATACTTATGACAAGTAAATCAGGTAAAAGAAAGGCACTCCGGCCTAATGTGAAAGCTGGAAAATTCTTCCCACTGCTCCTTAATAAATCTGTCAACCAATCTGATTGTACTTTAAAAATTTGATTGGTGTCTTTATTTCCGTTTGACAGATTGCAGGAGCTCCTGCAAAGTGGTGGAGAACCTTCCAAAAGTAGTTTCTTCTCATTCTATACGAGTGTTAAGCAGAATTTGAAGGTAGTTACATAATTGGCTTTATTTAGAATTGTAAAAATGGTCAGTTTGTTAGGAAGAGTGTTGTTTTGAAAGCTTACCCAAACAAGTCCTCCACTAAATGCTAAAAAAATCCGAATAATTTACTGGAAACCGTAATTGTTATAAATAATTTAACTCCTATATTCACAAAAATAAAAGCCGAGATAATCGAAATGATTCATAGGCCTTAGGGGAAATTAATTTACTAGTTTAAGGCAATACATTATTTAGATTGTTCATGAATTTAGGATTGCCAACAAACCAATTTGGCTTATCAATAGTATATGTAAATCATATTTCAGAATCCTAATGAAGGAGTAAGTCAATTGAAAAAAACTAATGAACTAAAAATCAGAGTTGTTTTAAATCTAGCGCTTAATCATATTTATAATAATTTAAAGGTAGCTCCTGATAATAATTCAAGTATAAATTTTTTCATCTATATTTAAACATTTAAATTACAAATACATTTTATGGAATATATTTCCTTTGAACAAATTCCCTTCGGTTCTGATGACTTCGCAAATAATCCCGAGTCAAGATGTCCATGTATGTTATTGTTGGATACTTCCGGCTCGATGCAGGGAACACCGATACAGGAATTGAATAAAGGGATTCAAACCCTTAAAAACGAACTGGTAATAGATTCGTTAGCATCAAAACGAGTAGAAGTTGCTATGATTACTTTTGGCCCAGTAGCGCTTGAATCAGATTTTCAGACCGTAGATCAATTTTTTCCAAGGACCTTAAATGCTAACGGAGCAACTCCTATAGGATCGGCTATTACTATGGGAATAGAACTGATAAATAAAAGAAAACAATTATACAAAGAGAATGGTGTGGGTTATTATAAACCTTGGATCATCCTGATAACTGATGGTGCACCAACTGATGATTGTACAAACGCAGCTAGACTAATACAAGAAGGTGAAAACGCCAATCAGTTTGCCTTTTTCGCTATTGGAGTTGACAAAGCTGATATGGGTAACCTTAGTAAATTGTCAGTTAGAGCTCCCATTAAATTGAAAGGAATGATGTTCAGGGAGTTCTTTTTGTGGTTATCTTCATCTATGAAAATGGTATCCAGTAAAAATCCCGGTGAACAGACAAAATTAATACCACCAACTGGATGGGCTGACCTATGATCTGGAAAATAATAGGGCAAAGTGTAATTGGTACTTCACACATACAGTCAGGTAAAACCTGTGAGGATTCCTTACATTATACCGTATTTCCGATTAGTGAAGGTGAAGAAGGATTGATATGTTTTGTAAGCGATGGTGCTGGAAGTGCTAAATATGCAGCAAAAGCATCTGCAGCAGCTGTTAATAAAGGTGTGGAATTTGCTCAGGATATCATGACAAATGAAATTGAGCTTAACGATCAGAATTTACTGCAATTGGCGGAAAAAATTTATGACCATCTTAACTCCCTTGCGCTAGAAGAGCGGGAACCTAAAAACGAATTCTCATGCACACTACTTGGCTTTATCCTATTGCCCAATCGAGCAGGTTTTATTCAAATTGGAGATGGGGCTATTGTAAGAAGCGATGAAAGTGACTTTTTTACTCCCATTTGGTGGCCACAGAATGGAGAGTATCAGAATTCCACAACGTTTTTAATCGACGACCCAAACCTCTCTAATTTAAAAACAAAGATTATAGAAGAACGCATAAGTGAGATTGGAATATTTACAGATGGGCTACAAATGCTAACTTTAAATAACGAAACTGAATCCGTGCATCAGCCATTTTTTAATAACTTATTCCCATGGTTAAGGAAAGCGAAAGAAGCTGAACATATTTCGATTTTAAATAATAAACTAATTGAATATTTGTCAGGAGATATTATAAATAGAAGGACCGATGATGACAAAACATTACTATTGGCTACAAGAAAAAAATGATAGGTGAGATTTACCTTGGTTTAAAACAGAATCCCTATACTGCTGGTCGCAGAATTGGTCAGGGTGGTGAGGGGGATGTCTTTGAAATTAAGGAAAATACCTCACTTGTTATAAAAATATACCGAGAAGTTCTTGATGTTGAAAAGTCTGACAAACTCATTTTTATGTCAACTCTTGTCAATGATGAATTAACGAAATTTGCAGCATGGCCGGTAGATGTTGCAAAGGATAAATTAGGCCATATTTGTGGCTTTGTGATGCGTAAATTAGAGGCATATGTTCCATTGCATAATCTCTTTAGTCCTATGGATAGAAAAAAACTCTTTCCTGATAAAGGATATAACTTTCTTATACATGTTGCAAGAAATTTAGCTATAGCTTTTCATAAAATTCATCAGCTTGGAATAATTGTTGGCGATGTCAACGAAGCCAATATTCTTGTGAATTCAGGAGGGATGGTTTCTCTGATTGATTGTGATTCATTTCAAATTAAAAAAGAAAATAAATATTATTTTTGTGAGGTAGGAATCCCTCGATATACCCCTCCGGAATTACTTGTTCAAGGATCTTTTAATAGTGTGATAAGAACTACTAATACAGATGGTTTTTCTCTAGGAACGCTGATATTTCAATTACTTTTCTTAGGCCGTGCACCATTTACGGGCATAAATCCAACTAATCAAGAAATCGATGAAGAGACGGCAATCAAGACTCATGAATTTGCCTATTCTTTAAAGCGAAGAAATAAAAAATTATTGCCTGCAAAAAACAGTCTGGACCTTAGTACAATGACCTCCGGAATGATTACGTTATTTCATGCAACTTTTGAAGGGATAGTTGAAAGGCCAACGGCGGCTATGTGGGTGAATGAGCTAACAATATTAGGCAAAGGAATTGTTCAATGCGCTAAAACAAAAATACATTATTACTTAGATGTAATTGGTCATTGTCCTTGGTGTCAATTCCGTGATAAATCAAATATTATATATTTTTTGGATGACTCTTATCTTAGGGCGATACCAGAACTTAATAATATAGAGCAATTCGTTAATGGTTTCAAAATCGAAAGGATTGAACTAAAGAAATTAATGGAAACGTATGTGACTCCTGGTATGGTTGCAAAGCCCATAAACCGCAGATTTTATAAATTAAAATATTTAAACAGGATAGTCATCTCGGTAATTGTTATCATAACAATCATCCTATGTTTAAGTATTAATTGGGGTATATTGTTAGGGGGTGTTGCAGCAATTTATTTATTTAGTTCCATTTCAAAAACTACAGGCAAAATTCATTTGGAACTAATTCAAAGGCAAAATAATTTCAACTCCCTAAAGCTATCTTTTCAAGATTTAATTAAACAACATAATAATCCATCAGATTTAAATAAATACAATCAGTCTTCGAGCACATTTTCTAAATTAATAGATTCATTTAAAGCGCTTCCTGTTGAATTTAATCTTAGTAAAAAGAAAATTGAGGAGGATCATTATCTAAAAAAAATGACATTTTATCTCCAACAATTTGATGTTAGATCTCATTCTATAGCTACTTTTGCAGCATCCAAAAAGTTGTTGATTTATAATAATGGTATTCGAACAGCTGCAGATATTTCTAAACTTCGTAATACCAAAATTGTAGGAATTGGCCCAAAAAACATACAAATCCTATTGGATTGGCAAAGGCAAATTAGTGCAGGATTCGTATATGTACCAGATGCCTCAGTGCTAAATATTGAATTTGCAGCAGCTTCTGATGTTATTATCAATAAACAGAAAAAACTAGAGATTCAAATAAAAACTGAGCATAGAAACCTTGAAATATACAGGGCTAGTATTTTATCGTCAACAGATCGGTTAGGCCATCAATTCAAAGAACTCTCGATAAAACTGTATCAGGCAGAATTAGATTTAAATGCTTTTAAGATATTAAAAGGTTACGGCTAAGGATTTATTGCTTATGATTACTTTTTCCAAGTCGATTTTTCTCATCAGGGAGGTGGAGTTGCTACTTCCATTAAATCATACAAACGAACATTTACGGTTTTCCGTAATACTGAATGGACAACTAAGTTTACCTTGTAATCTTATATAATTAATAACTTACAATGCTCCAATCTAAATTAACGACCCTCTTAATTCTCTCTACAATTTTACTGTCCTGCACAAGTAAAATTAACGATTCAAATCAAGAAACGGTATCAACCGATTCAAGGACAGTGGAGATGCCTGCTATTCCAGAGCCAGAAGTAAATACAATTGCCATATTGCCTTCTAGACATAAGCCTGTTACCACACAAGAGGAGAAAGTTAATAGTGATGGTTCAATTACAACTACTACGGTGACAACTGATGGGGTGGAAACAAAAAAAACTGAACAAACATCTTTTCCGAACAGCTACACTAGCGATGGAACCACTAAGGATTACTCAACAAATAACTTCGAAGAGGCTTATATCTATGCTCGAAAAGCATATGTAAATTCCACTGATGTTGAAACAGCAAATGATTACCTGAAAAAAGCAATGTCTTATTTCGAATATGCAGGGAGTGATGCTGATGATGTTAATTGTGATGATGCAAAATCTTCGGCTGGTGATGGCTATGTTTACGCTAAAAAAGGATATAATGAAACTGATCCTGGCGAAATTGAGCGATTTGCTAAAAAAGCCATGAATGAAGCAGAAGATGGAAAAAATGCAATGGAAGATTGTAAAAGAAATCAATAGTTAGTTACCATAAACAATTAACCAAACCAATTAATGTCTTTCGAACCACATAAAATAACTCAGCAGCATGTATTAAATGCGGCTGAGACCATAGATACAGAGCAGTTAGCTGTCAGACCGTCTACAAGGTATGATGCAGTCGTCAATGGTAAAAGCTATCCTCCCAAAGATTTAATGAGGCTTGCCCATCAGCTGGCTACCGGTGTGTATCAATGGGATAAATCAGGAGGTGATGATACCAATAAATACTTAATAAATTTAGGATTTCAAATTAAGGAAAAGGATCAGGCGAATGCCCCTTTAACTTATTTGATCAATCAATATAAGGGTTTGATTCGCAATAAAGGATTGGACGCTGAATTATACAAATGGGAACTACTCCATAAATTTGGAGCCAGGCCAGACGTGAATGCTCCGGACTTTTATGAGGAACTAAAAAACATCAATTATGAGAATTTGATTTATCCTCCAGCAATAGGAGCTATGAATCAAATTGCAAAGCATAAACCTCAAGAGTATAGCAGCTGCTTTAAAAGATTATTTGATCCCATTAGACCTTTGGTAGATAGAATGAAGGATTTTACGGCTGAGACCTTGGCTTTGTTTAGGCAAGTAGATCCAAATGAAAAACATAACCATTATCATGATGAGCGGACCATTGCAACCCTACTTACTTTTTATGATCCTTTAAAATATGCGTTTTATAAGGACTCATTTTATCAGAAGTATTGTAAGTTAATTGGCCAAAAACCTAAAGAGGCAGGTCAAAAATACCTTCACTATTTGGATTTAATAGCGGAGTTTATTGAGGAATACATTAAACCAGATGAAGAATTGTTGGATTTGGTAAACGAATCTCTTACGGAAAAGGCTTTCAAAGATGAAAATCATTTTGTATTAGCTCAAGATATAATGTACTGTGTCTTAGATAAGAATGCCAGAACTTTTAGTGGTTTAATAGCAGAGTTAAATACTGCAATTATAGATGATCCTAATCAATGTCAGTTTTCCATTATGGTGGATACTATTCACAATGATTTATCTTTTGACTGCATATGGGTAGGAGATCCACAGGGTGTCATAAGCAATGAAACTGCACATTATGAAATTCGGTGTAATTCAAATAAAAGAGATGAACTTTTCATCTATCTTCATTTTGAGGATATAGAGAAGGCTAATCAAGAGGTTTTTCATCAGATTATAGGCAAACATTTGCCACAGTCGATGAAATGGATTCCTTGGTTTAAATCAAAAAGCATTCAGTTTAAAACACCGGTGAAGTTTTTAGGAGAAGATACAGTACCCAACTTAATTAAAACCTTAAATGAATTTGATCTTGCTATTGGGGATCAAGTCCGTGAGATTATTCAGAATATGCCAGCTAAAGCGATCTCTAATGTGGTTGTAGTAGAACCTCAACCGTTAAATACAATTTTGTATGGACCTCCAGGAACTGGGAAGACATATCATACAATTAATAAAGCTTTGGAGATTTTGGGTGAAAATCCATCTGCAATTTCTAGAAAAGCAGCAAGATCGATGTTTGATCAGTATATGGAAGATGGGCATATTGTGTTTACTACGTTCCATCAGAGTTTAGCTTATGAGGACTTTATTGAAGGGATTAAACCACAATTAGCTAATTCCGGAAGTACTTCTTTAAGTTACCTCATTGAGGATGGGATCTTTAAACAACTTTGTAAGCAGGCCGAAAGTAAAGTAGATTTAAGAAAGCAGAATAAAGACATATTCTCAAATTCCAGGTATTTCAAAATGTCATTAGGAGGCCTTCAGTACCCAGAAATACACGATTGGTGCATTGCAAATAATTATCTGGCATTGGGCTGGGGAGAAGACAAGAATTTCACTGATCTGGCAGGCATTTCTGACTGGGTGTTGTACAGAGAGGAGTTTAATAAAAGATTTCCTGAATTGGTACAGAACAGTCGATTTAACATTCAGGCGATGTATACCTTCCAGCAAATGAAGGTTGGAGATATTGTAGTGGCATCTAAAGGAAATCGAATTATTGACGCCATAGGTAGGATTTCTGGTGAATATGAGTGGAATGACCACACCCCCACAGGTTATTACCAATTTAGGAAAGTAGAATGGTTGGCGACTAATTTGAATCAATCACCTACCCGGTTTTTTAAGAAAAATATCAGTCAGCAAACGATCTATGAATTTTATGATTTAGATGTAAAGAAAGATGATTTTCGTGCTTTTTTTCAGCAGGATGATACAAGGGATAAACCATATGTTCTTATCATTGATGAAATTAATAGGGGTAATGTTTCTCAGGTTTTTGGTGAATTGATCACTTTAATTGAGGATACAAAACGTATTGGACAACCAGAAGAACTGAGTGTCTTATTACCTTATAGTAAAGAGAAGTTTGGCGTACCGGCAAATGTTTTTATCATTGGGACGATGAATACCGCAGATCGGAGTGTTGAGTCACTTGACACTGCCTTAAGGCGGCGATTCAGCTTTCAGGAGATGTTGCCTAAGCCTGAACTACTAAATCCTTATGCTTGCCTTTTAAGGTTTTATCAAAAATATGCTGATGTTTCATGGGAAGATTGGAAAATGCACTATGCTGAAAAAGGGCTGAAATTCTATGATTTTTGTGGGTTAAACCAAATAGAGGTGGGCTCCAAATTAGAAAGAGAATTTTCCGATGCTCTAGGGGATCATTTTAATGAACAAGATATACAGTCAGTGTTGCTTAAATTGCAAATAGAAGCTAACCCAAAGGTAAACCTTTCTAACTTACTGAGTAAGTTGAACCAAAGAATTATGATTCTAAAAGATAGGGATCATCAAATTGGGCATGCTTATTTTATTGGTTTGGAAGCAATGGAGGATTTGATGCTGGTTTTTAAGGATAAGATTATTCCTTTATTACAAGAATATTTTTTCGGGGATTATCAAAAGCTACAATTGATTTTAGGAACTGGATTTATTGAATCTTTTGATTCAGAAGTGGAATTTGCTGTAGAGGATGATCATGATTATTTAGAGGTACAGGTGTACAGGGTTTGTACTGATGCGCTTGCAGATGTGGTTTGTTTTGAACAGGCTTTAGCTAAGATGAAAATCTAATGCGGAAGGTTCTGCGGTTTTTTGAGTATGAAAAGGTAAAATTTAATCAAGTTTACTTTGATGCAATTACTGGTAAAGAGCTTTTCTTGAAAGATTATGGCCCTTCATTGCGTAAATACCATACAAAAATGGATGGTCTGTATTATGAGTTGATGGATAATGGGCTTCGTTTTAAAGAACATGTCGGGGTTATCCAGATTGATGATTTAACGATCGAGGTTTTACCCAAGATCGATCGCCAGGTTAAATCTCAGGATAAAGTAAAGCAGAGGTTAAAGTGGCATGATGTGCTTTTGGAAATGCTAAAAGAGTGCCGGTTTTTGTTACCTGAATCAGCTGATTATGCACATTTAAAGCTCAAATCTAATCATGTATTAGAATTGTATTTTGAGAAATACGTGGCTGAACTAGAGGAACTGTTACATCGTGGCTTAATCAAAAAATATGTGAATGTTCAGGAGAATTGTAATGCCCTTAAGGGGAGATTACTATTCAATCAACATGTACAACGGAATTCAATTCATGCCCAAAGGTTCTACGTTAGCCATAGCCTCTACTCTAGCAGTCATTTGTTGCATCAGGTATTAAAACAAGCCTTAGTAGTGGTGAAAGGTTTGTCTGGTTTTTCAAGGCTGACCGAGAGGATTAATACCCTACTTAGTGTTTGGCCAGTAGGAGCTGAAGTAAAGATAACGGAGGCGGTTTTTAACAAATTGGTCATTAATCGGAAAACTAAACCTTATCAGGAGGCTATTCTCATTGCAAGGATGATTCTTTTAAATTATCATCCAGATTTAAGAGGGGGGAGCCAGAACGTATTTGCCTTAATGTTCAATATGAATGCGCTATGGGAGGAATTTATTTTTCAACGTTTAAAGTCTTTGCAAAAAGAATTCAACTGGAAAGTGTCGAACCAGAAGCAAATTAAATATTGGACAGGGGAGAAAGGCTCAAAAAAGTTAATCCCTGATATCATTATAGAGTGCCAGACAACAAAGCGTGTAATGGTGATTGATACCAAATGGAAATGTCCGGTTAATTTGAAGCCAGATGACCATGATTTACGCCAATTGTTAAGCTACAAGTTGTATTTTAAAGGTGATTTATCCTACTTGTTGTATCCCGGAAGTGAGTCTGGTGGTCTAATTCAAGGAGCGTATCATAATCAGGCGCACCGCACAAAGGCTCCGGTGTTTTTAGAGGAACTGGGTAGAGGTAGTGGGCTAATTTTTTTGGATGTTTTACAAGATCACAATTTGATTTCTAAGAAGAAATTCAGCTTAGATAAAACGCTTTTAACTGTACGCGAGAGATTGGCTGAGTAAGTGTTTTGGGTAGATTAATGGGGAATTCTTTATTGGAGGAAGGTTAAGTTTTTCCGAGTAGTTAGACCTCGGATCTAAAATTAAATATAAAAGGTAACCTTATAATTTATCAAAGCAGTTACTGTGGTGCAGTAAAAGAATGCCACAATTTGAATGGATTGATGATGTTAAGCAAATGACGTGTCAATTTAAGTATGGGATGACCAGGGGTGTGTGAAGGGGTAGTGAGAGATTGGTTTTAAATGAATAAAATAAAAATATAAAATATGTCAATTTATCAAGGAAATGCTGAGGGGTTTTTACGTTATGTAGGACCTTTAACGCGCAATATCGTGTGTAATTTATCACGTTCTCTTAAAAAAGGAACTTCTTGTCAAGGTATTTTAGCAGCGGGGACCAGATGTAAAAAGAGAACAAGATTAGAAGCTGCACATATTAAAGGGCAAGAACGTCCTGTTATAATTGCAACGATACTTGAACAGTTTAATGTCAAGGATGATGAATATAAAGTGGATTTACGGGAGTTTGAAACAGCTTTTCGTAAGGCACACCAAAATTTAGATGAAGTTATCAAAGTGATGTGTAAATCATGTCATACAAGGTATGATAACGAACATCAAATTACCCAAGGATACCCCATCGTATTAGAAGATGAATATGGAGAAGAAGAATTAGTTAAACTAGAAAAGCAAGAAGTTAAAGAGGTTGAGAAGAATATTAATTCTAATCAAAGATATAAAACTCAAGTGCTAATTAAAGTCCAGTCGAAACATCCTCAAATCCATAATAAGAATATGTCTTATTCTCGTATTTCAGATGCCAACGGATTATGGAATTTTGATGTAAATAAAAAGAAATTTGAAGACGATTTTTATTTTGTTTTTTATGACCAACAAACGTTGAAAACAAAAGTAGCTAAGATACCAGCCTGTACTCTTAATTTGGTTAATAATTCTACAAAGGTGGATGCTGTGCGTTTTTATGTTAAATGGGAAGATGGGAAATTGATGGAAAGAACTATTGGGGACTTGTCGGAGTTTATAATTTAGATCTTGAATACCAAAAAATATAACTTATCTAAATTAACGCTATGAATTGGATAATTGGGAGACAATTAATTCTCGAAAATATAAATGTTGGTGATTATATCGATCCAAATAACCCAAACAGGATTATTATCGCTACCCCTACAAAAGAACATTCTGAATTTAGAGTTCAAATAGGTGCAGCAACTAACATTTCTATTTCCTTAGAAATGTTGGAGGCTATTTTAAAAGCTACCATTGCAAACAAAGGCATTTACAATAAATCTGTAATCTATCAATTATATCCTCGTATGGTAAACAATCATGGTTGCCATGTTCATGTAGTTGGTAGGCTTTTCTCGGTTGCTGGTGTAATGCAGCCAATTGGCACCCGTAATTATACTATAGTAAATTAAACTAGAATGAGAGCCTAAATAAAATACATAATGAGCTCATTTATACCAATATAATTAAAATGAATAAAGCATTTTTAACGTTTCTTCTTCTTCTTTTAAACTATACCTCCTTCTGTCAGGTTTTGGATACCGCAAACCTGGTGGTGCCTAAGCAGAAGCAAGCGCGAAAAATGTCGCAAATACCAGCTGCAAATGTTTTATGTAGGGAGGGGAATATTTCTTATCGAATGGGATTGGTTAAAGAAGGGATATCTTATTTTAAGCAGGCTGATTTAATCGATTCTACAAATAGTCTCATCAAACAAAATATTGGATTTGGGTATATGCGGCTGTCTTCCTACGATGATGCGATACAACAGTTTAAACATGCTATTCTTCTTAATGAGAGGGATAGCAGTGCTAAGAGAAGTATAATTTTATGTTATATGCATAAAGGAGACTACGAGGAATCTATCTTGAATGCGAAAAAATACCTGAAAGAATACCCTGTGGATCCTGAAGGTTATTATAATTTAATGACGGTTTATTACGCGGACAGAGATCTAAAGCAGGCAAGTAAATATGGAACAATGGCTATGAAATTGTATGAACAAGTAAATAGCCGTTCTGTGTATGATGCTTATTATTTTTTAGGTAAGATTTACTTTGAACAAGAGAATTTTAAAAAGTCGGATAGTATGTTCCAAAAGGTTAGAGATAGGGGGATCAGGGTTGAAGATAAGTACAATAGAAAGTTGTAGACAAGATTGAGTTGATCAATCATGAGAATCCCCTGCCAGCCAATTATGCATATAATGAACAAATATGTCCGGTCTAGAGAAAGAATTGTAATCGTTTTGGCTCTTCTTTTCTGGGTATGAAGCCAGAAAGTCTGCGTTACTGAACGATGATGGAGCCACTACACTCCCGATCGGGCAATTCTTTTCTGTGTATTGAAAAAACAATTAAAGCAAGCCTGCTAAATTAATAGCGGCTTGCTTTAAATATTTTAGAACTTAATTTTATGAAATTATATCAATGATAACCATTCTGTTGTAAAAGGACTAAGGTTGGATAACTGTGCTGGCGTTTAAAGTAACGGCAGTTTGTGCCAGTAACCTGCCCGTAACTTTTGCTCCTGTATTTAAAGAGATAAGTGTTTTGCTCAGAATGATCCCACTAAAATCAGTATTAGTTCCAAGTGTAGCTTGTCCACTAACCACCCAGAATATATTCTTGGCCTGGGCCCCGCCTAACAAAGTGATCTTAGCACTATTATTAACAGTAAGGTCCTTGGAAATCTGGAAAACCCAGGTATCATTAGGCCCGCCTGTTAAAGTTACACCTGCATTTGATATCAATACACCGGTGGTCCATTTGTAAAGCCCTGGAGTTAATATCCTGCCACTAACATCTCCGGCATATAAGTTTACGATAGGCGCTGGGTTAACTAAACCATTAGCGGTTGTAAATGCGGTTTCCATATTACTGACCGCTGTTGTCATGTTAGCAGGAGTTGGAACGGCATAATCAGATGCATATACCTTACCGGTTACAATTGGCGTATGAGATGATTGACCATTGGTATCCATAATTAACCCAAAGCCTGTAATTGCCGTTGCCGACGCCGGGCTTACACCTATATTACCCGTAACTGATGTAGTACCAGTGGTAGATATACCTGATTTTGTCAATATTGCAAAATCGCCGGCAGTCCCCAGGTTTATAACACTTGTTCCAATCGGGATTGTAGCCTTGTAATTCGCAACCAGGTTCCTGTTTGCAGTAATTGTGAACTGGTAAGTTGAGCTTGCAGATACTGCGTTACCATTTTCTGTCCAGTTTACAAAAGAATACCCTTCATTGGCAGCCGCAACTACTGTAACAGAAGCACCAATGAGATAAGCGCCGGAACCAGTGGTTGTACCACCTGCAGCGGTACTGGATGATAAGTTGACCGCAAAGTTACCCAGTGGGACCGCCGTAAAGTTTGCAACTAAATTCCTGTTCTGTGTAATGGTAAATTGGTAATCCGAACTAGTAGAAACTACCTCGCCATGCTCTGTCCAGCTGGAAAAGGTATATCCTGTATTAGGTACTGCGGTAATCGCAACGGATGAGTTCAGTTCAAATGCACCTGCTCCTGTAAGCACACCACCATTAGCAGGGCTGGCTGTTAGGCTCACTGTAGGCATTGTTGAATCATCTTTTTTACAGGCACTAATAAAAGTGAAAAGCATTAAAGCGCCCAAAAATAACATTTGAAACATTTTTGAGTTGCCTGGGAGTTTGGGCAGGGAATTGCTCTCCTGGATTTGAGTAAAATTGGTTTTCATAAGTGTTCGATAAACTTGGATAATCTTCCAACGGTTTGGTAATTTGAAAAAATAGGAGGAGATGATTAGTCTTCAAGTACCGCCGCAATTGCAAAGGCAGTGCCTGTAATTTTTCTGAAACAACTAATCCCGGGTATTTTCACTAAATCCGCTGACAATAAGAAATAACGTTACGCAGCTAGCGTGCTTTTCCAATTGGTGTTCTTTTAGGGAGATTAACTTGGTTATTCATATAAATTATCAATTATTTATAAATTAGAATAAGTCAATTGTAAAATAATTTGATGAACTGTTTATAGGACATTTAAGCGTAAGGTAGCTTAGATTGTACTTAACATAGTGGTAGTATTTAATTGGCAGCTGTTTTTTTGGTAGATTACACCTTCAAATTTATCACTAAGGACAAGGACCTCGTTGAGGAGTTCGAAAGACTGAAAGAAGAAATTAAATATGACTGCAATCTTGATTCAAGAGAGCTGCTTAAAAAGGAAACTCTGATCTTATTATCCAATAAACCATCAAAGACCGATGACTCTTAAACGCGACTACAAGGAATTCCTAAATGACAATTTTAAAGGGCTTAGTATTCGTACTGCTTTGTTTTTTAATTGGGATATTGGATTACGATTTGACCTACAAGAGGGGGATGTTGGTAGTGATCACTATTTTGAAGAAGTTTTTAAGCGTTCGATGACATTGTTTCAAGCTGTATTCGACCCTGATGACAGTGTTTTTGTAATCGGTAAATAGCAGTGCACAGAAAATGGCAAATAAGAGTACACAGTTTTTGGCAACAAGAGTGCACAGTTTTACAAAAGTATATTTCT
>NZ_JAVTSB010000003.1:0-460091 GCF_032677645.1 Pedobacter gandavensis | reverse complement strand
GGACTTTTTTTACAAAGCTATACTGTTCTTCAGATTACAGGATATCTTTCCTGCTTCCCGGAAACGGTAAAACTATAGTCCTTTTCAATACAGTCTGATTGATGATCATCCTTATTGTAATGGCTATTAGTATAGATTACGTAACAATAGCTTTTCAATTGCCTTTATGGAGAACTTATTCTTTTGTATGATGTTGTTAGGTAGTAGTGCCAAATATAATGTTGGGAAGCTTGCCTTTTAAAGGCCTTAATTGCGAATAAAATAATAGTGTAACGACAGATTATGCAATTTTTGGTTATCTTTGAAACTAATTTAAAACATAAAAAAACAATGAGTTTTTTCGCAGAAAAAAGACGAGAAGTGATGTTACACATTGAGGGCTATATGCTTGAGGTGATGGACACTTACTTGAAACCGATTGATACTAATTGGCAGCCTTCTGATTTCTTGCCGGATTCAACCAGTGATACATTTTTCCAGGATATAAAACAATTACGTGAGAATGCAGATGGGTTATCTTATGACCTGGTTGCAGTCTTAATCGGTGATACGATTACAGAAGAGGCTTTGCCTACTTATGAATCATGGTTAACGATGGTAGATGATATCACTAAAAATGAACAAGGTGGCTGGATGAAATGGGTACGTCACTGGACTGCCGAGGAGAACAGACACGGAGACTTACTAAATAAATACCTTTATCTTTCAGGACGCGTTGATATGCGCCAGATGGAAATTTCTACTCAGTATCTGATTGCTGATGGATTTGATATAGGTACCGGACATGATCCATACAGAAACTTTGTTTATACCAGCTTCCAGGAGCTAGCTACCAATATTTCGCACAGAAGGGTAGCCTCTATGGCTAAGAAAGATGGCGATGTCCTACTTTCAAGAATGTGTGGTGTAATTGCTTCTGATGAGGCTCGCCATGCGAAAGCATACAAAGATTTCATGGCTAAAATATTTGAAGTTGATCCGAATGAAGCAATGATTGCTTTTGAAGATATGATGCGTAAGAAGATTGTAATGCCTGCTCATTTCCTTCGTGAAATGGGGCTTAAAATCGGACAAACCTTCGGTCACTTTACGGATGCTGCACAGCGTTTAGGCGTTTATACCGCAGTAGACTATGTGGAAATTATGCAACAACTCATTGAAGAATGGAAATTAGATAGTATGCGCGATTTAAATGAAAGCGGTGAGAAAGCCCGTGATTATATCATGGCTTTACCTAACAGGTTATTGCGCGTAGCAGATAGAATGAAAAACCCTACAATGGATTATAAATTTAGCTGGATACATTCTTAAGCTATACCTGATTAAAATAAAACAAGAAGGCCTGAATAATTTATTCAGGCCTTCTTGTTTTATTTCAACTTTTCTGGTTGTTTAAAAACTATAATTACATGTTCCTTCTGTATTGTCCACCAACTTCATATAAGGCATTTGAAATTTGTCCCAATGAACATACCTTACATACTTCCATAAGTTCTTCAAAGATGTTTTCACCGGCTATGGCCGACTTTTGCAATTTTTTAAGTATAGCGGTTGTATGATCTGAGTTTCTATCCTGGAACGCTTTTAATGCGGTAATCTGGTATTGTTTCTCTTCTTCTGTAGCCCGGATTATTTCTCCAGGAACAACAGTAGGAGAACCATTTTTGTTTAAGAAGGTATTCACCCCTACAATAGGATATTCTCCATTGTGTTTTAAAGTCTCATAGTAAAGACTTTCTTCCTGAATTTTACCTCGTTGGTACATGGTTTCCATCGCGCCTAAAACACCACCTCTATCATTGATACGTTTGAATTCCTGTAATACTGCATCTTCCACTAAGTCTGTTAGGTCTTCAATGATAAAAGCACCCTGTAGTGGGTTCTCATTTTTTGCCAATCCTAATTCCCTGTTAATAATGAGTTGAATGGCCATCGCTCTGCGAACAGATTCTTCTGTAGGCGTGGTAATTGCTTCATCGTAAGCATTGGTATGTAGGGAATTACAGTTGTCATAGATTGCATACAAGGCTTGCAATGTGGTACGGATATCATTAAAATCAATTTCCTGTGCATGTAATGATCTGCCGGAAGTCTGGATATGATATTTTAATTTTTGGGAACGGTCGTTGCCTTTATACTTGTTTTTAATGGCTTTAGCCCAGATGCGTCTGGCGACTCTTCCGATTACAGAATATTCGGGATCAATCCCATTGGAGAAGAAAAAGGATAAGTTAGGCGCGAAATCATCAATATTCATTCCTCTGCTCAGGTAATATTCTACGAAAGTAAAGCCGTTGCTTAAAGTAAAGGCAAGTTGTGATATAGGATTTGCACCGGCTTCCGCAATATGGTAACCTGAAATAGATACAGAATAGAAATTGCGTACTTTTTCAGTGATGAAATAGCTTTGAATATCACCCATCATTCTCAGGGCAAATTCTGTAGAAAAAATACAGGTATTTTGGGCCTGGTCTTCCTTTAGTATATCTGCCTGGACAGTACCTCTAACGGTACTTATAGCATAAGCTCTGATTTTCGCATAAACTTCTGGTGTCAATACTTCATCACCGGTTACGCCAAGCAGCATCAGACCTAAGCCATTATTACCCTCTGGTAGTACTCCACTATAGCTCGGTCTCTGGATTCCTTTTGATTTATACAGGGCATTGATTTTAGCCGCTACTTCTTCCTGAAGGTTATGTTCTATAATGTATTTTTCGCATTGCTGATCTATGGCCGCATTCATAAAGAAACCTAATAACATAGGGGCAGGGCCATTAATGGTCATGGACACTGAGGTGGAGGACGCACATAAGTCAAAACCAGAGTATAATTTTTTGGCATCATCTAAGGTGGCAATACTCACACCCGAGTTGCCTATTTTGCCATAAATATCTGGTCTGATGTGTGGATCTTCACCATATAAGGTAACGGAGTCGAATGCGGTAGAAAGTCGGTGTGCAGGTTGACCTAAGGACACATAATGGAATCTTTTATTTGTTCTTTCGGGACCGCCTTCACCAGCAAACATACGTGTTGGGTCTTCTCCATCACGTTTTAGGGGGAAAACACCGGCAGCATAAGGAAACTCTCCAGGTACATTTTCTGTAAGTAACCAGCGTAAAATATCGCCCCAGTCTTCATAACGTGGGAGTGATACTTTAGGGATTTTTAACTTTGATAAAGATTCATAGTACAAAGGTTGCTTGATTTCTTTATCACGGACTTTATAAACGAAGAACTCTTGTTTGTATTTGATTTTCGTATCTGGCCATTGGCGCAATAATCTTCTGCATTCGCCATCTAGCTGCTCTTCCAGGTGTTGGTAAACATGCTGTAAGCTATCGTTTATGCTTGCGGTACCTGGAAGTTCTTTATTTAACTTCTCTTCTTTAGAAAGCTGAATTACGCCTTGTAGCTGATATAACTTCCTTGCAATAGTACTTTGTTTTTCCACCCATTCATTATAGGTTTGGCTGGCTTCTGCAATCTCTGCAAGATACCTGATCCGGTCAGGTGGAATGATATAGATTTTCTCAGACTGTTCATCGCTGAGTTCCATTTGCGCATCAAAATCAACCTTGGTTTTCTCTTTTATTTTATCCATCAGGGCTGAAAAGAGATTATTCATACCCGGATCATTAAATTGGGAAGCCATGGTACCAAAAACCGGGATATCCTCATCTTTTGCATCAAATAGATTGTGGTTGCGTTTATACTGTTTACGCACATCGCGTAAGGCATCCAAAGCACCACGTTTATCAAATTTATTAATGGCGACCAGGTCGGCAAAATCAAGCATGTCGATTTTTTCCAATTGGGTAGCTGCACCAAATTCTGGCGTCATGACATACAGGGAAACATCACAATGTTCCGTTATTTCGGTGTCTGATTGACCAATTCCAGAGGTTTCTACTATGATGAGATCATATCCGGCAGCTTTGCAGATGTCGATGCTTTCCTGTACATTTCTGGATAGTGCTAAATTAGCCTGTCTGGTGGCCAGAGAGCGCATGTAGATTCTAGGGTTATTGATCGCATTCATGCGAATCCTATCCCCAAGTAGAGCACCACCGGTTTTGCGTTTGGAAGGATCTACAGAGATAATAGCCATGGTTTTGTCTTTTACTTCCATTAGGAAGCGCCTCACTAATTCATCGACGAGGGAAGATTTTCCTGATCCGCCAGTTCCTGTAATACCTAGGACCGGAGCCTGATTTTTTATAGTTAGCTTTTTGAGTTCATCAACAAAGGCTTGTGCACCTTCAGGATCATTCTCCGCAACGGTAATTGCCGAGGCAATGCTTTTCACATTTTTTTGTGGGATGGTTTTAAGCTCCCCATTCAGACTGGTTACGGTAATATAATCTGTTTGCTCAAGCATATTATTGATCATCCCTTGAAGGCCCATTTTGCGACCATCATCCGGAGAGTAGATTTTTGTGATTCCGTATTCCTGCAATTCTGCAATTTCCGATGGAAGGATTACACCGCCACCGCCAGCAAAAATTTTGATGTGGGAAGAACCGCGTTCCTGTAAGAGGTCGTACATGTATTTGAAATATTCAATATGGCCTCCCTGATAGGAGGTCATGGCAATACCTTGTACGTCTTCCTGAATGGCACAATTGACCACTTCTTCTACAGAACGGTTGTGACCAAGGTGTATAACCTCCGCTCCTGAGGATTGAAGGATTCGACGCATGATGTTAATTGTAGCGTCATGTCCGTCGAATAAAGCTGCTGCAGTTACAAAACGTATTTTATTTTTAGGTTTATAGATTTTGATTTGCTCCATAGGATGGTTTTATAATTGGTAATCAAATGTAACAAAAAACGGGCTTAGGTGGTGAGCATAGCTAAATCAATACAAACTGTGGGCATAAAAAAAGACCGTCGGGAAATTAATCCCGACGGTCTTTTAAATGTATGATAGTGGTCAATCATTTAACTCTTTTGTATTGAAAGTTAAATGTTCCTCAATTTTATTGGTTGGTTAGTTCTGTGATGGGTTCGCCAACGCAGCCACTAGGCATTTGTATGTGTAACATAGCCGCTAATGTAGCTGCGATGTCCGTCATGTAATGTGTTTTGTTGTTTTTACCAGGTTTTACATTCCAGCCCATGAATACACATGGAATATGAGAATCATATGGATTCCAGGAACCGTGGGTTGTACCTGTCTTGCTATTGCTATCAAAATAGTTTGATTTCAACAGGAAGTATATGTCTCCGCTTCTTCTGGCATTGTAACCATTGGCGATTCTTGTTTTAATAGGTTCAGGTAAGCTACTTGCTCCAACCTTAGTTAAATCTACAGCATCCATAAAACCCGTTTGAGTTTTTAAGAATTCAATACTATAAGCTTTAATGGCATCAAAGTCGGCTTTTGCATTTTTAATTATTTTATGATCAAAATAGATTTGGTTGTTCATAGATTTGATAATGGCTTTCTTAACGCCAAAATTTGCTTCCAAACGTCCATTTAATTCTTTCATAACCGGACCATCATCAACGGTACCACCTGGTAATTTATGTTCTGCCATGAAACCAGGTACGTGTGCTGCACCATGATCTGCCGATAAGAAAAACAGGTAGTTTCCTTTACCTACTTTACTGTCCAGGTAGTTGAAAAAATCTGCAAGGTCTTTGTCCAATCTCAGGTAAGTATCTTCTGCTTCGATAGAGTTAGGGCCATATTGGTGACCAACATAATCGGTAGAAGAGCAACTTACAGCAAGAAAATCAGTGATGTCATCTTTTCCAAGATCTTCAGATAGGATGGCTAGTTTAGCCAGATCTAAAGTCATGGTGTTTCCATAAGGCGTACTTTTGATCATCTCATAGTTTTTCCCTTTGTATAATTTCAAAGGATGAGGGAAGGTTGGGCTTTGTTCGCCTCTGGCTTTTCCTTCGTAGTTTTTATCGTCTGCTGTACTTTGAGTATAAGTTTCAATAGGATATAAGGTTGGCCAGTTTTTGTCATAAAACTTATCAGCGAGCTTGATTTTATTGTAATCCTGCATCCATGTTGGCAATTGAGCCATGTAATAGGTGCTGGTGATCCAGTCGCCGGTTTGTCCGTCAAACCAGTACGCTGCATTCGCCGTATGTCCTGCCGGTAGGATAGAACCACGGTCTTTCATCGAAACACCAATTACTTTTCCCTGGAAGTTTGTGGCTAAACGAAGTTCATCAGTAATAGTGGTGGTCAACATATTTTTTGGAGACATTACTCCAGCCATTGTGGTACTGCCAACACTGGTCACAGTGGTGTCTTCCGCACAATATACATTACGTCCTAATTGTGGATCGTACCAGTCGTTACCGATGATTCCATTGATTGCCGGAACAGAACCAGTATAAATACTAGCATGACCACAAGCCGTGTAAGTAGGGGTGTAGGGGATGAACGTATTCTCTGCCGAGAAACCTTCATTGATTAGTCTTTTGAAACCTCCGGCAGAATATCTGCTGTAATAACGGTAAAGATAATCCCATCTCATTTGATCGATCACCAGACCAACTACCAGCTTCGGTCTGTCGACTGATGCCGGAAAATCTTTTTTAGAAACAATAGCTGTTTTCTTTTGTGCCATTGATACACTACAGGTAATAAGCAGTGCAGAAAATAACAGGTAAACTCTTTTCATTCTGTATTATTTTAAAAGCAAAGATTCGTTTATCATTAAATAAACGAATCCTATTTAGGTGTTAAAGAATTTTTAAAGGTAGTTAATCGAAGTAATTATTGAGATTACTATTATGTAAAGATTTTATAGTACTTCGGCGACTACAAAAGTGCTTCCACCTATGAATACCAGGTCATTAGCGTTTGCATTATCTTTCGCCGCATGAAAGGCCAATTGGACACTTGGAAAGACATCACCAATTAAATGATGATTTTTAGCCTGTTCTGCGAGCTCAGATGCTGGTAATGCTCTTTCCAATTCCGGCTGACAGAAATAATAATGTGCATCTGTTGGCAGGAGCTTTAAAACACCGCTGATATCTTTATCTCTAACCATCCCGATCACGATGTGTAACTGATCATGCGGAGTATCATTGATGTTTTGCATGACTTCTGTAATACCTGCCATATTATGCCCGGTATCACAGATCACTAATGGGTTTTCAGCTAAAGTCTGCCACCTTCCTTGTAGTCCGGTGAGGCCTTTTACATTCTTTACTGCGGTATAAACAGCTTCGTCCTCAATTTTAAAACCTTGTTGTTTTAAGATTTGAATAGCTTCAAGAACGGTCAGTATATTTTTACGTTGATAAGCACCATTGAGGTCTAATTCTAAATGCGGATACAAAGTTGTGTTTCCGTTTCCTACCATTAAATCCAGGTATTTACCTGTTTTTTGAAGCTGCTGGAGTTGTAACTCCTGGTCAGCAAAATAGATAGGACTATTGGTTTCCGCCGCTTTTTGGATAAATATTTTCGAAATTTCCGCTTGTGTTTCTCCGATGACTACGGGGACACCATTTTTTATAATTCCAGCTTTTTCAGTCGCAATTTCTGGTAGGGTAGTCCCCAGGATATTGGTATGGTCAAGGCTGATATTGGTAATCACGGAAAGTTCCGGAGTAATGATATTGGTTGAATCAATCCGACCTCCAAGTCCAACTTCGATGATCGCGATGTCTACTTCTGCCTTTTCAAAGTGGGAAAAAGCCATGGCTACCGTGACCTCGAAAAATGAAGGCTGCAATTCTTCCATTAAGCTTTTCTGCTCTTCCACAAAATCAACTACAAAAGCTTCGGGGATCATCTCCCCGTTAATTCTAATGCGTTCCCTGAAATCTTTAAGGTGCGGAGAGGTGTAAAGTCCCGTTTTGTATCCGGCTTGTTGAAGGATTGCCGCAAGCATATGTGAAGTGGAACCTTTGCCATTGGTTCCACCTACATGTATGGTTTTGAACTTATCCTGTGGATTTCCCAGTTGATCGCACATGGCGATGGTGTTGTGTAAGTCTTTTCTATAGGCTACAGTGCCAACACGAGTAAACATGGGTAGTTTACTGTACAAGTAATCGAGGGTTTGTTTATAGTTCATTTTGGAGTTCTAAAAAGAATACCAGGTTTTATTTTACTTTAAAATTGAAGACTACCACACCGATTTGAACATCAGGAGCATTATCTGCCTGTGTTAAACGGGCGCCCATTACGGCTTCTTTACATTTTCGCCACAGCTCTTTATCGCTAAGAGTTGTTCCCTTAACGCCTGGAGTTGCATCGATTACGACACCACTTTTATTGATTTTAATCCTTACCGCAATTTTACCGGTCTTCTGACCATCATCTTGTGGGGTTACTAAATTGGTGAATTTCCTAAGTGCAATCGGGGTTTCGCCAAATCCGGATCCGCCTTCGCCATAATTATTAGCCAGTGGATCACCGTCTTTGTCGCCTTGATTTCCCGGAGTTGTTCCGGTTCCATCACCGCCACCTGTACCTTTATTGGCTTTACCTTTATAAAGTGCGTTTTGGTTGATGACCGGTTTGGCAGGTTTACTTTCTACTGTAGCGGTAGGCGCTGCTTTCTTAGTGCTGCTTTTTGTGTTTACACTAACGGCATCTTCCGTACTTTGCGTGACAATCTCTTTGGTACTATTTTGCTGGGTAGGCGTCTCTTTGGTAGGTTCTGTTGGAACTACCTTATCCGGTGCTTTTTGATTGGCATTCGGATCTGCAGAAGGTTCTTCAATACTGGTATAATCTGATCCCATTCCGGTTACAGCGGTACCGTAGTTGACCACCATACCACCCATACCTGCTTCCACAGGAGGCTGGAATGACCCAATCACAATGAAGAAGCTCAATGCAATGAGGGCAATCATAATACCAGTAGAGATGGCTACTGCTTTAGGATAATTATTTTCTTCCTTTGGATACGTCATTATTTCTTAGGTTCTACAGCGAGTACAACTTTAAGTTTTAACTTGTTAGCTACATCAAATACCGTCATCGTGTTTTCGATGGAAACTCCTCTGGCTACATAAAGTACGATAGTCAGGTCTGGAGATGCTTTTTGATAAGTTTCAATTGCCGGAAGGATACCTTCAAGTGTTGTACGTTCTTTATCTACGTAGTAATTTAACTTTTCATCTATGGATACGGTCACGGTTTTCTGTGCGGCAGATTGTTGTCCGGATTCCGATCTTGGTAATAACAGTTTTACTACCTGAGGGTTCACTGCGGCAGATGCCAGCAGGAAAAACAGCATCAGGAAGAACATGATATCATTCAGTGCGGAAGTATGAACCTCTACAGTTCCTTTATTTCTTTTGCGTAGATTCATTATTTTCCTGGCTCCTCTAATAGATCGATGAACTCAATAGCGTCAGTTTCCATTCTTAAGATGATACGTTCTACCATCATGTTCAGGATATGATACAATACATAAGCGATGATACCGATGATCAAACCAGTTGCAGAAGTAATCATTTTAGTATAAAGACCACCAGAGATGGTACCGATTTCGATTGCTCCTTTGATGGATACATCATGGAAAATTGTGATTACCCCAATAATAGTACCTACGAAACCAAGCATCGGAGCGATACCGGCAATGATACCCAGGATACCGATATTTTTCTCCAGTTTGGATACTTCCAGTTTTCCGGTGTTCTCAATTGCAGCTTCAATATCTTTGATCGGACGACCAATTCTTTTCAATCCTTTTTCCAGCATTCTGGCAAGCGGAGAGCTGTTGTTTCTACATAAAGTAATGGCATTGTCCAGTCTACCTTCCTGGATATATTGTTTAATGTTAAGCATTAAGTTCGACTCTGTTTTAGAGGCTTTTCTAATGGTCAGATATCTTTCAACAAAAATAATCAGTCCTGCAAATGCAAGGAAAGCTAGTGGGATCATTACCCATCCACCTTTAAAAAGGAGGTCGATGAAGTGTAGTTCGGGAGCTGCTGCAGTTACGGCTTGAGTGGCGTTATTAGCGGTATCAACAATTTGGTTAAGGCTATCATTAGCACCCTGTATTAATGCGATCATAATTTATAATGGTTTGTTTGTGTGTATGTATAAATCTTTAATGCCTAACTTTTTCTCCAGTACAGGTTTCTCTGCATCGGCGCTGTTATAGTCATTAAACGTTGCAATGCTGATTTTTATTTTCTTTTTCCCTGGAATAGGAGGTATAGCCTTTGCATTTAGTCCCAGCTTTTTCATTTGGGCGATAAAGCGTTCAGCTTCCTTTTCATTGGCTACTGAGGCGCCAATAACTTCATAAGTGATTCCAGTTTCCTGCACAGGAGCATTGGCCAGTGCAGCTTTAGGGTCATTCGTTACGGTTGTTTCTGTAGATGCAAGCGTATCTTTTTTCAGGGTGTCATTTAGGGCTAAAGTATTGTTCATACTATCCGCAGAAGCGAGAGAATCCGCTGTTTGCACGCTGTTTTTAGCAGTTACAGGGACAACAATAGGGTCTTTGCCCATTTTCAATATAGAATCGAAAAGATCAGGACGGATAAAATAACCTGCTACCAATCCAATCAGAATTAATAAAACTGCGATTAAGATCTTTAGGTAAACCGGGATTCCGGTTCTTTCTTCAGGCTCATCGTTAGAATTATAGAAACCTTCATTTCCTGATATTTTAGGGACGACAGGGATAATCGGCACATCAACGGTTTTACTAGCTTGCGCATAGATGTCGTTAATACTTGGACGCGTAACTACAGGCTCTTCAAATACCGCTTTTGGTTGCTCTTCAATGTTTCCAATACTCTCAATTTCTGGTTGTGCTACTGGTTGCTTTGGTGCTTCAACCTCTGCTATTTCTTCAAAAACAGGTTGTTCATCCTGCTCAGAAAGCAGCACTTTTTCGGGTGTTACCGGAGCTTCTGCTGTTACCGGGATTTCTGGATTTACTGAAAGTTCAATAGGATCAGTGATTTGCTCATAGGCAATATCTTCTGCGCCTTCATTCAGTAATACTTCCTCGTCCGACAATGCTTCTTCCTCAGCGACCTCTTCAATAATCGGAGGGTTTAAAGGCTCTTCTCTAAGGTCAGCATTGCTGTTTTCAAGTTCCAGCTGTTCTTCAGTCGGCTGACGATCTTCAGTTTTAGGAAGTTCTTCCTGTTGAGGCTCAGTTTCTGAGGTAGTTACAGTAGCACTAACAGCTTCAGAAACCGGTGCTGCTGAAAGTTCATCTTTGACAGGTGGTAAACCATAAAAATCAAAACCGAAGTTTTGATCATTTAAGGGCTTAAAGCTAAGTGTTCCTGAAGATTGATATAAAGTGCCGAGGGGTGCTAAACTAGCTTCCTGATGTTCATCAAGTTGCTTTTTTATTTCCCCGACAAACTGCTCTACAAAATAACTGGCGGAGTCCGGAGATATATTTCTATGCTTACAGATATGGTCAATGAGCAAGCTTTGCTCTAACAGTTCCGGATTGAAGTCCAGCACAAAGCTGGGCGGCAAAAAGGAATGTGTTGCTGCATCATACCTTCCCGGAGATTTCTTTTTATAGATCGTTCCAAGTCCGGGGATCCCAACCTCTTTACGGGTTTTAATAAGTACTGTAAGGTATGATAACATGTCCATTCTGGTAAAATTAAATTTTAATTCTATATCCACCAATTATTAAATCGAAAACCGCTTAGAAGGAATACGTTAATCCTGCAAAGATGTTGGTTCCGATAGTTGGGTAGTAAAGATATCTGCTGTAAGAAGAGTTGAACAGGTTATTTGCTCTTGCGAAAGCAGAAAACTTGTTGTTGATCTTATAGCTGGCACCAACGCCAAGATCTACAAAACCTTTAACACTTACAATAGTTTCATTTGCTGGATCAGGAACTACATAAGGACTAGCCGGGGCTTGTTTGTATAATTTTGCTTTACTCGCATCCTGAACTGCTACCGAAGCATTTAAGGTAATTTTATCAGTTACATTATATAATAAATCAGAAGTGATTCTCATTTGAGGTTTAAACCAACTGGCTGATTCCTGAGCTGGTTGGTAATCTTCGAAATTCAATTTACCAGTCCATTTCAATGAATTGCTCACCTGAACGGAGATTTCACCTTCTAAACCGGTCATTGTGGTGTTTCCAAAATCATAGATCACATCAAATCGGGTAGGGTTGTCGAAGTTGTTTACGAACAAAGCCATATCAGAAATCTTCTTGTGGTAGACTCTGGCTTTGTAGCCAAATCCCGGGCCACCAGTACCTTTAATACCGGCACTGAACGACAATTTCTCTACAGAGTTTTTGATGTCGATGTTAGCATTCAGGAATGGATTTTCATCACTAAACTGCTTTAAAGAGTTACGGTTTACATCACCTTTTACTTCTGCAAATAATTGCAGGTAATCAGGAATCAGGGTTAAATCTGCGGTAACGGCAGGGAAAATTCTGCTTTTCGAGAAAGTACCAAACTCCTGTACGAAGTTAATTCCTGCATTGATTTTTACGCCATTGGCTTCTAATCTGATGTATGGATTTAATTTTAAAAGGTTGTTATTTACGCTGGTTAAGGCATCTTTAGTATTTCCTAATTCTGTGGAAGCAGCAAGACCTAAGTTGAAACTGCTGATTCTTTTGTTCACATAACCATTAACAATGATAGATTTTTCTTTGGCAGCATACTTATCATTCCACAAGTACCCGTTTAATTTAACGGCATAGCTTAAAGCATCCGGATCATCCGTAAACTTGTTTACAATTTCACCTTCGGCTTCAATAAAGTTTAGCGATTGTTTTTCCGGGTTTAGATTCAACTCTGGTTTTTCAGGGTTAAAGCCATAGAAAGAGAAGCCATTTCTCTGGTAGTTGATGCGACCACTCATGGTAACCACTTCGCCGATACTTCTTCCAAAAACGCTTAATTGTTGTTGGTTAACCTGCTGTCCTTCTAATTTACCTTTCTGACCGAAGTGCTTAAAGAAAGCACCGGCTTGTAAAGCTTCATCTCTACCAAGGTTGATATAGGCCTCACCCAGTATTGTAGAACGGTTACCGAAACCACCTTTCAGGTAGTTATTGATCAATTCTGTTTCTCTTTCTTTAGCTACCTGCTGTGCCTGTAGTTTATTGATATCAGAATTCAGTTCCAGTTTCCTGTCGGTCAGACTATAATTGAATTTAGCTTTATAAGTTTTTACGGTATTTAAATCCGGACTTCTTCTCAGTTTAACGGCTTCTGCCAGTACTGGTTTATAAGGGCGAACAACTTCAATTTCTTCCGTTACGGCTTTTTCTTCAGATTTTTTCTCTGTAGTTTTTGTATCCTGTGCCAATGCGTTTAGAGATCCGGCAGTCACAAAAAGTAGGGTGCTATATATTAGTTTCGTCAATCTCATCGTGCTTGTCTTATTTAATTTTCTTTAATTTTTCCTTAGCAGTCGGTACAATATCATCTTTACCATCATAGTTGTCTATCAGGCTCAGTAGTGTGCTTTTCGCTTGTAAATTATCTTTTAATGCGACATAGTTGTCTGCTAAGAGGATGAAAGCTTTCGCCACCCAGTAATCATAAGAAGACATATTATTGATCAGGTCAAAACAGGTTTTTGTAGAAGTTTTGTACTCTCTTTTTGCATATTGAATGGCAGCAAGATTGTATTTCGCTTCAGCAGCGGCCAGTGTTTTAGTTTTTTCTACCACATTATTGAAGGCTTTAACGGCTTGCGTCGTATCCGCTTTCACTAAGTAAGCCTTTCCTGCATACAGATCAGAACTGCTTTTTTCTTCCTGAGAAGACTTATCAGATTCCTTGATCAGGGCTACATATTTGATCACATCATCCGGCATATTCAATGCACTGTAAGCTTTCAACAAGTTGTTGATGGCATACGTATAATGTACTTTATAATCGGCCGTTGTTTCTAATCTTTTCAGGTAAACGATGGCTTCATTGTATTTCTGCTGATCCAGGAATAATTTAGAGATACTCACTAAAGAGCGTTCTGTATAATCACTGGTCCAATCGTTCAGGATATACTCATAATCAGGAATCGCCTCATCAGGTCTTCCTAATTTCACCAATGCCTCTGCTCTGATAAACTTAGCTTCCTTATCATGGATAGCTTTCGGGAACTTATCGAAATAAGCATTTACAGCTTCGAATGCACCTTTCGCATCACCTTTCAGGTAACGGTTATTGGCACCCTGGAACACAATATTATCTTGCTCTGCGATAGAGAAATCTCCTATAGGTGTAGTTTTGGCATAGCCGATGAAACCTTCTGAATCACCTTTATCTACATAAATATTCTTGATAGATTCCAGTGCTTGCTTAGCCTCTTCACTACTTGCATAGTCGGCAATAACCTTTTTAAACGTTTCCAAAGCCGCATCATCCTGATCCTGGTTGTATTGAACCAAGCCGATAGTCACTAAGGCACGTGGCACATAGCTACTGTGTGGGTATTGGCTGATTAAGGCCGTTAAGTCAGTTTTAGACTTGTCAAGATCACCTTTATTGAAATATGTATAAGCCGTTTCAAAACCGGCATCATCAGCATAGTTTGAAGTTGGAAATTGCTTTAACAAACTTTGCATGGTATTGATCTTTTCATCGTTTTGACTTTCTAAGCCCTGGATCATACCACGTTGAAATAGTGCGTAATCTTCTCCGGTTGCTTTGGAAGCGATGATTTTATTGTAGTTGACCAAGGCATTGCCATAGCTCTTATTTACGAAATAGGAGTCAGCAAGTCTGATGGTCGCATCATTTACAGTTTTCGTATCCTTATCATTTCCTTTCAGGAAGCGCTCAAAATAGGCAGCAGCTTTTCCATAACGCTCATCTTCGAAGGCGGCATAGGCCAATGCATAGTTTGCGAAGTTATAAACCTCAGTTTTATCGGCTCCCGGCATTTCCAGAAACTTCTCAAAAGTTTGCACGGCTTCTCCGAATTTTCTCAATTCGTAGCTGGCTTCCGCTTTCCAGTAAGTATTCAATGCATGGATTTCCTGATCTTCAGGGAACTTTTCTGAGCGCAGGAACATAGATAGCGCATTTGGGAACGCGCGTTCATTGTAGAACTCTAAACCTCTGAAATAAGTCACTTTTTGATAAGCTTCCTTAGCTTCCGGAGATTTATCCGGAATAGGCTCCAGAATATCGATTGCTGCCTGGTAGTTTTTGCTGGTTAATAGGATCTCACCCAACAAAGTTTTTGCTTCATTCGCTTTGCGCGATTTAGGGAATTGCTTTAAGAAGCTCTGTGTCGATTCCAGTGCCTGTTGGTTGAAATCAAGCTCATAACTTAAGCGGGCATAATTGATCCATGCCTCTTCCTGTATGAACTTATCAAAATCAAGTCTCGAAGATCTAAAGAAGGCACTACGTGCTTTTTCTTTATTTTTCAATTGAATGAAAGAGCGACCCAGCGTATACATACCACTTTGCAGGTACACATCATCTGTGTCTAGTTTTTCAAGAATTGCAACGGCTTCCTGGTATCTTTTCAGCTGGAATAATGAATAACCGTACTGATAGATGAACAAGTTGTTTTTAACCTCTGATTTACTTTTCGAATAGTATTCCTGGAAATACTGCTCTGCTTTTGTATAATCAGATTTCGCAAAATAAGAAGCTGCAATCAGACTCAGCATTTCTGCTTCGTACTGTTGTTTTGTAGTTTTTAAAATTGGAACCGCATAACTGATGACGTCATCATAGCGCTCATCCAGATAATACATCGAAGTGATGTAATAAGGATAGCTTTCTTCGTAAGTAGGCGAACCTTTTAGCTTTTCAAAGTTGGCTAAAGCAGTTTTATATTCCTTGTTCAGGTAGTTGATATAAGCGAAATAGTAAGTTGCGCTTTCCTGATATGGAGATTTTTCTTTTTTAACAGCTTCAAACAAAGGTTCTGCTTTTTCGATGTCTTTCAACATGAAATACGCGTATCCTTGTTTGAATTGGTATTCCAGACGTTGTTTCTGGGAAAGGGTAGAAGGATCGGTTTTTTCGAACCATTCTAACGCTTTTTTATAGTTTTCCTGAGCGAAATACGAATTACCAACATGGAAATAAGCAAGTTTCGTATTTGCATTCAGCGGATAATCTTTTATAAATTTCTGGAAAAGACTTTCTGCATCATTGTTTCCTAGTTCTAAAGCACAAACTGCGGCATAGAACTTTGCGTTTTCTTTGAGTAGCGACAATTCGGAATTACTTTCCTGTTGTGCATCTGCTTTTTGACGGGCTTTATCTACCAGCCTAAATTGTTCGGCTGCTGCACCGTATTTTTCATTGTCCAGTAACTCCAGACCTGTTCGATAATTTTCATTTAGGCGGACTAGTATGCTGGACTGCGCATAGCCCGTTGTAAAGCTACCTGCTAAGAATAGCGGAATAAAAAGGTATTTTTTCTGCATCTGATTTCAAATATGGTTGCTACGAATATAAAAATAGTATTAGGTCTTGTCAGCATAAGAAACTAACAACTGTTGATAACAATGGCTTTAACGAAAAGAAAACAAGAATGTTATAAAAAACTTTCCGAAGTTTTAATCTCTTTGAGAAGCAAGCAGATAAAGTACCGCCATTCTCACAGCAACACCGTTTTCTACCTGTTCAAGGATGATTGATTGCTTACTATCGGCCACATCACTGGTGATCTCTACGCCACGGTTAATCGGGCCAGGGTGCATGACAATGATTTCTTTATCCAGGTTGTCCAGGATTTGCTTGTTTAAGCCATACATCATGGCATATTCCCTTTGGGAAGGGAAGTATTTGATGTCTTGTCTTTCCAGCTGGATGCGTAGCATATTGGCTACATCGCACCAGTTTAAAGCTTTGACGAGGTTGTGTTCTACTTTTACACCTAAACTCTCAATGTGTTTGGGAATCAAGGTGGTTGGGCCGCATACCATCACTTCTGCGCCTAGCTTTTGCAGGCAAAGGATGTTAGATATGGCAACTCTGGAGTGTAAAATATCCCCTACAATCACTACTTTTTTACCTTCCACATCACCTAGTTTCTGGCGGATAGAGAAGGCATCTAAAAGTGCTTGTGTTGGATGTTCATGTGCGCCGTCGCCAGCGTTCACGATTTGTGCATTGACATGTTTGCTCAGGAACTGACCAGCTCCGGCATAAGGGTGTCTCATCACCACCAGGTCCACTTTCATGGCCAGGATATTATTTACCGTATCAATCAGCGTTTCTCCTTTACTTACTGAAGAGGAAGAAGCAGCAAAATTGATCGTATCCGCAGAAAGTCTCTTTTCTGCAAGTTCAAAAGACAGTTTTGTACGTGTTGAATTTTCAAAGAAAATATTCGCAATCGTGATGTCTCTCAATGCAGGGACCTTTTTGATCGGCCTGTTGATGACATCTTTAAAATTATCTGCAGTTTGTAAGATCAATTCAATATCATTTCGGTTAATGTCTTTGATACCTAAAAGATGTCGGGTTGATAATTTTTCTTCTGCCATGTTATTTATTGCTTTCTGATATTAAGATTACTTTGTCTTCTCCTTCTGTTTCTTTCCAACTCACTTTCACGTGTTGTGAATTTAAGCTGTCTACCTGTTGGCCGATATAATCGGGTTCAATAGGTAGGTGCCTTGAAAAACGCCTGTCGATCAAGACCATGAGTTCTACTCGTGCAGGTCGGCCGTAAGCCAATAATGCATCCATGGCAGAACGTATGGTACGTCCGGTCCACAATACATCATCGATGAGGATTACGTTCATCCCTTCAATAATAAAATCTATGGTGTTGGCGTTGGCGGCTACGAGGCCGTCCTTCCTTCTAAAATCATCACGGAAGAAGGTAATGTCAAGATTGCCTTTCTTTATCGTGGTTTTCTTAAGGATTTGGGACAGTTCATTTTGCACTCTATCGGCAAAATAACTGCCTCTTGGCTGAATGCCAATTAAAACAGTATTTGAAAAATCGTTATGGTTCTCAATTAATTGATGACAAAGTCTCTTAATTGTGATCTGGAATTTCTGACCGTCTAGCAGGGTTCTTTTTTGCATTGACTAAAGGATTGGTCAAATATAACAAAATGTTCCAACTCTGTAAAGTTGAAACCGGAATTTTTGCATCAGTTTTTAGGAATAAGAATAGATACCCATCCTAAAATCCTTTAAGTGTCTTATTTATAAAACTATAGATTCCCTGCCCGAATTAAAAATTATCTTTGTCCTATTCCAGTATCGGAACAATGTTTGAATAAGGATACTCTTTAAGGTAAAAGCAGGCAAATGGATGAGAATAGAGAACACGGAGTGATATTTTTTGACGGGATTTGTAATCTATGTAATCATACTGTGCAGTTCATTATCAACAGAGATCAGCAGGATTATTTTCGTTTTGCAGCATTGCAAAGCGATGCCGCAAAAGCGGAACCGGCAATACTGAACAATGGGTTGAACACTATTGTGCTCCTGGAGGGAGGGAAAGCCTATTACCGTTCTACCGCTGCATTGCGCATCGCCAAAAGACTTGGCGGACTATGGCCAATGCTTTACGGTCTGATCATCATTCCGCCGTTTATCAGAGATTTTTTCTATCAGCTGATTTCAAAAAACAGGTACCGCATTTGGGGTAAGCAGGACAGCTGCATGATTCCATCACCGGAGCTAAAATCAAAATTCCTGTAAAGAGCTCCAGTAAAATCTCCTTTAGAAAGCTGCTATAACGCGTACTTCTTACTATATCTGATTCCCATAAAATCATACCTTCTCAATTGCTGCTTCAGCCTTTTCTGAAAATCAGGAAAGCTGCGTTTCGACTTCGGACTCCATAACACTTCACTTAAAGCATCTAATCTTGGAAAGAGCATATACTCCACGTTCGCTGGATTAGTGATGTATTCTGTCCATAAGTTACCTTGCGCACCCCAGATGTATTTGGCTTCCGCAGACGTCAGTATAGCAGGCACAGGCTCATAATTGTAGACATTAGCCAATGGCACATACCGGGAAGCGGTTAGAGAATCTTCCTTTAAAAACTGGGAATGGTTAAAATACATGAAGTTTTCAGGTGTCATGATCACCTTATGTTTTTGTTTTGCAGCGGCGATACCACCTTTTTCTCCGCGCCAGCTCATCACAATAGCATTGGGAGCGAGGCCACCGTCTAAAATCTCATCCCAACCGATGATTGTTTTTCCTTTGCTGTTCACAAACTTTTCAATCCTATGGATGAAATAACTCTGCAAGCCGTTTTCATCTTTTAATCCCTTCTCTTTAATGAGTTGCTGGGAAAAAGCAGATTGCTTCCACCAGATTTTGGAACACTCATCTCCACCGATATGAATGTAAGGGGAGGGGAATAGCGCCATAACCTCTGTAAGCACGTCCTCCATAAAATTAAACGTTTGCTCAGAAGGGAGTAAAACATTGTTGAATTTATTGAAGATACCCCAGGTTTCTGCTACTTTCTTCGGTAGTTTAGGCGTAGTACTCAATTCCGGATAAGCGGCAAGTACGGCCATGCTATGACCAGGCATTTCAATTTCAGGAATAATGGTGATGTAGCGGTCTGCCGCATACTTGATCACCTCTTTTACTTCCGCCTGGGTGTAATAACCGCCATGTCTGATGCCATCGTTTCCTTTTCCGGGATATAGACCGATAATGGAACCATCTCTCCAGGCACCAACAGTAGTTAAGCGGGGGTATTTTTTAATCTCAATGCGCCAGCCATGATCATCGGTTAAATGCCAGTGAAAATAATTCAGCTTATGCATGGCCAGATAATCAATGTACTTTTTAACAAAATCCACGTTAAAAAAATGTCTGCTTACATCCAGGTGCATCCCGCGGTAAGCGAATCGTGGATAATCGGTAATGCTGACTGCCTTTGCCTGTAAAGGAAGCGGTTTTGCAGAAGGAGGCAGCAGCTGGATCAGCGTTTGAATCCCATAAAACACACCTGCCGGCGAAGGGGAACGAATGGTTACAGCAACATTTAAAACATCTAGTTTATAGCGCTCCGGATTGTCCGGGGTTTTAGCTAAAGCCATGGAAGCAGGACTTTCCTGAATCAGGTTAATCACATTCTTTCTGTTGGCATCGGCCAGCGTAGTCAGTGTCAGCTCCAGAAAATAATGTTTTTTCACAAAGTTGATGAAGAATTCTGCGGAAGGCCGAAGACTACTGTCGCTGATAAAAACCTGCGTACGCTGATTGGCGATGGTAAAATTATCAGTTGCTTTCCCTGTTTTCATTTCCACAGGTTGTGGGATTAAAGCAGGGGCAGGGTATTGTGCAAAGCTATTCAGCTGAAGGCAAAGCAATACGCTCAGGATGGAAATAAAGGCTCTCATAGAAGATAAAACGGGGGTATCGGGTTAAAATAGCAAAAAAAAAGGCATCCCGTAATGGGATGCCTTTAATATATTAGCTTAAAAGATTATTTAGCTTTGTTTTTGCTTTCTTCACCTTCCATTTGCTCTTTTAATTGAGCAAGTACGCCTAGATCGCCAAGAGTTGATTTCTCAACTGAATCTTTAACTTTCTTAACTGCAGTGTTTGAAGCTTTAGCTTCTTTTTTCTTAGTAGCTCTTTCTTCAGCAACAGCTTCAGCTTTAGCCTCTTCCCAGATACGGGCATGAGAAACAACGATACGTTTAGCATCTTTGTTAAACTCAATGATTTTGAAATCATTAGTTTCTTCAGCTTTGATAGTTGTTCCGTCTTCTTTAGCCATGTGTTTAGTTGGAACGAATCCTTCTACACCATATGGTAAAGCAATAACAGCACCTTTATCAGTTACTTTAACAACAGTACCCTGGTGAATTGAATCTAACGTGAAGATAGTTTCAAAAGTATCCCATGGATTTTCTTCCAGTTGTTTGTGACCTAAGCTCAATTTGCGGCTTTCAACATCTAATTCAAGAACAACTACGTCTAATGTATCACCTACTTTAGTGAATTCGTTAGGGTGGTTAACTTTTTTAGACCATGAAAGATCAGAGATATGGATTAAACCATCAATACCTTCTTCAATTTCCACGAATACACCGAAGTTAGTCATGTTTTTAACTACAGCAGTATGTTTGCTTCCGATAGGATATCTTTCAGCAACATTTTGCCAAGGATCTTGAGTTAATTGCTTAATACCTAAGCTCATTTTGCGTTCGTCTCTGTCTAAAGTTAATACTTCAGCTTCGATTTCATCGCCAACTTTCAAGAATTCTTGTGGGCTACGTAGGTTTTGTGACCAAGACATTTCTGATACGTGGATTAAACCTTCAACACCAGGAATGATTTCTAAGAAAGCTCCGTAATCAGCAACAGTAACAATTTTACCTTTAACCTTAGAACCAACAGCTAAGTTAGTATCTAAAGATTCCCAAGGGTGTGGAGTCAATTGTTTTAATCCTAATGCAATACGTTTTTTCTCATCATCAAAGTCAAGAACAACAACGTTGATTTTCTCATCTAAGCTTAATACTTCTTTTGGATGCTCTATGCGGCCCCAAGAAATATCAGTGATGTGAAGTAAACCATCAACACCACCTAAATCGATGAATACACCGAAATCAGTAATGTTTTTAACAGTTCCTTCTAATACCTGACCTTTTTCAAGTTTAGATACGATCTCAACTTTTTGGCTTTCTAAATCGTCTTCGATTAAGATTTTATGAGAAACTACTACGTTTTTAAACTCATGGTTGATCTTAACAACTTTGAATTCCATTGTTTTACCCACGTATACATCGTAATCGCGGATAGGTTTGATGTCAATTTGTGAACCAGGTAAGAATGCTTCAACACCCATGATGTCAACGATAAGACCACCTTTAGTACGGCTTTTAACAAATCCGTTGATGATTCTGTCATTGTCAAGAGCCTCATTAATAGACTCCCATGATCTTTGGGTTTTAGCTCTTTTACGAGATAAAATCAACTGACCGTTAGCGTCTTCAGGAGCTTCCACGAATACGTCAACAGTGTCACCAATTTTCAAATCAGGTGTATCACGGAACTCAGAAGTAGATACTAATCCGTCAGATTTAAATCCTACGTTTAATACTACGTCTTTATTGTTGATAGATACAACAATACCGCTGATGATTTCACCTTGGTTGATTTGATTGAAAGTATCGGTATACATGTCTTCAAACTTCTTACGGTCTTCATCAGAGTATTTTCCGAAAACTTTATCATCTGCATCCCAATCAAAATCCTGATCAGGTGTTGCTAACGATGATTTGATCTTTTCGATCGAAACTGAATCAGCTTCTGATTCAATGATCTCTTTTTCAGTGAGACGAGCGTCTGCACCTTGTAATTCGGCTTTTTTAGCCTCTAGTTCTTTTTCTGCTACTTGTTTCTTAGCCATTAAAATTTAATCTCCTTTTCCCGTGAGGGACTACAAAGGTATAAATAAAATAATTTAAAGAAAAGAATTTCGTGATAAATGTTGTTGATTTAGAAGAGATTGGCTGAAAAACGGTCGTTTTGTACTATGTAGTGAATAAAACCAGACAGAATTCCGGGTCAAAAACAAGCAGGAACATCTTAATCTTGTTGGGTAGGTAGCCAAAGTATTTTTTAAAGGCACTCGTAAAATGTGTAGCATGTTTATAACCCATCTTTTCCGACACTTCAGACACCCTGGAATCCCCTTGAAGTAACATGGCTTTAGCCTGTTCCATCTTATATTGGTTCAGATATCCGTAAACGGTAGTCCCGTATACCGCCTTAAATTGCTTCTTCAGGTTAAACTCATTAGTGCCTACCATATGTGCCAATGTCCTTAAAGAAAAGGGACGGTCGATGTTCTGAATCAGAATTTCCCGCGCTTCCTGCATTTTATCCAGTTCTTCCTGCTTTAAACGGGGAACAGGTTGCTGTTGCAGCAGCTCCAGCTGGGAAATCTTGATGGCCAGTAACTCAATTACCTTAGATTCCAGAAATAAACGTTCACAAAAGCCAGTATGCGGGGAGTTCTCGAGTCCGTTTAAAATCGCATTGATCTCCGGGGTGATGTGTAAATGCTGTGCCGAGAATAAAATAACGTTTTCAGAGACAAGTTCGCTGGGCGTGTTCATATGAATAGCCGCAGGATGATCTTCCGGTAAATACCGGGATAAGAAAACAGCACTGATCGCTACCTGGATAATCTCATTTGATTCTTCCGCAAAGGCTTCCTGAAAAACAGATTTGCCAGGGCTCCAGAGTAGATTATACTGCTGACTTTCCAGCAGGGGCAAGGCTTCTGATAAGCCTTCCTCTTCAAAAGATAATTTTCCTTTGAGTACGAATATCATTTGATAACCAGCTTGATGTTCAGGCTCCATAAACAAAGAAGGTCTGTTGTCAGTGTTTAACGCAGCTTTTTTCTTCGAATAGCCAATAGTAAGATCCTTAGATCCGTAAAATGAACGTTCCTTTATTTCTCCTTTTAGCGTCATCTGTTCTCCCTTTTGCGTCATCGGCTACTGATATCTTTGCGGCGAAGTTAAAGTTATTAAGATTAAATCTTAATAAAATATCAAAATAATATTTACATGAACAAAACAGCTACCCTAATTATTTTCCTGTTAACGATCTCAACAGGTCTCCTTGCTCAGGTAAGGAAGATCACCGGGAAAGTGATAGATCAAAAGACTGGAGTAACCCTTCCAGGCGCAAGTGTAATCCGCAAATCAACCAATGAGATCGTGAGTACTGACGCAGCAGGTAAATATGCTATCGAGGCCGCAACCGGTGATTTACTGATCTTTTCTTATACTGGCTACGTTACTGTAGAACATAAAGTAACCGCAGAAAAAAACGTGCTGAATGCCTACCTGGAAGATTCCGTAAATCAATTGTCAGAAGTTATGGTTACCGGTGCTTTAGGTATCAAACGCCAGGCTAGGGAATTGGGAACTTCAGCAACGCTGATCTCCAATGAAAACCTAAACCAGGGTAAGGTTGTCAATCCTCTACAAGGACTGGCGAGTAAAGTTGCCGGATTGAGAATCAATATGAACGATGCCACCACGGGTAAAACCGATCAGCTGGTACAAATCAGACTTCGTGGTTCCCGTTCTTTCAACGATGCCAAAAACAATCCGATATACGTAGTAGATGGGGTGCCTGTTCCGGATATCGGACGTCTAAACCCAAATGATATAGAAAATATTACCGTCCTGAAAGGCGCAAATGCAGCAGCATTATACGGCTCAGAAGGCGTCAATGGTGCTTTAATGATCACCACCAAAAAAGGAATCAGGGGTCAGGGATTAGTTAGCTTCTCTAATACCACCACCTTTTCTGACGTTCATTTGTTGCCACCAGCACAAAAACAATTCGGTCAGGGGCAAAATGGCGTGTATTCTCCTACAGAATATGAATCCTGGGGACCGGCATTTGATGGCAGCATCAGAGACCTGGGCTTAAAACTACCAAACGGCGTACAACCAACCGCGTTATATGCTGCACCTTCTAAAGACAACCGCCTGGATATGTTCCAAACCGGTAGAACTTTACAGAATGACCTTTCATTTTCTGGCGGTGATGAAAAATCAACCTACTATTTCTCGGTTCAGAATGTCAATATCAAAGGAGTAATTCCTGGCGATAAAAGCTCCAGAACAGGAGCGAGGTTTAACGGTTCCAGAACTTTTGGCAAATTGAACACCTCTTATAATGTGAACTATATTGCTGCAAACAGGAATACCACGCCAGATGGCCCATGGTATAGCACTTATGTGCAACCGGCAAATCTGGACCTTAAACGCATGAAAAACTGGAGAGATCCAAATTCAGAAGCAAACCCACTCAACTATTATACGGACGCTACTGGCGCAAAAAATCCATTTTTCTTAATGGATAACAACAGAAATACCTCTAATCAGCAAACCGTTAATGGTAAGATCGAACTGGATTATGAATTTACACCATGGTTTTCTGCAATTTACCGCATCGGATTGTACAGTACTTCAGAAGAAAGTAGAGCAACCACGAATAAATTAGCTTCTCCTTCAGGTAACAGGAATGTGAATGGTTCCGTAAACGATGGTAACAACGATTTCCGCAGGGTAAACAGTGATTTAATCCTGAACTTTAAAAAGGATTTCGGGAAATTTACCACCAGATTATTGGTCGGACAAAACATTCGCATGGATGATTCCAAACTGACTGCAGTAGGAAGTGCCAACCTGTTATTCCCGGATTTATTCAATCCTGGTAGCCGTGCCGGTGAGTTAGACGGTTCTGCTTCTCTTACCAAATACAGAGCATTGGGTACTTATGGCGAGTTTACTGCCGGATATAACAACTATTTGTTCCTAACCTTAACGGGTAGAAACGATATGGTTTCGGTTTTGAGCAAAGAAAACCGCTCTTATTTCTACCCTGGTGTAAGTACTTCTTTCGTGTTTACGGAAGCAATTAAGTCTTTAAAAGACAGTAAAGTGCTTTCTTTCGGTAAGATCTTCGCTTCTTACAACAGAACAGGAAACGTAACCCTGGAACCTTATAGCTTAAATAATGCTTATGAGCAGATCAACGGTTTTCCTTTTGGCGGATTAGTAGGGTTTACACCTAACTTAACCAGTCCAAACAGAAATATCAAACCAGAATTTGTGACTTCTTACGAAGTAGGTGCGCAGTTAGGCTTTTTCCAGGACCGCTTAAACTTTGAAGCAGCTTACGTGTATTCAGATTCAGATGGACAGATTTTTGATGCGCCGATTTCAAGTGCTACCGGTTACAACAGTACGATTGTTAACGCAGGGCGATTGACCAATAAAATCATTGAATTAAGTATCAGTGGTGATGTGATCCGTAAAGACGACTTCAGATGGAATGTTGGTTTTAACTTCACACATATTAATAATAAGGTGAAAACTATTTTCGGCGGACAGGAAGAATTCAGAATGTTCAGACAGGCTTATGCCGTAGTTGGACAAAGCTATCCTTTATTAAAGGTGAGTGATTACCAAAGAGACGACCAGGGAAGAGTGATTGTAGATGCGAATGGAAATACAACTACTGTGCCCGACAGCGCGCCGCTTGGCACCATGGTTCCTCCTTATCAGATGGGTTTAAGCACGATGATTAATTTTAAAGGATTTACTGTTGGCGCTCAGTTTGATGCCCGTCTGGGTGGTTGGTTATACTCTGAGGCCGTGCCGAGAATGTATAAAGCAGGTACACATCCAGCTACTGCCGCTTATGGCCGTCAGCCTTTTATCTTCCCGAATTCGGTGATCAATACCGGGACTGCAACCGATCCGGTATATGTAGAAAACAATTCTGTTTATTCTAAAGGCGATAAAGCTTTCTGGAGTTTCCAGGGGGATGTACAAAGAAATACTGCTGCAAAGTCCGACTTCTTTAAACTAAGAGAACTTAGCATCAGCTATGCTTTACCTAAAGCCTTACTGGCGAAACAAAAAGTAATCCGTGAAGCTAGTTTTGGTCTGGTAGGTACCAATTTATTCATCGTCAGACATAAGAGCAATACCTATGGGGACCCTGAATCCTTGTACAATCAAACGGATGGTTACCTGAGTTTCAGACAAATTCCGCCAACCAGAACCTTCGGTTTTAACCTGAATGTTACGTTCTAATTTATTAAAGATATACACGCTGAAGAATAACATATCATGAAGAAAAGTATAAAAATATTCGTTTTTGCGGCCGGCTTATTCAGTCTGACCTCCTGCGAAAAATTCCTGGATGTGAATGACAATCCGAATAAACCAACAGAACAATACCTGATTTTAAGTGCGCGTTTACCTGGCGCTTTAATTAGTACTGTAAACCAGGAGACGATACAAATCAATCAGCTGGCCAGTTTTTGGGCAGGTTACTGGGGGACTACCAAAGAAGCAAACAACCAGTTTTTTAAAGAGAAGACTTATAATGGGGTAGGTATCCGCGGTACCAGAGATGGGATTCCAATCTGGGAAGGCACTTATAATACCTTATTATATTATCAATTGATCAGAGAACAGGCGCAAAAAGAAAATGCACCGTTTTATTCCGGAATTGCTAAAATCATGCAGGGCTGGCACTTTTTGCACCTGGTAGATATCTATAACAACGTTCCTTTTGAGGAGGCATTGAACAGAACACAATATTTGCAACCTAAATATGAAGATGGAAAGACGGTATATGAAAAGTCTGTTCAGCTGATTACCGAAGGGATCAATGAGATTAAGTCGGCTGCTCCGGATCAAAGTCCGGCTAAAGCAGATGTGATCTTTGGTGGCGACAAACAACTCTGGACGAAATTTGCAAATACAGTAAAGTTAAGAGCCCTGATCCGCCAGTCGCAAGCCGGTAATGATGCTTTCATTACAGCAGAGCTGGATAAAATCAAACAGGAAGGAACCGGATTCTTAGGCCTGGGAGAAAGTGCTGCCGCCAAACCGGGTTATATCAATTCTAAAGGTAAAATGAATCCTTATTGGGAAACCAATTACAGAGGCGTAAATGCTTCTGCAACCAACCAGGTGAGCTTGCGTCCAACACAATACCTGATTGATACCTATGCCGGTTTGAAAGACCCAAGATTACCGGCTTTATATGTTAGCATTGATGGTGCTTTTAAAGGGGTGCTTTTTGGAAATCCAAATGCAGATGAGCAGTATGCTGCCAAGAAAACCTCTGCCTTTAAAGGGCCTACTGAAAACAATGGAAAAGCAACTGGTCTTTTCAAAAGCTTTGATCAGCCATTAGTCTTATTGGCTTCTTTTGAAAGTTTATTTCTACAAGCCGAAGCGGCGAACAGAGGCTGGATTTCTGGATCTGATCAGACGTTTTACGAACAGGGAATTGCTGAGTCCTTCAAATATATGGAGGTAAATGCTGGATTATTTACGGCTTACAATGACCAGAAAACAGTGAAATTAACTGAAGTGCCGGCAGATCAACGTATCAAAAGGATTATTGAGCAGAAATGGCTGGCTTTAAACAGCATCAGTAGTCTGGAAGCATGGAGTGATTATAGACGATTAGGCTTCCCTGGGATTCCTAATTCCTTATTGGCTCCTTCGCCAACCGCAAGACCATTAAGATTGATGTATCCGGAGTCGGAGCGCCAAACTAACGCTGCAGAAGCCGGAAAACAAGGTAATGACGACGTAACTGTTGGCAAGATCTGGTGGAATAAATAAGCCAGTCAACAAACAATTAAACCACCCCATAGTAACAAATCCGCAATTATTAAGACTAAGTCTAAATAATTGCGGATTTGTTTTATATTTGTAAAAAATAGCCTTAATGAAACCAACAACACCTAAAAGCGCCTGGCAAAAAACACGTAAATTTTTTAACGACATCCATTTATGGATTGGATTAGGAAGCGGGATCATTGTGATCCTGGTTTGTTTAAGTGGTACCCTGTATGTTTTCAATACAGAATTGAAAGAGATGGCAAATCCTGAATTGTATAAAGTAACTGCTCCGGCAGCTGCAAAACCAATGCCGATTGAGTCGCTGATCAAACAAGTGAAAGAAAGCACAGGAGGGAAAGTAGTTTCTGTAAAAATTCCGGCAGATCCGAACCGGACTTACCAGTTTATGGTAAAGATGAAAGACGGTGATAAAGCCGGGAAAGATAAAAAAGAAGGCATGTTGGCTACTGCGGGAGCAGGAAATGAGCAAGCTGGAAAAGGAAAAGAAGGTAAAGAAAATAGTCAGCGGGAAGGCAAAGGAGAAAAAGGAAAAGGTGGAAAAGACAAAGCTGGAAAAGGTGGCAAGCCTGAAGAAGGTAAACGTCCTTCGGCTTTTGCGGTAAATCCATACACCGGCGAGGTGATTGGTAATATTTCGGAAGTGAAAGGCGCAACGGCTTCTTTCCTGAAAACCATGTTTAGCCTGCATAGATGGTTGTTATTAGATAAAATAGAAAAACCGATTTTCGGTGAACTGGAAAACAGAAAACTGGGAAGTTATATCAGTGGCGCTGCGACCATTCTATTTACGATTGGTGTAATTACCGGAATGGTGATCTGGTTTCCTCAAAGGGTTAAATCATGGAGACAAGGTTTAAAGGTTAAATGGTCTGGAAGCTGGAAAAGAACCAACCACGATTTACACAATAGTTTAGGTTTTTATGCTTGTATATTCTTATTTCTGATGGGGATTACGGGTCCGCAATGGTCCTTCCCATGGTACAGGGAAGCGTTAAGGAAAACTTTGGGTACTTATCAGCCTGAGGGATTTGAGCCGCCTAAAGACCCTGTTTCTACAGTTGTAGCGGGTGCTGCTCCATTAAACCTAAGCGATTACCTTAAAAAAGCGGATGCAGCTTTACCTTATAAAGGTGATTACAGCATCAGTTTAGCCAAAGACTCTGCCTCGGCGATTACGGTGATGAAGAATAGAACAGGATTTTTTGCCCCTGCTGCAGGTGATAAAATACTTTTAGATCAATATACCGGTAGCGTCCTTAAAACGGAAGTGTTTAGCGATAAGCCTTTCAACGAACGTGTTTCCGGTTCTATCAAAGCCCTGCATTTGGGTGATGTATATGGGATGTTTACCAAGATCATTTATTTTCTGGCCTGTCTGATTGCAACCAGTCTGCCGGTTACAGGAACATTGATCTGGCTGAACAAGTTAAAAAAGAAAAGAAAGAAAAAGGTAAAGCAAGTACCTGCTATGCAGCTTTCGGCTTAAACTTATCCCGATAATCTTTAGGTGTCATTCCGGAGTTTTTCTTGAAAAGCTGTCTGAAAGTTTTCAGATCATTATAGCCGGAATCTAACATTACTTCCAGAATACTGAGGTTGGTTTGCTCTAAAAGCTTTTTAGCCGCCTCAATTCTGGTTTTTTGTAAATACTCAATCAGGGTATTTCCGGTAGCCTGTTTAAATCTGCGCACAATATTCCTCCTGCTGGAAGGGATATTATGCAGGATATCTTCAATGGTTACCGATTCTCTATACGCATTTTCAATGCAAAGCTGTGTTTTCGCAACCAGCTCATCCCCATGATCCCTTACCGGATGGAAACTACCAAAATGGCTTTGCTGTTCCCGGTTCATATCAATAGAAAATATCTTGGCAATGTGAATTGCGGTATCGCGGTTACAGTAATTGTGGATCAGCATCAGCATCAAATGAAAGCTACTCGTTGATCCGCCACTGGTATAAATCCCCTGGTCTACCGTAACCACCTTTTCCGGTTTAAAATAAACATCCGGAAAACAGTTGGCAAAGGCACCGCTGGCATTGACATGGGTAGTGGCACTCTTCCCGTTTAACAGGCCTGTAGCGGCTAACAGGAACGCACCAGTACAAAAACTAGCCAGTTCTGCACCTTTCTTATATTGCTGTTGCAACCAGGGCAGGTACTCCATGTTTTGGTGGACGGCAGTATTCAGGTCCGGATTGTCGAAGGCAGGGATTAAAATGAGGTTTTGTTGTCCGGATTCCGATAAGGAAAGGGCATTGTATTTTTCAAAAAGGTTACCTTCTGGTGAAACTGTGGCGTTACGGATCAGGTTGATCTGAAAAAGAGGTTCCCTACCGATTTCTTCATAATAGCGATTCACCGTATCAAACACATCCAGAATCGCGGCTACGCTTAGTAAACGGTATTTTGTGGGGAGTAATAAAGCTACCTGTATCATAGAACTTACGGTTTAGAGGATGCAAATTAGTAAATTATATCTCATAATCAATAAGATAACTACCTGGGTAGCTGGGTTGAAGAGGTGTCACCTTATAGGGCCTTTGTAGGGCCATTATGCAATGTCTGCTCAGTCCCGGATGGTTTATTTGCCTGTAAATGGCGCGGAATTGCCGTACTTACTATCCGGTAGCCAAAAGCAGTATAGCAATGCTATAGCCATTGTCGGGCATTACCGTAATAACAATTGGTGATTAGAAAAGGTTTACCGGAGGGGGTAGGGAAGAATTTGCCTTTAGATCTTGTAACTGGTATCTCTTTTCTCTTCTGACAAGACCAGAAAGCTCTGTACACTGCCTACATTGGGTAATTTAGACAGTTTTCCGCGTAGGAAATCATTGTAACCTTTCATATCCGGAGATACAATTTTAAGGATAAAGTCGAAATTTCCGGTGATATAATAACATTCCCTTACATCTTCAAATTGCACCACTTCTTTTTGGAAAGCACTCAATGCTTCCTCAGAATGGTCGTTCATCTGGATATGGGTAAAGGAAATGATGCTATTACTGCTTTTTTGCAGGTCTACCAAAGCGGTATAGCCTTTAATATAGCCGTTTTGTTCCAGCCATTTTACCCGTTCAAAAATCGGGGAAACACTTTTCCTTAACCTTCTGGCGAGTTCTTTATGCGTCATGCGGGCATCTTCCTGTAACAGGCGCAAAATTCCAAGATGGGTAGGATCTAGTTTAGACATTTTTCAGGAAATAGATTTCTAGCTTAGTGTAGGTGAATTACATAGTAATCTGGCTCAAATATAGTATTATTTATTTTTTATGGAACATTTCCGCTCTTTCCGCTAAAGGATAGTGTATAAGATACCTTAACCCCTTAAAAAAGAAGAAAGTAAGGAAATTAAATTCTGCCATATCACCAGTGTGGAATTGCTACCCAAAAATTGTATGGTATAAAGCAGTCAAAACAGAAAAATTTGCTGAATGTAAGTGGAAAATGAGATATCCGTTTTGACCTACCGAACTTTGGAGCTATCAACCAAAACCTATAACATAATGATCAAACACAATTTCGGTGCCGGTCCATGTATTTTACCGGCCAAAGTTTTAGATCAGGCAGCGGATGCTGTCAGGGATTTTAACGGCATTGGCCTTAGTATTTTAGAAATTTCCCATCGTACTCCGGAGTTTGAAGCAGTCATCAATGAAACACAGGATCTGGTAAGATCATTGCTGGGTGTTCCCGCAGATTACAGCGTCTTGTTTTTACAGGGTGGTGCCAGCACACAGTTTTCTATGCTAGCCATGAATTTCCTGCAGCAGGGTAAAAAAGCTGCTTATCTGGATAGCGGATTCTTTTCCCTGAAAGCCATCAAGGAAGCCTTGTTTTTTGGCGAGGTAAATGTCATCGCTTCTTCAAAAGATAAAAAGTATGATTATGTTCCTGTAGGTTATCAAATTCCAGCGGACGCTGCTTATTTTCATTACTGCTCAAATAATACCATAGAAGGAACGGAAATGTTTAGTCACCCGGCTACTGCTGTTCCGGTGATCTGTGACATGTCTTCTGATATTTTCAGCAGAGTGATTAATGTTGCCGATTTTGACCTGATCTACGCTGGTGCGCAGAAAAACATGGGCCCTGCTGGTATGACCCTCGTGCTGATTAAAAACAGCTTGCTGGAAAATCTTGGCGATGAAATCGCTTCCATGTCTGATTACCGCATTTATAGAGATAATAATTCTATGTTTAACACTCCTCCGGTATTCTCAATTTATGTTGCCATGCTCAATTTGAGGTGGCTAAAAGAAAAAGGAGGTGTGGCAAAGCAGGAAATTGAAAATATCGCCAAATCAACATTGTTGTATCAGGAGATCGATAGAAATACCTTGTTTTATGGTCTGTCTAATCCCGTTGACAGGTCCAGAATGAATGTGACGTTTAAAATGTATGATCAGGAGCTGGAAGCAGCCTTCCTGGATTTCGCGGTGTCCAATGGCATCGTAGGAATCAAAGGATTTCCTACTGCCGGTGGTTTCAGGGTATCCTTATACAATGCATTGCCAATATCGAGTGTAGAAGTACTCGTGAAATCTATGCAGGATTTTGAAGCGAAATTATTAAACCAAAAAGTATCATTAGAAAATAAAGTTAGGGTATGAGACAATTAAAAATTGCACCATCCATTACCAATCGCGACTCTGAATCTATTGATAAATACCTGACCGATATCGGAAGAATCGACCTGGTGAATGTAGAGGAAGAGTTGAACCTGGCCAGAAGAATCAAAAAAGGAGACAAGGCAGCTCTGGATAAACTGGTGAAAACCAATTTGCGCTTTGTCGTTTCTGTTGCCAAAAAGTATCAAAACAGAGGTTTGCAGTTGGCAGATCTGATTTCGGAAGGGAATCTGGGATTGATCAAAGCCGCAGAGCGATTTGATGATACCAAGGGTTTCAAATTTATCTCTTTCGCCGTATGGTGGATTCGTCAGAGCATCATGCAGGCATTGGCCGATCAAAAGAGAATGATTCGCCTGCCGGGAAATCAGGTGCTGGGCATCATCAAAATCAATAAAGCAACGGATTTACTGGAACAACAGTTAGAAAGATTGCCTACTTATGAAGAGATTTCTGTAGTCACAGAGCTGTCAGAAGATAAAGTTTCTGATTATTTATCAAGTGCGCCTTTGTCGTTTTCATTGGATATGACCACCAATGAGGAAAGCGGTTTTAGCTTGCTGGATAGTCTGGCAAATACCAATGTGCCAAATACAGATGCACTGATGATGACCGAATCTTTAAGGGAAGATTTGCAACGCACCTTAGGTGTACTTCCGGAACGGGAAAAATGGATCATTACCCTTTTCTTCGGACTAGATAACCATACCGCGCTAACTTTAGATGATATGGTGGAAGTTTTTAACCTGAGCAAGGAACGCATCAGGCAATTAAAAGACAGGGCACTGAAAACTTTAAGACAGAATTGCCGGACTCCGTATTTAGCTGAATATTTTTAGCAGTTGGAGGGGACGTTTGGAGAGATGTTCCCTCTTAAGAAGTAATATCCTGTTCTCTATACAGGAGAGCTTCATCATGTAAAGAATTTATACCCTTTAAACAAAAAAAGACGAAGTCTGGAGCAACTTCGCCTTAATTTAAGAGATAAATCCCTTGTACACCCAATAGGATTCGAACCTATGACCTACGGTTTAGAAAACCGTTGCTCTATCCAGCTGAGCTATGGATGCATTTCCCAATATTTTTGGTGGGGCAAATGTATGACTAAAAAAGCAGACCTGCAATAGCTGACAGCAACAAATATTTCATGAAGAAATCCAGTCTATTTACGCCTGGTTTTTTCTTTTAATGCAGATAAGTCTTTCAGTTCTACTTTTCGGAAGTCAATCGGCTGACCTTCACTTTGTAAGGCGATGAATCCACTGCTCAATAACTTGCCGTCGATTTTGATTTTGGGATCGTAATTATTAGCGGTACCACCACCAATTTGTGGTTTAGAATATTGTAATACCGTATCTCCATTGATAATATGTGTAATTAGCGAGTCTCCTAAAACGATCAGCTCGGCACGAACCCATTGGTCGCCATGATAAGTTTCTGAAGTTGAATTGAGACAATGGGAGGCGGCAATTTTGCCCTTGTATACTACATTCGTTCCCGGCGAACACATATTTCCTGTAGGTCTTGGTTTGCCATCACCCAATCCACCTAAAAACTGCATTTCTACAGAAATCGGCCAGTCTTGTTCTTTAGGCATTGTTCTTGGATCCTGAGAATGGAACATGACTCCGCTATTTCTTAGCGTATAATCGGGTGCACCTTTCTGCAATTCTCCTACAAAGCGGTATTCTACTACTAAATGATAATAGGAGTAGGGCACCTTATAATATAAATGGCCAAATTGGTCGTTAAAGTCGCCATACTGGTCATATCTTACTTTGACCATGCCATCTTCCACGCGGAAAGTATTGCCGTAATTCTCGCCAACCTCATGGTGCGCGATTTTTACAAACCAATCGTTGATGTCTTTTTGATTAAACAGGGAGATCCATCCGTTTTTATTAGCCGGTGGGTTGGATGTTGTTTTAGCTGCCAGTGGCTTTGAAATTTCTTTACTAATCGCTGGGCTTGTTGCCCCGGGATTCGCAGTCAGGCTCGAAACCTTTTGCTTCGCAGCTCCTTTAGAAGTTGGTTGCTTTTCTTCCGGGTTTGTAACGGGCTTCTTTACCGGAGCAAAGCTTAAAAATATTGCAGCGCAGGCAAGCGGAACAAAAAAGATTTTTTTCATAATTTGGTTCAGATTTGTGTGGTTGAAACCAAAGTACAAAAAAAAGAGGATATCCATATCTGAATATCCCCTTAGGCTATAGTTCTTAACGAGGTGGTTAAGACTTGTTAGTGTTTTACTACAGGTTTAACAGCTGCTTTTGCAGTTGGTGCTACTACTGGTTTAGTAACTTCAGCTTTAGTAGCTACTGCTTTTACTTTTGCATGTGCTTTGTGAGCTACTGGTTTTGCTGTTGCAGCAGGAGTTTGTGCGAATGCGCCGAAAGTTGTTGCAACTAATGCAAGCGCTAAAATTGTTCTTTTCATGTTTTTAATTGTTTTATGTGATTTGTTAGATCAAAGTTGCTCATCAAACATGAAGATTTTATGAAGATTGAAGGAGTACGATTATTTTTTTTCAAAAATGATGGTAACCCGTGTTCCCTTACCGATTTCCGACTCGATTTCTAGCTCCAGCTCATGGAAAGCGGCAATACTTTTTACAATAGAAAGGCCTAATCCATAACTGTCTTCCTTCTCCGACTGGAACTTCTCAAAGCGCTGAAAAGCATGGGAAACCTGATTTACTTCCATTCCCTGACCGGTATCCTCTATAACTAAGGCATAATTGTCCCCAACAACTGTATCGTAAATCAGGACTCTTCCCGAGGGAAGGTTGTATTTAATCGCATTGTTTATAATATTCATCAATAAGGTATGGAACAGGGAACGGTTGCCTTTGAAAACATAAGATTGCGATAAATTGATGGTAAAAGTCAGGTTCATCATGATCAACCGATGTTCCAGTTCTTCATAAACTTCCTGGATCATTTCTTTCAGTACAATCGTATCCGGTTTTTTATATTGGTTGTTTTCCACCTTAGAGATCAGCAACAAGCTGTTGATGATAGATTTGAGGCGGTTCAGCGTTTTTAAACAGGCAAAGATTTTATTTTCGCCTTCCACACTTAACTTCTCATCGTTCAACAGATTTTCCAGTCTGGTATTTAAAATAGAGATGGGGGTGAGGAGTTCATGAGAAACATTGGCGATGAATTCTTTCTCGGATAGGAAAAGATCAGCGATCTTATTCATGAGTGTACTGATACTCTGGTCTAATATCCTGAAATCTTCCGTAGTTGTCTTTACCGGTTCATAATTGAAACTAATCGGATCATTTACTTTGTTGAGTTTCTGGTCGATAATCTGATAAAAGGGAGCCAGTAAGAATTTACTGAAGGCAAGGTCGCTGATGAGGGTAAGGACTACAGCGGCTAGAAGGATAAAAAAAGTAAAGACAGAAATGGTATGTTCCAGCTGCCCTACGGTGGTCATGGTTTCTCCGAGCTCTAAAAGGTATCTTTTTCCCTGGTAATTGAACTCCGCACTCAGGATCTGATATTCCTCCTGATTGCCTTCAATTTCCCGTGTTTCCTGACTAAAATGTTGTTTTAACTTCTCTTTATGGTTGTTTTTCACCTCCTTTAGAATGATGTATTCTTCCTTTAATAAGTTATAATCGGTAAAAGTTTTTTGTTGCGTCAGCAGGTCATTGATCGCGGCACTGGATAGGTTCGTCACCAGTTTATTCTTTTTCTGGATCAGGCGCTGGTGCATGTGGTTCACCGAAATCCGGTTGATCGAGACCAGGATTAAAATCCCCATCAGGGTGATGATCGCCACCTTGGTTAGGGTATTGTATAAAGCAAGCTTGAGTTGCAGTTTCATCTTTTCGGGGGTGTTTATAACGTCGAATTGATCCGGTAACCGATACTTCTGACCGTTTCAAACCAATCAATAGGCGCGTGTACAGACAGCTTTTTCCTTAAGTTTTTAACATGCACATCTACAAAGTTCGAGTCGGAATTGATTTCCAGAATATCACCCCATACATGCTCCGTCAGATTGATCCTCGAAATTACCCTGTTTTTATTCAACACCAGGTAATTAAAGATCTCAAATTCTTTCCCGGTCAGGTTGATCTTTTGTCCTTCGAAACTCAGTTTATGGTTTTTAATATCCAGAATAAAGTGGTGAATATTTACCTCGTTCATTTCCAGCTTGTGTTTTCTTCTGATGATGGCATGCATTCTGGCGAGCAGTTCCGTCAGGGAAAAAGGTTTTGGCAGGTAATCATCTGCTCCGGATTCCAATCCTTTAATACGATCTTCCACATCGCCCCTGGCGGTTAGAATAATCACTGCATCTTCCCGGTCTTTCAGCTGTTTAAACTGATGGAGTAATTCAAAACCATCGCCATCAGGAAGGCCAAGATCCAGCAGAATAAAATCGTAAGTGTTCACAAATATTTTCTCTGCTGCGGAGGATTTCTTCCAGGCATGTTCTATTGTATAGCCCTCTTTACCCAGAAACGTTGCGATTTCCAGGGCCAGGTTTTTCTCATCTTCTACAATCAGAATATTCATGCGGTCAATATTACATAAAAAAACGATTATTATCAGGCATTTGATTTTTGGTTAAAATAGTTGAATCCCAGCCTGACAGCGCTATATTTTAATTTCTTAAATGCTGAAACAATATTGATACGTAGGTTGTTGTCCAATCATATGCGTCAAAAATATCAGCCTTAAATAAACCCTGTTTTATGATAAAGACTTCGGCAATATCCATTAAGAATCCCCCTTCATCTGGATAATCAGTAATATCAAATGAACATATGAGTATCGGTAGGGAAAGATGTGGAGTAAGGTGATCAGGTATTCATTTTTATAGCAAGAATAACAAACTATGATGAATTTATAAATACTTCATTTTCTTACCTTATGAAACTACAAAAATCGATCTTAACGTTTCTCCTGATCCTACCGGTGACCTGGTGTTCAGTGGCTTTTGGACAAACGGAACGGAACACCACAGAACTGAAAAAAGCCACGCTTCCGGACCTGATCGGCTATGCGCTCCAAAATCAACCGGGGGTGCAACAATCACTGATCGATGAAGAAATCGGGGAAAGGGACATCAAATCGGCACTTTCGGGCTGGTTTCCTCAAATTAATGGTACCGGCACTTACAACAACAACCTCAAACAGCAGGTCAGTGTGCTCACGATGGGCGGCGTAAGTCAGCAACTCGTACTTGGCACCAGACATACCTCCGCATTTACCTTACAAGCCGACCAGCAGTTTCTAAACGCCGGATTGATTCAGGCCTCTAAAGCGTCCAAATATTACAGACAACAGTATAAGCAAAACACAGAAAACACCAAGATTAATACGGTAGTTGGCGTCAGTAAGGCTTATTATGATGTGTTAACCAGTATAGAGCAGTTAAAGATCATCAATGAAAACATTGCACGATTAGAGAAACAGCTCAAAGATGCGAAGGCACAATATGAGAACGGCCTGGTCGATAAAACCGATTATCAGCGCGCACAGATCAGTCTGAGCAATTCCAAAGCAGATAAAAAGCGCTCAGAAGAGGCGATTAAATATAAATATGCCTACCTGAAAGAACTGATCGGTTATGGTGGCGACAAAGACTTCAGCCTAAATTTTGATGCGGTAAAGATGGAAAATGAAATTCTGATTGATACCAATCAAAGAGAAACTTATGAGAATAGAATTGAGTATCGCTTACTACAAACGCAAAGGCAATTACAACATTTAAATACCAACTATAATAAATGGTCTTTCCTACCCAATGTCTCCGGATTTATCAATTACAATTTCAATTACCTGAATAATAACTTCGGCGATTTGTATGATAAAAACTACCCGAGTTCTTTGTTCGGTTTAAAACTGAGCTTACCTATTTTCCAGGGGACGAAGCGGATTCAGGAACTTAGAAAATCACAATTGCAGGAGCAAAGGATAGACCTCGACCTGGTGAATGTTAAAAACCAGATTAAGAGTCAGTATGTGCAGGCGATGGCCACTTATAAGGCGAATTTAAACGACTGGAAAACAGCGGGCGCCAATGTGGAGATTTCCCGCCAGGTTTATCAGACCATCAAATTGCAATATGATGAAGGGATCAAGGCTTATCTGGATCTGATGACTTCCGAAACAGACCTGCGTACCGCACAACTCAATTATTTAAATTCATTGTACAGTCTACTGGCTTCCAGACTAGATGTACAACAAGCATTAGGCACAATTACCGTAAACCAATAAGTACTCAAATGAAGACGATTAATCACTTAAAACCAGCTATTGTTATTTTGGGGTCCATTTTTTTAGCGTCCTGCGGTAATGGAGATAAAGCTGCGCAGCAGCAGCAGGGACCTCCACCGGCTACACCAGTCTCCGTTTATAAGGTAGCTGCAGAGCCGGTTACCACGGTAGATTCCTATCCGGGGGTTGTAGTAGCCCTGGATGAAGTACAAATCCGCGCACAGGTTGGTGGTTTTATCACCGCTGTTTATGTGAAGGACGGACAAAAAGTAAAGAAAGGGCAGAAGCTCTACGAAATTGACCGCACCAAATACCAGGCCGCTTACAATGCTGCTAAAGCAAATGTACAGATGGCACAGGCCAATCGTGATAAAGCTAAAAAAGATGCGGAACGCTATAAAAATCTGGCTGCACAGGATGCCATTGCCAAGCAGCGCGTAGATTACGCTTTAACGGATCTCGCCAATGCAGAATCGCAGGTGGCCGCGGCAAAAGCAAACCTTTCTTCGGCAAATAACGACCTGCAAAATGCAATGATTGTATCTCCGCTAACCGGAACTATCGGTATCTCCCAGGTAAAACAGGGCTCTTTGGTTGCGCCTTCTACAACGATTTTAAATACCGTTTCAACTGGTCATCCAATAGCGGTAGACATTACCGTAAATCAGGCAGATATCCCGCATTTCATCAGTATGAAGAACAATCCTCAGGCAGTAAAAGACTCTCTTTTTACGGTACAACTCCAGGATGGCAGTTTATATAAACGTCAGGGTAGAATTATCGCCCTCGATAGAGCGGTAGATCCTGCAACCGGAGCGATCACCGTAAGGATTGGTTATCCCAATGAGGATGGTAGGCTGATTGCGGGGATGACCGTAAATATGAAAGTACTGAACAAGTCTACCGAAAATGAACTGGTGATTCCCTATAAATCGGTTATCGAGCAATTGGGTGAATTTAATGTATATGTGGTAGCCGATAGCAATAAAGCGGAGCAACGGATCATCAAAATTGGTAAACAATTCGATAAAAATGTAGTGGTAAAATCGGGTTTAAAGGCTGGTGAACTGATCGTTTCCGAGGGTGCACAAAATGTAAGGCCTGGTGCCGTGGTAAAATTTTAAAAGAATTTCAAGCTTATGATCTCAGAAGTATTTATCAGGCGCCCGGTCACGGCCATCGTCATCTCTATTTTAATTGTACTGATTGGAACTATTGTTATCACAACCTTACCGATCAGTCAGTACCCAAGTATTGCACCGCCAACAGTAACCGTTTCCGCCGCTTATACAGGGGCTGATGCGCAAACCGTGGAGCAAACAGTGACCACCCCTATTGAAAGTCAGATCAATGGTACCCCCGGAATGAAGTATTTATCTTCCAACAGTACCTCTGATGGTCGTTCTTCCATCACCGTTACCTTTGATGTAGGGACAAATATCGATATCGCCGCCTTAGATGTACAGAACAGGGTGGGGATCGCAGAGCCTTCTTTACCGGAGGCCGTTACCCGTTTAGGCGTAACCACTAAGAAAGCAAATAATGATATTTTGATGGTGGTAGGTCTGTATTCTCCGAATGGAACTTACGACGATAAATTTATCTCTAACTATGTCAATCTATATGTAAAAGACGCTTTACTCCGTGTTAAAGGGGTAGGAGATGTGCAGAATTTCGGTCAGCCGTTTAGTATGCGGATCTGGCTGGATGCCAATAAACTGGCCAGTTATAATTTAACACCGGCCAATGTTACTGCGGCAGTGCAGGAGCAAAACACCAGAATTCCGGGAGGAAGTGTGGGTGCTCCGCCACAACATAATGCGCAGACATTTGAGTTTTCGGTCATCCTGGATGGCGACTTAAATACCGTTGATCAGTTTAAAAATATTGTCATTAAAACCGGAGCAGATGGTTCTTTAGTTTTTCTGAAAGATGTAGCCCGCGTAGAATTAGGCGCCTTTAGCTATGCGAATAGCTCTAAAGTAAATGGGAAAGTGGCGTCGTTAATGATGATCAACCAGACCCCGGGAGGTAATGCCGTTCAAACGGCTGATGGGATTCAAAAGGCCCTGGATGAATTGAAAAAATCTTTCCCGAAAGACCTGGATTATACCATTCCTTATGAAACGGTTACTGTAGTGAAAGTATCCATTTCTGAGGTAGTGAACACCTTAATTGAAGCCCTGGTGCTGGTTACCCTGGTGGTGTTTTTATTCCTGCAAAGTTGGAGGGCCACCCTGATTCCGGTACTGGCGATCCCGGTTTCCATTATTGGTACATTTATCTTTTTTACGCTCTTTGGCTTCTCCATCAATACCTTAACCATGTTTGGTTTCGTCCTCGCCATTGGTATTGTGGTGGATGATGCGATTGTAGTGGTAGAGGCGGTACAGCATTATATGGATCATGATGGTTTATCGGCTCCCGATGCCACCAGAAGAGCGATGAACGACATTACGGCACCGGTAATCGCGATTGCGTTGATCCTGGCTGCGGTATTTATTCCGGTTGGATTTATCCCTGGAATGGTTGGGCTACTTTATCAGCAATTTGCCATTACCATCGCCGTTTCTGTATTGATTTCAGCCTTTATCGCGCTTTCTCTTACACCGGCTTTGTGTTCATTGCTATTGACACCAATGAATTTAAATAAAGACTCAAAAGGGTTAAATAAGTTCTTTTTCAAGTTTAACCGCTGGTTTGCCAAGCTGACCCATAACTATTCTGTGGGGGTTAAAAAATGCTTAAAGTCGGCCCCTTTGGTGATTATTATCCTGATTTGTATTTATCTCGGAACTGGTGGGTTATTTGTGAAAAAACCTACGGGTTTTATCCCTAATGAGGATGCCGGTATTTTCTTAGTCGGTGCCACTTTACCTGAAGGATCTTCTGCGGTACGTACCGATGCTTTTATCAAAAGGATCACAGACAGCATCCGCAAAAACAATCCGGAAGTAGACAATATCACTTCCATCAGCGGGATCAATATCCTGAACAGGTCCTTTAAATCTAATGCCGGTACTTTCTTTGTACAGCTTAAAAACTGGGAAGAACGTAAAAAGGATGTGAGTACGATTATGGCCGGTTTAACCAAATCATTTACCGGTGATAAGGATGGTAGTGTGCTGGTGGTTTCGCCGCCGGCAATTCCCGGACTGGGGATCAGTGGAGGTTTTACCTTGCAGATTCAGGAGAAACAAAGTGGAGACATCAAGGAGTTTGAAGCCAATGTGGGTAAATTCCTCGCCGCGGCAAATCAGCGACCGGAAATCGGCATGGCTTATACCTTGTTTAACTCGAGAACACCGAATTATAAATTGACGGTGAATCGGGATATGGCGAAAAAGATGGGCGTTTCCATTGCTGCGGTTTACAGTACTATTTCGACTTATCTGGGGAGTAGTTATATCAATGATTTCACCAAATACGGAAGGAACTTCCGCGTAGTGAGTCAGGCAGATACCAATTACAGGGCAAATATCGACAACCTGAAGCACCTGAGGGTGATGAATGCCCAGGGAGTTTCTGTGCCGTTGAGTGCTTTGGTGTCTTATAAGGTGATCGAAAATGCTTCTATCATCAATCACTACAACCTTTTCCGCTCTATTGAGATTGGGGGCGCTGCAAAACCGGGTAAAAGTTCCGGCGATGCGCTGAAAGCCTTGCAGGAAGTGGCCGCTCAAACCTTACCTGCCAATTATGCCTATGATTTCTCCGGACTGAGTCTGGAAGAAACGGAAGCGGGAAACAGTACGACCCTGATCTTTTCATTGATCATTATCTTTGTATTCCTGTTACTGGCAGCCTTGTACGAAAGTTGGTCTGTTCCTTTTTCCATCCTGCTTTCGGTACCACTGGGTTTATTTGGGGCGATTCTGGCCTTAACCTTCCTCCCAAAACTGGATAATAATATTTATGCCCAGGTGGGATTGATCACGCTGATCGGTTTATCCGCCAAGAATGCGATTCTGATTGTAGAGTTTGCAAAGGAAAGGGTAGACTGGGGGATGGAGCTGATCGCAGCCACGATTGAGGCGGTGCGGTTAAGACTCCGACCAATTATCATGACTTCGGTAGCCTTTATTCTGGGGGTAATTCCATTGATTTTATCTTCCGGTGCAGGTGCGGTTTCCCGTCAGACCATTGGCTGGACGGTAGCTGCGGGGATGTTATCCGCCACGATATTAGCCCTGTTCATTGTGCCGGTATTGTTTGTACTGATCACTAAAATGGCTTATGGCAAGAAAAAACTGGCCGAATTACAAGCCAGCTATAATCCGGAAGATCATAAAAACACTTTACACGCAGAAGATGATTAATTGGTTTTAAACTAATATTCTGCATTCCTTTAACATAAAAATGCCTCCAAAAAGTGTCATACTTTAAGGAGGCATTTTTTATTGAACGAATAGGGATGGTTATTTCCAACCGCCACCTAATGCTCTGTATAGGTTTACAACCGATTGTAATTTCTGCAATCTGTCATTAACACCACTCAATTGCGCAGCAAGTAAGCTTTGCTCTGAAGTCAATACATCTGTATAGTTTGTAGCAGAACTGAATCTCAACAATTCCTGAGTGTACTCTACTGATTTTTGTAAAGCAGCAATCTGTTTTGCACGTGCATCTTCTTTTTCAACCGCAGTCTGATACGTATATAACGCATCAGAAACTTCCTTACCCGCTACCAGTAATGTTTTCTGGAAGGTGTTTACTGCTTGTTCCTGAACGGATTTTGCAGTGGCTAATCTGGCTTTATTCAAGCCTTTATTGAAGATTGGTTGTGTTAATCCACCCAACAAGTTGTAAAATACAGACTTGTCGAAGAAATCTTTAAGATCCAGACTCGACAATCCAGCGGTTGCGGTAATGGTTAGCGAAGGATAGAAATAAGTACGGGCCAGATTCGTGTTTTCGAATGCGCTTCTGAAAGCCAATTCAGCACTTTGTACATCTGGTCTGTTTTCTAACAATTGCGTAGGAACACCAATTTTTAAATCGTTGGTAGGATTCTGACTTAACAGTTTACCACGGTTAATTGGGCCCGGAGCTCTAGCTAACAAGATGTTTAACGCGTTTTCAGTCTCCCTGATCGTTCTTTTTAAATCAGGAATCGTTACTTCTGTCGCATATCTGCTGGCTTCACTCTGCACTACTGCTGCACCATTTACTACGGCACCTTCTTTTAATGCTTTCATGGTTTCTACACCAATAATCCTGCTTTTTAAAGTCTGTTGGGTAATTTCCAGCTGACTGTCTAAAGCAAGTAAGGTATAATAACTGGTCGCGATATCAGCAATCAGTTGCGTTTGTACCGCTCTTTTTGCTGCATCCGTTTGGAAGTAAGTTGCTAAGGCAGCTCTTTTCGCGCTGCTTAGTTTACCCCAGATATCAGCTTCCCAGCTAGTGCTCAACTGCGCTTTGAAAGAATTCGTCAGTGTATTGATATTGATCCCCGGAGGAAAGTTTAATCCAGCCTGCGATTGCTTATTCCTTGAGGCATTCACATCAGCGGTTAGCGTAGGGAAAAATGCAGCCTTACTTTGTTGTAAGGTTGCTTTCGACTGTACAATGTTCTGAACCGCATTCTTCAGGTCAAGATTTTGTTCCAGGCCTTCCTGGATCAATCCCGTCAATTGAGGATCAGCAAAAACAGTTTGCCATGGCGTATTCGCCATGGTTATGCTGTCTGTTGAAGTTTGCTCACGAAACAGTCCCATCGTTTTTAACTCCGGACTTTCGTAAGGCTTAGTTACCCGGCAGGAAGCAAAAACGGTAGCCGCCAGTGCAAGGGTGAACATTTGTTTTTTATAGGATAAAATCATCGTTTCTCTTTAATAAATGAATTAATGCTGCGGCGCTTTCTTAGCTTTAGTCGGATCAATGGCGTCTTCGTCATCATCGTCGTAAGTCTTTAAATGTAATGGACCGCTGATTTTTTCCTGTAAGGTCTGGAAGATGATAAACAATACCGGGATCACAAATACCCCTAAGATCGTTCCGATAAGCATACCGCCTACTGCACCTGTACCAATAGATTTATTACCTACCGCACCTGCACCTGTAGAGAACATCAATGGAACCAATCCAAAGATGAAGGCAAAAGAAGTCATTAAAATCGGTCTGAAACGTGCTACAGCACCTTGAATGGCCGATTGTACGATGTCCAGTCCCTGACGTCTTCTTTCCAGCGCAAACTCTACAATCAAAATACCGTTCTTGGCCAGTAGCCCGATAAGCATGATGAGGGAGATTTGCAGGTAAATACTACTGTTTAATTTAAAGATGATCGAGAATAAGTAAGCTCCTGCCAAACCGAATGGGATGGATAGAATTACTGCAAATGGAAGGATATAACTTTCATATTGCGCACTCAACAGGAAGTAAACGAATACCAGACATAAGATAAAGATAAACACAGTCTGACTACCAGAAGCTAATTCTTCACGGGTAAGACCAGAGAAATCATAACCATAACCTGCAGGCAATGATTCTGCAGCAACTTCCTGGATCGCTTTAATCGCGTCACCAGAACTGTAACCTGCATTTGGTGCACCTGTAACTGCAATAGAACTGAAAAGGTTGAACCTCGAAATCGACTCCGGACCGTATACCCTGGTCATGTTGATGAATTCCGTGATCGGCGCCATTTCTCCTTTGCTGTTTCTAACGAATACTTTGTTTAATCCTTCTGGATTTTTACGGTAATTGGCATCTGCCTGAATCATGACACGGTATTGCTTACCAAACTGGTTAAAGTTTGAAGCATACAATCCACCGTAATAACCTTGTAAGGTGTTCAATACAGAGTTCACCGTAATTCCTGCTTCTTTACATTTTTCCAGATTCACATCCAGCATATATTGCGGGAAATTCGGGTTAAATGAAGTCGTCGCATATTGAATTTCCGGACGTTTAGCCAGACTGGCAAGGAAATCAGAGTTTACCTTGAACAGTTCCTGAACGGTATGTCCGCCTTTATCCTGTACCTGGAACTCAAATCCACCACTCTGTCCAAATCCCTGAATCGTAGGAGGAGAGATGAAGAAAATACTCGCATCTCTGATGCCTGCTGTTTTTTTGAAAAGTTCGCCTATGATCTCCTCAATACCACGGTCGCGATCGCTCCAGGTTTTCAGTTTCAGAATTACCATACTATAAGCACTACCCTGACCAGCGGTAAAGTTTTGCCCAACTATACGTAGAGTGTTTTTTACTTCCGGAATGGTGTGTGCCAGACTATCTACCTGCTTCGCGATGATCGTAGAGCGTTCCAGAGATGATGATGGCGGTAAGCTGATATTGGCAAAAATAGTTCCCTGATCTTCCGAAGGAACGAAAGCTGAAGGTGTAGTTTTCATCATGAAAACCAAAGCTCCACTGAACAATACAATAGAAGCTAGTACAATCCATTTCTTAACAGAAAGGAACTGGATAGATTTTTTGTATTTGCTGGTGATATTGTCAAATGATACGTTGAAAGCCGTATAGAAACGCTGTACAAAGCTTTGATGCTTAACGTCGTCTGTATGTGGTTTCAGTAATAAAGCACATAGTGCCGGACTTAATGTCAAGGCATTTACTGCGGATAAGATAATCGAAATGGCCAGTGTAATACCGAATTGCTTGTAGAATACCCCCGTAGAACCTGTAATAAAGGTTACCGGAATAAATACCGCGGCCATTACTAAAGTAATCGAAATAATCGCTCCTGAAATCTCACTCATCGCATCGATGGTTGCTTTTCTGGCTGATTTATAACCATGATCTAATTTGGCATGGACCGCCTCTACCACCACAATCGCATCATCCACCACAATACCGATGGCGAGGACGAGTGCAAATAAGGTTAGTAAGTTGATCGTAAAACCAAATAAGTTTAAGAAGAAGAAGGTACCTACAATTGCTACCGGTACTGCTATCGCAGGAATTAAGGTAGAACGGAAATCCTGTAAGAAGATAAATACAACGATAAATACCAGGATAAAGGCTTCAATAAGGGTATGTATTACCTTCTCAATTGAAGCATCAAGGTTTTCATTCACATCCACCAGGTAAACATAGTTTACGCCTTTAGGGAAGTCTTTTGCCGCCTGGTCAATGATCTTTTTAGATTCAATAATTACGTCTCTTGCATTGGAACCCGGAGTCTGACTAATCGCCATACCTACCGAAGGTTTACCGTTGGTGGTAATGTTAGAGGCATAACTTAAAGAACCCAGCTCTACTCTGGCTACATCTTTTAGTCGCAACAACTGGCCATTGCCTGCTGCTTTAACTACGATGTTTTCAAATTCTGTGGCTTTAGTTAACCTTCCTTTGTATTTGATAACGTATTGAAAAGCTTCGTCGCCGTTCTCGCCAAATTTACCTGGCGCTGCTTCAATATTCTGTTCTGCTAGTGCAGCAGAAATATCTGCAGGAATCAGGCTGTATTGTGCCATCATATCCGGTTTTAACCAGATACGCATCGAGTAATCTTTAGATCCGAAAATCGTTGCATTACCTACACCAGTTACCCTTTGAATCGCGGGAACAAGGTTGATCTTTGCATAATTCTGTAAGAAAGTCTGGTCGTATGCCGGATTATCACTGTAAAGTGAGAAAATCAACAGATTACTACTCTGACTCTTGGTTACCGTAACCCCTGCTTGTGTTACCTCCTGAGGTAATAAACTGGTGGCTCTGGATACCCTGTTCTGCACGTTTACGGCAGCTAAATCGGGATCTGTACCTACTTTAAAGAAGATGTTAATACTTGCAGAACCATCATTGGTTGCAGTAGAGGTCATGTAAGTCATGTTCTCTACCCCGTTAATTTGCTCTTCAAGTGGTATGATTACGCTTTTAAGTACCACATCGGCATTTGCACCCGTATAAGACGCAGAAACCTGCACGGTAGGAGGGGCAATGTCGGGGTATTGTGAAATGGGCAGCGCGAGCAGCCCTAGTAGTCCCAGGATCACAATGATCACAGAGATCACTGTAGACAGCACCGGGCGCTGTATGAATATCTTAAACATATATGGATCTTATTTTAAATCTGCGTAAACAATTGCATCGCTTACCGGGGATACTTTAATCTGTGTGTCGTCTTTTAACGTGGCAACGCCTTCTAATACGATTTTATCACCTGCTTTAAGTCCTTCTTCAACCACGAAGTAAGTACCGGCAGTATTTTTCATCACCTTGATGGCAGTGCTTTTCGTTTTACCGTCTTTATCTACTACAACTGCAAAGCGTTTATCCTGTAATTCGAAAGTGGCACTCTGTGGAACCAGAAGCGCATCTTTAATTGGATCAGGAATCCTTACTGTAGCACTGCTACCGCTGCGGATCATACCTTTAGGGTTAGGGAAACTTGCACGTACATTGGCAGAACCTGTAGTCGTGTTGATTTGACCTGTAATGGTTTGAATACGTCCTTTATGGTCGTATAAAGTACCATCAGATAAGATCAGGGAAACTTCAGGAAGTTTAGCCAGCCTTTGTGCAAGCGTCATACCACTGCCGTCTTTAAAGAAATGAAGCAGCAGTTTTTCATTAAATGCAAAATAAGCATATACGTTTCCTGTGCTTGATACGGTAGTTAAAGGTTCGGCATTATTACCGCTCACTAAACTTCCCAAACGGAAAGGAATCGCACCTACTACACCGTCAACCGGACTGGTTACGGTAGTATAACCTAAATTGGTTCTTGCATTAGATAAGGCTGCTTTTGCTTGTGCCAGTGCAGCTAATTTCGCCTGGTAAGTATATTGTGCAGATTCTAATTCGAATTTAGATACGATGTCTTTTTCTACTAATGGTTTTACTTTGTTTACCGCCATATTTGCAGCGCTAACATCAGCTTCTGCAGCTTTGATGCTCGCTGTAGCCGTACGCACTTCCTGCTCAAATTGTGGAGCATTGATTTTGAACAATGGCTGTCCTTTTCTAACTACCGCGCCTTCATCTACAAAAATCTTCTCTACATACCCATCTACTCTTGGTCTGATTTCTATATTTTGCTGGCCCTGGATACTTGCAGGGTAATCGGTGTTTAACGTTGCGCTGCGTGGCTGCAACTCTAATACTTTGTATTCTTTGACCTGAGGAGCCGCCCCTGCCGGGCCGCCTTTCTGTCCGCTATTTCCGCATGAACTGATAATCATTAGTGCCGGAAGCAATAATAGTGATTGAATTGTGTATCTCATTTTTATGGGTATTGTTCGTTTTTGTGTTTTAAATGGAAATTATATATGTTTATTTTTAAGGAAAAATGGTTTCGTAGATCAGTTGCTTACGATCCTCCATCAAAGTCGCGTACTCTTCATCATTCATGCCAAATAAGACTTTATGAAGGGGTGCAGTAAGGAAAGGATGTGCCATTAAGGAAAATAAATTAAGTATAAACTGCCTTGGATCCATTTTCTTAAGTCCGCCCTTATCCATTTCTTCGGCTACTTCCTTCATAAAAAGCTGTACTTTTTTTGGGGAGGCTTTTTTAGCCTGCATCTCTACATGTCTGTTCATCTCGGTAATGATGAACAATTGACGGAAGGGGTATTGTGCCGTTTCTTTGATGAATACCGTGATCAGGTTTCTGATCTTTTCTTTGAAAGGCATCTTGGATTCAAATACTTCGTCCAGCGTGCAGACAAAGCCTTCCTGTGCTTCCTTGAACACCTGGTCAAACAGGATGTCCCTGGAGCGGAAGTAGTAATTTACCAGGGTCCGGTTTACGCCGGCCGCATCCGCGATTTCCTGCGTGGTGGCATGTAATTTGCCCTCCGCAAAAAACAGGTGCTTGGCTGTATCTTTGATTAATTGTTCCGTACCAGTGTCGCGAGTTGACATATACTTTGAGTTTGACAAATTTGTTAAACAAAAGTATTAAACCTCCTTTTGAGTTAAAACATGGAATTGTAATGTTTGGATTTAGGGAGGCTTTGTAACTGATTATTGACAAAAAAAAGGGCTAAAAGCCCTTCTCTATATGGTGATAATTACCTTTGTCAGGTACAATAATTAGGTTATTCAGGTCATTTTTACTGATCCTGCAAATTGCTTTGCAAAATTTCGTAAAAACGGATTGGCCTTAGGCCGGGAAATGAAGTTTTACCTGTTCCAATGCAAAATCAAGCTGTTGCTGCGGGGTGATTTCGGTATTGTCAAGGATTACCGCGTCTTCTGCACGGGTCAGCGGACTTTCTACACGGGTAGTATCCGCGTAATCGCGATGTGCAAGGTTTTCAAATACATCTTCTAAACTCGTAGAAGTATCGCCTTTACTTTGCATCTCTTTGAAACGACGTTCTGCTCTTACTTTCGGATCGGCAGTCATGAAGAACTTTACCTGTGCATCCGGGAAAACAGTAGTTCCAATGTCACGGCCATCCATCACTATGTTTTTGGATTTGCCCATGCGTTGCTGCTGTTTTACCATATCCTTACGGACATATTTATTAGCCGATACACCACTAACTGCTTCCGAAACCGGCATCTTCCTGATTTCTTCCGATACCTCTTCGCCATTTAATGTAATGTGCGATTCATAATCCCTGGAATGAAAGTTTAGTTCTATATGTTGCAAGGCGTCTTTTACCGCTTCAGTATCATTAATATCTACATGATTGCGGATGAAATAAAGCGTTACCGCACGGTACATCGCTCCGCTGTCAATATAAATGAAACCCAGCTTCTTTGCCAATGCTTTCGCTAATGTGCTTTTTCCACATGATGAGTAGCCATCAATAGCTACAACCAGATTTTTCCTCATATAGCGCAAAGTTAGTATTTTCTTTAGGTACTTTTGCCGGTATGATACCCAATAAAGAAGATATCCTTAAAGTTGTCAGCTTTAAAACCTCACGTAGTGGGGGTAAAGGCGGACAAAATGTAAACAAGGTTTCCAGTAAGGTAGAGTTGATCCTCCATATTCCTTCCGCAGGTTTTTTTACGGAAGAAGAGCAAGCGCTCTTAATGGAAAGGTTAGCCAATCGCCTGGATCAGGAAGGAAACCTGCACATCGTTTCTCAGGAAGATCGAAGTCAGCTAATGAACAAAGAAAGAACGATGCTGAAATTGATTGCCCTGCTGAAATCAGCGCTGCACATTCAAAAGAAAAGAAAGCCTACCAAAACACCGAAATCGGTGATCAGGAGAAGGCTACAGGACAAACAGAGCGTTTCCTCGAAGAAAACCTTGAGGAAACGTCCTGCCCTGGACTAATTGAAACGGTAAAACAGACTGATACTGCCATATTGATGTGCTCTGGCAACACTTTTCACTTCTTTGGTCTTAAAGATCATCCCAAAATCCACCGTAAATCGCTGACTGCTGTAATTAAATCCTAATTGCTGTGCAAACACCACTGGTTTAACCCCAAAAGTAACCGGACTGTTGTTGTTAAACATACTGCCCTGTATCGTCGCATCATAAGCCACAAAATTAAGCTGCGGTTTTGCATAAAAGAACAACTCCGATTTTACTAAATTCTTTGTCTTTGGTTGATTACCGATCACCGAATTGGTCGCTGCAGAATTGAACAACTGGTTAATCCGTCCTGCGCGAAACAAAATACCTGCTCCTGCACCACTAAAAGTAGTTCCTACGTTAGCATAACCCTCAAATGAGAAGTCAGCAGCCTGATCTTTAAAGCGGTGTAGCAACTTTGTGTATTGAGCAGATAGATTGACCTGCATCTCTTCTTTAATCTGATAATCCCAGCCTTCCAGCTTATAGAAACCAACGGTTTTATGCAATAACTCCTGACCTTTCTCCGCCAGAGAGGAAGGGCCGGTTACGCCAACCTGTGCGCTGGTTTTCAGAATGCTTTCATTTTTATAAAACCAGTTCAAAGCACCTTCCGCATATAAATAGCCCGCAAAGGGACGATCTTGTTTTGCCGGGTCCGGTGCTGAACCTGAATAAGGGTTATACATTTTCTGACCTACCGCTAGCTCATAAGTTTTCTTTTCCAGCTTTTCCGGAAGCCCGCTTTGATTTAAAGCATGACGGAAATTGATAAATAAACCATTGGTATAATAGCGGTCAGAGCCTTGCATGAGGTAAGAATCATTATCACTCTTAAACCCAAACTCATTTTTGAAGCTTTGTGCCGAAACCTGATTCGCTGCTAAACAACAGATCAGGGATAGCACTGCTTTACTGATTACTTTCATTATTATTTTGCTAAAAAAAAACTCCGGCAAATTTGCCGGAGTTGAATATCGTATTTTTTATCCTAAAAAGTATAACCAAGACTTAGACCACCATAATAAGGCAGGAAGAAGTCTCTGCTGAAGACCGGACTTAAACCGATCCTGAAAGCAAAACCGCTATCTTCCGGTTGTACCCGGTAGAAAAAGCTCATGGTACCGATTACATTGCTTTCGTTCTTATTGAAAAGTACTTCTGCATCTCCACCTGTAGAGATAAAGGTAGCACCCAATCCAAGTTCAAAGTACTTGCCGTTTTTTCCAAGCAGGTAGTTTAATGATAAAGGAACCGTAGTTACCTTATCGCCATCTACAGAGAAATAACCAATACCTGCACGGCCCCCAAGACCATCTCTTTTTTTGAAGAATCTGGAGTCATAGTTTGCGGTAAACGTTAAACCCTGACCACCCAGTTCAATAAAGATGTTTTGTGCCCTCGAAACTGCCGGAGGAGTGCTGCTCGTGTTGTTTTCCTGTGCAAAAAGCCCGGAAATACTGATGACAGATAAAAGTAGCGCTAATGTTAATTTCTTCATTGTGGTTTGTTTGGTGCCACAATATTAAGCAAAACCGTCCGGGTTTGCAACCGGTCTGATCTTAACGCTAAGATCCTGCGCATTCTTCACCTTTTCTTTCATTAAGGCCAGCTCAATCACTTCTTGCATCTCCGATACATAATGGAAATTTAAGTCTTTAATATAGCTTTCCTTGATTTCTAAGATGTCTTTTCTGTTTGATTTACACAGGATGATATCCTTGATGTTGGCACGTTTCGCAGCAAGAATTTTTTCCTTGATACCACCAACAGGCAATACTTTTCCACGTAAGGTGATCTCACCGGTCATCGCCAGGTTAGATTTTACTTTACGTTGTGTAAATGCAGAAGTTAAGGCCGTCAACATGGTGATACCCGCAGATGGACCATCTTTTGGTGTCGCACCAGCAGGTACGTGTACATGAATATCCCATTGATCAAACAAGGCATAATCAATTCCAAAAAGAGCCGCATGCGAACGTAAGTAAGCTAAAGCAATCACTGCTGATTCCTTCATTACCTCACCAAGGTTACCGGTTAAGGTTAATTTTCCTTTACCAGGGCTTAAACTCGCCTCAATAAATAAAATATCACCACCAACCTGAGTCCAGGCTAAACCAGTCACTACACCGGCAACTTCATTACCTTCATAAAGATCTTTATCGTAGATAGGGGCACCTAAAATGCGCTCCACATCTTCTAAGCTAAGGTTTGGCTCATACGTTTCTTCCATCGCGATTTTAGTCGCCACACCACGTACCAGGGAACCTATCTTTTTCTCCAGACCACGAACTCCAGATTCTCTGGTGTAATCTTCAATTACTTTTTCAATCAGACTATTCTTAAGTACGATGTCTTTAGTCTTGATGCCATGTTGCTCTTTTTGCTTAGGCAACAAGTATTTTTTCGCAATCTCAATCTTCTCTTCAATGGTATAACCATTGACTTCGATGATCTCCATACGATCCAGTAAAGCTGGCTGAATGCTGCTCAATGAATTCGCAGTCGCGATAAACAACACATTGGAAAGGTCATAATCGGCCTCTACATAATGGTCGTTAAAGGCGGAGTTTTGCTCAGGATCCAATACTTCCAGCAATGCTGAAGAAGGATCACCTCTAAAATCAGAACCTACTTTATCAATTTCATCCAGTACAAATACAGGGTTTGCAGCACCGGCTTTCTTAATCGACTGAATAATCCGGCCTGGCATTGCACCGATATAAGTCTTTCTATGGCCACGGATTTCAGCTTCATCTCTGATGCCTCCCAATGCCATACGCACATATTTACGGTTCAACGCTTTCGCAATTGATTTCCCTAAAGAGGTTTTACCTACTCCCGGAGGGCCTACCAAACAAATGATCGGGGCTTTCATGTCGCGTTTAAGCTTCAATACCGCCAGGTATTCTATAATACGTTGTTTTACTTTCTCTAAACCAAAGTGATCTTTGTCCAGGACACGCTGTGCGCGTTTAAGGTCAAAATTATCCTTCGTGAAATCATTCCATGGCAGGTCTAATAAGAGCTCCAGGTAATTGATTTGTATAGAATAGTCAGGTGCTGCGGGATTCATTCTTCCCAGTTTATCCAGCTCCTTGCCAAAATGTTCTTTAATTGGCTGAGACCATTTCTTCTTCTTTGCACGGAGCTGTAAAGCTTCGTATTCCAGATCCGACGAAGAGCCACCCAGTTCTTCTTGTATGGTCTTTAATTGTTGATTCAGAAAATAATCCCTTTGCTGTTTGTCCAGGTCAGTGCGAACCTTAGATTGAATCTGGTTTTTTAACTCCAACATTTGAAGTTCCAGCGTCAATAGTTCCATCACCATCATCGCACGTTCACGCAAGTTGCCCATTTCCAGCATTTTCTGTTTATCAGAAACATCTGCATTCATATTTGAAGAGATGAAATTGATTAGAAAAGAAGTGCTTTCGATGTTTTTTAAAGCGATACCAGCTTCACTAGGAATATTCGGCGACAATTGAATGATCTGCGAAGACATCTCTTTGATAGAGGCCACCATCGCTTTAAATTCTTTATCACTCTTGTGCTTAGATTCCTCGAACTTGCTGATAATTACCTTAATGTAAGGCTCCGACTGAACTTCTTCAATCAGGCGAAAACGTTGTTTCCCCTGGATGATCACCGTGGTATTCCCGTCTGGCATTTGCAGCATCTTGATGATCTGCGCCACTGTTCCTACACTGTTTAGTTGCTCAAAAGTAGGATCTTCAATAGAAACATCCCGTTGAGAAACAACCCCGATAATCCGGTTGCCTTTATAAGCTTCTTTGATAAGCTTGATAGATTTGTCCCTGCCTACAGTAATTGGAATGACAACTCCCGGAAAAAGTACGGTATTCCTTAAAGGAAGGATGGCCAGTATCTCCGGGGTTTCTTCATTGTTCATCTCGTCTTCGTCTTGTTGGGACATCAACGGGAAAAACTCTGTATCTTCATTTATAATGGGTAGTGCGTTGCTAAAATCAAAATGATCTTGTTTACTCATTTATTAAGTCTTTCTAAAATAAAAACGACAATCTGACAGTATGCCGTCTACGAAATTATTAATTATATTGTATTATCTATATTTTCAACTCCTGTGCCAAAAGAATGTTACCTCCTTTTCCCTGTTAAAAAGTCAGGTATAACACTGGATTTCTGGAAACAAGATGCTTAATTGTCTGACCTTTTTAGAAAAAAAATCAGAATAATTCTTCGGCTCATCATATTTTCATTTATTTAGCGTTTAAGAGAGATATTTGTAACTGGTATGATAGTTGCCTTCAAATACCTTTATATTCCCCGGGCCTAAAATTTGTATCAAATTAATTAGCGGGCAGGGAATCAAATCTAAATATATTTAATATTTTTAAATAAAACTTAATGAACTATTTCAAGCAAACCATCTTATTATTATTTGTCTTTTCTGCTCAGGTCGGTATCGCACAAAACAGCGGCTACGATAAATTAGGCATGCAAGCCATGATGAAGGGGGATTATAAAGCTGCAGTTGGACAATTGGAGAAAGCGGATGCGAAGTCTCCGAACAATGCTAATGTGTTAAAAATGCTGGGATATTCTTACTTTCAATGTGGAGATTTCGAAAATTCAATCGCTACTTATAGCCGTTTGATCGTAGTGAAGCCTTCAGATTACTCTGCCTATTATTATAGAGGTAAAGCGAGATTGAATATTGCAAACGATCCAAAAGAGTCCCTGAGTCAAATGAGAGACAACTTTTACCTATCTTCTATTAAAGATTTCAGTAAGGCAATAGAGATAAATGGGGAAGAAGATATACAATTGTTGCAAAATAGAGGATTGGCTTATAAAGATTACGCGATCTATAAATCTTACAAGATGAAGAAAGGTCCGGAAAAAACAGCTGTAATCGCTTTATTTAACAATTCCATCGCTGATTTCCAGAAAGTATTGATCGTGCAGCCCTTGCGTAAAGACATTATCGGCTTAGTCGATTATGTTAAAGCACAGGTTGCCAGCATCAAATAAGAAAAGGATTTCTCTTAAAAGAGCTCATGCCTGCTATTGCAACCGCAATAGCAGGCATTTTTTTTATACGGTTGCTCCTTCAAATATTTCTACAAATTTGGAACGACTCAATGGTTTAGTCAGAAAGTCGGTTACCACCGGGATACCTTGAGAACGCTCCAACTCTGATGGCGAGATCGAAGAAGAGACAATATAAATCTCAATTTTCTTACTAATCTTCGGCTCCAGTAATAAATACTCCTCCAGGAATCCCCAGCCATCCAATACCGGCATATTTAAATCCAGAAAAATCACATCTGGTAATAAATCCGGCTGATCTGCACTTAGTTCCAAATCTAATAATGCTTTTTTTCCATCTTCAAAGACGGTTAGGTCGGTACTTAGATTGGCAACCTGTAACGTCTTTCTTGTTAAAAAGACGAAAATAGTGTCGTCATCTATCAGATAAAATTTTTTCATTGGATTATATTTATTCGTTGGTGATCATTCTCTTAATTAATGTAACTAGCTGTTGTTGTTTATTCTGGTGGCAGCGGTTGTTGCCCCTCCGCCTGGTGTACAATAGAGGCAATAGACTCGTTCAACTTTGCGGTAGAGTCTTTTAACATATACAGTAGGTCTATATGGTCGGCATGTGGCTGCTGCAACATCATTTCAGTTAAGCTCATAATATTCGTCAATGGTGCCCTTACTTTATGGCTCTGAATCCAGGCAATGTCCTTTAGATCCTGATTCTGCTTTTCAATCATCCGCACATAATTCATTCTTTTCGAAACGTCTGTAGCCAATACCAACCGGGCATCTATTCCCTCAATATTCACAATGGTGGTGTCGATTTCTACCGGAAACACCTTCCCGTTTTTATCCATATGGGTCAGAATTCCCGAATATTCCCTGGTTTTTATGGTACTAAAAATGTCCATCAGCTTGCTGATCTCAGAGGCGGGCCTGATTTTCGTGATGTTCATCGCAAGAAATTCTTCCTGCGTATACCCGTATTTTTTAACTGCAGCTTCATTCACCTTTAGGAAATTACCGCTGGTTAACTCGAAAATATACATCGGTACCGGATTGGCATCAAAAAGATTCCGGTAATACCGTTCTGAAGCATCCAGCTTTTTCACCAGCATCGCTTCTTTAGTCCGGGTTTTTTCAAAGCCATTGAGAATGGTACTGATCATAAATACACTCACAAAGCTGACAAATATGAAATTCCAGGAATAGGCAATCCATAAAGTCAGGTTATAAGCGTCAGACAATGCATTTGGGAAAATCTTAAACTGAATGATCAAACCAATCAGCACACAAATGACCATATTGACTACCAAAGGAACATAGGTTGCTTTGGTTGGAAAGATCATGGCGGTGAAAAAGGTAATGATTAGTAAATATAACGCACCAGGACCATCAGGGCCTACAAACAGCAGGTATATTGTAGCGATCAGGTAGAGCAAAGCCACTACAATGACCATCTTGTAATCCAGTTTAATTTTTCTATTTACTACAAAGCCCATAAGAGAAATGATAACAACCACTATAAATACCGGAAAGAATACTTTTCCATTAACGAACTCATTTACCACAAACAAAAGCACACTGATCATACCTAATGGAAGGCAGTACATCAGCGTGTCTCTAAACAAATTCAGCTTCCATGGACTGATCCTGAAAAGCCTGAACTGATGATCAGCGGGAATAACATATAGAAATGTTTTCCTGTACTTGTTCAAATATGACTGTATTGTTGCCATTTTTCAAAGGGTCAATTCTAAACTGAATTTATACCGCTGATATGAATACATTAAATGAGGAATTTATTTCCCGAAATCTGACGCTGTAGGTATCAGGTTGTCTATAAACCATTTAGTTGTATGCCATAAAAGAGACGCTCTTGCTACTATCAGGCGTTTTGCTCGAAAAACTCCTCATATTTACAACAGGAATATGCCTATTATCATGCCAATCCTGCCAGAAAGCAGGTATACAAAAAGTCCCGCTCCGGATAATTCCGAAGCGGGACTTTTTATCACTAAATAAAATTCCTATTTGAATCTCCCGGTGATCCGGTAATTCTTTTCATCAAGTAACCTGATGTGCTGGTCTTTTTTTACGTCGTATAAGCTATCCGGGAAATAACTCAGCGTATCCGAAGAGGTGTATAAAGTATTTGAATTGCGAATCAGTAGCTGAAGGCCATAAACCTGGCCTTTTCTTTTGATCACTTTCAGCTCTTTTACCGGAACTTTTTCATTGTTGGAGGTGTACAGCTCCATCGTATCCGTTTTCTTCACCTGGAACAGCCCCTTCCATGCCGATTTATTAAGATCAGCATCAGAGAATATACTCAGTTCTTTTTGCCAGTCGGCGATGACCAGATCTTTACTTTCAGTAGAATCATTAACGACCACCGTTTTATGAATCCGGGGTTTCGCTTGATTTAACCTGGCCGCTTCTCCGGCAAAATATCCTTTAAGGTCGAAATAAGGATGTGCCTCCTTTTGTTGGGTAGGGCCTGGGTTTCCACAACCATAACACAACAAAAGGAAAGCACATAATAACAAATTGTTTCTCATTATACCAGGCAGTTACCGGTCATGATCGCTGGTTTCTCAATACCCATAATCTTTAAGATCGTAGGGGCGATGTCGCCAAGTTTTCCATCAGCGATGGTTTTATAATCATTGTCAATTAAAATGCAGGGAACAAGGTTGGTGGTATGGGCGGTATTAACCGATCCATCCGCATTACGCATGTATTCCGAGTTACCGTGATCCGCAAGGATGATGAAAGAGTAACCGTTTGCGATTCCTGTTTTTACCACCTGCTCTGCACAGTGATCAGCAGTTTCTACCGCTTTAATTACCGCCTCAAAAACACCGGTATGACCTACCATATCCGGATTGGCAAAATTCAGACATACAAAATCCGGCCAGCCAGACTCCAGTTCCTTGTTGATGGCTTCCGTAATTCCTGCAGCACTCATTTCTGGTTGCAAGTCGTAAGTAGCCACCTTTGGTGATGGAATAAGTATTCTCTTTTCGTTTTCAAATGATAATTCTCTTCCACCAGAGAAGAAGAAAGTAACATGAGGATATTTTTCCGTTTCCGCAATACGGATCTGGTTCTTGTGGTTTTTCTCTAATACTTCTCCTAAAGTTTCCGAAAGATCATCTTTGGTAAACATCACCTTTACGTTATCGAAGTTCTCATCATAAGTGGTCATCGTCACATAGTACAATGGCAATTTATGCATGTCGAATTCAGGATAATCATTTTGAGTCAATACCGCGGTAATTTCTCTGCCTCTGTCTGTTCTGTAATTGAAACAGATTACCACGTCACCAGGTTGTATGGTGGCTACCGGACTGCCATCAGGTTGAGTCACAACAATAGGATTGGTAAACTCATCTGTGATGCCTTCGCTATAGGATTGCTCAATAGCTGTTACCGGATCGGTAGTTGGTTGTCCAACACCTTTAGTCAGCAGATCATAAGCAAGTTTTACTCTTTCCCAGCGCGAATCTCTGTCCATCGCGTAATAACGGCCAATTAAACTGGTAATTTTACCCGTAGAACTTTCCAGGTGATGCTCCAGGTCTTTGATGAAGTTCAATCCGGAATTCGGATCGGTATCTCTACCATCTAAGAAAGCGTGTACAAATACATCGCTTAATCCTTGCTCACCAGCGGCATCGCATAATGCTTTCAGGTGATTGATATGGGCATGTACCCCTCCATCAGAAACCAATCCGATGAAATGAACTGCCTTATTGTTTTGTTTTGCATAGTTAAAGGCATCCAGCAACACCGGGTTTTGGTGAAGCGTTCTGTCTTCGATTGCTTTATTAATCCTGCCTAGTTCCTGATAAACCACTCTGCCTGCACCTAAATTCATATGTCCAACTTCCGAGTTTCCCATTTGTCCGGCCGGTAATCCTACCGCTACGCCCGAAGCTTCCAGTTTGGAGTTAGGATAGTTTTTCAATAAAGAGTCAAAGAAAGGAGTATTAGCTGCATAAGCGGCATCGGAACTGTCCTGGTTCCCGTAGCCCCAGCCGTCAAGAATAAGTAGCACTAATTTTTTATTATTCATCTTGAATTAATTTTAGATCTGTCGTACGATTGTGTATCAATCTAACAAATATAAGCGGTTTGTGTGTTTTATTTGAGCCTAATTGTAATTCAACTGTAGTATCTTTGTTTTCCCGGCTCTGGTCAATAATGGCATAATTTATGTAACATTGGCCTGTTAGCTATATAGAGAATATGAAGCCCTTACTTTTTTTTACGATTCTGTTTACCTCTTTTTCTTCTGCTGTTGCCATTCAAAGCGATATTATTGAAAATCTTTCTGGTTATTTTAAAACTGGTAATGCTAAAGAGGTGGCTGTAAATTTTTCATCTTCAGTGGAGCTTATCATTATCGATGAAGAAGATGTCTACTCTAAAGCACAGGCAGAACAAATCCTAAGGAATTTCTTCACCAAGTATCCTCCGGTAAAATCATCAGTTACACATACCATCAATGCCAATCCGAACTTTAGATTTGGCATCCTCCTCCTACAGACTAAGAATGGGAAATTCCGCGTTTCCATTACCATGAAAAAATCCAATAATGCTTTTTTTATTACGGAATTGAGAATAGAGCCGGATAAATAATACTAAAAATGCTATTTTTGGATTTAATTTTAAGTTTTGGATAAGCAAATCATAGATCAATTCATAAAGAACGCTGTTGCCGAAGATTTAGGCGATGGAGATCATACCTCACTTTCTACCATCCCGGCCAATGCACAAGGCAAAGCAAAATTGCTGATTAAAGAGGATGGGATTATTGCAGGTATAGAGCTTGCAGTAGCGATTTTCAACTATATAGATGATAAATTAGTAGTAGAACTGAACCTGGCAGACGGAGCAGCAGTAAAATATGGAGATATTGCACTGACGGTTTCTGGTAGCACACATTCTATTTTACTTGCCGAGCGACTGGTTTTAAACTGTATGCAAAGGATGAGTGGTATTGCCACGAAAACCAATCATATCGTTGGTCTGCTGGCTGGATACCCTACGCAACTGTTAGATACCCGTAAAACCACACCTGGATTAAGGTATCTGGAGAAATGGGCGGTTGTAATTGGTGGTGGAGTAAATCACCGTATCGGCTTATATGATATGATCCTGATCAAAGACAATCACGTAGATTACGCCGGTGGAATCGCGAATGCGATCAAAGCAGCCAATCAATATTTAGCAGATCAGCAAAAAGATTTGCAAATTGAGATAGAAGTGAGAAACCTTTCGGAGTTAAATGATGTTTTAACAAATAGAGGTGTAGACAGAATCATGTTAGATAACTTTAGCTTTGCGGATCTGAAAGAAGCCGTAAAAGTAATCGATGGCAGATTTGTTACAGAAGCCTCTGGTGGAATCACAGAAGAAAATGTAGCCCAATACGCGGCTTGTGGGGTAGATTTTATATCTATGGGCGCTTTAACCCACTCTGTTAAAAGTTTAGACATGAGTTTAAAAGCATGTTAAACAACCTAATTCATCAGAATTTGATTCTGTTTTTTTACTATAATTGCAGTTAATGATTTCGGTCTATTCTATATCAGCAGTAATTTTAGCATATTTATTCGGGTCTATACCAACTGCGGTATGGCTGGGACAAGCATTTTACGGTGTCGACGTGAGGGAGTATGGTAGTGGAAATGCCGGTGCAACCAATACTTTCAGGGTATTGGGGAAACGTGCAGGACTTGCCGTGATGACGATAGATATCGCCAAAGGGTATACCGCAACCAAGCTTGCCTATTTTATAGGGCTATCCGTTACGGGGCCTCAAAACTCTTCTCAATTTATCAATTACGAACTTGCACTCGGAGTAACTGCTGTAATGGGACATTTGTTCCCGATATTTGCGGGCTTTAGGGGAGGTAAGGGTGTTGCCACACTTTTTGGAATGATTTTGGCAGTTAACTTTCCGGCAGCAATGCTTTGTGTTCTTGTTTTTGTAGTCGTGCTTTTAACGACCAAATATGTATCTCTAAGCTCTATATGTGCAGGTTTTACCTTCCCATTGAGCATTATATTCATTCTCCATTCTTCCGTTAAATCGGAAGTACTATACGGAATGTGTGTTTGTATACTTATTCTGGTCACCCACCAAAAGAACCTGGAGCGACTCCTCATGGGCAAAGAATCCAAAGTTTACCTGTTTAAAAAGAAAACAACCTAAAACAAAGAATTCATGAAAGCTTTAAATTTAATGGTCATTGCTGCGGCAATGCTTTCCATTTCCTCGTGTTCTACAGTTCCTTTAACCGGACGTAGCAGACTGAGTATTGTGAGCGAAAGCGAAATGCAGAATGTGGCCGCTCAGAGCTATACCTCGATGTTGAGAGATCCTAAAACCAAGGTGCTTAACAATGCAGATGCGGCAAGAGTAAAAAGAGTAGGGCAGAAGATTCAGGCTGCGGTTACGAAATATATGAATGCCAATGGTTATGCCGACCAGATCAAAGGTTTCAACTGGGAATATAACCTGATTGATAGCAAAGAGGTCAATGCCTGGTGTATGCCAGGGGGGAAAGTAGCTGTTTACAGCGGTATTCTACCAATTGCGAAGGATGATGCAGGATTAGCCACGATTATGGGGCACGAGATTGCGCACGCGATTGCACAGCACTCCTCGGAAAGAGCTTCTCAGGCTACTTTAGCACAAGCTGGAGGTAGTCTTTTAGGCGCTGCTACGGCAGGTAAATCTCAAATGGCGCAATCTATCATCAACCAGGCTTATGGCTTAGGTGCACAAGGTTTTGTCTTGTTACCAAACTCCAGAAAACAAGAGCTGGAAGCGGATAAATTAGGACTGATCTTTATGGCAATGGCCGGATATGATCCTTCCAGTGCCATTTCTTTCTGGCAACGCATGTCTGCCGCAAGTGCAGGTGCTCAAAAACCATCTGAGTTTTTAAGTACGCACCCTTCTGATGCCACTCGTATTGCACAGATTCAGCGACTCTTACCGGAAGCAAAAACTTATATGAATTCCAGTACCGGAAAACCAATCAGATAGTACTGCTTTTGAAAATATAATGATCAGGCTGTTACCTCAAGGTAGCGGCCTTTTTTTTTTCTTAAAGGGATAAGGTCTGGATAATGGCCGACGCTTTCAACATACATTCTTCATACTCATCATTGGCATTTGCCGCATAAGTAATGGCGCCACCAACCTGGAACGACAGGTGTTTGTTACTTTCCTGGTAAAGGATGCTGCGGATGATCACATTGAAGTCGAATTCCCCATCCGGGCTGATATAGCCGAAAGAGCCGGAATAAGCACCCCTTTTACTCAGTTCATACTTTTCTATCAGTTCCATGGCACGAATCTTCGGCGCACCGGTCATAGAACCCATCGGGAAAGTATTCTTGATGGCTGCAATGAAATGTAGCTCCGGATTCAGCTCACAGCTGATGGTAGAAATCATTTGATGCACTTGCGGAAAACTGTAAATACCGAAAAGTTCTTCCACTTTAACGCTTCCTTTTAAGGCGCTTTTGGTGAGGTCATTGCGAACCAGATCTACAATCATGACATTCTCCGCCTGTTCTTTTATATTCTCACTTAAAGCCTGTTTGATCTGCTCATCGGCCAGGGCCTCCTGACTACGTCGGGCAGTGCCTTTAATCGGTTGAGAAATCAATTGGTTACCGCGTTTGCAAAGAAACCTTTCCGGACTGGCGGAAAGGATGTACTGGTCATTGATTTTGAAATAACCGGCAAATGGGGTAGGAGATAACGTATTGAGCTGCTCAAATACAGACAAAGGGTCAATGGCTGCGTTTTCAGCAAAGAACTCCTGACAATAAGTAACCTCGTAAATATCGCCCCTGCTGAGGTGTTGATGTAGCTGTTTGATTTTCTCTAAATAGCTGTCTTTATCCATGGAAGCCTGAATATTCAAAGGAGGGAAGGATTTAGGCTTCGGAACTTCAAAATTCGCGATCTCTTCCAGTACTTTCGGATCTCCGAGAATTACCTGTGCCAGGCCATCTTTCCAGGCGATCAGATATTGAGGAACAAAGAAAAATAAGGGAGGGAATTGATGAAAGTCCGGATGATTGGATTGCAGCTCCTCGTGTTCGTTTTTCAGGTCATAGCTGAATAAACCGAACATCCAGGTTTTATGCTGTTCGTAGAAAGCTTGCAAGGCTTCAAATGCACCTCCAATTTCCTTAGAAAGTACCTGTGTAGCACCTGCGGCAATGATAAAATCAAATTTCCCGTAAGGGTCAGTATAATTATTGGAGTCTAAACAGCAGCAGATGTCAAAAGTATTGGCCCAGTGTAGCGCCTTACTTTTAAATAACGATAATTCCAGATGGCTCATTTCGTTGCAAAGGTAAGGGAAAAGCGGGTATAAAAAAAGGCGGCCATTGGCCGCCTTTCGGATATCAGAAAATAATTTCTAGATCAATTCTAACGTTTGAACTCTATCTGGTCCAACAGAAAGATATTTTACCGGTACTTCCAGTTCTTTCTCAAGGAAAGCAATGTAAGCTGCAAGATTTGCAGGAATTTCTTCTACTTTATTGATCTTTGTTACATCAGTTTTCCAACCTGCGATCGCTTTTAAAACTGGCGTAGGTTTTACAGAAATGATGTCGTATGGCATATAGTCAATAGTTTCACCATTGTGCTCATAATGAGTACAGGCATAAATGGTATCGAAACCATCTAATACATCTGCTTTCATCATGATCAGCTCAGTTACACCGTTTAACATGATTGCATATTTTAATGCAGGGATATCAATCCATCCACAACGACGGGCACGGCCTGTTGTTGCTCCGAATTCATGACCCACCTGACGTAGGTTTTCACCAACTTCGTCATCCAGTTCCGTAGGGAACGGACCACCACCAACACGTGTACAGTAAGCTTTGAAGATACCGTATACATTGCCGATTCTGTTTGGCGCAATACCTAAACCAGTACAAGCACCAGCAGTAGTTGTGTTAGAAGACGTTACAAATGGATAAGAACCGAAGTCGATGTCCAGTAATGTTCCTTGTGCACCTTCTGCCAATACTTTCTTTCCTTCTTTCAGGAAACCATTTACATAATGCTCACTATCTACATGAGGGATGCTTTTGATAAACTCAATAGCTTCAAAGAATGCAGCTTCTTTTTCAGTCAGATCGTATTCGAATTCATAATGAGAAAGAATCTCTTTATGTTTCTCTACTAATTTGTTGTAACGTTCCTTGAAATCAGGAAGGGTAGTATCACCTACTCTTAATCCGTTACGACCGGTTTTGTCCATATAAGTTGGGCCAATACCTTTTAGTGTAGAACCGATTTTGTCCTTACCCATTCTTTGCTCATTTGCAGCATCCAGTAACTGGTGCGTTGGCAAAATCAAATGCGCTTTACGGGCAATAACCAATTTCCCTTTTGCAATCGGATCATGTCCGGCAGCTTTAAGGTTGTCTAACTCTCTTTTTAGAATGATCGGGTCAATAACCACACCATTACCAATAAGATTCATTGTTTTTTCATTGAAAATACCAGATGGAATAGTATTTAAAACGAACTTTTTGCCATCAAACTCTAAAGTATGTCCGGCATTCGGACCGCCTTGAAAACGAGCTATCAAATCATATTGAGGACTTAATACATCAACAATTTTTCCCTTGCCTTCATCGCCCCATTGCAGGCCCAGAAGCACGTCTACTTGCGTCATTATTTAAATTTGAATATTATAAATTGGATATGTTAACTTGCATGTTTTATTTCGTTATTCTGATTGTTCATTGCATTCTTTGCAGTGCAATCGAAACAAACGCCATAAAGATTCAGTGAGTGGTGTTTAATTTCAAACTTCAGCAATTCACCCACCATACTCTGTATCTGATGAATGCGCGGATCGCAAAATTCTACTACTTTCCCGCAGTCAATACAAATAATATGGTCGTGCTGATGATAGCCGTAAGATTTCTCAAACTGTGCCATGTTCTTACCAAACTGATGTTTAGTTACCAGATCACAAGAAACCAACAATTCTAACGTGTTGTAAACAGTAGCTCTGCTAACACGGTATTTTTGGTTTTTCATGTGGATATAGAGGGTCTCTACATCGAAATGGTCATCTCTGGAATATATTTCTTCTAAGATGGCAAAACGTTCCGGTGTTTTTCTCAGACTCTTATTTTCGAGATAAGCTTCGAAAATTTTTCTTACTAACTCGCTGTTGTGGTTTGTAGACATAGTTTTTAAACTCCTTTCAAAGGTACCAATATTTTATATATACCTGTATGTTTTATTCGTTTTTTTAGGCATCAAAACGGGTAACAGCCGTTACGCCTTTTACTTCCAACAGATTTTTGATCAGGTTGTCTAAGTGTTCTTTATCATTTACATAGACCATAATTGAGCCATCAAAGATGCCATTATCTGTGTCGACGGTAATAGAACGCATGTTTACCTTGAAATCTCCGGAAATCACCTTCGTGATATTATTGATCAAACCTACGTCATCTATTCCGATAATATGCAATCCGGTTAAGAACGTGAGTTCCTGCTGACGGTTCCACTTCGCTTTGATCACCCGGTAGCCGTAATTGGCCATCAGCTGTGCGGCATTCGGACAATTGGTACGGTGGATTTTGATTCCTTCATTCACGGTTACGAAGCCAAAAACATCATCACCAGGAATCGGATTACAACAGGCAGCCAGGGTATAGTCGATCTTTTGCAAGTCTTCACCAATCAAAAGAATATCAGACTCCGGCCCTTTTACTTTGCTCAGTAAAGCTTCAATCTTTTGATTGTCGCTTTTCTCCGAAGAACCCCTGTTTTCAATCTCTTTTTCACTAGCCAGGTAATCTTTCAGGTCTTTCAACTCAATCTTTCCTTTCGCAACGGCAATAAAAAGCTCCTGCGTAGAAGGTAATTTGAAGAAGTAAGTCAGCTTATTCAGGTTGTCTGTATTGTAAGTGATCTTTAAAGATTTCAACTTACGCTCCAAAGTTTCTTTACCCTGATCCGCAATTTTTCTTTTTTCTTCTTTTAAAGAAGATTTGATCTTTGATTTAGCCTTAGCCGTCACCACAATGTTCAGCCAGTCTTCTTTTGGCGTCTGTTTACTCGAGGTGATGATCTCTACCTGATCCCCATTCTGTAGTTTGTAGGATAAAGGAACCAGTTTATGATTCACTTTTGCACCAATACATTTGGCACCTACATCGGTATGGATTTCAAAGGCAAAGTCTAATGCTGTAGCGCCCAAAGGCAATTGCAATAAGGCTCCTTTTGGGGTAAAGATGAAAATCTCATCAGAGAAGAGGTTCATTTTGAAATCATCCAGGAAGTCTAAAGCATTCGCTTCCGGATTGTTCAACATCTCTCTAACCTTCATGATCCATTGATCAAGGCCGTTGTCATTGCTGGATTCTTTATATTTCCAGTGTGCGGCGAAACCTTTTTCTGCAATCTCATTCATCCGCTGTGTACGGATCTGAACTTCTACCCACTGACCTTTAGGGCCCATTACAGTAGTATGCAGCGATTCATAACCGTTTCCTTTCGGTGAAGAAACCCAGTCGCGCAAACGATCCGGATTTGGACGGTATAAATCGGTAACAATAGAATAAGCCTTCCAGCAATCTGCTTTTTCATTTTCCGGCGCACTGTCCAGGATAATCCTGATGGCGAAAAGGTCATACACTTCCTCAAAAGGAATGTTTTTACTTTTCATCTTGTTCCAGATGGAATGGATAGATTTCGGGCGACCATATATATTGGCCGTCAGTCCCTGTTCCGCCAGAATTTCATTGATAGGTTCCACAAATCTTTTGATAAATAAAGTCCTTTCGGCTTTTTTCTCATTCAGTTGTGTGGCAATATATTTATAGGTGTCTGGCTCCAGATATTTCATGGAAAGATCTTCCAGCTCAGATTTAATGGCATATAATCCCAGGCGGTGGGCCAGGGGAGCATAAAGGTAAATGGTTTCAGAAGCGATTTTCAACTGCTTATGTCTGGGCATAAAGTCCATCGTCCGCATATTGTGTAAACGATCGGCCAGTTTGATCAGAATCACCCGCACATCATCTGCCAGTGTCAGTAACATCTTGCGGAAATTCTCCGCCTGTAAGGAACTGTTGTAATCAAAAACACCGGATATTTTGGTCAGACCATCGATGATTTTGGCAGTTTTCTTACCAAATTCGCGCTCAATATCTTCCAGTGTGATGTCTGTATCTTCTACAACATCATGTAATAAGGCGCATACAATCGAAGTGGTTCCTAGTCCGATCTCTTCTGCGGCGATCTGCGCAACAGCAATAGGGTGGTAAATATAAGGCTCACCAGATTTTCTACGCATGTTTTTATGGCTTTCTAAGGCCATATCAAATGCCTTTCTGATCTCCTTTTTATCCCCCCTCTGAAGTGTTGGCTTACAGGCACGCAAAAGCGCACGGTATCGCTTCAGTATCTCTTGCTTCTCTGCTTCTAAATCAATCACTAGTGTGTTCTTCATCAATCTATAATTGTTTTTCGGTAATGTTATCGGTTATGGATCGCGCTTCAAATGGCAAATGAACCTAAAATTTTACTCAAATGCTAGTTTATTGCCCCTATACTTTTGTTAATATAGGCTTTTTGTAAAGATCCCATAGACATACACAATAATTCATCCAGTTTTAAGTTTCTTCTAACGTTATTTCTTGTTCGTTCTTAACCGGTCATTTTGTAGAAAGACCATTGGCATTTCATTTGCTTAATTTACGTCAGGATGATAAGCTTTTCTACCGGAAACTTTATCTTAGACTTGGTAATCAAATATTATATTAAATTAGCCTTAACTTGAAGAGGTATAAATTTATGAAATTTTATAGGTTGTTTTTTCTGTCAATTGTCATGATTACAGCTGCTTCTGCGAAAGCGCAGACCGGTACTGAACCCGTGAAATATCCTGTATTGGGAAAAAATGATACCATCCGTGTGGCTTCTACAAATGAAGGAGGGGAGATGATTCCCTGGATTCCATTAAATGAGGTGGTGATCTATGCTTACCGGGTATTCAAGACGCCCGCAGATCGTGCCGCTTATAACCGCTTGCGTTACAATGTGATGAAGGTGATGCCTTATGCGCTTTTTGCCAAGCGAAGGTATGAGCAGCTGGAGAAAGATCTGGCGCTGGCAACCGATAAAAAATCACAAAAAGTGCTCGTTAAACAGTGTGATAAAGAGATTAAAGACATGTTTAACCGCGAAATTAAGGAACTAACCATTTCTCAGGGACAGATTTTAACGAAGCTGATCGACCGGGAAGTAGGACGTACCACTTATGAAATTGTAAAAGAAACTAAAGGAGGCGTTACCGCCTTTTTATACCAATCAGTAGCCAGAGTTGTTGGCCATAACCTAAAAAGTAAATACAACCCATCGGAAGAACGGGACATTGAAGCGATCATTCTTTCTTCCGGGTTTTACCAATAAAATATGTCGGATCACCCAAAAAGTATACACCAGTTTAAGGTAAAATTAATCAATGGACAAGAAAAGAACCTTTCAGATTTTAAAGATAAAAACTTACTAATTGTCAACATCGCTTCGGCTTGTGGTTTTGCACCTCAGCTAAAGGAATTGCAGCAGTTGAGAGAGGAACTGAAAGCTCAGGATTTTGAAGTACTTGCCTTTCCTTCCAATGATTTTGGCAGACAAGAACCTTTAGAAGGTGCCGGAATTCAGGAGTTCTGTGAGCTAAATTATGGGGTAGAATTTCCTGTGTTTGAGAAAACGATGGTACGCGGAGATCATGCCCATCCTCTATTCAAATTTCTGGGTGATAAAAAGCTCAACGGAAACGTGTCGTCTACGCCAAGATGGAATTTCCATAAGTACCTGATCAATAAAAAGGGGGAAGTGGTGGACTATTTCTTTCCCTTCACCAAACCATTGTCCAATAAAGTAAAGAAGAAGATCCAGCGATTGGGATAAGCGCTTCTAAACAATTTTTAAACGTTATGAAATTAGATATATTAGTCCTTGCCGTTCACCCGGACGATGCAGAATTAGGTTGTTCCGGAACAATAGCAAAACACATTGCCCTCGGTAAAAGAGTGGGAATTATTGATTTTACCAGAGGAGAGTTGGGTACCAGAGGCTCGGCAGAAATCAGAGATGAGGAAGCCGCAGACTCCGCAAAGGTTCTGGGCATCCATGCCCGCGAAAACCTGCGTTTCAGAGATGGTTTCTTTACCAATGATGAAGAACATCGCCTGGCCATCATCAGGATGATCCGCAAATATCAGCCGGAAATTATTTTAACGAATGCGCTGCACGACAGACACCCGGATCATGGCCGTGCCGGTGATCTGAGTAATGATGCCTGTTTCCTATCCGGTCTTCCTAAAATCCATACCGAAATTGATGGGATAGCTCAGGAAGCCTGGAGACCAAGATTGGTATTACAATACATTCAGGACAGGTATATCGAGCCTGATATCATCATCGACATTACGCCTTATATTCAAACCAAAATAGACTCGATCAAAGCTTTTAAAACACAGTTTTTTAATCCGGATCATGAAGAACAGGAAACTTATATCTCTTCACCGGAGTTCTTCGACAGTGTGATTGGCCGTGCCCGTGAGTTTGGTAAATCTATCGGAGCCACTTATGGAGAAGGTTTTACTTCCCGTAAATTGCTGGGTGTAAATGATCTTTTCAATTTGAGCTAGTCCTGTTCTAAAAGCAGACAAATCGCTGAAAACTAACAAAATCGTCTTTTCGCTGTTTTTAAAAGAAACAGCGAAATATGGCGAATATCTTTTCTTCCCTTAAAAATGCGTACACGCTTTTTAAAAGTGTAGACTTCCAAAAACTGGAAGCCCTTTCTAAAAAGGTCGACCTCACTAAAATTGTAGATTCGGTATCCAATCTGGACGAAACACAATTGCAAGGGCTCATGAAAATGATCGGGACACCGCATAAACAACGGGAGCTCCCACCTATTGAGGGTGATTTTTACCACCTCGGTGAGGAGGCTTTAAAAGCCGAAGACCGTGCCTTACAGCTTAAAGTAAGAGAATTCCTCGAAAGAGAAGTGAAACCTGTAGTCAATAAATACTGGCTGAAAGCAGAATTTCCTTTCGAACTGATCCCCGGAATTGCGGAGCTTAACATCTGCGGCCTAACCTATAAAGGGTATGGTTGTCCAAATAAATCGAATTTAATGGAAGGGATACTGGCGATGGAAATGGCCAGGGTAGATACTTCTATGTCCACTTTTTTTGGCGTGCAAAGCGGTCTGGCGATGGGTTCTATCTATCTGTTAGGTTCAGAAGCGCAGAAAGAAGAATGGTTGCCAGGGATGCAGCAAATGAAAACTATCGGGGCTTTCGGACTAACGGAGCCGGAAGTTGGCTCGGGCGTAGCGGGCGGTTTAACCACCACAGCAAAGCGTCAGGGGAACAAATGGATCTTAAACGGACAGAAGAAATGGATTGGCAATGCGCCCTTTTCTGATGTCACCATTATCTGGGCCAGAGACCTGGACGATCAGGAGGTAAAAGGCTTTCTGGTTAGAAAAGGAAGCAAAGGTTTTGCGGTAGAGAAAATGATGGACAAGATGGCGCTGCGGATTGTGCAGAATGGACTGATTACGTTAACCAATTGTGAGGTAACAGAAGAAGACCGTCTTCAAAATGCAAATTCCTTTAAAGATACCGCCAAGGTGTTAAAGATGACCAGGGCAGGTGTGGCCTGGCAGGCGGTAGGCTGCGCCAGAGGAGCCTATGAAAGCGCTTTGCATTATACACGCACCAGGAAGCAGTTCGGTAAGCCTATCGCTTCTTTTCAATTGATACAAAACCATCTGGTAGAAATGTTGTCCAACCTGACCGCCATGCAGACGCTTTGTTTTCGCTTGTCGCAACTTCAGGATCAAAACCTGTTAACCGACGAGCATGCTTCTTTAGCAAAGGTGTTTTGTTCTATGCGAACCAGAGATGTGGTGAGCAGGGCAAGGGAGGTAATGGGTGGAAACGGGATTTTACTGGAGTATGATGTGGCCCGTTTCGTTGCGGATGCAGAAGCAATTTACTCGTATGAAGGAACCAAAGAGATCAATACTTTAATCGTAGGCAGAGCCATTACCGGCTTTTCTGCCTTTGTATAACCTTTTTTTGAGGTAAAACCTTAGTGGAAGCGCGGTTTTACCTGAAGGGGTATTTGGTTAAACTTGTATTGCCCATTGCGCTTTTTTCGTAAAGGGCAATACAAGCACCATTATAAGAAGGGTCAAAGTTTACTTTTCCCGGGCTTAACTGATCTGGCACCGCTGTACCTTTCCTAAAGAAATAAACCTTGGTATTTCCCCCTTTGTGGTGGGGTTTGAAATTACCATAAGTCTCCATTTCAGACCAGATTGTGTCTTTTACCGTCACCGTAAATACGTATTGGATCGGGCCGGTATTGTTTTCGTTCCGGTAATGCGCCACCTCGGTAAACTCTCCTTTCAGATTGTCAATCCCCGGTTGACTAAAGGTGCCCTTCATCATCCATCCCACTAACACTAAAATCAGTACACTCAGAAAAATATTTAACTTTTTATTACGCATTATAAAGTTGGTAAAATTTTATTCATCACCTCCATTCCTTCATCGATATGCTTTTTCTCTATGCAGAGCGATGGTCTGAAACGGATGGTCTGGTTTCCACAGCCTAAAAACATCACGTTGTTTTCCATTCCTTTCTGGACAAAAGCATTGCGCATTTCTTTGCTTGGGAAGTCAAAGGCACAAAGTAAGCCTTTTCCCCTGACATTGCTCATCTTATCATGTTTCTGAGCGAATTGTTCCAGGTTTTCTTTCAGATACTGACCAACAACTGTCGCATTATTGCAAAGCTGATCTTCTTCGAGGATCTGTAAAATCTGAGTAGAACGAACCATGTCTACCAGGTTCCCACCCCAGGTAGAATTGATTCTTGAAGGCACATGGAACACATTGTTTTCAATCTGATCCACTTTATCGCCCACTAAAATTCCGCATACCTGCATCTTCTTGCCAAAAACCACAATATCCGGACGTGCTTTTTCACTGTAATGTTGGTGGCACCAGAATTTTCCGGTTAAGCCTACACCGGTTTGTACCTCATCATAAATCAGAAAGGCTTCATTTTCATCAGCAAGGGTTTTCAATTGAATCAAAAACTCTTCGCGCAAATGGTTGTCGCCACCTTCCGATTGAATCGGCTCTACAATGATCGCACAGATTTCATCTTTATTTTCTGCAAAAGCCTGTTTAATCTGTGCAATGGATGCTTCTTCTGTCGAGATTACTTTCTTTAGATTTTCATCCTGCAAAGGGAACTTTACGGTAGGGACAGAAACCCTAGGCCAGTCGAACTTTGCAAACCACTTGGTCTTATCCGGCAGTGTATTCGTTAAACTAAGTGTATACCCTGTGCGGCCATGAAAGGCTTTTTCAAAATGGAGTACTTTAAAACCTTTCTCTTCTTTATATCCTCGGGCAAAGTTCTTTTGCACTTTCCAGTCCATCGCTACTTTTAGGGCATTTTCGACAGCCAAACCACCACCGGCAATGAAAAAAGCATGCGGGAGGTAGGAAGGAATCCCAATCTTAGAAAATGTAGCTACAAATTGCGCGTACTGCTGCGTATAAACATCAGAATTGGAAGGGTTAGCCATGGCTGCCAACAGCAGGTTTTTCTTGAATGCTTCATCATTGATCATTTTAGGGTGGTTATATCCTAAGGGAACGGAGGCAAAACAAGTAAAGAAGTCCAGTAAATTTCTGTTGTATTTAGAGTCGTAGATGTAAGCGCCATGGCTTTTCTCCATATCGTAGGTGAGGTCGTAGCCGTCCGCTAAAATATGTTTGCTTAAAGTCTCTTTTACCTGGTCCGGACCTACAGTTAGTTGATACATAGTGCTTTATTTTTGGTTAATCAAATTTAACAAAATGTGCCAAAGAAACAAATGCAGGCGGTTTTTGGAGGCTAATGGTAAAATCATACTTTAAATCGTTTAAAGTATGATTTTGGTATAGATCGACTTCGGGTCTAATAAATTGTATTGTTTTTTTTGAAGAGATTCTGTCTTTTTTAGCCGGATACCATAGTACTTCAGGTTAAAAAAAAAGCACCATCAAATTAATGTGGTGCTTAAACTGGTTGTATTTTTTATTAAACTGATTTATGTATTGCAGTAACTTCAAGTTGAATATTTAAAGCGTCATTGTTAATTTCCTTTTGAATTGAAGTTGGTGTGTTTTCATCATAATCAGGAGTCAGGATTACGAGGAATTGGTCATTTTCAACTAAAACATCAAATTCATATTCACCTAATTTTAGTTGTAAAAGAGCATTTTCAGGGTTTACCTCAACTACTGCTGATACTTCATATTTTTTTCCTGTTACTTCCAGAAATCCTTTGGTAACATTTTTTAGAATAAAGATCAGGTCTGTAGATGCCCCATTAATTAAAATTGAACCAGTTTTTAATGATGTGTAAAGGTTCTCATTACCTTCTGTTCCTTCATGAATGTTGTGTAAAGTTTCAATATACTCATTCACATGTAGGACATTATCAATATCATCAGTATAGATGATTGGAAATGTTCCACTTAAATCAAAAGATTGTTTCAATCGTATTTTACTGTCAGCTATTTTAAGGTTTACCGTCTTATTATTTTCATTAATCAATGATGCATCTGGAAAATCTTTTAATATTTTTTCTTTGATATACTTTAACACAGCATATTGTTCTTTTTCTGCCATTGATGTCTGTTTTTGTTGTTTTGCCATTAGTCTTTATATAGAACAGCCTCCGTTACAATCTTTAATCCAAAGAATTGAAGATGGTGGTTTTATATTTTAGATTTCAGCTATGTGTGCTCATTCCTAACGAAATAACTATTAAAAAACATATCATGTATTGCAAATAGGTTTTTAGGTACTTAGCTGTCAGTTGTCATAACATTGTATGTTTCATGCCATTCCAGGTAAGCGTTTTCAAAAGTCCGACAAGTATCAGGGTAAATCACGATCAATAGAGTTTACGTAATCGATGATGATAGTATGGGAAAGGTTAAACCCTTAACGCTCCCCGGAATCCTCTGGCAGCATAATAAGAGTCGGCACCATTGTGATACTTGAAAACATGATCATAACGTCTATCCCCAAATATGGCACCACCGAGTGCTCTGATCTCTTCAGGTGTTTTCAGCCAGGTAGAGGTTTTTAAATCGAATTTCCCCAGTGTTTGTAAGTCCCGATATTCCGCTTCTGTTAAAATCTCAACGCCCATGGCTGTTGCCATATCAATCGCGTTGTTTTTCGGCTTATGTTCTTTCCTGGATTCCAGCGCTTCGTAATCGTAGCAAATACTTCTGCGGCCTTTAGGGCTTTCTGCGGAACAATCATAGAAAACATATTCGCCGGTCTCCTTGTCGTAAGCCACAACATCCGGCTCACCACCCGTGATTTCCATTTCCTCCAGCGACCATAGTTTTTCAGGGTTAGCTTGTAGTTTTGTTTGTACTTCAGCCCATGTAATACCTTTATGACGGTTCATGTTTTTCTCAAAACGATCCTTTAATGTGGCTAGTAAGGCTTCACTTTGTGGGGCCGATAACTCCTTTTTATTGCTATTCATATTGTTTCTCTTTTCCATGTGTGCTTATTTTAATTTGCTGAGGATGTCCTGCAATCTGTTATGCGCCATATTGAGACCCGGAGCGAAGCCGATTTTCATCATCTGATCTCTTAAGGCAACGGATCTGTAGATGATGTGCATACGGAGTTTACTGGTATTGGCGCTAAGTTTCTCAAATTCTAAGAATTCCAGCTGCGTGTCAAAAGGCGAGTTTTCCATTTCAAATGTTCTTGTGATTTTTTGGTTTGGAATACATTCATGGATTACGCCATTGGCCTTGAATACTACATTCCCTGCAGCATCGCTGGTTTCAAACCGGTAACTGCCATGATTTTCATTTTCCAGTTCGATCACTTTCGTTCCCATCCATTGCGCTACAATTTCGGGTATTACATAAGCTTTAAAAAGTAAGTCCAGGGGTAAATCAAATGCTCTGCTGATCACCAATTCCTGCTTGCCATCTTCGGCATGGATTTTTGTCTTCTGTTCCATGTTATTCACTTTTATAGGTTTTCATGATATTTTCTAAAGTGTTGAAACGCTCCTCCCACATTTTCCGGAATGGCTCAATATAATCGGCCACTTCTTTCATCTTCTCAGGATTAATATGGTAATGAATTTCTCTGCCATTTTGCTCTTGTTTCAGTAATTCGCACTCGCTGAGTATTTGTAAATGCTTTGAAACCGTTGGTCTGGCCGTATCAAAGTTGGCCGCTATAGCTCCCGCAGTCATAGATTGGCTGGCAACTAAGACCAATATGGCTCTTCTTGTCGGGTCTGCAATGGCTTGAAATACATCTCGTCTTAAATTCATCGTGTAGCTATTTGACTACTAATGTACGTGTAGTTATTTAACTACGCAAGTGTTTTTGTTTTTTTTATGTGATTTTTTAGTTTGTATTCGATTGAAATATAAGTGGATAGGTGTTTCTTGTGTCTTCCGGTTGAATAAAGGATTGCTTTGCTAAAATCGGAATTCCGGGAAACCATTCTTCTTTATACTTGTTTTTAGAGATGGAGAAACTACGTATAATTGATCCAAATTAAAGGAAAAATCCTGCAAATTTGAATCAGTTATTAATGATTAAAGACCGGATTTAAGAAAAAGACATCCATTATTTAACTCAAACAAATGATTATGCAAATCGAAGTGAAAGAACCTGGAACAGGGGTTTTATTACACCTGGATGCGAAACCTGAAAACTATCAGGGCAAGCATGGAATGAGGATTAAATACCCAAATGGCGCTAGTTTTTTTATTATCGCCCAGTCTGGTGCCTGGCGTTCTGCCGATCATCACCATGTAGCCCCAAGATTTCTCATTAATATTGGTATGGCACTCGAAGGCAGGAGATTGAGCGAACAGGTGATCGACCCTTCGAATAGTTGAGCATTAGAAAGGCGGCTTCCTGTGTTTCGTAAAAAGCACTCAGGAAACAGTATCATGTACTAGTTTTTTAACGAAAAATCAATAAGATGGGAAAGATAGAAGAACCAGGGGAGCCCTTTGATATTCAGGTATTGATTGAGGGGCAATGGGAGAGATTATTAGTGATTCCTGACCTCGATGCATCAAAATATGGGTTGTTTGATCAGGAAACGGCTATCGGGCAGGTCTGGCCGGAGGAAACCGGGCTTGGTAGGATTTGGTGTGCTGAGGGCTTGGTTGCGAGGTCTTTGGTTGCTCAGGTTGGTGAGCAAATTGATCAATATTATTTGAATAAGCCCGAATAGATATCCGCATTTATTTTGTTTTTTTTGTTGCCTGAAATTAACCACTGTATTATGGGAAATACATAAATTCAACAAGAGGTCGGAGATGCATGGTTTGAGGAGCGCTGTTGACTGACGTTACATTTAACGCTTAAATCATGTTTAAAAGACTTATGACTGCGCTATTCCTGATGGCAGCCTGCGTTGCTCAGGGGCAGGAAATCCCTGTAAATGCCTCTTTATTGTCTGGTTCCTGGGCGGCTTCCTGGATTACCCATCCCGATGCGCCTCAAAGAGGCTATGGCGTTTATCATTTTCGGAAAAACTTCCAGCTCAATCAGGCGCCAGCATCTTTTGTGGTCCAAGTCAGTGCAGATAACCGCTACCGGTTATTTGTAAACGGAAACCCGGTTTGCTCCGGCCCGGCCCGTGGCGATTTATTCAACTGGTATTATGAAAGCGTAGACCTGGCACCTTATTTAAAGGCCGGGAAAAATACCATTGCCGCATTGGTGTGGAATATGGGCGAACTGGCACCGGTAGCCCAGATATCAAATCAAACCGGATTTCTTTTACAGGGAAATACCGCTAAAGAGGGGCTTGTAAATACAGATTCCTCCTGGCTGGTGTTACAAAATAAAGCCTATTCTCCAACCTCCCTTGACAATCGGGAAAGGTTGCAGGCGTATATGGTGGTTGGTCCGGGGGATCGGGTGGATGGTACAGTGTACCCCTGGGGATGGCAGGAAACGGGTTATGATGACCGGAATTGGTCCGCTGCACTTCCGGTTAGCGTTAGTGTTCCTGTTGGTTATGGAACGGATAATTTATGGACAATGGCGCCCAGAACCATTCCTTTGTTTACAGAAAAGATAACCCGTTTTCCAGTCATTAGAAGGACGGAAGGGCGGTCTGTTTCCCCGGCGTTTTTAAAAGGCGGGGCTGCCTTTCAGCTACCCGCACATCAATCTTTGAAAATATTATTCGACCACCAGGTGGCTTGTACGGCTTATCCGGAACTGTTGCTGAGTGGTGGTAAAGGGGCAATTATAAAACTCACTTATGCAGAAGCCTTGTTTGATCAGGATCGCAATAAGGGAAACCGGAATGAGGTGGATGGTAAGCAGATTCTGGGTAATTACGACCTGTTTATCGCTGGAGGTGGTCAGAAACAACTCTTCAGGCCTTTGTGGTGGAAGGCTTACCGCTATGTGGAAATGGAAATCTCTACGCAAAATGAACCTTTGGTCGTTCATGATTTTTATGGACAAAGTACCGGCTATCCTCTGGAGTTAAAGGCAACTTTTGAAAGTAGCGATCCTTCCCTGCAAAAGATATGGGAAACTGGTTGGCGAACGGCACAGCTTTGTGCAGGAGAATTGTATTATGATACCCCTTACTATGAGCAGTTACAATATACAGGGGATGCCAGAATTCAGGCACTGATATCCTTATATCTTTCTGGTGATGACCGCCTGATGCGGAAGGCCATTACCGATTTTTATCATTCCAGAACACCCGAGGGACTAACTCAGGGGCGTTATCCGAGCAACCGGCTACAAATAATTCCTACATTTTCTTTGTTTTGGGTGTCTATGGTGCATGATTACTGGATGCATCGGAGAGATGATGCTTTTGTAAAACAGTTTCTGCCGGCAATTTCAGAAATAATGACCTGGTACGAAAACCGAATCGATAAGGATAAAGGAATGTTAGGGCCAATGAAGTGGTGGAACTTTGTGGATTGGGATAATTTTAACGATTGGGGCGTAGCTCCCGGCGCTGAAAATGGCAATTCGTCCATCATTTCCCTGCAATGTGCTTATACGATGAAGCAAGCGGCTACTTTGTTCAATGCTTTTGGGAAAAAAGAACAGGCTGCGGCTTTATTTGTCAACGCAAACCAACTGAATATCGGGACTTACCAGCAGTGTTTTAATACGGAAAAGGGTTTATTTTCCGATACACCGGAAGGACGTTCTTATAGTCAGCATGCCGGTATATGGGCGGTATTAAGTGGTGCTATCCGGCAACAGGAAGCCAAAAATATGTTGGCTAAATTGCTAGTCGAGCCGGGTATCGGTCAGGTTACTTTCTTCTATCGGTTTTATCTGGTGCAAGCACTGAAAAGGGCAGGCATGGGCAATGAATATACGCGGCAACTGGAGCCATGGCGTAAAATGCTGGATCTGAGCTTAACTACTTTTGCGGAAAAACCGGAACCAACCCGATCTGATTGTCATGCCTGGAGTGCTAGTCCGGATTATGATTTTCTGGCCACCATTTGCGGGATTATGCCCAGCGCACCTGGCTTTAGAAAAGTAAATATAGCACCAGCCCTTGGGGCATTGAAATGGGTTAGGGCTTGTATGCCTCATCCGGATGGGATGATCCGTGTAGACCTGCAAAGAGATCCCAGTGGAAATGGGATTCGTGGAAAGGTAGAGCTGCCGGAAAAACTTAACGGTACTTTTTATTGGGAAGGGAAGGAAATTAATCTACATGGGGGGAAACAGGACATTCAGCTCTGATCCTTCCTCCTCCTTCCGGCATGATACCCTTATGTGGCTTAATCCACTACATCATTCAACCATGGTCAATTAATGGTTGATTAATCCTTCCTAGGTCTAATTGACCTTTCAACCATGAATTAAGGATGACCAGAGATTGTATTTAGATTTAATATATTCTAAGTTTATATCAAAACTAACAAGAATAGAGATCGGGATAATGACTACATTACCGTCGGTAACATGTTGATTGCCAATAAAAATAAAACACTATGGGAAGTTTACAAAATGGACTGTTTGGTGGATTTAACGGCCGGGTAGGCAACTTAGTCGGCTATGAACTGAACGGTAAAAACGTCATCAGAACGATTGGTCATAGTGGCAAACCCCTGAGCCCTGCCAGAAAGGTCAATTGCGACCGCATGACCATCGTAAACAAATTCCTACTTCCCATCAGCACTTTTATTAAAGTCGGCTTCCGGTTAAAAGTTGTGGGCACCGACAGGAACTACTATAATGAAGCCGTTTCCTATAATAAAAAACACGCAGTAAGCGGTGTATATCCTGAGGCTCAACTGGATTATCCTCAGGCAATGCTGAGTATGGGAACGCTGTTAAAGGCAGAAAAACCGTCCATAAAGCAGGTAGGGGCAGTAATTGAATTCAGCTGGGAAGTCCCTGCAGATCTAGCCTGGGGTAATCGAAACGACCGGGCAATGGTATTGCTCTACTGGCCGGATCAGGGTCAACAGACCCATATCCTCAGCGGTTCCCATAGAAAAGATGGAAAACAAAGCGTTCACATTGACCCTAATCTTGCCAATGAACGCGTAGTGGCCTATATTTCTTTTGTTAGTGAGGATGCAGCGGAAATTTCAGACAGTGTTTATGCTGGTAGTATCGCTAAAAAGGAAGTCATTGCTACAAAGGAAGCTATCGTTAAAAAGGAAGCCATTGATACAAAGGGAGTCCTCAAAATCAAAAAACAGACAGCTGAGGTCATCAAACATAAAACACAAAAATCAGGGCTAAAACCCAATAAAAGTTCCACAGACAGCTTAACTAAACTTTTTCCCCAACCAGATTCTGATGTGGTTTCTGATGGCTAATCTGAGAAAAGGAGCTTATCACAATTTGTGATAAGCTAGTTCCTGAGGTCATTAAAGCGGGTTTAAAAGGAATTTATCCTTCATACCAAGGATTCCCATCAGTCCGCCGGTGTGAAGGGCAACTATTTTGTCTTCTTTTTTGAAGTAATCTTTTTCAGCAAGATCATAGATCGCATACATCATTTTTGCGGTATATACCGGATCAACTAATACACCCTGCTCTCTGATAAAGGTTTTCATGAAATCAATCAGTTCGGGTTTTGTTTTGGCATAACCTCCAAAATGGTAATCTGTATGTAGGATCAACTGATCGGTATGCCTCAGGTAATTGAAAATCTCTTCCGCAATAAATTCAGCACCCTTTAGCGCTGGCACTACGTGTAAGGTCGTTTTTAAGCCCCGGGCATGGATGCCTTTTAGCAATCCAGCTGCGGTAGTTCCTGTTCCTGCGGCACAAAAAATATGGTCAATATCGGTTGGAAGTTCGGCGATGATCTCTGCACACCCGGTTACAGCTTCCAGGCTTGCGCCTCCTTCATCGATAAAGAAGGCATCGGGATCTTCGCCAAAATACTGTTGAAATAAGCTTGTTTTGTCTTTATAGCTGGTTCTGTCGACAAAGATTAAGGTCATCCCAAAAAGCTGGCATAGCATTAACATTTCATTTTTCACGATTTCTCCGCGTACAAAAGCGGTAGATTTTAATCCTGCTCTGGATGCAGCAGCAGCGGTAGCGAGTAAATGGTTAGAATAAGCACCACCAAAGGTAACCAGGTGCTGCTTATTCTCCGTTCGGGCTTTCGATAATAAATATTTTAGTTTACGCCATTTATTCCCTGAAATGTAAGGGTCAATCAAATCATCTCTTTTGATCCAGAGTTGGGGAAGGAGGGGATGTTTTAATTGTTGAAGTGGGCTATGGATATCTGTAAACATGTTTGCAAATATATAAGCCTTTTTTTAAGCTGATGGTCAAGGCTTAAAATAGATCATTTTTAATAGGTAAGGAAAGAAATTGAGAATGATCTTAACGTTCTGTGCAAAGTTTTTCATAATCCTGTAATTAAAGTTAACCAGCCTGGTTCATAGCAAGTTTGTGAGCCTTTTTGGGTGTGTAAACACGGATAAAGCGGTAAAAAATTGCAGGCGGGAATTGCTATGCCTGTTAACAAAAAGCAGACCAAATTATTTTTTTTCAATTATGTAATTGTTAAAGATTAGTTTTGCAGTATGGAACCATTGTTATATATGGCTTTCCTAATCACAAACAGACATAGATTTCATGGAAAATAGCAACGAGGTGCAGGAATTAGAAGAGCAGGATTTATACGAACATTTTAATATTGTTGTTGATAAAGGACAGTCTTTATTAAGGGTAGATAAGTTTTTAATGGGGCGTATGGAAAATGCTTCCCGTAACCGTATTCAGAACGCTATTGAGGCTGGAAATGTGCTGGTTAACAAAGCTACAATTAAGGCGAGTTACAAGGTGAAACCGGAAGATGAAATTTCTATCGTGTTCCCTCATCCGCCAAGAGATACGGAAGTTTATCCGGAAAATATCCCATTGGATATTGTTTATGAAGACAATGATTTGTTGGTGGTGAATAAACCAGCAGGAATGGTGGTACACCCTGGATTTAATAATTATACCGGTACATTGGTGAATGCTTTAGCCTACCATTTTGAAAATTTACCGCAATTGCCGGGAAATGAAGGTAGACCAGGATTGGTACACCGTATCGATAAAGACACTTCGGGCTTGCTGTTGATCAGTAAAAACGAAATCACCATGACTAAACTGGCGAAACAGTTTTTTGACCACAGCATTACGCGTAAATATATTGCGATGGCATGGGGTGATATCGAAGAAAATGGTACCGTTACCGGATATATTGGTCGCAGTTTGAAGAACAGAATTGTGATGGATGTGTATGATGAAGAAGAAAAAGGTAAGTGGTCGGTAACACATTATTCGGTTTTAGAGCGTTTAGGTTATGTAACCCTAATCAGTTGTCAACTGGAAACGGGCCGTACACACCAAATCAGAGCGCATATGCAACACATCGGACATCCTTTATTTAATGACGCCAACTATGGTGGTGATAAAATATTAAAAGGAACGACTTTCAATAAATACAAACAGTTTGTACAGAATTGCTTTAACATGATTCCTCGTCAGGCTTTACATGCGCAAACTTTAGGTTTCATCCACCCTACAACTAAGGAGTATATGGAATTTGAGGCGCCTTTACCAGCTGATTTTGATTCAGTATTGAACAAATGGAGAAACTATATCGTGGAGCCTTCCTAAATGCAACAAGAATATATTTTACATAATGACGAGTTCGTAGCGGCAAACCACCCTGTAATTGGGGTGGAAAACCGGGCGTTCAGATATGGCGATGGTCTGTTTGAATCTATGCGTATGAACAATGGCGTACTTAAATTTCCAGAGCTCCATGCAGATCGCTTAAAGGCGGGCATGAAAGCTTTGAAAATGGATGGTGCCGAGCTGATGGACGAATATTTCCTGAAACAGAAAACAGCAGAACTCTGTAAAAAAAATAAACTGAAGGATAATGTGCGGTTCCGCTTATCGGTTTACAGAGCTGGCGCAGGTTTATATACACCGGATAGCAATAAATCCGGCTATGTACTGGAGGCGACCCCGCTTCCGCAAAGCACGTACGACCTGAATAAAAAAGGACTAATCATTGATGTTTATGATGAAATCACTAAACCTGTAAATAAGCTTTCTAACTATAAAACCACCAATTCCCTGTTATTTGTGATGGCGGGTTTGTATAAGAAGCAATATAACCTGGATGAGGCTTTTATTTTAAATCAGCAGGGATTTCTATGCGAAAGCATCAGTTCCAATATTTTTGTGGTGTATGACAAGCAGATTTATACCCCTGCATTATCAGAAGGTTGTATTGCCGGCGTGATGAGAAGTGTGGTCATGGGCATGGCTAAAAGCCATAATATCCCATTAACCGAAGCTCAGATTAATCCGGAAGTGTTGAATGCGGCCGAAGAGGTCTTCATCACAAATGCAACCGGAGGGATCAGGTGGGTAATGGGATATGGCAGGAAACGTTATTTCAATGAAATCTCGAAACAGTTAAGTGCGAGATTAAATGAAATGTAAATAGAAGGCGTAAGGGGTTTACAAACGCATACCCCTTAAAAATTCTTCTACGGTCATTCGTTTTTTACCTTCATATTGAAGATCTGTTAGTTTAATATAACCGTCTTTCGCGGCAAATTTCAGGTAAGTCTTTCCGTCTGAAAGGAATTTTCCTACTGCGATGTCCGGCATTTCAGTATCCAGCTCCGCTTTAAATATTTTCACTGTTTTATCACCAAGTTTGGTAAATGCAGTAGGATATGGGCTTAATCCACGGATTAAATTGTAAACCGTCTTTGCAGGTTGGTCCCAGTTAATCAGACAATTTTCCTTAAATATTTTTGGTGCATGTTTCAGCGAATCGCTTTGAACCTGTGGCTGTTCTTTATAATCTCCTGATTCAATCGCTTTTACCGTCTTCACCAACAGGCCTGCGCCTACGTTCATGAGCTGATCATGTAATTCTCCGGCAGTTTCATCTTCGCCAATCGCAACGCGTTCAGAGAAGATCACATCACCTGTATCGATTTCATGTTTCAGGAAAAAGGTAGTCACGCCACTCTCTTTTTCGCCATTGATAATGGCATGATTGATCGGTGCAGCACCACGGTATTGTGGTAATAAAGAAGCATGCAGGTTGATTGTTCCTTTGGCAGGCATATCCCAGACCATTTCCGGCAACATGCGGAAAGCAACCACCACTTGTAAATCTGCTTGTAAATCTTTCAATTCCTGAATAAACTCAGGGTCTTTCAGCTTTAAAGGCTGTAATACTTTTAATCCTTTGGCTACAGCGTATTGTTTTACGGCACTTTCCTGAAGCTTTTGACCCCTTCCGGCAGGCTTGTCGGCGGCAGTAACCACCCCCACTACATTAAATCCTGCTTCTACTAAAGCATTTAAAGAAGCTACGGCAAAATCGGGCGTACCCATAAAAACTAATCTCATTGTCCATTGTTTTAGAGGACAAAAATAACAAATAATATCACGCTTATTTTATTCAATTGTATGGTAGAGACCTCGGAAGAACTTAAATCGAGCGGTTTGGTGTACTTAACAGACGCTAAACCTGGGATATACAGAAAAGGTAAGCCCGGCAATTTTCATTATGAAGATAAAGAAGGGAACAGCATTGTCGCCTCCTCAGATCTGGAAAGAATTCAGCAGTTGGTGCTTCCTCCGGCATGGATGGAGGTCTGGATTTGCCCTCGTAAGAATGGCCATTTACAGGCTACGGGTATTGATCAGGCCGGAAGAAAGCAATACCGTTACCATGCTGCATGGACTTCCAGACGTTCCGACAGGAAATATTTCCGCTTGCTGGATTTTGGCAAAGCATTGCCAGCCGCGCAGAAAAAGATTGCGCGGGATTTGAGACGGAGGGAGATGGACGAAAGAAAGGTGCTGGCCATCTGCATACAGCTGATGCTGAAAACATTAATCAGGGTTGGCAATTCGACCTATGAACAGCTTTATGGTAGCTACGGGCTCAGTACCTTGAAAAATAAACATGTAAAAATCAATGGGAATCGGTTGAAATTGAGTTTCACTGGAAAAAAAGGAGTCCAGCAGGAGTTGAATTTAACGGATAAAACGCTGGCGCGCATGGTTCAGAAATGCAAAGAGATTCCCGGACAGGATCTGTTCCAATATTATACCGTAGGGAAGGAGCGTCGCGCTGTGGACTCCGGAAAGCTGAATGATTACATCAGAGAAGTTACCGGGGATGATTTTACGGCAAAGGATTTCCGAACCTGGGGTGGTACGCTGGAGGCGATGCGGCAGCTGGCAGTAAGTGCTGCTGAAGATTCTGATGTTGAAAAACCTAAAAAAAAGGTGATTGTTGAAGTGCTGGATCGTGTAGCAGCAAAGCTCGGAAATACGCGTGCCGTCTGTAAGAGTGCGTATGTTTATCCGGTTTTATTGGAAGCTTTTGAAAATGACCAACTCGGGAAATATTTGAAAAGAATTAATGTAGCGGAGTTAGATACGGCTGCCGGCATCAAATTGCAGGAAAAAGTATTGATGCAATTCCTGAAAGCAATGAAAAAAGACAGGCCCTGAATCATTCAGGGCCTGTTGGTAGGGTATGGAGTCTCTTTTATTATTCTTTCGGTGCCTTTTTAACAGGATGAACAGGCTGTTCGCCTTCTTCTCTTTGTTTAGCAGGGTTTTTAAAGTCGGCTTCTTCCTTCTGATAATCCTTGTCTTCCGGTTTTTTTACAGCTTTACCGCCTTCCGGGACTTTATCCTTTGGAATTTCTTCTTCATAATTGCTACCCGGTTTGTCGCTTTTCTTTTTCGCTTCGCTATTCATCATCTTGTTCTTTTAAAGGAGTTGTTAAGGGTATAACAAGTACTTCTTGCGCATTGTTTTGTAACGCGTTAAGCCAGGCTCCCAGCCCGCACGAATCTCTTTTTCAGATTTTCCGGCAATGATTTGTTGCCTCAGACTGCTATCACCAGCTAGTTTATCAAAATTATTCATTTGATTGCTGAGTTTGTAGTTGAAGAAATCTGCTTTATTTGGGGAAGCCTGATACAATTCGATCAGCCAGTTTAAGTTTAAGGCTTTACTGCTGCGGATTTTTTCTGTATCGTAGTTTCTCAGGTCTAGTCCGTAGCAAACTTTATTTTGGAATATCGGGGTTTCTGCCATCCCTTTGATGCTTTTTGGCGTAAAGCTAAAGCTGTATTTTCCTTTTAATGCCGGAGCACCAAGTATGGTGAAAGGGTATAAGGTGCCGCGACCATGGTTTAAATAAGTGCCTTCAAAAAGACAGGTGGTTGGGTATAGCAGAATAGATTGTGCCGTATTGAGGTTGGGTGATGGTTTTACCGGGAGCTCATAAGGGAGGTCGTGGTTATAATTGGCCACTTTAATGATTTTGATTTTGCATTTCTGCTTGTTCTTTAGCCAACCTTCTCCGTTCAGCATTTGCGCGTATTCTCCAACGGTAAGTCCGTGTACAATCGGGATGGGTTGTAAGCCAATTCCGGAAACCAATTTCGGATCAAGGATAGGGCCATCGATATAGAAACCATTGGGATTTGGACGATCCAGAATCAGGACTTCTTTGTTTTGTGCTGCACAAGCTTCCATCACATGTTGCAGCGTATTGATATAAGTGTAAAAACGAACACCTACATCCTGAATGTCAAAAATCATCACGTCCACATCGGCTAGTTCTTCCTTGCTCGGTGTAGAATGTTTGCCATATAAGGAGACTGCTTTAATCCCGGTTTTAGTATCTATTGCATCGTTAACATGGATTCCGGCACTGGCATTTCCTCTGAACCCATGCTCCGGGCCAAATATCTTCACAATGTTTACGCCTAATTTTAGCAGACTGTCTACCGTGGTTTCTGTACCAATAACAGAGGTTGGGTTAACCACCATACCTACGCGTTTACCTTTCAGATAAGGCAGGTATTTCTCCGTTTGCTCCGCTCCGGTACGAATGTCGTTTTCCTGAACCTTAGCTTTATGTAGCGGTTTTTCTTTGCTGATTTTTGCGCTTGCTTTTGTTGCTACAACAGCAGTAGGAGCAGTATTGGTCGGATGACCCGCTGCGCAGGCGGCTAAATTGAGGCTTAGACCGGCAAGTAAAAGGAAAGAGGAACGGGATGTTTTCATTGGGAAATGGTTTGTTGATCGCTTGTTTTAGTTTGTTGATCGCTTGTTATAGAAGGATAAAGATAAGAAAAATGAGGTATGATCTAAATGGGGGAAGATGTAAAGATTTTTAGATGTCAATCTTATCAAAATATTGAGATATCCTCATGATAAAGATTTAAATATGCTTAGGTATTTATGTGTCTTGATATTTAGATATCTTTGTGTCTTAAATCTTCGTTCTTCAGGGGATTAACAGGCTTTAATTTAATTGGTGAAACTCATATAATATTCGCAACTTTATCGCTGTAAAAATGCACCCGGCGTATTTTTGCTAAGTCACTATTTATAGCAAAAGTTTGAACATAGAATATTTCATAGCGAGGCGTATAGCCATCAAATCTGAACGTACTTTTTCTAAGCTGATTGTTCGCATTGCAATTGCAGGCGTAATGCTCAGTTTAGCGGTCATGATGCTTTCTGTAGCCATCATTAAAGGATTTAAAACCGAGATTCAGGAAAAGGTGAGGGGCTACATCGGTGATGTACGCATCTTCAAATTCGACCTGAATAATTCCTTTGAACAGACTCCTTTTGTTCCCGGAGGAGAAACACTGGAGCATTTAAAGGCAAATCCCAATGTGGAGTTTTATCAGGCTTATGCGACAAAACCAGCTATCATCTCGGTGAACGATGAGGTAGAAGGTATAAATTTTAAAGGGGTCGATAAAAGTTTCAACTGGGATTATATCAAAAAACATCTGGTCAGCGGGAAGGTGATCAATTTTGCCGATAGTGCCGCGGCAATGAAAGAGATCATGATCTCCCAGTTTACCGCAAACCGGTTAAAACTGAAAACCGGTGATGACTTTATCATGTACTTTGTTCAGGATCCGCCAAGAAACCGGAAGTTTAAGATTGTTGGAATTTATGCTGTTGGCGTAGAGGAAATCGATAAAGGATTTGTGCTGGGCGACCTGAATGTGATTCGCCGACTGAACAACTGGGGACCGAATGAAATTGGTGGATTGGAAATCCGGATTAAAGACTTTGCTAAATTAAAGGAAGTTTCTACCGGAATCTATGAGAACCTGGAGGTAAACCTCCGGTCGGAATCCGTATCTGAATTTTTCCCGGCCATCTTTACCTGGCTTTCCTTACTGGATGTCAATACCCGGGTTTTACTGATTCTGATGATGATTGTTGGGGTGATCAATATGATTACCGCCTTGCTGATCATGATTCTGGAACGCACCAATATGATCGGTATGCTGAAAGCTTTTGGGATGACAGATTATAGTGTCATCAAAATCTTCCTGTACAATGCCGTATACCTGGTTGGTATTGGTTTGTTGTTAGGGAATATCCTCGGATTAGGATTGGGCTTTATACAGAAATATACCCATGTTTTTAAATTAGATCAGGGTTCTTACTATTTATCTTACGTACCCATCGAACTCCACTTTATAGATGTTTTTGCCCTGAATATTGGGATCGTAGTGATCTGTTTTGTGGTATTGATCCTTCCTTCTTTACTGGTGAGTAAAATATCACCGTTAAAAGCGATCCGATTTAAGTAATCTGTTAGGTTATTTGTTTAATATCCAGTACTTATGTGCTGCGGAAATACAGCTTTATAAGACCTTTTAGGTCTTTTAAATAGAGAAAAATTGAAATATGAAAGCAACAGTAAAAGAGAAAAAATCTAGTGTTTTTAGCCTGCTGAAGCCTTATCGTGGAATGATCTATCTGCTGATCTTCCTGGCATTGCTGAGTAATGGGGTCAACTTATTGTTACCTAAATTGATTGCAAACGGGATTGATGCGTATACGGCAGGTACTTTTCTGATTAAGCCGGTGCTGATTGAGTTTTCTGTGGCCATCCTGCTGATCTTTATCTTTACTTATTTACAGAGTGTGGTGCAGACTTATGCTTCAGAACGCGTGGCTAAAGACCTGAGAACGCAGCTTTCTGATCAGATTTCCCGCCAGAGTCATGCCTATATAGAAAAGGCAAACCCTTCAAAATTATTAACCAACCTGACTGCCGATGTGGATGCGATCAAATCTTTTGTCGCACAAGCCATCGTTTCCATTGCCTCTTCGATTTTCCTGATTATAGGGGCGAGTATCCTGTTGTTAGGTTTAAACTGGCGCCTGGCTTTGGCTGTAATCGCCATTGTACCTATTATCGGGACTTCTTTTTATCTGGTATTGAACAAGGTGAAACCCCTGTTTAAAAAGGCGAGGGAGGTGATCGACTGGCTCAATAAGGTGATCAACGAAAGTATATTAGGCGCAGCATTGATTCGTGTGATCAATTCGCAACAACTGGAATATAGTAAGTTTTTATCCGCCAATGCGCAAGCCAGAGACCTTGGACTGGCGATTTTAAAGTTATTTGCAGGCTTGATTCCACTGATTATTTTTGTTGCCAATCTGGCCGGTTTAACGATTCTGGCTCTGGGTGGTCATTTTGTGATCCAGGGAACGATGTCTTTAGGGGAGTTTGCCGCTTTTAACAGTTATCTGAGCTTACTGATTTTTCCTATTCTGGTGATTGGTTTCATGAGTAATGTGATCGCGCAAGCCACCACTTCTTATAAAAGAATTGAAGGGGTTTTGAATATTGCGGAAAGTCCGGCAGAAGGGAAAATTACCGAATTATTAAAAGGAGCAATCGAGTTAAAAGACGTTTCCGTGTCTTATGGACAGAAACCGGCTTTAAAGAATATATCTTTCGCTTTGGAAGCAGGTTCTAAAACCGCCATCATCGGTCCAACAGCAGCTGGGAAGTCACAATTACTATATATCCTTACCGGATTGATTCCTCCGGATGCCGGGGAAGTTCGCTTCGACGGACATGATATTAAAGAATATAATCCGGAAGCTTTCCACCAGCAGGTTGGTTTTGTGTTCCAGGACAGCATTATCTTTAACATGAGTATCCGTGAGAATATTGCGTTTAGTGATACGGTAACGGACCAGTCGCTGGAAAAAGCAATCGCTACCGCAGAATTACATGATTTTATAACGGCATTGCCGGATCAGCTGAACACCATTGTTTCTGAGCGGGGATCTAACCTTTCCGGCGGACAAAAACAGCGCATCATGCTGGCCAGAGCATTGGCGGTAAATCCTAAGGTTTTACTACTGGATGATTTTACTTCCCGTGTAGATCATCATACGGAAAAGAGAATATTAGAAAATGTGCAGCAGAATTATCCGGGCATTACTTTATTGTCGGTAACGCAAAAAATTGCCGCAGTAACGCATTACGATAAGGTAATTGTGTTGATGCAAGGCGAGATCGTGGCACAAGGGAAACATGAGGAACTGTTGAAAACCAGTCCGGAGTACGTTCAAATTTTTAACTCACAACAGAGTACCAGCAATTATGAATTACAATCTTAACCAGCATAGTGGCCAGGAAGAAAAACAGTCGACTTTTCAGGCTTTAAAAAAACTGATTGAATTGATTTCCGAGGAAAAGAAAAACCTGTGGATGGCCTCAGGAATTATTCTTTTGAACTCATGTTTGCTGTTAACCGGACCGCTACTGATCGGACATACAATTGATGCTTATATCAGAACCAAAGATTATGACGGGGTATTGCTTTTTACAGGAATTATCCTGTGCATGTACCTGCTGGCTTTCTGTACGGGGTATTTCCAGACGAAACTGATGGGTGGCGTAGGGCAACGGATGTTGTATACGTTAAGAAATGCGGTTTTCAATAAGCTTCAGGAGCTTCCTGTGGCCTTTTTTAATGAGAATAAAGCCGGAGACCTGATTTCCAGAGTAAACAATGATACGGATAAGATCAACCAGTTCTTCTCCCAATCGCTGATGCAGTTTATTGGCAGTATTGTGACCATGACGGGTGCCGGTATTTTCTTATTGATGATCAATTTTGAGCTGGGTGCTGCGGCCCTGGTTCCGGCATTGCTGATCCTGGTTTTTACCGCACTGGTATCCCCATGGGTGAAAAAAAGAAATGCTTCCAACCTGAAAAGTGTTGGCGGAATGAGTGCCGAGATTCAGGAAAGTCTGAACAACTTTAAGGTGATCATTGCTTTTAACAGAAGAGACTATTTCCGAAAAAGATTTGATGAGGCGAATCGCCATAATTATAAGACGGCAATAGGTGCCGGTCTGGCCAATAATATTTTAATGCCGGTCTATGGATTGTTCTCCAGCATGGCACAATTGATCGTGTTGCTTTTTGGTATTTTCCTGATTTCTCAAGGGCAGTTTAGTATCGGATTATTGGTGAGTTATTTTTCTTATGCCACCAACTTCTACAACCCATTAAGACAATTGGCGGCTTTATGGGCCAATTTCCAGGTCGCCATGGCTGGTTGGGACAGGATTTCTCAGATTTTATCAATGAAAAACGACCTGCAACAACTGGATGGAAATCTGCAACAATTAGCTGGAAGTAACTTAACTTCTAATGCGCTGCTGGAATTCAGGAATGTCCACTTTTCTTATACGGCCGACAAAGAGATTTTGCATGACATCAGTTTTAGTCTGGAGAAAGGGAAGACTTACGCTTTAATTGGCCCTACAGGTGGTGGTAAAACAACTACAGCTTCCTTGATCGCGCGTTTATACGATGCTACGGATGGTACGGTTTTACTGAGCGGCAAGGATATTCGTTCATATAGTAATGAGGAACGTGCGGCTAAGATTGGTTTCATCCTACAAGAGCCGTTCTTGTTTACAGGAACAGTAAGGGATAATATTTTATATGGTAATAGTAAGTATAAAGATTATACCAATGCGCAGTTGGAGGAGGTGATCAGGGAAGCGAATTTAGATGCTTTACTGGCCATTTTTGAAGATGGACTGGATACTGCGGTTACTTCTGGTTCTGATAACATTAGTCTGGGACAAAAGCAGTTGATTGCCTTTATGAGGGCAGTTTTACGAAATCCGGAATTACTGATTCTGGATGAGGCAACCGCTAATATTGACACCATTACCGAACAGTTATTGAGTGCTATTCTCAAAAAGCTTCCTAAAGAAACGACTCTGGTGATCATCGCACACCGTTTAAATACGATCGAGAATGCCGATGAGATTTTCTTTGTCAACTCTGGTGAGGTGACGAGGGCAGGTACGCTAGATCATGCGATGGACTTGTTACTTAAAGGTAAACGTAAAAGTTAAGTAGTCGTTTTTATACTTATTTCCTGTTTTTGATTTCTTTTTGATGTAAATAAATTACCTTAATGTTGTTTGTTTGGTTTTTAATCTTAATATTCGATTAGATCCAATAAGACAATGGTTAGTAAATCTGATTCTTCCTTTATTTCCGGCCAAAAGATTCCTAAGAAAATGGATCTTTTATTAAAGGCTGCTATGGAAGAGTCTTTCCCTCACATGCTACGTTTTTTTTATAAGGATGCAGATCTGCTTTTCGATATGGAAAGGGGATTTGAGTATATGGATAAGGAACTTCTGGAGATTTATCCAGAGCGTCTGAGTAGAGGAGGGACTAGATTGGCGGATGTATTGGTTAAGGTTTTTATGAAGGATGGGGCCTTTCAGTGGTTTTTGCTACATCTGGAAATTCAGGGGAAGTATAGTTCCGGTTTCCCTTTTCGGATGTTTGAGTATTACTATCGGCTGGTAGATCGGTTTAAGGTTCCGGTAATTGCTTTCGCAATCTTTAGCGGCGCTGAAAATCAGCAGTTTTCTGATACTTATCATTCCAGTTTATTAGGGACGGGATTGGCATACCGATACCAGGGGTATCAGATTTTTCAGCATTCTGCTGGAGAATTACTAGCTATGGATAATCCTTTTGCATTGGTGGTTTTAGCGGCGCAGAAAGCTCATTTGGAAAATAAGGTGTCAGAAGCGGCGCTAGGGAAGGAACGACTAATGATTTTCAAGGCAATGTTGGCCACTGGGAAGTATGATGCAGCTCAGATGCTGAGTTTTTTAGGGTTTTTAAAACAAATTATTTACATAAAGGATCCGGAGATCAACCATCAGTTTGATCTGGAGATTGATAACTTAAAACAAGGAGAAAACAATATGGGAAGATTATGGGATGCGGTTAGTGAGTTTATGCGGGAAGAAGCGCTGATTAATGCCAGAATAGAATTACAGGGGCCGGCAGGTGATGAAATTAGAAAGGAAATGGTTAAAGAGCTCCAAACAAAAATGTTGAAAGCAGCGTATGATCGAATGTGGAAGGAACATGAAGAGCGAAATGAGGCATTGGTCAGGGAAGAATTTTTAAGAGAGTTGACTACTGAAAAAAAGAATGTGGTCAAAAAGAAGCTAATGGATGAATATGTGAGTAAGATGAGTGCAATACTAGCTACGTTATAGGGGGAAGTATTAAAAAGACGGGTATTGCTGCCCGTCTTTCAGATTAAAATATACCGTTTAAAATAAACCATTCGGTGATCAGATCAATTGGAGTTTGGATACTAATAACCCTTTTCCTGCATTTTTTTCGCCAACTGTTCTCCTAATTTCATACCCCATTGCTGCCCTGCGGCCATAGAATCCTGTAGGATAAAAGGAGTTTTTTCAGCAAACTTCTTTCCTGTAGGGGTGTGATAGAATTTAGTGATGTCTTTAACTTCGGCCTCTGTAATGTGCTTTTGGTAGATTGGAAGCAACAGCTCAAAAAGGTCTTCTTGTGCCGATTTAATGAATGTAGCCTCAAATTCCTGCCAGAAAGATTCCGGAACAGTGCTTTTTTGAGATTTGAGCATTTTTATGGTTTGTATGATGGCAACTTTGTAGGATTCAGCAGAACCTGAAGCATCCATCATTTCTTTTAGACTTACTTTATAGGAATTGTTATCCTGTCCAAAGGAAAACATACTGGTACTAATTAGTAATGCAAGTACGAGTAGTGGTTTTTTTATCGTAGTTATTATGTTTTTCATCCTTCAAATTAAAGGCTATTATCTGATATTTCCAGTAATATGTTTCCCGAATTATAAAAGGCTACAGACCTCAAGTAAATATTACGTAAATTTGCAGAATAATAATATTAATAGAGAAACTGTGTCATTAGAGAAATTAAAACTAAGCAAGCAACTGGTAATGTCAATGACTGATGCCGGATATATATCTGCGAAAGAGATTCAGGCAAAAACAATGTCAAGAATTCTTGGCGGACAGGATATCGTGGCTGTTGGCCCTGAAGGTTCAGGAAAAACTACGAACTATGTGCTTGGGGTTCTAATGCGCCTGAAATACAGCACAGATGAAGCGCCAAAAGTGCTGATCCTTGTTCCTTCCATGGAAAAGGTATTAGAGGTGATTGAAGAATTTGAGAAGCTAAATAGAAATAAAAACCTCCGTATCATGGGTCTATACGGAAACGGTGGAACAGAGCAGGATGTACTGGATCTGGTAGATGGCGTGGATATCGTGGTGGCTACACCAACAAGAGCACGTGCTATTTACCTGAAACTAGGATTAAATCTGAGCAAGTTGCAAATGTTTATCGTAGACGATGCGGAAATGATTGTGAAACAAGGAATGCAACTTCCGGTTTGTGAACTGGCAAGAAGCGCAGGTAAATGTCAGCATTTGATCTTTACAACTGTTCTTCATGAGAAACTGCACAACATGATTGATCAGTTCTTACATTTCCCAACCACTTTAGAAGTGGAAGATCTTGGTGAAAATCAAGCGAATACGCATGAATTGATCCTGTATACAGTTCCTAATCATAAAACTAAAGTGAATTTGCTTAACCTGTTGTTGAGAGATGACGAGGTATTTGATAAGGTAGTAGTATTTGTAAATACACGTTTAACTGCGCAGAAGTTGGGTAAAAGCTTGCATTCTGCAAGACCAGGCGATGTTTCTGTATTGAATCCATTGTTCTTTGACGAGGATGGATTTGACCATATTGAAGATTTCAAGGAAATTCCTGAAGCCAGAATATTAATCGTTGCCAACGAAGGTACTGCTAGTCTGGATCTTTCTGGTATTCCTTTCATATTCCATTTCGAGGTTCCTGAGCAAAAGGAAACTTTCCTAAGCAGAGTCATTAAAACCGGCGACGAAGATGTAGTAGCGATTACTTTTGCGACTGACATGGAACTGGTTGAAGTGAAAAAGATTGAACAGGCTGTTGGTAAAAAGTTAACGCTTATGGATTTACCAGAAGGATTGGTGATCGATAAAGTAGCAAAAGTTGGTGGTATTGATAAAAGCAGGATTGTTAAGGAGAAGAATGTTGCCCCTAATAATGGCGGTGGCGCTTTCCACGACAAGAAGGAAAGCAATACAAAAGATTATAACTATGGTATCGGCCAGAAGGCTAAAATGACCATGAAAAAGAAACACGGTTAATCTAAAAACCGGTTAAAATATATAAGCCCTTAGTTCTGAATTGAACTAAGGGCTTATTTTATGTATAGTGATCAAGGTTTACAGCAGCTATCAGCGTTTGGATGATCTTCTGATTGGCTAAACTTTCTTGTTCTGATGGATTAAACTTTCTTGGCTTCATTCCAATACACGTCCATTTCGGCAAGGGTCATATCCTGTAGCGCTTTACCATTTTCTTTGGCTTTACTTTCCAGGTACTGGAACCTTTTAATGAACTTCTTATTGGTTTTTTCCAGTGCATTTTCTGGATTGATATTGATGAAACGGGCATAATTGATCAGGGAAAACAGCAGGTCTCCAAACTCTTCTTCTGCCTTTTCTACGTCTATTGCCTCATTGTCTTTGGTATTGTATTCGTTTTTGAACTCCTGAAGTTCTTCTTCTACTTTATCCCAAACCTGAGTTTTATCGTCCCAGTCGAAACCAACACCTCTGGCTTTTTCCTGAATGCGACTGGCTTTAACCAGGGAAGGTAAGCCTGCCGGAACACCTGCTAACACAGATTTGTTGCCTTCTTTAAGCTTAATCTGTTCCCAATTGCGTTTTACATCATGTTCATCTTTAACCTCCACGTCGCCATAAATATGCGGGTGACGGTTAATCAGTTTATCACAAACGCTGTTCAGTACATCAACGATAGTGAAATCATTGGTTTCGGAAGCGATTCTGGCATAGAACACCAGGTGCATCATCACATCACCAAGTTCTTTTTTTACTTCTTCCAGGTCACCTTCAAGGATGGCGTCGGATAATTCGTAAGTTTCTTCAATCGTGAGGTGACGAAGGGTTTCCATGGTTTGTTTTTTATCCCATGGGCAGTCGGTACGAAGGGTATCTAATACGGTTAATAACCTTTGGAAGGCGGTTGCTGGATCAGCAGCCGTTAATGGGGCGATATGATTGGGCATTATATAGTGTTTTATTTAATGACGTTAAAGGTAATCATCATTGTGGTTAAAAAAAGAACGACCAGGCCGGATAAGAAGATAATATCCGCTGTTTTTTCCAATCGCTGGCTACTGCCCGGAGGTCTTCCCATAGAGATAAAGGAAAGGATGCAGCTGGTCATAAACAAGAGAATGGCCAATGCAGTGGTTTCATCAATTAAGGTAACATCCTGCATTTTAGAGACCTTAATCGAGGTCAATACAATAAAACAAAGCCCTAAAAGGTTAGCTGAAGTGTTTAAAATGTGTGGCGAACGGTTTTCTTTCATGAAATCCCCTTGATTAATTTATTCTTGTTCTTCTAGTTTGATATTCTTGCTAAGTCGGTAAACCTTTCTTTTCTTCGCGGGTTTATCTTCGCCGCCAAGGAGGATTCCCCAGGGTTTTAAGGAGTCTACACGGTCGAAAATGATTTTCAGCATAGCCAGGTAGGGGATACATAAAAACATCCCTGAAATGCCCCAGACCATTTCGCCGATTACGATTCCGATGAAGGCAAACAAGGCATTGATCTTCACTTTAGAGCCCACCACTAAGGGCATCAATATATTCCCGTCTACGGTATGAACCGCAATAAAGGCAATAATGACCAGCAGCACTTTGGCGGCACCGGCAGTGGCAAAGGTGATCAGTACGCTGATTACTAAAGCACTAAATATCCCGATATAGGGGATGATGTTAAATATTCCGGTGATTAAACCGAGTAAAACCGCGTATTTTACGCCTAATAACCAAAGCACCAGCATCATTAAACTGGTTACAATGACCATTTGCAGGAAAAGTCCGGTGATGTATTTCTTGATAATGTATTGAATTTGTCTAACGATTTCACTTACCTTTTCCGTGTGTTGTTCTTCGAATACGGAAGTTAAAAAGCTGAACAAGACCCTTCTGTAGTTTAGCAGGAAGAAAGTAAACAGCAACAGGAAAAACAGGAATAACAGGGAAGTGGATAAGGTGAGTAGGGTGGCGCCGACAAAAACTGCGCTGGTAGACAATGCTTTTGAAGCGCCCTCTTTCACGTATTCGATTTGTCTTTGTGCATTAACACCAAAATTGGAAGAGATCCATTGTTGCAGCTCATGGAAGGAGGTTTCGCCTTGCTGTTTTAATAAGGGCCAGTCTTGCCAAAGGTCTGTGAGTTGATTTACCAGAAAAAACAGGATGCTAGAGATCACCGCAATCATCAGTACTACGGAAATGATGGAGGCCATGCTTCTTTTCAGGCGGCATTTCTGTTCCAGGAAATTGGCCATTGGTAACAGTAAAATCGCCAGTAAGAAGGAGGTCAGTAAGGGTGCAAGGATCGTTTGTCCTAATATGGCGAGGTATCCTAAAGAAATAATAGAGAACAGGACTATCGCTAATTTAGCGTTAAATGGTTGACTAGAGCTGTTCTTCATATCTGTTTTAGGTGTTAAGCCAGGCTAATTTAGTAATTTACAGATAAAGACAAATGCCTTGCCAAATATTCTTTAGCAAGGCATTTAGAAAGATGTCTTATTATTTTTACAGGTAGGGGAGGATTATTTCCAGCTACTTGCTTCGTCTAAAATGGCGATATCTTCTATATTTAATTTTAGCATTGCTGCTTTTTTAAGGTCTTCCAATTGAGAAAGGCTTGTTACACTGGCAATAGGCGCGGTTATCGAAGGTCGGGCAAGGAGCCAGGCCAGGGATACGCTTGCCGGTGTGGCATTGTATTGTTCGGATACTTCATCCAATGCTTTCAGTATTTTGAAACCTCTGTCGTTCAGGTAACTTTTAATTCCACCGCCACGCTGACTTTTATTTAAGTCGGCCTCGGAGCGGTATTTTCCGGTTAAGAAACCACTGGCCAAGGCGTAATAATTGATGACACCAAGTTTATGCTCCAGCACTACCGCTTCTAGTTCTTTCTCATATCCTTCACGGGAATATAGATTATATTCAGGCTGGAAAGTCTGGTATTTAGGGAGACTCAATTTCTGCGCGATCTCTAAAGATTCTTGTAAACGTGCTGCGGAGTAGTTTGAAGCACCAATCCAGCGGATTTTCCCTGCTCTGATCAGCTCGTCATAAGCTTCCAGCGTCTCCGCTATCGGCGTATTCGGATCGTCGTAATGACTCTGATAAAGGTCTATATAGTCTGTTTTTAATCTTTTCAGGGAAGCATCTACACCTTCCAGGATGGTCTTTTTGGAAAGCGATTTCCCATGACCCATATCTGCGCCTACTTTAGTGGCAATGATCACCTCCGTACGGTTTTTTCGTTTTTCCATCCAGTTACCGATGATAGTTTCCGATTCTCCACCGGAGTTGCCGGGATTCCATCGGGAATACACATCTGCGGTATCAATAAAATTGAAACCGGCTTCGGTAAAGCCATCTAATATTTCGAAGGATTTCGCTTCGTCTATGGTCCAGCCAAAAACATTCCCACCAAAAGTGATCGGGTATACAAATAAATCGGAGTTGCCTAATTTTCTTTTTTCCATTGCCAGCTATCTGTTGTTTTAATTGTTCGTCTTTAATTATTAAGGGCGTATCTATTTAACAACAAAAAAGAAGAAATTGTTGTACGACCGATAATTCAGCCATGGAAAATGACATTAGTTACAACTTGGTTCCACGTAGCATTTCTCTTTTTCCAGGTGCGCCAGGTAGCTTTTCAATGGTAAAGCCATTGCTTTTTAAAGCACGTTTTAATTTTCCGGTGATGGCATAGGTGACGAAGGTTCCACCAGGTTTCAGGAAGCTACAGGTATGGGCAATGATGTCATCCGACCACATTTCCGGTTGGTGTTGTACGGAAAAGGCATCATAGTAAACCAGGTCAAATGTAGCCGGGGCTTGAAACTGGTCTAAGGTGATATGAGGGATCGTTAACTCCTGACCAGGCAAAAGGGTTACCGGTGCTTTTAGGGCTGCTAAATAATTGTTTTCTAAACTATTCCAGATGTTTTCAGGAACATATTGCTGATAACCGGTAGATTTTAAGGCATCCATTTCTAAAGGGAAAGCCTCTAATCCGGTGTATTTAACTTCCAGGTTATTCGCTATTGCATATTCCAGCGTCATCAGGAAGTTAAGTCCTGTACCGAATCCGATTTCCAGAATGGAGATTTCGCGTTGATTTTCGGCTACGTGTTTTAATCCGGCATCAATAAATACATGTTTACTTTCTTGTAAAGCACCATGTTTAGAGTGGTAATGTTCGCCAATTGTTTCGTTAAATAACGTATTGGAACCGTCGGCAGTTAAAGTTATGATATTCATTTTTACAGTTGAGCGGCATTTTATAGATAAGCCGCAAGATAACAAAAAAGCGCGGCCTTCCTTAAACAGGAGACCGCGCTTTAGCTTAATGAACGAATTTTAAAGATAGATCTGAATTACCACATTCTGATTCTGTCTTCAGGTTTTTTGTATAATTTATCACCTGGTTTCACATCAAAAGCTTTATACCAGGCATCCATATTTACGGGTGCACCAATGGTTCTGAATGGACCAGGCGAGTGTGGATCTGTTTTGATCAGCTGTGCTGCGGTTTCATCCAATACATTTCCTCTCCATACCTGAGCCCAGGATAAGAAGAAGCGTTGATCAGGTGTGAAACCATCAATTTTATCTTCTGATTGTCCTTGTTTGGTTAATTTAAAGGCGGTGTAAGCTGCATTTAAACCACCAAGGTCACCGATATTTTCGCCCATGGTTAGTTTCCCGATCACATGAATCGTATCTAAAACGGTGTAAGCATCGAATTGCTCGCCCAGGGCTTTAGTTTTTGCTTCAAATTTAACCTTGTCTTCTGCTGTCCACCAGTTGCGTAAGTTTCCGTCTTTGTCATATTGACTTCCGGAATCATCAAAACCATGAGACATTTCATGACCAATCACTGCACCGATACCGCCATAGTTTACTGCATCATCCGCATTAGGATCGAAGAAAGGGAACTGTAGAATTCCTGCAGGGAACACAATTTCATTCATCGTTGGACTGTAATACGCGTTTACGGTAGGAGGTGTCATTCCGAAACGGGTACGGTCTACTGGTTTACCCAGTTGTGTAACCATCTCATTATAGCCCCATGCACCAGCATTACGCAGGTTTTGCAGGTAAGTAGTACGGGTAATCGTTAAACCTTCATAATCTTTCCATTTGTCCGGGTAACCGATTTTAGGAACAAAAGCGTTTAATTTTTCCAGTGCTTTTCCTTTGGTTACGTCGCTCATCCAGTCCAGATTGTTGATTCTGATCTCAAATGCTTTTCTAAGGTTCGCAATTAATTCGGTCATGCGGACTTTCGCATCTGGCTTGAAATATTGCGCCACATACAATTGTCCCAGCAATTCGCCAACAGTACCATCGGTAAGCTGCGACATGCGTTGCCATCTTGGCGTTTGTACTTTCTGACCGGTTTGTGCTTGAGTAAAGGCAAAAGAAGCATTTACAAAAGGACTGCTCAGGTTAGATGCAGATGATTTTAAAACATTCCACTCCAGGTAAGTTTTCCAGTCGGCCACAGGAATAGTTTTTAGTAAACCGTCCAGGCTGACAAAGAATTTAGGGGTAGAAACCAATATCGTATCCTGTCCGTTGACTTTAAATTTAGGGAGCATCGTTACCCAGTTCAACTGAGGGGTAGATTTGCTAAAATCAGCAACGGTAAATTTATTATAGGTTTTATGTGGATCACGCATTTCCACTCTTGGCATTTGCGCTTCTGCCAGTTGCTTTTCAATGGCCATTACGGTAGCGGCTTTTTTCTTTGCTTCAGCAGGGCTATAACCTGTTAAAGTAAATAAAGTAGTCATGTACTTATCATAAGCTTCTCTGATTTTGACACTTCTGCTGTCATCTTTCAGGTAATAATCACGGTCAGGTAAGGAAGTTCCTCCCTGTCCAAGTTGTGGCATATATTTGTTGACGTTTTTTCTATCCTGGCCAATATAAAAACTAAACATTGGCGAAGCCAGTCCGGTAGTTCTCAGGTAAGCGGCATGGTCAAGAATACCTTGAAGGTCTCTGATTTGCTTGATTTTCTCCAGGTCGGCCTTAATCGGTGTATAACCTAGTTTCTCAATGGTGATACTGTCCATTGCAGCGGCATAGAAATCACCTACACGTCTTTTTACAGAACCAGCGGGCGCGGATTTGTCGGCAGCTGCATCTTCTACCAATCCTTTTACAGCATTGATATTGAAATCGCGGAGCGCATTGAAGCTTCCCCAGCGTGTTTCTTTAGCAGGAACAGGGTTGTTTTTGATCCAGGTGCCACTGGCATACTGGTAGAAATCATCACCTGGTTTAACGGTAAGATCCATATTTGCAGGATCGATGAATTTCGTTGGTGCTTGAGCATTTGCAGAATAGCTGGCAGCCAGAATCCCCAAAGCAGCAAAATAGCTTTTCAGTTTAGTAGTCATAAAATAGTTAGTTAATAGTAGATGGATCGGGTTGTAATTATCCCATAACAATTCTGGCCTTATCCATCAATGGATGAATGTAGGAAATCGCTGGAAACAAATCATATATCTACTAAAAATATTACTTATTGAACCAGTAATATATCTTGGTTAAACCTAGCATTCTGAATATGACCCCCGTAAATACAACTACCTTAATCGCTTTCATGTCTTGGGTTTTAATATCTATTTAACATATTTTAACACAATTTATTGTGTGATGCTATGAAAATTATGATATAAAGATCCAAAAGAATTTGTTTATGCTGCTTTTTTAAGGCGTTGTCGCTGACCGATATACAGGCCTAAAACCACGAGGAAGGTTCCGCAGATGGTATACCAGGTGATGGGTTCATTCATCAGCCACCAGGCATAAAAGAAACCGAATAGCGGACAAAGGAACAGCCATAAAGAGGCTTTTACGGTATCGAGTTTGAGGAGGAAAAACCAGCAGATCAGGCCGACTACAGAAACGGCAAGACTTAGCCATAGTACCGAATACCAAAAGGTGGTGTCAGGCTGGAAGGAAGATAAATCACCAAAAACAATGGTTACAGGGAGCAGGAAGAAGCCACCCAGGGTAACCTGCCATCCGTTGATGAGCAGATTTGGTAAGGTCCAGGTGACTCTTGCATAGTAAACGCTGGCAAAAGAAACGACCACCATACTGAGCATGAGCAATCCTATTCCCATCAGGCTGGTACTTTGATTCCCTAATAATGGATAGGTGGCGAAAGCGATCCCCGTCATGCCAAGTACAATACTTAATATTTCTGCTGCGGAAGGTTTTCTCCCCATCAGCCAGGAAGAAAAAAGCACGATGAGTAAAGGGTTGGTGGAAACGGCTAAACTACCAATGCCTGCCGCGGTAAATTTCATGGCATAGACATACAATCCAAGGTAAACCGCGGTATTGAGGAAGCCGAAAATGGCCAGCTGTCTCCATTCTGTCGCATTGGGCAGGCGATAGATTTTATCTTTACTGATCCCATAACAATAGCCGAGTAACACGATTCCCGCGAGGAAAAAACGAAGGTTGGCCAGGATCAGTGGCGGTGCAGACCGTACCCCGAATTTAGTAGCTACAGATGCAGATGCCCAAAGCATTGAAAATAATACCCCGATCCCAATGGTCTTGATTGTCCCTTTTGTCATTTCGATTTAAACCTAAGAAATTTGCTGATTTTTTGGAAGCTTTTAAGCTTAAGAAAGCGATAAAAAGAGTTTTTAGTCAATTTTCTGTGTAAGAACTTAATGAAAACTTAACGGTTAGTATGATCGCTCTATTTTTCTATTCCTGTACTTTTGCATTTAAATTTATATATTGGATCACCAAATAAATCAAACTAATACCTTTTTTATTGAAACAGCTAACAGACCTGGCATTGCTAGCCTTATTGAGAGAAGACAATAACGACGCGTTTAATGAGATTTATTCGCGCTATTGGGAGGTGGTGTATGCAATTGCCTGTAAGAAGCTGAACAATAGGGAAGAAGCAAAAGATGTGGTTCATGACCTGTTTATGGTGATCTGGGTGAAACGCCATTCTTTAAAAATTACCACCACTTTTATCGGGTTCATCTATACCATATTAAAAAATAAACTGACGGATCTCCAGCGCCGGCAAACTTTGCGTGTGAAGCACGATGTAGAGTTTGTAAAGATTACCGACGAAACTGATCATTCCCTTTTCGAACAATACACGACTAAAGAGCTGGCCGGTCATTTGAGACTGGAAATCCAGAGCATGCCTGTGGGGATGCGTAAAGTTTTTCAAATGAGCAGAGAAGAAGAACTTTCTGTGAATGAGATTGCCAGTCACCTTTCTATTTCTTCCCAAACGGTAAAGAATCAAATTACCAGCGCCCTGAAAAGACTGCGCCTCAAGTATCCATTCCAGGGATAAAAAAAAGATTATTTTCTCATAGTACCTCTTTCCGCCTCGTTCGTTATGTATTTAGTATATGAACGAGAAAGAAAAAAACGAGCTATATAAAGAATTCGGAATTGATGACGCTGCTGGTGTATTTGAAAATTTACAGGAGAAGGAAAGCTTAGGTCAGGAAATTCTGGAACGTATCCAGGCGACTAAAGAAATCCGGGAAGGGCAGGATCGAATCCTAAAACTGAGAAGGAAAAAAACAATGCTGACTATCGCTGCGGCAGTTGGTTTTGTCTTGATCTCCACAGGCTTGTTGTTTTTACAACCATTTGGCGGCGATAGCTATATTACGGTTACCGTGGCTAAAGGGGAGACCAGAAAATTGGTCCTGCCGGATGGTTCTACGGTATGGCTAAATTCTGCCAGCACCTTTAAATACCCAAAGAAATTCGGAGAGAAAAGAAGGGTTTACCTGTTAGAAGGTGAAGGTTTCTTTGATATCGTACATGACGATAAGGTTCCTTTTGTGGTAGAAGCCGCTGGAATTAAGACCAATGTATTGGGGACTTCTTTCGTGGTGAAATCTTATCAGGCATTGTCTACCATGAGTGTAGCAGTGGTCAGCGGAAAAGTTGCCGTAAGTGACGATCATCAACAGACCAGCGTATTGGAGCAAAATGAGGAAGCAATTTATAACAAAGATCACCGGAAACCGACCGTAGTCAAAGTAAAAGCTACTGAGCGCAAAGCCTGGAATGATGGCAATGTGATCCTGAATGCGGCTTATTTTGAAGACCTGGTGCTCGCTGTAGAAAACGCCTACCAGGTGAAGATCAAATATGATCAGCAGAAATTTAAAAACTGCCAGAATAGCATTCGCTTCAATACGAAACAAAGCTTAAAAGAGGTTTTAGACCTCATCAAGGAAATACAAGGAATTACTTATCAGATTAAAGAAGAAAAGGAGGTGCTGATCACAGGTAGTGGATGTAATTAAACTTTAATAGTACTCAAAAAAAGAAGATCAGTATCTGCTCTAACAGATACTGATCAGAATGTACAGCAATTGGGAAACTCTTCGAAAAATTCACCAGAAGGCCGTGCTATGTTTCAATGAAATTTTAAAACGAATTAAAAATATGAAAAAAAACATTACTACACTAATTCTTAAGATAATGAGAGTAGGATTAATAGTGTTTGCCACATTGCTAGCTTCCGCTGGAACCATTTTTGCGGAAACAGCTTTAAGCCAGGGGCTTAAGAATGTTAAGGTGAGTATTCACTTAAAAGGCGAATCTTTAGAAAAAGCTATAGAGAAAATCAGTAAGACCAGTAAACTGGATTTTTCTTATAATAACAACGAATTGAGAAAGGTGAAAGGGATTGAAATGGAGGTTTCTGGTAAACCTTTAAACGAAGTATTATTTGACCTGTTGAAGGGGACTCCTTTTTCTTACCGCGAATCCGATAACAACATCGTGATTTTTAAGAGACGTGATCAGGATGCCCTGCCAACTTTATCCTGGATCAATGAAGCCATTTTAATCAAAGGGATGGTGACGGATGAAAAAGGATTGCCTATTCCAGGTGTATCTGTACGGATCATGGGAACAGCGAAAGCAGCCACGACCGACGGAAATGGTAATTACCAGATTGAAGCAGGTTCGCCGGCAGATGTATTGGTGTTCAGCTATGTTGGTCTTACGGAGCAAAAGGTGGTGATCGGTACACGCAAACAAATCAATATCGTGTTAAAAGACGATGATAAGTTCCTGAATGAAGTTGTGGTGGTGGGTTACGGAACGCAGAAAAAAGTAAACCTGAGTGGTGCGGTGGACGGTGTTTCCGGAAAAGATCTGGAAAACAGACCAATTACCAGTGTTGGCGCAGGCTTACAAGGCTTGATTCCCAACCTGAATATCACCATTTCCAACGGACAGGTGAACAAAGCCCCTAAATTTAATATCCGTGGATTTACTTCCTTAAATGGTGGTTCTCCATACATTTTGGTAGATAACGTACCCTATACCAGTGAGGAACTGTTGGCTTTAAATCCGGCAGATATCGAGAATGTAACCGTATTGAAAGATGCCGCATCGGCAGCGATCTATGGGGCCAGAGGTGCTTTTGGTGTCGTATTAATTACTACAAAATCAGCTAAGAGCGAAGATTTAAAAATAAATGCTAATACGTATTATGCGATCAGACAGCTAGGTAAAGTACCGGATATTGTGACCGACCCATTGAAAGTAATGGAGTATAAACATGATGCTGCTTATCCTTTGTACGATTTGTATCCGGAAAACATCAGGGAATATGCCAGACAACGTTCGGCAAACCCGTCTTTACCTTCAGTGATTGTTTCCCCATCGGATCCAAATGCCTGGATGTATTATGGAAGTACAAACTGGATGGATGAGGTTTATAATGCTAACGCACCTACGTATAATGCCAACCTGAATATCTCCAAAAAAGACGATAAACTGAGTTATTATCTGTCTACGGAGTACTTTAGAAATGAAGGGATGTTTAAATATGGTAATGATAAATACGACCGTTACAACCTTCGTGCTAAAGCAGATTATAATTTGTCAAAATGGTTAACCATTGGGAATAATACTGCTTTTAATACCAGTACTTATGATGAGCCATCTTACAATGGAGAAGGTTTCTTCCATAATGTGAACAGACAAAGTTCGCTGGATGTGCCTGTTAATCCGGATGGCAGCTGGACTTCTACCGGAGCTGCCCTATTGGGGAAAATGCAAAGTGGGGGCCGCAGGGTAACCAGAACCAGTAATTTCCAGACTACTTTTACCGCAAAAGCAGCGCTGATTAAAGACGTATGGGATTTAAAAGCAGATGCAACGGTCAGGAAAATTGATACTACCGGAAGATCTTTTGATCTGGCAATTCCTTATAAAGCCGGGCCGAATGCTGCCATTAGCTATAGTGGTAATGTAGCCGGATCTGCCACAAATTCTGAACGCCACCTCAGACAAAATATTTATAACATCTATACCGATTTCCATAAAACTTTTAACGAGAAACATTACCTGCAGGTGCTTGCTGGTTTCAATCAGGAAACCAGAAACTGGAGCTATGGTTATGCAAGTCGCACAAACTTAATCAGCGGGACTTTGCCTTCTATTAACCTGGCTACCGGTGCGATGACCATGGGAGAACGGATGGAAGAATGGGCGGTTAGAGGATGGTTTTATCGTTTAAACTATATTTTCGACAACAAGTATATCCTGGAACTGAACGGCCGTTACGATGGTACTTCCCGTTTTCCTTCGGATGACCGATGGGGATTCTTCCCTTCTGCTTCGGTGGCCTGGGTGATCAGTAATGAAAACTTTTTTAAGCCTGTAGCAGAAAAACTGAAAATCGACTTGTTGAAATTCCGTGCTTCTTATGGTGCTTTGGGTAATCAGGATGTGGGCGCTTATTCTTATATCCCAACGATGAGCTCCGGACAAATCGGTCAGATTCTGGACGGTAACAGACCGACCACCGTAAATCCTCCGGGATCAGTGGCCCAGAGTTTAACCTGGGAAAGGATTTCTACGATGAATTTTGGTGGAGACATCAGCATGTTTAAAAACAGATTGGACCTGACTTTTGATGCTTATACCAGGTATACCAAAGGAATGCTGACCAGAGGAAAAACTCTTCCGGGCGCTTTTGGGGTCTTAGAACCGAAGGTAAATGCCGCTGATTTGAAAACTAAAGGATGGGAATTGAGAATCGGATGGAAAGATGGTTTCATGGTCAACAACAGTCAGCTGTACTATAATGTTGGTTTCAATATGGGAGATAGCCGCAGTTATATCACCAAATTTGATAACCCTAATGGTGTGATCAGTGATTATTACGTAGGAAAACAAATCGGTGAAATCTGGGGATTAGAAACAGAAGGTTTCTTCCAGTCGAAAGAAGAACTGGCGAGTCATGCCGACCAGAGTGCAGTTGGTGCCGATGATACCGGTTACAAGTTTGATGTAGGCGATTTAAAGTTTAGAGACCTCAATAACGACGGTAAAATTAATAAGGGAAAAAATACGCTTGCAGATCATGGAGATCAGAAAATCATCGGAAACAGCGAGGCCAGATATCAGTATGGAATCGATCTTGGTGCCGGATGGAAAGGTTTCGATCTTCGTGTGTTCTTCCAGGGTGTAGGCAAAAGAGATTGGTACCCTGGTGCGGGTAATCATTACTTCTGGGGCGTATATGCGCAACCATGGACCAATGTGCAGGTGCATAACCTGGATCGCTGGACTCCGGAAACGCCGAATGCTTATTTCCCACGTGTGAAGGCTTATATCGCCGAAGACGCTACGGAATTGGGAAATCCACAAACGAAATACCTTCAGGATGCTTCTTACCTGAGGTTGAAAAATCTTACCCTCGGTTATACAATTCCAAAATCGTTAACCAACAAGTTGAAAATGGATAAGCTTAGGGTGTACTTCAGTGCAGAGAATATCTTTGATGTTTCGCACATCAAAGCCAGGCTAGACCCTGAAGGATTGGATGGCGCGATTTATCCTTTCCAAAAGACCTATTCTGTTGGTTTAAACCTTAATTTTTAACGCAAGAAGGATCATGAAATTACAAACAACTTATATCCTTGCATTAGGATTAATGACCATAGGGCTAACTGCCTGCAAGAAGGACTTCCTGCAAAGGAACCCACAAACTGAAATTACTGAAGGTGCTTTTTTTCAATCACCAATAGATTTGGAGACTTATAGCAATGGTTTTTACGGCCAGCTTGGTGCCAGCTATTCTGATATCAATTCCGACAATATTTCCAATTATAACGCAGATGGGGAAGTTGATATCATGTTAAGAGGGAGTATATCTTCCTCTAATATTGGTGGCTGGGACAAAAAGGACTGGGAAAATTTAAGAAAAATCAACTTCATGTTGGATCATATCGGACAGGTTAAAGGTGATCCGGTCCTGATCAAACACTTTGTTGGAATCGCTAGGTTTTTCCGCGCTAACTTCTACTTTGAGAAGATAAAGAAATACCATAATGTACCCTGGTATGGCCATGTATTGTCGGAAACGGATCCTGATTTATACAAAGGACAAGACCCAAGAGCATTGGTGGTAGATTCTGTTTTAAGCGATCTGAATTATGCGGTAGCCAATATCAAAGATGATTCAAAAACAAAAGCTGCGAATACCAGGGTCACTAAATGGGCGGCATTGGCTTTATTATCGAGGTTCTCTTTGCATGAGGGTACTTTCAGAAAGTATCATGATGAAATCGGGCTGACTGGTGATTATCAGCGCTTCCTGGATGCAGCAGTTGCCGCTTCCGACAAGATCATGAAAGAGGGTGGTTTTACTTTAGTGAGTACTGGTAATGGTGCGCTGGATTATAGATCTCTGTTTGTAAGCCCAAGTCTGGCCACGAATAAGGAAATGATCATGTGGGCGGATTATAATAAGGAATTAAACGTAGGAAATAATACCCATACGGTATTGGATTATACCTGGTCATTGAGCAGAAATCTGGCAGATACTTATCTGAAAAAAGATGGTACGCCTTTTACCTCAACTCCAGGATTTAATACGAAGGTATATACGGAAGTTTTCGCAGACCGTGATCCGAGAATGGCTGAAACAATTATTAACCCGGGTTTTAGAGGTGCAAGTACTATTGATGAGCCTTACCGGATCAAACCTACTTTAGGTGGCTACAATCAAATCAAGTTTTATCCTCGTGATCCTGCGCTAAGATTAGGTTGGGAGATGAATTATACGGGTTTGCCGATTTTCAGATATGCAGAGATCTTATTGATCAATGCAGAAGCTAAAGCAGAAAAAGGGAATATCAATCAGGGAGACCTTGACCAGACGATTAACCTGTTACGTAACAGGGTTCAAATGCCTGCATTGACGATGAGTGTTGCTTTAGACCCTGTTTTAGCCGCTGCTTATCCAAATGCAAGCGGTGCAGTATTGCTCGAAATCCGTCGCGAGAGAAGGGTAGAAACCGCTTGTGAAGGTTTCCGTTTCAATGATTTAAATCGTTGGAAATGCGGTAACTTATTCCAGGATAGTCAGCAGGGAATGTATGTTCCTGCATTGGGTGGACTGGATGTAACCGGTGATGGTAAACCTGATATTGCGATCCTGCCTTCTCCGGATGATGAATCTTCTATTGCCAATATTCCAGCTGTGGAAAGAGACAAGTTGTCTAAATATTACCTGAAAGATAAAACAGGAAAAGATCAGAATTTCTACCTGACCAATGGTACTTCAGGCTTCATCGCCTTTACCAGGGACAGAGATCAGCCAAGGAATTTTATTAGCCCTAAATATTATTACCGACCGATTCCAATTGGAGAAACTGTAGTTAACCCGCAGTTGAAACAAGTTTTTGGCTGGTAATGTAGCAAAGAACTTGCGGGTAGTTTAGCAAAGAAAAGGTAGTTTAGACCTATGATTTAATGCCCTCATCTAGCAGCAGGTTTAAATACCTGCTGCTTTTTTATGATACCAACCATTAGGTCAGCAACCATTATGGTACCAACCATTTTTTAAGGATACGAACCACACACCATTATTATAAACACTAAAATGAAACCCCAATGAGATTAATTTTTACAGTAGTTTTTGCTTTCCTGGCCTCGGCTGCGGGAGCGCAATACAAAGGAAAAGTTTTCCTGGATGAGAATAAAAATAAGACCTGGGAGAGCGGAGAAAAAGGAATGAAAGGCGTTTCCGTTTCTGACGGACAAAACGTATTGAAAACCGACGCAGAGGGTAATTTCTTTTTACCGGGACATGCTAAAAACCGCTTTGTATTTGTAACTGTTCCTGCCGGATATAAGCTGTCGGACAAACATTACCTTAAAATTGACGATAAGGTAGCCGCCTATAACTTCGGACTGCTTCCTGACCCAACCAGCGCTGGTTCTTCGGTGAAGATGTTGCAAATTACCGATACAGAAACTTTTAAATACAACGACTGGATTGCCAATCTGAAGAACTTCTCTAAGAAACAGGATGTCAGTTTTATCGTCCATACGGGTGATATTTGTTATGAGAAAGGACTTAATTTCCATGCCAGTCAGGTCACTCCGGAAGCATTGGGAAAACAGATTTTTTACTGCATTGGAAATCATGACCTGGTTAAAGGTGCTTATGGTGAGGAGTTGTTTGAAGAGCTTTTTGGCCCGGTATATTATTCATTTGATGCGGGACCTGCGCATTTTATCGTGACGCCAATGCGTTCCGGTGATGTACAACCTTCTTATACCGTGGATGAGGTGATCAGCTGGATGAAAAAAGACCTTGCTGCTACCGATAAAAATAAACCGGTGATCATTTTCAACCATGATCTGTTAACCTATAACGACCAGTTTGTGTTGAAAGGAAAAAAGGATTCCATCAACCTGAATGAAAACAATTTGAAAGCCTGGGTTTACGGTCACTGGCACAATAACTTTGTGAGAAAGAGTGATAAAACGGGTATCCAGTATGTTTCTACTGCTTCTCCAAGCATGGGTGGAATTGACAATTCTGCCGCACAGTTTTTATCAATTGAAATTGATAAGGATGGGATTAAAGAAATCAAGCCTCATTATACGTATTTGCACGATCATTTGGTGGTAAACAGTCCTAATGCTTCGGATATGGTCTTAGTGAAAGATGGTCAGCTGCTGATTAGTGCCAATATTTATGATTCTGAAACTACGGTGAAATCAGCGAAAAGTATCATCTATGATGAGAAAGGGAACCAGATTGCGACTTCGCCATTAGTGGCAAACACTGATTGGAGCTGGTACGGAAAAGTGCCTGTCGCTAAAATGAGTAAAGGGAAAAGCTATACGATTCAGACGGAAGTAATTTATCAGGATGGCAGGGAGTACATTCAGAAACAAGGCTTTACAATGCCTTTAAATACACCATCAGGGAAGACTGCAAATGCAGGTTTATCTGGTAAATCAGGTAATGATCAAGCAGCTTCATTGGCTTTAAAATGGGTAAATAACATTAAAGGTAGCGTTTGGAAAGCTAGTCCGATTCTTGCCGATGGCAAATTATTTGTCGCCACCATTGATGATGCCAATAACTTGAAATGTGGGATCACTGCTTTAGATCCGGTAAGCGGTAAAATCTTATGGCATTATAAAACCCGTAACTCGGTAAAAAATGCCCTTTCTTATGATGGTGGTATTATTTTAGGTACCGATATGGAAGGTTTTACCTATGCTTTAAAGGCTGCTGACGGTACTTTGGTCTGGAAAAAAGACCTTGGAATGAAAAGTCTGCCAGGCTATATTTCTGGTGGTATTGTAGACAAAGGGATTTATTATACCGGTTACGGTTCTTATTTACAAGCCTTAGAAGTGGCTACCGGAAACACAATCTGGATCAATAAAGACTGGAATGGTGGCGAAGGTACACCAGAGAAAATGACAATGGCAGGAGAGGTGCTGATCACCGGAAGTAACTGGCAGAGCTTGTTTGGGCACGACCGTAAAACCGGGAAATTACTTTGGAAAAGAAGTGATGAAGGTCTTCGTTTCAGAAGCAGCACCGGAATTTACGCGGGTGGAAAAGTGTACATCACGGGCTTAAATGCCATATTTATCCTTGATCCATTAACCGGAAAGAACATCGGTAAAATTGAGGGTACTTACGATTTTAAAGTAATGGCTACTCCCTTAATCACTGATAAATACCTGATTATGCCAACTTCAGTTGATGGAGTAGTGGCTTATGATTTGAAAACATTAAAAGAAGTCTGGAACAGGCCAACGGGTAATGCCCTGGTATATTCGGCACCTTATACTGGTCCGGAATCCGGCACGGTAGAAAGTACGGTGGTAAAATATGGCAAGCAGTTATTATTTGCCGCTTCTGATGGTTATTTATATAGGATCAATGAAGATTCAGGAAAAGTATTGCAAAAACTAAACCTTGGTGCACCGGTATTTGCCGATCCTGCATTACATGGAAAACAGCTTTTCCTGGCTGATTTTGCAGGCAATGTTTATGGCTTTGAGCTCAAGTAGCTTATGTTGCAATGTTGTAGCAATTAACCAGCTATAGCTGGTTAATTGCTACATTTGGGCCATCAATTATAAAACAATGAAGAAATTAATCTTACTATGTCAGTTGGTGGCCCTCTCATTTTATGGGATTGCCCAGAATAAAATGCTGACCATGCAGGACGCAATGAGTAATGCACGTACCACTCTTGCCCCTGAAAATTTATCTCAGCTACAGTTCATTTACGGAACTGAAAACTATGTATATGCTAAACGTGAGGCCAATGGCGCGGTATGGATGTCGGGAAGTTTTAAAGCAAAAGAAGAAAAAGCATTTCTTTCTCTGGCTCAGTTAAACCAAAAGCTTAGAACAGCTCAACAGGACACGCTAAAGGCGATGCCGGTGATTCAGTTTAACCAGGGTGCAGATTGGATGATGAACCTGAAAGGGGCTAAAGTGGCCTTTAATCCTGCTAATAATTCTTTTAAAACCATATTAAGTGCAGAATTGGCTTCCAAAACAAATGTGGAAGTTAGTAAAGCCGGTTATGTGGCTTACCTGGATAAATTCAACCTTTTTGTTTCCAATGGAACCACTACGGAGCAGGTAACTACCGATGGTACTGCCGATATCGTGTATGCTTCTTCTGTTCACAGAGAGGAATTTGGGATTTCTAAAGGGATTTTCTGGAGTAACAATGGCAAGCTATTGGCTTTCTACAGAATGGACCAGACGATGGTAAGCGATTACCCGATCTCAGACTGGACTACCCGCCCTGCAAAAAACGTGAATATTAAGTACCCGATGGCCGGTGATAAAAGTCACCAGGTAACGGTTGGGGTGTATAATCCTGCGACAAAAGCTGTGGTTTACCTGAAAACAGGTTTGCCAGCAGAACAATACCTGACTAATATCGCCTGGAGTCCGGATGATAAATCTGTGTTTATCGCGGTAGTGAATCGTGAGCAGAATCATATGAAACTTAATCAGTATGATGCCCAAACCGGTGATTTCGTTAAAACAATCTTCGAAGAGCAAGATGAAAAATATGTAGAGCCATTGGTGCCTATGTTGTTCCTTAAAACAGATCCTTCGAAATTTATCTGGCAAAGTAACCGTGATGGTTGGAATCATTTGTACTTATATGACCTAAAAGGGAAAGTGCTGAAACAATTAACGAAAGGAAATTGGGAAGTGACAGAAGTGAAAGGATTCAGTCCTAAGGGCGATCAGTTGTTTTATGTGTCTACCGCAGAATCTCCGATCACCAGAAACTTATATTCACTAGCGATCAAATCGGCTAAATCTAAGCGTATTACTACAGGTTTCGCCGTACACAATACACAAATCAGCAGCACTGGAAATACCGTGATTGATAGTTACAGCAGTCCTGAGCTGCCTAAAGTGATTCAATTGATTGAAGTAGCGACGGAAAAAACCAAGGTATTGTTGAAGTCGAAAAACCCATTAGCAGATTATGCCACGGTAAATTCATCGATCTTCACCATTAAAAGTGATACTGGCGATGATCTTTATTGCAGCCTTTACAAACCTGTAAATTTCGACAGCACAAAAAAATATCCGGTAATTGTTTACTGGTATGGCGGTCCGCATGCGCAATTGATTACCAATAGCTGGAATGCTGGTGCTGGTGACTACTGGTTCAGATATATGGCGCAGCAAGGTTTTGTAGTGCTAACGATGGATACCCGTGGTAGCGACAACAGAGGAAAAGCTTTTGAGCAGTCGATGTTTAGACATGCTGGCGCTGTTCAGCTGGAAGATATGAAGAAAGCGGTAGGCTACCTGAAGTCTTTACCTTATGTAGATGCTGATAATATGGGCTTATTTGGCTGGAGCTTTGGTGGTTTTAGCACTGTTAATGTGATGCTGAAAGCACCGGGGATGTTCAAAGCCGGGGTTGCTGGTGGTCCGGTGATCAACTGGAACTTCTATGAAGTCATGTACACGGAACGTTATATGGATACGCCTCAGGAGAATCCTGAAGGTTATGCAGAAACAAACTTATCTGACCATGTTGGTAGTCTGAAAGGTAAATTACTTTTGATTCATGGCGTACAAGATCCGGTAGTTTTACAACAACACACGGTAGATTTTATCAAACATGCGGTGGATAAGAACATTCAGCTGGATTATATGATTTATCCTGGTCATGAGCACAATGTGATCGGTAAAGATCGTGTACACCTGTATCAGAAGGTTACAGATTACTTTATGCAAAATCTGAAAAAGTAGTATTCGGAAATAAGAACTGTTAAAAAAAGCGGGTTGTACTTTTCGGTCTCAAAATCTTTTGAAAAAAAAGATTTTACAGGCCCTCAAAGCACAACCCGCTTTTTTTATAGTTAAGGTTCCTGGTGGAGGGGGTTAAATTGGATGGTTATTGTTTTGCTTGTTGGCGTGAGGAGGGAGTGTTAAATGGGGTTTTGAAAGGTAAATGTTGCCTATATGGCTTTCAATGTCATTTGTGGCTGATTAATAAAAATAGTTTGTAATAGCCTTAATTATACGGCTTTCGATATCATTTGTGGCCGATTAATAAAAAAAAGCAATCTTGTGGTTAAGCTTAATGACCTTCCTTTCAACGCCCTGGTTGGCCGCTTTACTAAAAATGAGGGAATGCTAAGAGCCGACCTGTAAATATTTTGCCCTTCTGCAAAAGATTTGAGTCGGAGAGTAGTAACCCGAATTTTTCAATTTCTGAATTAAAAAGCTATTTTTGCATCTCAACAGATACTTTTTCATAATAATGAGCATTTCCACAAAATACGACCCGGCGGCAACCGAAGATAAATGGTACAGCTACTGGATGTCAAAGAACTTTTTCCATTCTGAGCCGGATGAGCGCGAGCCATATACTATTGTAATTCCTCCACCAAATGTCACAGGTGTACTTCACATGGGACATATGTTGAACAATACGATTCAGGATGTCTTGATTCGTAAGGCGAGAATGCAGGGTAAGAATGCATGTTGGGTACCTGGTACTGACCATGCTTCCATTGCTACAGAGGCAAAAGTTGTGGCGATGTTAAAAGAGCGCGGTATTGACAAGAAAGACCTGACAAGGGAAGAATTCTTGAAATATGCCTGGGAATGGAAAGAAAAATACGGAGGTATTATTCTGGAGCAATTGAAGAAATTGGGTGCCAGTTGCGACTGGGAGCGTACTCGTTTCACGATGGAAGACGATATGTCTGACGCGGTAATTGACAGTTTCATCCATTTATACAAAAAGGGCAGAATTTACCGTGGGGTAAGAATGGTAAACTGGGATCCGGCAGGAAAGACTTCTGTTTCTGATGAAGAAGTGATCCGTAAAGAGGTAAATCAAAAACTATATTATATCAAATATACGGTTGCGGGAAGTAACGATCAGGAGTTCCTGACTATTGCGACTACCCGTCCGGAAACCATCATGGCTGATGCAGCAATCTGTGTTAATCCAAATGATGAGCGTTATGCGCACCTGAAAGGGAAAAAAGTATTTGTTCCATTAATCAACCGTGAGATTCCTGTTATTGAGGATGATTATGTGACGATGGATTTTGGAACAGGCTGTTTAAAAGTTACTCCTGCACATGATTTGAACGATTATGAGTTAGGATTAAGACATAAATTACCGGTAATCGACATCTTAAATGACGATGGTACGTTAAATGAATTAGCACAAATTCTTGTTGGTGAAGACCGTTTCATCGCCAGAAAGAAGATCGCTAAATTATTAGATGAAGCCGGACACCTGGATAAGGTAGAAGATTATAAATCACAAGTAGGTTTCTCTGAGCGTACGGATGCGGCGATTGAGCCAAAATTATCAATGCAATGGTTCTGTAAAATGGACGAAATGGCGAAGCCAGCATTAGATGATGTATTGAATGGTGATGTGAAGCTGATTCCGGAGAAATTCCAGAATACTTACCGCCATTGGATGGAAAATATCCGTGACTGGAATATCAGTCGCCAGTTATGGTGGGGACAACAAATTCCGGCATGGTACGACAACCAGGGTAACTGGGTAGTTGCAAAAACTAAAGACGAAGCGTTAACAGAATTCTTAAAACTGAAAGATGTTGATGGCGCATTTACTGAAGAAGAAGCTAATGGTTTCAAACATCAGTTGGCACCGTTTGTAAATCAGGATCCTGATGTAATGGATACCTGGTTCTCTTCCTGGTTATGGCCTATTTCTGTGTTCGACGGCTTTAAAAATCCTGACAATAAAGACATCAATTATTATTATCCAACCAATGATCTGGTAACTGCTCCTGAGATTTTATTCTTCTGGGTAGCAAGAATGATTATGGCCGGACATGAGTTCCGTGGTCAGAAACCATTTACCAATGTTTACTTAACAGGTATTGTTAGAGATAAACAAGGGCGTAAAATGTCTAAATCATTAGGAAATTCTCCTGATCCAATCGGCCTGATTGAAAAATATGGTGCTGATGGGGTTCGTGTAGGTATGCTATTGTGCTCTCCTGCCGGAAATGACCTGATGTTTGATGAAAGTTACTGCGAACAAGGAAGGAATTTTGCTAATAAAATCTGGAATGCATTCCGTTTGGTAAAAGGATGGGAAGTTGATTATTCGCTGCCAAACCCTAATCTACAAGCGATTTCATGGTTCGAAAACCGTTTCAATGAAGCTTTAGTAGAGATTGAAGATAACTTTAAACAATACCGCTTGTCGGAAGCGCTAATGGCTTCTTATAAATTGGTATGGGATGATTTCTGTGCCTGGTACCTTGAAATGGTGAAACCAGCTTATCAGCACCCAATTGATGCGGAAACGTTGAAGTTTACCATCGGTTTCTTTGAGAAGATTCTGACACTTTTACACCCATACATGCCTTTCTTAACAGAAGAGCTATGGCATGATGAATTGTTCGGTGCAAAAGAAGAAATGGACTGCTGTATTGTGGCTTCATACCCTGTTGTAGGTTCAATTGACACCGCTTTACTGAAAGATGTAGAAGTAGTGAAAGGTCTGATTGCAGAGATCAGAAATGTACGTAACACGAAACAGATTTCTCCTAAAGACGCGTTGCCATTGAGCATTAAAGCGAATACAGGGATCAATTATGAAAACTGGTTGAACGTGATTGCTAAGGTGGTAAATATCTCTGAAGTGGAATTTGTATCAGATAAAATTGCTGGTGCGGTTAGCTTCATGGTTGGAAAAGATGAGTTCTTTATCCAGCTGAATGAGACGATTGATGTGGAAGCAGAGAAAGTACGCTTAAATACAGAATTGGTTTATTTACAAGGCTTCCTGAAGTCGGTAGATGCGAAGTTGAGCAATGAACGCTTTGTTCAAAATGCTAAACCGGAGATCATTGCGAATGAACGTAGTAAAAAAGCAGATGCGGAATCTAAAATCAGCACCATTCTAGGACAAATCGAATCTTTAGGCTAGTTGTTAATGACAGCTTTTCATAAGATTTGATCAAAAGAAAAAGACAACCTTCATCAGGTTGTCTTTTTCTTTTTTTAACTATTATTTTTTCTCTTTTATATTATTCTTCTGAGTTTTCCTGTTCCTGTTCTACCATTTCTTTGATCTTCATCAAACGGTCGTAGAAACATTCATAAGGCCTTACATTGCCATATATTTTTAACACATCGAGGTGTGTTGCGACACAATGAGGCACATCATTCAATACGGTTCCTGGATAAAGTTCCAGGGTTTGTGGTAAATTGATACCAGAAAAGTAGTCTTCTAAGTCGGAAACGGTCATGGTACAAAGGTAATACTAAAATAATTACAGCTGCTGGTATTCCGGCAATTCTTCGATAAACTGGAATCTTTCTGCAAGATGGTCGATTGTTGCATAGCAGTGCATCAGTCCGTTGGTCACAACCAGCCATTTCGCTTTATGGACGGAATTGTATCTGGAGGCCTGATCAAAAACAGCCTGCGTGATTTTTATTGCCGGAGCTTTACATTCGATCACCATAATCCGTTCTCCGGAAGTATTAAAAATGACAATGTCACTTCGCTTCCTGAGTTGATTCAGGTTTAAGCCACCCTCGATCTGGATCAGTGTTTTAGGGAATTTTTTGATGAGAATAAGATACTGAATGAAATGTTGCCTAACCCATTCTTCAGGCGTCAGAACCAGGTGTTTCTTACGGACTTCGTCGAAAATAAAGTGCTTGCTATCCTTCAATGTAATTTTAAAAGGATACTCTGGAAGGTTCAGCGCTGTAGGGTTAAATGCCATTTGTGCAAAAATAACCTTTAATAATTAGTTTTTAGCCGTTACATTTGGATAAATATATGAGTGTTGCCAATATAATCAAAGACATTAAAGCCAGAAAGTTTAAGCCTGTTTACCTTTTACACGGTGAAGAGCCCTACTATATCGATCAGATTATCCACTATATGGAGGAAAATGTGTTGAGCGATATGGAAAAAGGATTCAACCAGACCGTTTTATACGGGAAAGACACAGACATGGCTACGATCATGAATGCGGCCAAACGTTATCCTATGATGTCAGACTATCAATTGATAGTTGTGAAGGAAGCACAGGACCTTAAATGGGCCAAGGAGGCGGAGGGAAGCAGTAAGGAAGCAGAGTTTGTGCAGAGTTACTTTGAAAAACCGCTGGCAAGTACCATTTTGGTGCTGGGCTACAAATACGCCAATTTTGATAAGCGAAAGAAAATCTATAAGTCAATTGACAAAAATGGCGTGATCTTTCAATCGGATTTGGTTCGTGATTATAAGTTAGCGGCCTGGATCGACGATTTTGTAAAAGAGAAGGGATATAAGATTGCGCCACAGGCATCCGCCCTGATGGCAGAATATTTAGGTGCTGATCTTTCCAAAATCGCCAATGAAGTAGAAAAACTGTTGCTGAATATCGGAAAGGAAGTGACTATAGACACGGATCTGATTCAGCGAAATATAGGAATCAGTAAAGAATATAACGTATTTGAATTGCAAAAGGCATTGGCTGTAAGAAATGTGCTGAAATGTAACCAGATCATTAATTATTTCGCCGACAACCCTAAGGCAAATCCGATGGTCATGGTGATGGCGAACCTGAATGCCTATTTTTCAAAAATACTCAAGTATCATTACTTACCGAATAAAGCAGAAGCAGCAAAAGAGTTGGGTGTGAATCCTTATTTCATCAAGGATTACGAAACCGCTGCGCGCAGCTATAACTTAAATAAAACCTTCGATATCATTAGTTTACTAAGAGAATATGACCTTAAAAGTAAGGGCGTAGACAGCACCGGTAATATTACGGACGGAGAATTATTGAAAGAATTGCTGTTTAAAATGCTGCATTAAGTATTCATTAGATTTAATGAATAGTAATCAAAAGAAAAGGATGGCCATAGCAGCCATCCTTTTACAAAATATTTTCAGATCAACAGTCTTTTAGGACTAGTGAGAAGAAACTGCTTTTAATCCGATGATAGAACAAATTAGTGTGGTAATGAACACAATGCGCCAGAAAGTAGCAGGTTCATTGAACACAAAAATCCCTACCAATACAGTTCCAACAGCTCCAATACCTGTCCAAACGGCATAAGCGGTTCCAATGGGAAGCGTCTGAGTTGCTTTAAGCAATAGGCCCATGCTAATTGTTAAACATACTAAAAAGCCTGCACCCCACATGATGGTGGCGTTTCCTGTACTCTCTTTCATTTTTCCAAGGCAGGAAGCGAAGGCGATTTCAAAAAGACCGCCAAGAATTAATATTATCCAGTTCATTTTATTGTTATTTAATTGCCGGCTACTGTAATTTCAGGCTTCGGTAATGTGAAGGCAAATTTCCGTATTTGAGGGTAAAAAGCGACTAAACAAATGATAAGAAATTACGCTTGTTAAAAACTACCTGATTTCGGCCCTGATTCTACTCAAAGAAACCGGGGTAATGCCCAGGTAGGAGGCAATATAATTCAATTGTACCCGCTGTAAAAGTTCCGGATAATGATCCATCAGGTTTTTGTAACGTTCGCTGGCATTGAGCAATAGTCTGGAAATCAGTCTTTCTTCTACCAGAATAATTTCTTTTTCTATCAATTTTCTTCCCCAGTTGGCGATGATAATATCTGTGGCGTAGAGGGTTTCCAGCTGGTGATAATCTATGCGGTATAGTGTGGTATCTTCCAGCAAGGCGATACTTTCATAGCCTGGCGTTTGGTTGATATAGCTATTATAGGAAAAAACAGAATTTCCTTCCTTGCCAAACCAAAAAGTTACATCAGATTCTTCGGTACGATAATAGGCCCTGGCCATACCCGATTTTATAAAGTAAACGGTACGGTCTACCTCATGCTGACGGAACAATAAATGCCCTTTAGGGTACTGAATTTCCTCAAAAAGGCTGGCCAGCTTTTCTAAAGCCGGTTCAGCAACAGGCGTAATATTATTGATGATCTGTTTGATGGTTTCCATTTTTGGTGGATGTAGTTTTACCGGAAGGGGTTTTATACTTCGTTTGTACAAATATAGAATTTGAAACGGTCGGGCTTTTGTTTTTTTTAGGCTTATTGTGAAGGATTATCGCTAAATTGGTCATTACAAAGGAGTTTTGTATCTGTGGGGAGGTTTAAACGACTTTTGAAAATCAATGCTCACAAAATAACAGACGAAATAAATGGAGGAAGGTATAATTTTCTCGGAGAAACAAAAGTTTAGACAGTGGTGGTTGTGGTTGATTTTTCTGGTGTTGAATGGCACAGTTCTGATTGGTGCTTTTAATCAGGTTGTTGAAGGCAAGCCTTTTGGCGATCAGCCCATGAGTGACTCCGGCTTACTGATTTCTGTTTTCGTTTTACTGCTCCTAACAGTGTTGTTTTTTATCCTCCGACTGGAAACCCAGATCAATGACAAGGGGATTTATGTGAGGTTTTATCCTTTTCATTTATCCTTCAGATATTATCCATGGGAAAGTATCAATAAGGTAAAAGTGAGGAAGTATAGTCCGCTAATGGAGTTTGGAGGCTGGGGAATCCGCCTCGGACTGCTCACCAGAGCGCGTGCTTTCAATGTTTCTGGTGACCAGGGGCTACAATTAGAGTTTAATGACTATCAGCGCTTATTAATCGGCACCCATAAACCGGATGAGCTAAAACAAGTACTCCATACTTTGGGGAGGGATCAGGAGTAATTTATTTCAGACTATCTAACTGAGTTTTCAATTGATTTTCCAGGCTTTTAAGGTCTCCGGTTACGGATTGCATACTGTCTTGTACCGCTTTTAAATCGATCACCACTTTTGAAACCGTATCATTTACCATAATGATCATTTTATTATCCACAGGATAAACCCACCATTCGGCGATCATCATGGGCATTTTCTGCTCAGGTTCACCAACTAGTTCCGCTACTTTGGCCGTAGTCATACCTGGTTTAACAGATTCAAAAGGTTTTTTTTTAGCACATGCAGCAAGTCCCAGCATGGCAATAGAGATTAAGAGCAATTTTTTCATAATGTAAATATATTAAACTTTATGAGTCCTAAAAGTTTAATACTTAAAGATATTCTTTCTTAAACGCTACTTTTCTCAGAGATCCGTCGTCCTCTTTCAGGGTAACTATTGCAGTCTCCATTCCGGTAAATACGCTGGGTTTATTTAAAATTTCACATAGATTTACTTCGGGATATGGAATGTCGTTAATTGCGACGATTTGCTGACCGGGTTTAACCTTTTGGGAAGCATCTTTATCCCAGACCACACCAATTACGAGTTTGTTGCCGACCACAGAAAGCTCAAAAGGCCATCTTTTCTCATTTAGATCTGTAACCTGTAGTTTGGGCTCAAAGTAAAATTTCTTATGGATATAATCCAAAGTAACCAATCCATGATCTAGCAGTTTGGTCCCGATTGCTGATACCCCATTCTTAGTCGTTTGTGTGATGATATTCTTGAATTTAGCCTTTCCGATATCAAAGGTTGCAAACCTGATCAAGTGTTTTTCTGCCTGTTTTTCATTGCCAAAAGCACCCGTACTTGAACTGCCATTTCCTTTGCAAAGCAGATCAATTACTGTTATTTTATTCAGCTGATGCATGAAATCTTCTGAAAGGCTTAGGAAGCCACTGTCGCCGGTATCAAAGGCGAGTGCCACTTACCCGTCTTCCCAGATCAACAATAATTCCCGGATCACTTTGATTATTATTTAAAGCCAGTGGAGTACTGTGTTTTTTGCTGAGGTTTAGCCGGTCCGCCTGATCGGTCAGGGTAATAATTTTCTTAGCAGCATCAATTCTGACAATGCTATTTCTAAGTAGGTTACTACCGATGATCCCTGAGAGATTCCAACATTTCATGAATTCAGGGATTAAAGCTATAGCCGTGATATTATTGAAATCGAGATCGCCAATCTGAATACTTTTTGTCAAAACCACCAATACAGAATCCTTAAGCCCATTGGCATCGCTGATCAATCCCATTTGTAGGTTTTTAGATCCGGAAGTAAGTGCTAATTCCTTACTGATGGAGGTAGGGGCACCGGTATCAAATAGAAACCTGCAGTTTTTTCCTGCTACCTTAACCTCAACAATCATTTTCCCATTAATGGATTCATAGGGAATCTCCTGGTAATAGTTTTTTGTGGAAGTCTCGCCGGTGTTATAATTTATTCCCTGCGAAAATACCGTAAATGAAGGGAGGATGAGGCTGATAATGAGTAAGAGTCGTTTCATGAGAGTTGGGGATTAGCGTTGGTTGAGCCCATCCGAATATAACCAATTCAAGACCATTTATCCTGGATTTATCTTTATTATTGCCGCCATTATTCCCTTTGTATTTCTTAATCCATTCTGATTCGTTAGTTTTGGAGTTATAATTATAGAAATAGACAAAAGAATATTTGAATCCTTGAAATAACCGGGTAAATTCAAGTATAATCGCATTTAAACATAGATAAAATGAATCATTGGCTAGTCAAAAGTGAACCGTTTAAATACAGTTGGGATCAGTTTAACAAGGATGGACGTACCTTTTGGGATGGCGTAAGAAACTACCAGGCGCGTAATAACCTGAAAGCCATGAAAGAAGGCGATTTAGTGTTGTTTTACCATAGTAACGAAGGTAAAAACGTAGTTGGAATTGCCAAAGTTGTTAAAGAATTTTACCAGGATCCTACTACGGATGACATCAAATGGGTGGTAGTAGATTTGGCACCGGTAGAAGCTTTAAAAAATCCGGTATCCTTAGCGCAAATCAAAGCAGAAGAAAGCTTACAAGACATTTCTTTAGTCAGACAAGGGCGTTTATCAGTGATGCCAGTAAAAGCGGAAGAGTTTGATAAAATTCTGGAAATGGGCTCAGTTTAGTGAGTTGATTCTTCAGGGAAATGGATTACTTTCTTTGCCGATAGCAATCCAATACTCATAATCAGGCTGGATCCAAGTACCACAAGGAACAGAAAAGCCGTACCTACCTCTGGTATTTTTAATGCCGGAGGTAGGTTAAAATACAGTAAGATACTGATCAAACCTCTCGGTGCGATGAAACTCTCCGAACCGGAGTTTTCTTTTCTGAAAATCTTCAGGTAGGCAAAGCGAATGAGGAAGATGGTGGCCAGAATGATCAATCCATTGGCAATTACCGGGCCATCGTTTAAGGCATAGATATTCATCGTAAAGCCAAAAATCACAAAGAAAAACGTACGTATGATAAACGCACTTTCGGCAGAAAGCTGGTGCAGTTGCGTCAAATCATTTGATAAGTTCTTGTAAATAAAGACGCTCCTGAAATAGGCATGTTTAATCGTATCCGCATTGTTTAGGAATAAGCCAAAAGCGAGAATCAAGACTAAAGAAGACAAATGGTAGGACTGTCCGATGGCATACACCAGAATCAGGATAGAAATGATCAGAAAGAATTTGATATGGTGCGAAATCCTGCCCATCAGATACAGCAGTGTAATACAGGAAATCGCTGATAAGATGATAATCAACACGGTATTCAATCCCAAACCTGCAAAAGAGGACATGGAAATATGCGGATTTGTAATGGCAAAATTGAAAAGAACGATACAGAGAATATCCGAAAAAGAAGATTCATAAATGATGAATTCCTTGCTTTTCTTACTCAATGCTGCGGCAGAAGGAATGGCGATGGCCGAACTGATCACACTGAAAGGGATCGCATTCGTGAAACACACGTACAGCTCTTTTCCGGTGATCTGGTAAATGATAAAGGTGATGACCGATACTGTGGCGAGTAACACAAAAAAGGCGGACATAAACGCTCCTTTGATCACCTTATTCTTTCCCTTTTCATATTTGAGTTCGAGGGAGCCTTCAAAAACGATCAGAATCAAACCTACCGTACCTAAAGTTGGTAAAACAGTCAGGAAATTGAAGGTTTGTAAATGAAGATTGTCGACCAGTATCCGTAAGCCGATACCGAGTAGTAACAGCAGCAATACGGAGGGAAGTTTGGTTTTACTGGCAACCAGGTCGAATAGATAAGAAAATATGACGAGTCCGCTTAAAATGATTAATGTGGTATAAGTCGTCATATTTTCTTTTTAGTATCTATCTGATTCATGTATAGCTGGATTTACTCTTCGAAGAATAAAGCTCTTAGCTCTTTAGCGTCATTTGCTTTCATCTTACCGCTCAGGATTAAGCGAAGTTGTCTTCTTCTTAATGCCCCTGCAAATAATTCGGTTTCATCTTCTGTTTCTGGTAAAATTTCAGGAACAGGGATCGTTCTGCCACTTTGATCAATGGCTACGAACGTATAATAGGCTTCATTTGATTTAACACGGGCTCCGGAAGGAATGTTTTCTGCCCATACATCCAATCTCACTTCTACTGAAGTATTGAAGGCGCGTGTTACTTTTGCTTCGATGGTAATTACATCACCCAATTTGATGGGTTGTTTGAAGGAAACATTGTCTACCGATGCAGTAACAACGATTCTATTGCAGTGTTTTTGCGCAGAAATAGCAGCAGCGATGTCCATCCAGTGGAGTAATCGGCCTCCCATTAAATTGTTCAATGTATTGGTATCATTCGGTAATACCAACTCATTCATAATGGTAAATGACTCTTTCGGGCTTTTTATCTTTGTACTCATAATCTCTGCAAAAGTAAGTAAAAATGAACATACCTGGGGAGAAATCAACTGGATTTGGCAGCTTTAAGACCGAAAATCAATGAAATTGATACAAGGAAGGAGCTCCATACTGTTTTTATGTTTAGCGGTTTAAATTAATCGTTGGGCCTTATTTGACAGGATGATGGAAGGGCTACCAGCCCTGCAACCAGGCTTACAGGGGAGGGGTATGGCCCTGACAAGGCCCCAGAAACCCAAATTTCTACCAGCTCAAATTTAGGCTAATGCTTCCGGAATCATGCAGCTGCTGTTTCCTTAAACAAATGAACAGGATCAATGTTGTTTTAAGACATGGAGAATCAAACCTTAGTACAATACTTCCACTGGTATTATCATGAAGACGACAAGTTATGGATTAAAGCCGGAAAAGAGGCCTTTAACCTTGCTCAAATGGGGATTACCGGAATCTGGCTGCCACCTGCTTATAAGGCCAATTCCGGAGAGAATTCTGTGGGTTACGATCCCTACGATCTTTATGATCTTGGCGAATTTGATCAGAAAAATACCGTAGCTACTAAATACGGGACTAAACAAGATTACCAGAATGCCATCCAAATCCTTCAGGAAAACGGGATCAGTGTCATTGCCGATATCGTTTTCAACCATAAAGCAGGAGGGGATGAGCTCGAAAAAGTAACCGTAAGAACCGTAAACCCGGAAGATAGAGAAGAATTTACCTCTGAACCCTTCGAAATTGAGGCCTGGACAAAGTTTAATTTTAAAGGTAGAAATGGTCAGTATTCTCCGTTTATCTGGGATAAAGATTGTTTCAGTGGGATCGACTGGGCAGAAGACTTAAAGGAAACCGGGATTTATTCCATTCAGAACGTCTATGGCGAGGGTTGGGAAGAGGTGCCTTCTAAAGAACTTGGAAATTACGATTACCTGATGTATAACGACATCGAGTTTAGAAATCCGGCAGTTCGGGAAGAATTAAAGCGCTGGGGCGAATGGTATGTAAACAGCTGCGGGATGAAAGGATTTCGCCTTGATGCCGTAAAACATATCGCTACGGATTTCCTGATCGAATGGCTGGATCATATGAATGAAACTTTTAATACGCAGTTTTTTGTGGTCGCAGAAAACTGGAATATCGACAATGTAGCCGAGCTGGAGCAATATCTTGAAATCACGAAAGGGCGGATGCAGTTGTTCGATTCCTTACTTCATCATAACCTTTTCCTCGCAGGGGAAGAAAAAGAAGAATACGACCTGTCTAAAATCTTTGAGGGCACCTTAGTTCAATCGCAGCCTTTGTACAGCGTTACTTTTGTAGATAACCACGATTCTCAACCCCTGCAAGCCCTGGAATCCTATATAGATTTCTGGTTTCGCCCATTGGCTTATGCGCTGATTTTATTAAGAGAAGATGGGATTCCCTGTATATTCTACGCCGATTTGTACGGGGCAAAATATCGGGATGAAGACAAAGAAAAGGACGAAGTGGATGTGAATCTTGTCCCTTTACTGGAATTACCAGCAATGCTAAGGATCAGAAAAGACCTTTCCTATGGACTGCAACGCGATTATCTGGACTTTCCAAATTGTATCGGCTGGACCAGAACCGGTATTCCGGAGAAAGTAAATTCGGGCATTGCGGTGATGATGAGTAACGGATCGGAAGGCTATAAAGCAATGGAAATGGGACTTGAAAACGAAGGAAAAACAATGATTGATGCCCTTGGCAACAGAAAAGAAAAGGTTAGGATAGATGAAAAGGGCTGGGCAGAGTTTTTCTGTAACGCAGAAAGCGTGTCGGTCTGGACTATCGTTTAGTGGTGTTTACATTGATATAACCGATCAGTTCTTCCCAGCGGGAGCCTGGTTTGCGGTAATAAACATATACCTGATACGTATTTTCCGTTTCAAAGAAAGAACCTTCAAAAACGGTCAGGTCTGTCTTGCCGGTTTGTTTGTCCAGCCACACGTACTTGTAATCATATAAGCCTTGTTTCAAAGGGATGCTGGTATGAAAACGTTTAGTAGCTGCGTCATAAACCAGCTTACTAGCTTCATTAAGGGTGTAATTGTTGAAACGACCAACCACATAAGCATCGCCTGGCGTAGTTGGAACGGTAGAATTTAAAGTAAAATAAACCCGCGCATAGTCACTGTCGGTGTTTGGATCACGACCTTCCTGGTTTCTAATAAAAAAGCTACCATTTTCATCAAATTGATTGGTAAACTTGGCTACATTTCCATTCAGATCAGTAAACAGAATCACTTTGTTGACGGTATCTCTGATGATCTCTTTCACATTCTCCGCTTTATAACGGAAACTACGCATATCAAACTTTCTAAACTCGTTTCCACCTGGAAAATTATTGTCATTTACATCGTTGTAAACCAATGAACCTGGTCTGACAAAAGTAGGCGTCTTATTCCAGGAAGCGGTTTGCGGAATCCCGTTTTGCATCACCACGGCCTTTAAGTCTAAGGTTGGATTCTGAATCGGATTGCTATGGGAAATAGTGAAATCGACCTTCTGATGGGTCCTGCGTAAGTCCACCTGCGGACTAGCGGTAATATTTACGCCAATCGCAACCTGACTATCCACCACATAAAACCGCTGAGAAACTACCGGTTTCTGAAGATTTCCGTCTTCATAGACCTTCAACAGGTAATTGCCGGAAATCTTGGGTTTAATCTGGGAATTGGGTAAAGTAAGGGCGTAATTGGTGTATTGTTGCAAGGTCCCAAAAGCGTATTTATACTGCGTAATGCGATCTTCGGACATCCCTTCCAGGTAATCTAAAGGAGAAAGGCGGGAAGGTTTCCAGTCGGAAGTACAATGTTCTACGGTATAGCTGTAGATTTTGCTGCCCCCATTAAGGTTGTCAAAAGAGAAGTATAAAAGCTCATTGGATTTCAGGGCAATCACTGGCAGCGACTGTTCTTTTTGTGTGTTATAACATTGTACGGTCCGGATTTCCGGCAAATACACCTTATTTTCGTATACAAATTGCTGGTTTTGAGCCACAGCAATTTGCATACTAAATAAAAGCACGAAAAACAATCCGCTTAGTTTGATCATTATCCTTCTAATTCCATTATATCGGAAGCCAGTTCTTCCCATTTATTCTGGGCATTGTCTAATTGATGCTTGGCAGTCGTATAGCTTTTATTGACTTCAGCAAGTTTTCCTGAATTCGAATATACGGCTTCATCAGCGATTTGCGCTTCAATAGCTTTCACACTTTCCTCAAATTCAGCAATTTCTGCTTCAATCTTTTTCAATTGCTCGTTCAGCTTTTTAAGTTGCTGTTGTGTATTTGGAGTTGCTTTTTCTACCACTGCTGCTTTAGGTTTAACCTCTTTGTCTGGTCTAACCGGAATGCTTGATGGTGTTGCAGGCACTCTTTTTGAATTCCATTCTTCGTATTCTGCATACGTTCCAGGATATTCTTTGATGTCTTGATCTTCGATGAACCAGATTTTGTTGGCTACGTGATCTAAGAAATACCTATCATGGGATACGGCAATAAAAGTACCTTCGTATTGGGTTAAAGCTTGAATCAGGATATTCACAGATTGAATGTCCAGGTGATTCGTAGGCTCATCCAGGATCAGGAAGTTAGAGTCTGTAGTTAAAGATTTCGCTAAAGCTACCCTTGATTTCTCCCCACCTGATAATACGCGGATTTTCTTGAATACATCATCACCAGTGAAAAGGAAACAGCCTAAAATACCACGTAATTCCGTATCGGAATGCTTAGGCGCGAAAGCCTGCAATTCTTCAAGGATGGTGTTTTCAAGGTGTAAAGATTCCAGCTGATGCTGTGCAAAGAAAGTAGTCGTCACATTGTGACCCACTTCACATTTACCATCAAAATCTTCTGCACCAGCAATGATTCGTAGTAAGGTAGATTTACCTTTACCGTTGGCACCGATTAAAGCGATTTTATCACCTTTCTCGATCAAACCATCTGCATTGTTTAGGATATCGATGTTTGGATAGCTTTTATAAGCTTCATCCACGCGGATTACGTGACGTCCTGAAGGTTTCGAGAACTTGAACTGGAAGTTTACTGTTGGATTGTCATCATCAACATCTTCCACACGCTCCATTTTATCCAGGGCTTTCATTCTGGATTGCGCCATTTTCGCTTTAGAAGCTTTGGCACGGAAACGCTCGATCAAACGCTCTTCCTGCTTGATTTTTGCCTGTTGATTTTTAAATTCTCCCTTTTGGATCTCACCACGAAGGGATTTTTCTTCCAGATAGAAGCTATAGTTACCTGCATAAGGAGTTAATTTTCCTTTGCGGGATTCTACAATACGGTTTACTACTTTATCTAAGAAATACCTATCGTGAGAAACGATCACAATGGCACCTTCAAAGCTCAATAAATAAGTTTCTAACCATTTAATAGAGGGTAAATCCATGTGATTGGTAGGCTCATCCAGTAAAAGAATGTCTGGAGTCTGCAAAAGAATCTTTGCCAGCATTACTCTCATTCTCCAACCTCCGGAGAAGGTGTTTAATGGTCTGTGCTGATCTTCAGTGCTGAAACCAAGACCTGCAAGGATTTCATTTGCTCTGTATTCTATGCTATATCCGTCTAAAGCTTCAAACTCCTGTTGCTTATCGCTCAGTTTGTTTAATACTTCTTCCGAGTAATCTGTTTCTATCTTTTTTAGGAGTTCTTCAATTTCATCATGTAATTGATTTTGGCGCTCAAAGGCCTCCATCGCTACGTGTAAAATGCTATGGTGTGAATCGTAAGAAAGTAAATCCTGGTTCAGGTAGCCTATTTTCAGGTCTTTCGACATGGAAATACTGCCTGAAGAAGGGCCATACTCGCCAACTATTATTTTTAGAAGTGTAGATTTACCGGTTCCATTGGCTCCGATTAATCCAATTCTTTCTCCTGGTTTAATGTGCCAGTTTGCCTCGTCGTATAAAGCTCTGGAGCCTATCAGGAATGTTAAGTCGTTTATTGAAATCATTTGCGTGCAAAAATACAACTTTGTTTGCTTTACAATTGCATATAATAGTGATCGTTTTGTAATTTATTTTTGGCCTCCGACAGTCCCTAAAGGCGTGTTATGAGGGTATTTACGCATTTTTCTCCCCATCTATAGAAAATCCACTGTTTTCAGGACGGCGAATTTTATATTTATTGTTACTGCTTTGTTAACATTACTATGTATTTTTGCGTTTTTGGGAGGGAAGATGTTGTATCTCAGGATACAATCATCTTACTGACCTTTGTCCTATATCAAAACGTTTCTATATTCGTTCCATGTACCGTCTAATTAAGCCTTTATTCTTCCAGTTTGAGCCAGAAAAAGTACACCATTTTGTGGTGAAACAACTGAAATGGTTCAATGATCACTTCCCAATGGGAAAAACAATTTTACGCAGCAGCTTTGATATCAATATCAAAGGACTGGAGCGCGAAGTCTTCGGAATTAAATTCAGAAATCCCGTAGGACTTGCTGCTGGTTTTGATAAAAACGGAGAATATGTAGAGGCACTGAGTAATCTGGGCTTCGGTTTCATCGAAGTAGGAACAGTAACCCCATTGCCACAACCGGGAAATGATGCGCCAAGAATGTTTCGCTTACAAGAAGATTCGGCCCTGATCAACCGCATGGGATTCAATAATAAAGGGGTAGATACCCTTGCAGAGCGATTAAGACTTTTAAAAGCCAAAGATAAAAGTATCGTGATCGGTGGTAATATCGGCAAGAATAAGAATACCCCAAATGAAGATGCTGTAAGTGATTATATCAAATGTTTCGACCGTCTTTTTGACGTTGTCGATTACTTTGTAGTGAATGTAAGTTCTCCAAATACTCCGGGATTAAGAGAGTTGCAGGAGAAAGCACCGCTAATGAATTTATTAAACACCCTGCAACAAAGAAACCTGACTCACAAGGTAAGCAGACCAATCTTGTTAAAGATCGCGCCTGACTTAACCAATGAGCAACTGGATGATATTGTGGAGATCGTTTTAGAAACAGGCATTGCCGGTGTTATCGCTACCAATACGACCATTGATAAATCTGGATTGAACAGTCCGGCAGAATTAACCGGCGAAGCTGGTGGATTAAGCGGAAAGCCTTTAACTACCCGTTCAACGGAAGTGATCAGGTATATCTCTACGAAATCAAATAAAGCATTCCCGATTATCGGAGTAGGAGGGATTCATTCTCCTCAGGATGCTAAAGATAAATTAGCAGCCGGTGCCTCCCTGGTACAGCTCTATACAGGCTTTATTTATGAAGGTCCGGGTATTGTGAAGCGAATCTGTAAAGAACTCGTTTAAACGCGTTATTCCCGCTTTAAAATAGCGTTGAAAATTAAAAACCAGCAATGAAAAGCTCATTGCTGGTTTTTTTATGTCTTATATTTTAGCAACCTGATACTTAAGCAAACCTGTAGTTGTTGTGGAACCTGATCTTTAAACAATCAACAAGGTATGGCCTTGAGGGAACAAAGTCTTGAATCTGTGAGAAGGCCTCAGGAAGCTTTGCCCTCTTCAGGGTAAAGTATTCCAGCCTTCGATAGATTTAATACTTTGTGGACAACAGGGGAGGACTAAAAAATCCAACCACAAAAAAAAGACCTTAGGAATTTCCTAAAGTCTTTTCTTATTTCTTGAAACAGAAACTTATGCTCTTGCAGTAAGTTTATCTAGAACAGCATTGTTTTTAGCCAATTGATCTGTAGTAGACTGTTTAGAACGGCTACCTAATTCAATGTTAGTAGCTAATTTTAAGTTTTTCACATCTAATTTAGCGAAAGTCTTATTTCTTCTGTCTTTTCTTTTTAATCTAGTAACTGCCATGGTGTAACCCTTTATTTTTTTATTGTAAATCTGAGGTCGAGAGCGGATTCGAACCGCTGTAGGAGGTTTTGCAGACCTCTGCCTAGCCACTCGGCCACTCGACCTTTCTAAAAATTTAGAATGCAAAAGTAGCAATTAAATCTAAGTATGCAATTTATTTTTGAAAATTTCTGCTGATATCTGCGCATAGTATTGCAGCACAAACAGCTACGTTTAAAGATTCTGCTCCGCCAATCCTCGGAATTGTCACTGGTACCGTAATTAATTCCATAATTTCAGGAGAAATCCCTTGCCCTTCATTCCCTAAAATGACCAATCCTTCGGTTCCCCAATCCACTTTATACATACTTTTGCCATTTAATACGGCTCCAAACACCGGAACCGGGGGGGCAGAAAGTAGTGGTACAAGGTCCTGGTAGTAAATTTCCATCCTGCTCAGGGAGCCCATTGTAGCCTGTACCGTCTTCGGATTATAAACTTCTACGGTATTTGGAGAACAGATGATCTGTTTAAAGCCAAACCAGTCTGCGGTACGGATGATTGTGCCCAGGTTTCCAGGGTCCTGTATACCATCAAGGACTAAAGAAAAGTTGTTTTTGAGCTGTTTTGTATCCAGGTTCCTGTTTTCAGGTAAATGAACCAGGGCCAGAATCCCCTGTGGGGTTTTCAAAGTACTTATCTTATCCAGTTCCGTAGGGTTTACTTCAAATAACTTTATATTTGCGGGTAATTGAGGGAGTAGAGACTGATATTGAGCCAGATAATAGATGCTGTGAACCTGGTAGGAAGATTGAATAAATTCTGCAATAGATTTTATACCTTCAATAATGAATATCCCATTTTCTTTACGGTACTTTTTTTGATGTAACGATTTTATAAAACCTATTTGAGATTTTGAAAGCATACTATAATTATAAGAAGAATGTCCAGTTTCTTGCAAATTTACTACTTATTATTCTTTTTGCGGCAGGATGTTCTTCAACAAAATACATTGAGCCCTACCAATCCATCGTTAAGAAAGTAGAAATTGACAGCATTGGAAAAGCTTTCGAAGAGGAAGCCTATAACTATATCCAAAAGGACATTCGCCCTACTTCTAAGTTAGGCATCAATGTGTTGCTGTATAATATGTTCAATACCAAAGACGGGCGCTATAAGACCAGTAACATCAAACCTTTGGGGAGTCCGCCACCAATTCTGGACAGTGCAATTGTAGATATTTCCCGCAATCAAATTCAAAAATACCTGAACAGTAAGGGTTATTTCAATGCGAAAGTGAAGTCTGATATTAAAGTGAAAGACAAGAAAGCGGAGGTTATTTTTACCGTAAATAAGGGGCCGGAGTTTAAAATCTCAGAATTTAACTATCAGATTCCAGATTCGGCAGTAAAGCAGTTATACCTTTCCCGGAGAGATTTGTTTACCCATATTAATAAGGGGATGCGTTTTGATGATGATTCCCTTGCTTATGAAAGAGACAAGATTTATCAATTGATGAAAGAGAACGGTTATTTTGATTTCGCCAAGCCGTATGTCCGGTTTTTGGTCGATACGAATAGTAATGCCAGTAAGGCCAAGGTAACACTACTGATCGATAATCCTCTGGATAAAGCTAAGCATGAAAAGTATAAAATCGGGGAGACAAATATTATTGTAGCGCCAAATTCGGATGGTTATCCGGATTCTGTGGTGTTGAATAAACGCATCTTTAATGGTATCAGGTATACTGACCTTTCTAAGAAGTTCAGAAGAAATCCCATTGTCCGCTATAATTTTCTTCGTGAAGGTGAGCAATACGACATCAGGAATGAGAACACCACTTTTGATAGGTTATATGAGCTAAACGTATTTAAGAATGTTAAAATTGACTATCAGAAAGCGAAAGACAGTAGCCTCCTCGTAAACCCATTTATACAGCTGATCCCTCAAAAGATCATGAGTAATAGAATAGAAGGGGAGGTGCCTTTTAACGGAGGAACCGTTGGATTTAACCTGAGTAATACCTATACCAATAACAATTTATTCAGAGGTACAGAACGATTTGAATTCCAGATTAAAGGTGGATTGCAATCCAGGGTAGGTCAGGGTGGCTCTATTTTTAGCGATATCTACCAGCGTGATTTCTCGGTAAGTTCTAGTCTTTCTGTTCCCCGGTTGATGATGCCTTTCTTTTCTAAATACGTGACAGGCAAGGGCGGAATGCCACATACCATTTTTTCTGCCAGTTATGTATTTGCATTGCAGAAGGATTTCTTTACCCGTAGGGTGTTTTTAAATTCCCTTACTTATGAATTTATAGAGACAAAATCTAAGCTTCATTCGGTTACTCCGATCAACTTTGAGTATCGGTTTGGCGACCTGCTTTTCAACGAGAGTGATACCTCTCAATATATTAAAGACCTGGTTAAAAACAATGGCTATACCCTTGCATTGCTGACCAGGCAGAGCATTACCCTGGGTATTAAATATGCTTATTCCCTGAACGCCGATAAATTGCTGACCGGTGATGATTTTATTTATTTCCGTGGGAATATTGATGTCGCAGGGAATATGCTTCAGGGCCTGACCAGTCTTTTGGGGACGAAGAGCGATTCGGTGACTGGAAAGGACAGGAAGATTTTAAATGTTCCATTTAACCAATATGTACGTCCGGAAGTTGATATTAGATGGTATAAAGGACTTGGGTTGGACAAACAATTTGTAGCCAGGTTAAACCTTGGTGTAGCCTATGCCTATGGGAATTCCGTAGATATGCCCTTTGAGAAGTTATTCTTTGCTGGTGGTTCTTCGGGAGTCAGGGCATGGCAGGCCAGGACTTTAGGTCCGGGGAACTATAACCGTGGGCAGGCAATTCCCGACGAAGAAGTACGTAGAACACTTTATGGGGTAGATCAACTTGGTGACCTGCACATGGAAGCCAATCTGGAATATCGTTTCAAGCTGGTCAATAAGTTCTTTGGTGGTAAATTAAAAGGAGCTGTGTTTTTAGATATGGGAAATGTCTGGAACCTTAGAGTTAAGGAAGCCGATAGCGCTCAGGTGACTGTTTTTAAAATGAAGAATCTGGCTAAACAGATCGCCATAGGCACAGGTATGGGATTCCGTTACGATGTACAGTATTTTGTGTTCCGCTTTGACGTAGGCCTTAAACTTAAAGACCCACAATTTACCGGTTCAGATCAATGGGTAATCAATAAGTTCCTGAGTGGTGGTAAGAAGTTTAGAGAAGATTATGATTTGATGAATACGCCAGACCGATACCGGTTTGTGCAGTACAACTTTGGTATCGGTATGCCTTTCTAAAGGAGCTGGTTAGTTGTCCGTCTGAAGCCTAAAACATTTTCTTCAGGCCATCAAAAATGGTCTCAAAGAAAGTGGAAACATCGAGTCCGTTACTATGGTTAAAATAGAAGAAACAGAGTAACAGGATCACTGCGATGATGATAAATTTGCGGAAGGCAAAAGCTAAAAACACCAGGATTACCGGGAATAACACCAACCACATACTGCTAATGGTATAAGGATTTAAGGTGCCGTCTTTCTTATAGACATATAATAATTTACTGTGTATACCTTTATCGTTCTGATGTTTCAGGTACACAAAAGCTGATCTTTCCAGTTGCAATGGCAGCACGGCAATACCGTCATTAAAGTTGATCGGTTGTGTGAATCCACTTACCGTGAAGGTATACACCCCATTGATTTTCTCTATCGGATTACCCAGAGAATCTGCCGCAATAATGGCCAGTTTGCTGTTTTTCAATAAGCTCTCTTTTACGATGAAATTATTGATGTCTGCGTGTTGTGCAAAGACAGAGCTGAAGGCCATAAATAGCAAAAACACTAAGAATATTCGTTTCATTGCGCTAAAAATCATTGGTGATAAGTAATTCTTTCAAATGTACTAAAAGCGGATATGTTTTTATAGCTCCGCTAATAATTTAACCGTTCAGGGAAAAGATGCTGTAAGTCAGTGCAGTTGCAAAGCATACCCATAGGAAATAAGGGATGAACAACAAACCGGCCGTCTTGTCAATTTTATAAAACATGGTTCCGTTGATCACAATGACAATCAATAAGAAGACCACTTCAAATAAAGCGGCGCCCAGATTCTTCGCGTAAAAGAAGAGGAAAGACCACATCATATTTAGTAAAATCTGTATCGCATACACCGCAATCATGCGCGGAAAATGAGCAATCTGCTCCCTTTTTTGCCAGACTAAATACGCAGAAACACCCATCAGGATGAAAATACAGGTCCATACCGGAGGAAAAATAGAATCTGGTGGATTAAAAGAAGGTTTAGCCAGGGTTGGATACCATGTTTTTACTGAAGTCAGGGTAAGTATACTTCCAATAGCACCAGCTGCTAAAGGAATCGCCAGGTTAATGACAAAGGCAATAGGGTTGAATTTCATCTTCGTTGTTTTTTGAGTATTAATGTCCTTAATCGGGAGCTTAATGATCCACATCCAGCTGTCTGAATCCAGGACGAAGTTAAATGAAATATAACAATTCCTTAACTTAAACTTTGTTTAGTATTAATGAACAAAGTTTAGTATTGCAGAACACATAAATGAGGAATGATGTCTGTTAAAAACGATGTGAATCTGTTAAATTATTGTCGGAACAAGGTTGCCGCCTGGCCATATCTGTTGATTTCTATCATGGCAGGTTTAGCGGCTTTTGGCTGTTATACGAGTATGTATGCGTTTAGAAAAGCATTTACAGCGGGTACTTTTGATGGGCATGAATATCTGGGCATTGATTATAAAGTATGGCTGGTGATTGCTCAGGTGATGGGTTATACCTTTAGTAAGTTTTATGGGATTCGTTTTATCTCGGAATCTTCCGGAGAAAACAGGGGCCGCAGTATTTTAAAGCTGATTGGTATTTCCTGGATCGCATTATTGGGGTTCGCAATGGTGCCTGCACCATGGAACATTGCCTTTCTTTTTATCAACGGTTTTCCTTTAGGGATGATCTGGGGCCTGGTTTTTAGCTACCTGGAAGGACGTAGAAATACAGAGTTTATGGGCGCGGTGATGTCGGTAAGTCTGATTTTTGCTTCCGGATTTATAAAAACAGTCGCAAGGACACTCATGGATTTGCTACCGGTTAACGAATACTGGATGCCTTTTTGTACCGGATTATTATTTGTCATCCCCTTGCTTTTGTTTGTCGCAATGTTGGAAATGGTGCCACCACCAACTGAGGAAGACCAGCGGTTAAGAACCAAACGCTTGCCCATGAATGGCAGTCAGCGGAAGAAATTCCTGTTGAACTTCTTACCCGGAGTGATTTTAACCATTATCATCTATGTGGTACTCACCGTGATCCGGGATCTTAGAGATAATTTTGAAGTAGAAATCTGGCATGACCTCGGGGTAACCGACAACCATATCTATGCGAAAATAGATGGTTTTATCGCATTGGTTGTGTTAACGATGGTGGGCTTCCTGATTCTGGTGAGGAACAACCTGAAAGCTTTTGTGATCATTCACTGGATGATCATCGGAGGCTGTGCCTTAACCGGATTCGCAACCTTGCTTTTTGATGCCCATTATATTAGTCCGGTTACCTGGATGTGTCTGGTAGGCATGGGCCTTTATATGGCTTATATCCCTTACAACGCGATATTTTTCGAACGCATGATTGCTACTTTTCATTACAAGAGTAATATTGGTTTCATCATGTATGTTTCGGATGCGATCGGTTATCTGGGTAGTGTCAGCATTTTGCTCTTCAAAGAATTTGGGGATGCAGAGATCAGCTGGGGTCATTTCTTCCGGCAAAGTGCAGTCGTTGCGGCAGTAGTTGGTGTAAGTTGCAGTATGGTTTCCCTGCTGTATTTTCACCAGAAAAGTGTAAAGAATAAGAAAAAAGAAAGTAATATTACCCTTCCTGTGCTCGCATTAGAGGTAGAGGGGGGTACGAAATAAGATTTTTGACCACATAAAAATATTTGAAAATGAATACAAAGCATTATGACCTGATTGTAATTGGCGGTGGAATTTTAGGAACCTTCCATGCTTACCATGCTTTAAAGCTTGGGAAAAAGGTTTTGCAACTGGAAAAGGATAACTATCCGGTAGGCGCAACGGTACGTAACTTCGGTCAGGTGGTTCCTTCGGGAATGTCTGGCGTTTGGTTTGATTACGGTGTCCGCGGACTGGAAATCTACCAGGAAATTCAAGATCAGTTTGATATTTCTGTGCGTAATAACGGCAGTGTTTATATTGCTTCGGATGACGAGGAACAAAACCTGATCCATGAGCTGAAAGCACATTATGACACTTTAGGGTATCAACAGGAGTTGCTAAGTAAGGAAGCTGTTTTAACTAAATACCCAGCCATCAGAAGCAGTTATGCAAAAGAAGGCCTGTTTTTTAAACAGGAAGTTAGTGTAGAGCCAGCTTTGATGATTTATCGTCTTCAGGAATTTATGCAATCGAAATTTGAAGGATATACCTTGCTGTGTAACGCTCCGGTTATTGATTGTACACCTACAGGAAGCGGTGTATCTGTTCTGGTGACTGGCAATCGTAGCTTCCAGGCGGATAAAGCCATACTTTGTAACGGCTATGAATTTAAACTGTTGTTCCCTGAATTATTCGCTTCCAGCGGACAGGTGATCAGTAAGCTTCAAATGATGCGCACCGTACCGATGCCGGAAGTGCCTTTAGAAGGGAATATTTTAACCGGACTGACCATCAGAAGGTATGAAAGTTTCGAAGAATACTGCCCTTCATTTAAGCAGTTGAGTACCCCGGATCATTATAAAGAACTCAAAGAATGGGGCATTCATATGCTCTTCAAAAAAGCAGTTGATGGTAGCTTTATCATCGGTGATTCTCATGAATATGCTGATGTTGCGCATTTTGATGACCTTGGTTTTAATGTAAAACAACACATCAATGAGCTGATGTTGAAAGAAGGGGAGCGTATTGTGAACTTTAACCTTCGTGATATGGGAACTACCTGGGCAGGATTTTATCCGCAGCATCCTACAGAACGTATTCTGGAATATAACATTGAGGATTGCATCCATATTCGTACTTGTATCGGTGGTAAAGGAATGACGGCAAGTGCCGGATATACCGAAGCGAGTTTGAAAGGGATTCTGGGACTTTAGTACTTTGGGTGATTTTACTGCATTTTGCGTGGTATATAAAGTCGGTTTAATTTTGGTGTGAGAATTGCAGTCACCAGGTGCTGTCGGATTGGACAGTTGTTATAGCTCATTTTAAATACACGCAAAATGTTAAAAAGTATCATTACAAAAAAAGGAATTCTGTCGCTGCTGATTGTTTTTGGTAGCATAGCCAGCGCAATGGCTGCGGATGTGATCACGCTGATGGTGAAGGAAGACCGTGCCTCCTGTACAGGGGTTGCGCCAATGAATTGTTTACAGGTAAAATACAAAAACAGCAAAAACTGGGAGCTGTTCTATAGCGAAATCCAGGGCTTTAAGCACCAGGAAGGTTATCGTTACACGCTTTCAGTAATCAGGACAAAAAGGAAAAATGTTCCTGCCGATGCGTCTGCTTATACCTACAAACTGAAAAAAGTAATTAAGAAAGAAAAGATAGCCCTAAAACCTTCATTAGGTAAAGATCCATTACAGGCTGCGGCAAATCAGAAATGGACCCTGAGCAGGATGAATGGTGTAGCGGTAAATTCTGACCGCGTTTTTATTATGCTGGACGAAAAAGGAAATAAATTTAACGGATCCGGTGGCTGTAACAGCATCTTCGGAGCTTTCAAATATAGTCCGAAAAGTAAAAGTCTGACCTTCGGAAATGTGGCTTCAACCATGATGGCTTGTGCAGATGAAAAGGTAAATAAGCTGGAGTCTGATTTTACCAGGGCTTTAGGCGAGCAAACTTACAGGCTGGAAACCAGTGGAAATACACTGACCTTTTATAAAGGAAAAGATAAAGCTTTGGAGTTTAGAACGGAAGCGAACAACAGTAATGATATCTGGAGTTATATTGGTAAAAACCGTTGGAAACTGATCCAGATGGATGGGGTTACCCAACAAAACTCACCGATTACGATTTCTTTTAACCTTGCAGATCGTCGTTTTAGTGGGAATTCAGGTTGCAATAATTACTTCGGTACTTATGACGCCGGAAGCACCAGTATTGCTTTTGGCTCGGCAGCCAGTACCCGTCGTGCTTGTATGGATCAGGCATTGAATGAAATGGAAAGTAAATTCCTTAACATTTTGGGCGGTAAAAACTTTAAATTCGATGTGGCAGACCAGACTTTGAACCTCTATCAGAATGACCGTTTGGTATTGATGTTTGGCATCACTAAATAATAGTTAGGTATCAGATCTATTGATTTCTTATCCATCTGATAACCTTATCACAATAAAAAACGGGATGGCTTAAGCTATCCCGTTTTTTATTTGCAAAGATTTATTCATATTTCAGCGCATCGACTGCATTAGCCTTTGCCACTTTGAACGTTTGCATGCTGACCGTTAATATGGAAATAATCAAGGAAATCAGACCTGCAATAACGAATGGCCAAATGGAGATCTCGATCTTATAGTCATATTTACTGAGCCAGTTTTTGGCAATGATATAGGCCAGGGGAAAGGCAATCAGATTCGAAATGATCACCAGTTTCATAAAGTCCTTGTTTAAAAGAATCAGAATGTTCCTCAAATCTGCACCTAGTACTTTTCTGATGCTGATTTCTTTGCTCCGTTGTTCAGCCATATATAAAGCAAGTCCGAGTAAGCCAAGACAAGAAATGAAAATGGCGAAACCACCAAATATATTGGACAATACACTCAGGAGTTTTTCTTCTTCTAATTGCTTCTCCATTCCCTGACTGGTGAAATTCAGCGTTAGTGGAAATGCAGGATTCATTTCTGCACTGATCTTATTAACCAGGGCTACGGACTTCGATAAAGGTAGCGCAGGGTTCAAATGCAGGATTAAAACCTCACTTTGCTTAGGATCAAAGTAGAATAGGGTAGGGCTCACTTTGGAGCCAGTAGATTCATTGTAGTAATCTTTTACCACGCCAACAATGGTTAATGGAGGATTGCTACCCCAGGTAATTTGCGTGCCGACCGGGGTTTTAAGTCCCATGGTTTGTACTGCTGTTTCATTGAGCAAGACAGATGTTGCGGTATCTGCAAGGAACTTAGGATCAAAATCCCTTCCTGCAACAAGTTTGGCGCCTATGGTAGTGATGAAATCATAACCAGTGCTTCTGTAATCAATGATAGAATTGTCGTTGGCAGCTTTCCCCGGCCAGCCGATATCACCGGCTATACTGCCGTCTTCGGTAAAGGAATTGGCAAATTCTGTGGCAGAAACAATGGCGCCTGATTTTTTAAGCTCTTCTTTGAAGCGTTTTAAAACAACAGGTTTGGTCCATTCTCCTTCAATATCCAGCTGTGCAAGGTTATCTCTGTTGAACCCTAAAGGCTTGTTCTTCATGAATTGAATTTGCGTATAGACTACTATAGCGCAGATGATCATACAGACCGATAAACTGAATTGTACAATAACCAGGATTTTACGGATGGATAATGAGGATGCGCCATTCCCTTTGAATCCTTTAAGTACTTTAATTGGGCTGAAGGAGGAAAGATAGAAGGCTGGATAGCTACCGGCAAGGAAGCCCGTAAATAAGGCCAGCGCGACCAATGTGGCCCAGAACAGGTAAGAACGGTAATCTATCTGGATTTGAATGTTCAATAAATTATTGAAGTAGGGTAAGCTCAGCTCCAGCAACACAAAAGCAAGTAGTAAGGCCAGGAAAGATAATAACAGTGATTCGAGGATAAACTGACCCATGAGGTTAAATCTGGTGGAACCCATCGCCTTTCTGATCCCTACTTCTCTTGCGCGTTTCTCAGAACGTGCGGTAGAAAGGTTCATATAATTGATGCTGGCAATTAGCAAAACACAAAAAGCAAGGAAGAGAAAAAGCTTCACCTGGTCAATTCTTCCACCGATAGGTTTGCCGTTTTCAAATTTGTCATAAAGACGGAATTTGGAATAAGGGAATAAGAAAGCTTCCATGTTGGTATCTTTATCATGGGTAGCAATCAGCTTTCTGAGGGAAGCATCTGCTGCTACAAAGTTATCCGCATCTTTAAGTTTAAAAATGGTGATGCAGGTAATGGAGCCCCAATTGGTCTGTTTTTCATCAGGATTTTCCTGTTCAAAAAGGGCCCTGGTTTGTAAGGCGTCAAACTGGAAGCTCTGGTTTTCCGGAAGATCTTCAATCACTGCTGTAACCTTTAAAAGCTTGCGGTTATCCCATTTTACAGTTTTCCCAAGGGGATTTTCATTTCCAAATAGACGCTTTGCCGTACTGGCCGTCAGCAAGATCGAATTGGGTTCGCTTAAGGCCTGATTGGCATTGCCGGATATGAATTGATAATCAAAAATTTTCAATAGGGAGGGGTCAACAAAGAGACTGTTGAGTTTAAAGTTGTTTTCCTGGTGACTAAAAAACTTATCTCTGGTGCCCATGGTAATTCTTGCAGCCTGCTCTACACCCGGTATCGTTTGTAATGCGGTTGCCGCTAGTATTCCAGGAGTGGCACGGGTAGTACTCAGGCGCTCATTGATTTTTAGATTTAACCGGGTCATGTAAATCCGGTCGAGATCTTTCAATTGTTTATTGTAACTCCATTCGTAATTTACATAGAGTAATAGCATCAGGCAGCAGGCCAAACCAATTGCCAATCCACCAATATTGATCAGGGTAAAGCCTTTGTGCTTCCAAAGGTTTCTTATTGCGATTTTTAAGTTTGTCTTAAACATGATGCTATTTTATTTTCCTGGGCTAGACCAATTGTATGCCATACTTCCTAAAGCGGCTAAACAGCGTCAATTAGCCCTTTTAATCGCTTTACTGTCCGTTAACGGACGGTTATGCTGTACATAATCGCACAGCTTACTGATTGTTGTTGCTACTGCAATACGATCCTGTTTTACCTGAAAAATACGTCTAATCGTCCGGAGCTGGCTGTTGAATTTAAAATTTACTATAAAAAAAGCCCTCCAGTTTTCACTGAAAGGCTTATAAGTGTTCCCGAAGGGATTCGAACCCATATCTGTTGAACCGGAATCAACAATTCTATCCATTGAACTACGGAAACATTTCGGCAAATATATCAATTAGATTGGTTATTCCTTAATACTCTTTCAATTTCGACCTTTTCCTGATTTCTAAGGCATCAAAATCCAGTCTATACATTAAAAATGCGGCATTTGTCAGAAAAATTACGCTTTCTTGCTCAAATAAATAAATCAAATCCAGCCTCAAATCTGTTCTATTAAATCTTGATAATGAATAGGATAGATGTATCGCTGCTTTCAAAATCAGAAGCTTCCCGGAAAAGACAATAATAATCCGTTATAAAGGCCGTTTTTCGAAAATAAAAAGGCACTTTTGCAAAAATGATAAATGCCGTTACTGAGGAATTGCTGATCCATAAATCGCATCGTAAGGACTTCGGCATTAAAAGAATACATTAATGAAAATCATGTAAAGTAGGGGCGTATGGAAGAAATGATTGTTGAAGAGATCGAAAAGCTCTTAGCGCAGGAAGACAATACACAGTTAAAGGAATATTTAGACAACCTGAATATTTCGGACGTTGAACACCTGATAGACGAACTTCCCCAACACGCAGTTACCTTTATAGATACCTTGTCCATCAAAAGGGCAGTTAACGTTTTTAGAATCCTCGACTTTCCAACTCAGGAAAGAATCATTAAAAAACTTCCCGGTCATAAGCTCGCTGAGTTAATTAACCTGTTGCCTCCCGATGACCGTACCTCTTTATTTTCTGAACTTAGTGGTGAAGCAGTAACGAAACTGATCATTTTGCTACCCGCAAAAGATAGAGTCGAAGCACTTTCCCTTCTAGGATACGAAGAAGACAGTGTAGGAAGGTTGATGACGCCGGATTATGTGGCGGTAAAAAAGGACTGGACGGTAACCAGAGTGTTGGAACATATCAGACGTTATGGGAAAAACTCCGAAACCATCGATGTTATTTATGTGATCGATAAAGACGGAACCTTATTAGATGATATCAGAATCAGGGAAATTCTCCTGGCAGATCCAGAGGCAAAAATCGGGGATTTAACCGACCGCCGACTGATCGCTTTAAAAGCAAACGACCATCAGGAAGAAGCAATTAACATCTTTAGAATGAATAACCGTGTCGCTTTACCTGTTGTAGACGACCATAATGTGTTGTTAGGTATCGTAACCGTAGATGATATTCTTTGGATTGCAAATGAAGAATATACAGAAGATATGCAGAAAATAGGGGGTACCCAGGCACTGGATGAGCCCTATTTAGACATGCCAATCTTTGGTTTATTTAAACGAAGAATCGGTTGGCTGGTGGTACTTTTCCTTGGAGAAATGCTGACTGCCACTGCAATGGGACATTTTGAAGCAGATATTGCCAAGGCGGTGATTCTGGCTATGTTTGTTCCCCTCATCATTTCAAGTGGTGGAAATAGTGGTTCTCAGGCCTCTACACTAATTATTCAGGCGATGGCTTTGGGCGAAATTACTGTTGGAGACTGGTGGAGAGTGATGAGAAGAGAACTCATTTCAGGATTAATGCTCGGTATCGTATTGGGGTGTATTGGTTTCTTAAGGATATTTGTCTGGACTTTGTTTACCCCGATGTACGGCCCGCATTGGGTGCTGATCGGGATTACCGTTGGCGTATCACTGGTTGGTGTAGTTTTATGGGGATCATTGGCAGGCTCTATGCTGCCCTTAATCCTGAAAAAGCTGGGTGCAGATCCGGCAACCTCATCCGCGCCCTTTGTAGCTACGTTAGTAGATGTAACCGGACTGATCATTTACTTCTCAGTAGCTGTGATGTTCCTGACTGGGGTGCTTCTCTAAAACTTAAAATAAATCAGGTTATTCTAAAACCTTTCTTAAAATATAAACCGGAAAACAGACCGGCACAAAAAAACCGGATGCTTCGTTAGAACGAGTCATCCGGTTTTCTTTTTAAGCTCTTTAAACGCTTAAAATTATTTATACGTTAAAACGGAAGTGCATGATGTCTCCATCTTCTACAACATATGTTTTTCCTTCTACAGCTAATTTACCAGCTTCTTTACAAGCGGCTTCAGAACCTAAAGTAACGAAGTCATTATATTTGATTACTTCCGCACGGATAAAACCTTTTTCAAAGTCTGTGTGAATTACACCGGCAGCCTGAGGCGCAGTAAATCCTTTAGTAATCGTCCATGCACGTACTTCCTGAACACCAGCGGTGAAGTAAGTATATAAATCTAACAGGCGGTAAGCCGCAACAATCAGTTTGTTTACACCAGATTCTGTTAAGCCAAGGTCAGCTAAAAATTCCTGACGCTCTTCATAACTTTCCAGTTCTGCAATTTCTGATTCTATCTTCGCAGAGATCACTAAAACTTCAGCTTTCTCATCTTTTACTGCTTCTTTAACGCGGTCTACATAAGCATTGCCGTTGATCACAGAGTTTTCATCAACATTACAAACGTAAAGCACTGGCTTTTGAGTCAATAGACCCATTTCCTCAATAAAGTCGAAATCTTCTGCTGCAACTGCTGCGGAACGTACCGATTGGCCGGATTCTACATGAGTTTTGATTACGCTTAAAATATCGAAAGTTCTTTTGGCATCCTTATCGGTTTTAGCCATTTTCTCTACTTTCTGAATACGTTTTGCAATCGTATCAAGATCTTTAAGTTGTAACTCAGTATCTATAATTTCTTTATCGCGAATCGGATCAACAGAACCGTCAACGTGAATCACGTTTCCGTCGTCAAAGCAACGCAAAACATGGATAATGGCACTTGTAGCCCTGATATTACCCAAAAATTGATTACCTAGTCCTTCACCTTTGGAAGCACCTTTCACTAAACCTGCAATATCAACAATCTCAATTGTATTTGGAACAATACGGTTTGGCTGTACCAATTCGGCCAATTTAGTTAACCTTTCATCTGGAACGGTGATCACACCGATGTTAGGTTCAATTGTACAGAAAGGGAAATTAGCCGCTTGAGCTTTTGCGTTAGATAAACAGTTAAATAAGGTAGATTTTCCAACATTTGGTAAACCAACTATACCACATTGTAATGCCATGAATGATTTTTTCTAGTTTTGCCGCAAAGCTACCAATTTTTTAAAAATATTCTTTATGTTTAGGGTATCTAAAAACTAATTAACGTTTAAGAACAGTTACATGGAAGAAATCGAAGAAACAAAACCAGATCATACAGAGGTTGAAACACTTATTATTACGGAAGATATCCGCAGCGATATCTATGAAACCGCCAAATGGGCAAAATTTCTGTCGATTGTTGGATTTGTAGGTTGTGTGCTGATGATCATCTTGTCTTTAACTATGCCAAGTTTGCTCGCGTCCTTCAGTGCCTTAGGAGCTGCTCCGGTGGGTAATGGTGGTGTTGCAGCAACTACTGCAACTTATCTGATCAGTGGAATTCTTTATTTTTATCCTTCCCTGATGTTGTTTAAATATGCTAATGCTGCGCAACACGCGGTATTATATCTGGACCAGGATAGCCTGGCAGAAGCAACCTCGAAGATGAAATCCCTGTTTAAATTTGTAGGAATTATGACGATATGTATGCTGGCCATCCTGGCAATCAGTATCTTTTTATTGATTGTAGTGGCAATAGGTGCGGCAACTTAATCAGCTTTCAGTAGAAGGGAATTTTATATAAAAGCAAGAAGGCCTGTATCATTTACAGGCCTTCTTGCTTTAGGTATAAACCGGTGTCTTATGCTCAATAGTATGTTTAAAGTTTTTCATTTCCTTTTTCAATAAGTCCTCCAGATAAGGATTCATCAGTTTCGAAAGACCGATTCCTACACCTCCTCCAACCGGACGATAAGACAATACCACTTTCATAAAGGTCTCTTTTCCATCTTCCGAAGGGGTAAATTCTACCCTGCCCACATGGGAAAGCAAGGAGCCGGCAGCGGATTTCCAGCCAATTAAACGTCCGGGCTCTTCTTTTACAATTTCTGCTTCCCAGTTTACGGAAAACAAATTGCCAATCACCTTAGACTTCCAGGTAGACAAATGTTCATCTATTACTTTTACATCTAATAGATGCTGAATGCTTCCGGGAAGGTTATTCAGGTTACGCCAGTATAAAAACACTTCATGGGCAGGTTTTTCGATGATAAACTCCCCGCGGATATTAACCGCACGTGGTCTACGGGCATCAATTCCCAATTGTTCATAAAATAAACAACGCCCTGTAGCCGCGCGATAGGCCATATAAGCACCATAAAGAAACTTAGATTTGGAAGGTTTTCTTAAACCCCAACTGATCAATGCTCCGCTCAGGAACATCGATACCATACGTTCCGACCAGCCGATATTCTCATACTGGTGTTTCTCAATAGAGAACCTGCCGGATCTTAATTTTAAAGGAGTACTCATGATTAATGACGGTGATTAATTTCTTTTCCGATAGCATCGACCATATAATGGTCTAATATTCCCCATATCTGCTCCCATTTTCCATCCAGTTCTTCCCGAAGCTGGGTGATTTTATCAGGACCAATAAAGCAGACGAAATAACGGGCACCATCACTGGTTTCCTCCGGTTTTACGGTTATGATGGTATCTGCACCATCGATATCCAGATGAATGTCAAACTCGTCCGGACCTTTTTCCTTGTCTTTCATGTTTGCTGGGTTTAATTTTTAATATAACACCTAAATGCCCTTAGTGTTTGCATATTGCTGTAAACCAGGCCAAAATCATTTAATTTAATGGCAAAAAAAATGAACTTACAGCCGCTTATATATTGCAATTTAGTGGGCAATACCTAACCATAAATGAATTTTACTGTATGAATAAGTCTTCGTTTTTTTTCTTGTGTTCTTTTTTACTGAGCACGAGTTGTGCGATTGCGCAAAAAGCACCTGCTCCGTATGGGGCTGTTCCGAATAAAAATCAGCTGGCCTGGCAGGATATGGAATATTATATGTTCATCCATTTCGGACCAAATACCTTTACAGACAAGGAATGGGGGCATGGCGATGAAGATCCCAAGGTTTTTAATCCAACAAAGCTGGACGCCCGGCAATGGGCACGTACCGCCAAAGCTGCGGGTATGAAAGCGATCATCATCACGGCAAAACACCACGATGGTTTTTGCCTGTTTCCAAGTAAATATAGTACCCATACCGTAAGAGAAAGTGCCTGGAAAAATGGTAAAGGTGATGTGCTGAAAGAACTTGCTGCAGCCTGTAAAGAATACGGATTGAAATTTGGCGTGTACCTTTCGCCATGGGACCGCAACCATCCTAAATACGGAACTCCGGAATACAACGATATTTTTGCCAAAACCTTAACTGAAGTCCACACCCAATACGGGCCTGTTTTCGAACAATGGTTTGATGGTGCAAAAGGAGAAAAAGAGAAAAATCAGGCCTATGATTTTAAACTGTTCAACAGTATCGTTAGAAAGAACAACCCACAGGCGGTGATTTTTTCTGACGTTGGTCCTGATGCCCGCTGGATGGGTAATGAAAGCGGTGTTGCTGGTGCCACAAACTGGTCGACCTTAAATACCGATGGTTTTGGAGTAGGAGCAGATGCACCTGCAGCTAAAATATTGAACACCGGAAATGAAAATGGTAAGTACTGGATCCCTGCCGAAGTAGATGTTTCTATCAGACCAGGCTGGTTCTACAGTCCGAAAACGGATGATAAAGTGAAAACTTTAAAAGAACTGGTCTCTATTTATGAAACTTCCATCGGACGTAATGGCAACCTGTTACTGAATGTTCCGGTAAACCGCGAAGGGCTAATCCATCCCAATGACTCCACCCGTTTGATGGAGTTTAGAAAAACAATTGATGCCAGCTATAAAATAAACCTGGCCAAAGGGAAAAAAGTAACCGCTAGCAATACCAGAAAAGGGACGCAATTTACAGCTTCAAACCTGACTGACGGAAATCCGGCAAGCTATTGGGCTACCGATGATCAGCTGAAAACAGCGACCATTACCATCGATCTGGGCAAAGTAAGCGCTGTTAATCGTGTGGTTCTTCAGGAATATATTAAGCTCGGACAACGTGTCAAATCATTTTCTGTAGCGTACCTGGCGGATGACAATACCTATAAAACCATAGACACGCAAAGCACGATCGGACATAAAAGAATCCTTTCATTTCCTACTTTAAAAACAAGTAAAATTCGTATCCATATTCTGGAAGCAAATGCCTGCCCGGTACTTTCAGAGATAGCAGTATATAACGCACCGGACTTATAGGCATTTAAACAGCGTTTTAATTTAATATGATTCAACTTTTCGTTTGTATGCCCAATAGAAGACTATTGGGTATACAAAAAGGTTAAACAGCGTATTGGTCATTAATCCGCCAATCACCACAATGGCCAAAGGTTTGGAGGCTTCAGAACCTATCCCGGTAGACAATGCCGCAGGCATCAGGCCAATTGCAGCCATCAGGGCAGTCATAATCACCGGACGCATCCTACTTGCTACCCCGTCTTTTATTGCATCAGCAAAAGTCCAGTCCGGACGATGCTTTAACTCTATCATATTGTGTTTAAACTTCGTAATGAGGATCACCCCATTCTGCACGCAAATTCCAAATAAGGCGATAAAACCAATCCCCGCAGAGATATTGAAATTGATGCCGGTAGCGAGGATGGCCAGGATACCACCAACCATTGCAAAAGGCACATTGTTTAACACCAAGAGCGAATCTTTAATGTTTCCAAACAGTACAAATAAAATGAAAAAGATGAGTAGTAAACTGATGGGAACCGCTTGCGATAACCTGCTGGTTGCCCTTTGCTGGTTCTCAAAATCACCTGCCCATTCCAGTTTATACTCCTTAGGGAGCTTGATTTTCTCATTTACTTTGGCCTGAGCCTCCGCAATCACACTGCCCATATCTCTTCCCCGGATAGAAAATTTGATAGCACCATAACGTTGGTGTTTGTCGCGGTAAATGATGCTGGGACCCGTGATTTTTCTGATGCTGGCGATCTCGCCTAATGGCACTTTTGCCCCTGAAATAGTCGGGATACGCAATTTAGCAATGTCACTTTCGTCTTTTCTGAAATCTTCCGGATAACGGATGATCAGGTCGAATTTACGTTCCCCCTCATAGATTTGAGTCGCTGCTTTTCCACCGATAGCCATTTCGATAACCGCATTGGCATCCGCAGTACTCACGCCATACAAGGCCATTTTCTTTTGATCCAGATTGATCTGTAATTCTGGCTGACCAAGATTCCGGAGTATCCCCAAGTCTTCAATCCCCTCCACAGTTTTCAAAATGTCTTCAATCTTCTCTTCCTCTTTCTCCATAAACTGGAAATCATTGCCAAACAGCTTCACTACAATAGAACCTTTGACACCGGAAACCGCTTCCTCTACGTTGTCAGAGATGGGTTGTGAGAAGTTGAGACTAATCCCAGGGAAACTCTTTAACTTCTCCTGCATCCGCTCAATCAGCTGCTCTTTCGTCTGTTTTCGCTTCCATTCCTTCTTCGGATAAATGTCTACATGAAACTCCATATTGTAAAAGCCGGTAGCATCGGTTCCATCATTCGGTCTGCCGGTTTGCGACATCACCTGTTTCACCTCTTCAAAGCTTAAAAAGATCTTGCGGAGTTCGTTGGAAAGCTTTTTTGTCTCCTCCAGGGAAATACTAAGTGGCCCTGTAGCACGCACATAAATAGAACCCTCATCCAAAGTAGGCAGAAATTCTGTCCCCATAAATCGATAACTGAACAAGCCGATCACCAGGATCCCCATAGCAATACCAAATGCCAGTTTTTTGAATTTAAAGCACTTATCGAAGAAAAGGATTACGTATTTAGTGAGGAACTCCAAAAATATGTTGTGTTTCTCCCGCACATTTTTCCTCAACAAGACACTTGCCAATGCCGGAACCAGGGTAAACGTAAGCAGCAAGGCACCTAAGAGGGCGAAACTTAAAGTCCAGGCCAGCGGCGAGAACATTTTTCCTTCTACCTTTTCGAAAGTAAAGATGGGAAGCAGGCCGGTAATGATGATCAGTTTGGCAAAGAAAATACCCTTTCCATTCTCCAAACAAGCTTTCTTAATCAGTCCCAGTTTACTCAGGCCATTGAATTTCTCCATGCCTACTTTTTTGGCTTTATGGTCGAGGGCCACAAAAATTCCCTCGACCATGACTACGGCGCCATCAATGATGATCCCGAAATCTATTGCCCCCATAGATAATAAATTGGCCGACATTCCCTTCATTTTCAAGCAAATGAAGGCGAATAATAAGGCTAAAGGAATGATAATGGACACAATCAGGGTAGTCCGCCAATCGGCCATAAACAAGAATACAATCAGGGTTACAAAAATAATCCCTTCCATCATATTGCCCATTACGGTGTGTGTGGCATAATTTACGAGGTCTTCCCGGTCATAGAAAGGGTTAATCCTGACATCTGCCGGCAAGATATTTTCATTAATGTTTTTAATCTTTTCTTTTAACCTGCTGATCACCTCGCTCGGATTTTCACCTTTGCGCATAACCACGATCCCTTCAACCACGTCGGGATCCTGGTCCCGGCCCACCTGTCCTAAGCGAGGTAAGGCCGATTCTGCGACTTCTGCGATTGTCTTAACATAGACCGGAGTCCCGTTAAAGTTATCAACCACCACATTTTTAATCTCTTCAATATTGTTCAAAATCCCGATACCGCGAACCACATAAGCCTGTCCGGCCTGGACAATTACGTCCCCGCCAACATTGACATTGCTTTTGGAAACGGCATCAAATAATTCGGTCGCACTCACGCCATATTGTATGGCTTTTTGCGGATCTACCGTGATCTGGTAAGTCTTTACCTCGCCACCAAAACTTACCACATCGGCAATGCCCGGAACGGATAATAATTCCCGTTGGATCACCCAATCCTGCAAGGTTTTTAACTCCCTTATTGATTTGGTATCACTACTTAATGTATAACGAAAAATCTCTCCTGTGGGCCCGTAAGGGGGTTGTACCTCCGGCCTCAGTCCCTCGGGTAAATCTGCTTCTTCAATATGGTTGTTGACCTGAACCCTGGCTTCCGCATAATCTACATCGTCTTCAAACGTGATTTTTACGATAGAAAGGCCAAAAAGAGAAGAGGAGCGGATGCTGGTTCTTTTCTGGGTAGGGTTCATGGCAATCTCTAAAGGTCTGCTCACAAACTTCTCCACCTCTTCGGCACTTCTGCCCGGCCATTGGGTGATAATGGTAATGTTGGTATTGGTTACATCCGGAAAAGCTTCAATGGTAGTATGCTTAAAACTGAGGTATCCTGCCAGTATCAAAATGAAAGTGGCAAAGAAAATAAAGTATTTGTTATTCAGCGAAAAGCCAATAACCATCTTAATGAATTTATTCATTATAGCTGTTTTTTGTGTTGAGGAATAGGTTAGTTTTTCAGGCTCTCAAATAAGAAGACCTGCTTAGACGCGATCACACGGTCGCCAGCCTTTAAGCCTTTACTGATATAGGCTTTGTCGGCAGTTTTACGGCCGATTTCCACTTCCTGTATGCGTACTTTATTTCCCGGATCAACGACCAGTACATAATTTTTGTTCTCATCGAAGATGATCGTTCTGGCATTTACAACTGGCAAATCGATTCCTGATTTGGCCGCAACCAATACCGTTGCCATCATGCCTGGTTTTAATAAATACCCTGGATTGGGAACAATCACCCTGGCGTTCATCACCTTGCTCTCCTGATCAACCACATTATAGATCTTATCAATCTTTCCTTTGAAAGTTTTTTCCGGATAGGAAAGGATAGAAAGCTGAACTTCGTCGCCCTCTTTGATCCTGGATATATCAGATTCGTAGATGTTCAGCATCGCCCAAACTTTAGAAAGATCTGCTACCGTAAACAGATTATTGTCATTATCCGGACGTACCTGCATGTTTGCATTCACATTTTTCTCAATGATGAAGCCCGTTAAAGGTGATTTAACCGTGTAATTGCCAGTATGATTACCACCGTTTAATTTTAGGGTAGCAAGCGCGCGCTTGTTTTCTGCCTGTTTAACCAGGAAGTCGTTTTTCGTTTCTTCCAATTCCCTGGCGGAGGATAAACCGCTTTTATAAAGTTCTTCTGCTTGTTTTACCTGTCTTTCCGCATTTCTCAATTCCGCGGCAGCACTGATCGCTTCTTTATCAAATCCGGCCATTTCTACACTACCCAGGGTGGCTAATACTTGTCCGGCAACTACTTGATCTCCCAATCTGACAGGTACACTGCGTACCGTGCCACTCAACATCGGGAAGATTTCTGCCTTGCGCTCCTCATTCGCAGTGATTTTTGCTGAAAAACTCAGGTCTGTCCTGTTATTTGCCTGTTGTACGGTATCTATTAATAGCCTGTTGATGAGCGAGTCTGTGACTGCAAATTTCTCTGATACCGGGGCTTCTTTGGAGCTGTTGCAACTCTGACTGGCGATGACCAATCCAATTAAAGCCAGTTTACTGATGTTTTTTAGAAAGATATGCATGAGGGATAAATGATTTAAAATGGGTGTAGCTTATAAAACTTATTTGAAAATGGAAGAACCGGTAACGTAATTGATTTCTTCCTTCGCATTCATCCGTTCATATTTCAGCTGGTTTAATTGCAAGGTGTTTTCTTTGTAGGAATCATAGAAATCCAGAAATTCGATCAGGCTGATGTTCCTGCTGCGGTAGTTCTTGGTCACTTCCTGGATGAGCTTCGTAAAATCGGTACTGAAATTATGATCCAGACTCTGGTACAGGCTTTCTGTTCTTATGGCTGATTTATAGCTGTTATAAACCTCGTTTTCGAGTACATTTTCCTTTTGCCTGAAATTCATATTTCCAGCTTCAATAGCGATTCTGGCCTTTTTAATCTCACCCTGATTTCTACTGAAAAGAGGCAACGGAATTTTGACGCCCAATCCCGTGTATTTTTCCGGATAATTCCCTTTCAGGTCATAGCTGACTGAAAGTTCTACATCAGGAATGGCATTTGCTTTTTGTAGCCTGAGGTTGTTTTCTGCATAGCTGACCGCTGTTCTGGCCAGCTGCAAATCTGAGCGGTTGGCTTTAGCACTTTCTAAGAGCTGTAAATAAGGTTGTTTTTCAAATGAAAAGTTTTGTTCCTCTTCCGGAAGCAAGGTCAATTGTAAGGCAACATCAGGTTTGATATTGGTCATCACCTTTAGCGAGCTTTCCATATCTTCTATATCATTGAGTAAACTGATGTATTCGTTTTTTAAGTTGTAAACCAGCGATTTGATCCTGATGAGGTCTTTCAGCGCGATGTTCCCGAGCTTAAGTTGTTGCTCAGAAGCGGCGAGTAATTGTGTTAAAGAATGAATTTGTTGTTCATAAATTGCTGCGGATTGCTGTGCATAATAAGCCTTGTAAAAATCGGTGCGCAATTGGTAACGTAGACTGCGCATCAGGTCGAAATACTCATATTCCGCCATTTTTACGCCTGTATTAGCCAATTGGATGTTCTTATTCCTTTTTCCTGCGAGTTTAATCAGCTGTGAAATTTGCGCGCTATATTGACCGGTAGCTTTAGAGGTTTCCAGAAATCTTTTCGTTTCATGGTTGTAGAGAAGATTCTCATAGCTCAGTTCCGGATTGTCGAAAAGTTTGGCCGTAATGATTTCTGCTTTCGCTTGTTCCGTTTGGTAATTTTGGGCGATGAGTTCGTAATTACCCTTGATGAATAATTGCTCGGCTTCCCGGAGACTAAGTTTTAGGCTATCTTGAGTCATGCCAACCGGGCAGAAGCCCAGCAAGAGCAGGCTGCACAGAATTAATTGTCTTTTCATTACCGGCAAAGCTATCCGGAGGGAATTAAACCCTAATTAAAGAGAAATTAAAAGGGGATTAAAATTTAGAGGAGACATCCTTTGATACAGATAGCGAGGAATGCCGATCGTATTTTCGTGGAATATGGATTATGTTTTCGTTGAATGTAGATCGTGTTTAGTATTTCGGAAAATGAATGATAAAAGTAGCGCCCTGGTCTTTTTCAGACCTAACCACTAGCTTTCCGTTAAACAGGTTGATGATTTTCTGTGCCATATAGAGTCCCATCCCATGGCCCTCATGGCCACTTTCTGCACTGAAACTGTAAAAAGGTTTAAAGATTTCCGTTTGTACTTCCTCAGGAATTCCCGGACCTTTATCACGGATAGAAATTACCGTCTCTTTCGCCTGGATATCCAGTAAGCAATGTACATCCTGGTGGTCCGAAAACTTAAAGGCATTGGAGATAATATTACTTAAAGCAATCTCTAATAGGGTCGGGTTAGCCTTTACGAGCAGTTCAGCCGGGTCTTCCGGCATATTTTTAATGTCTACAATCAGCTTACCAGCTCCTTTTTTGTTCCATTCTTCCGATAAGGCCCAGAGGCTTTCGTCGATCCTGATGTCTTTCAATTCCGGTGCCCCGAATTCCAGATCTGCCTGGGCAAGATTGAGTAGCCCGGTAATGATATTGTCCATCTTTTCGGAATCTTCCATCACAGAAAGCAAGGCTTTTTTATAATCTTCAATTTGTCTTTCCTGCGATAAAGTGATTTCAGCGCTGATCATCATCCGCGTAATTGGCGTCCTCAGCTCATGCGAGGCATTGGCTATAAAAGTCTTTTGTAAAACGAAAGCCTGTTCCAGATGTGCCATCAGATTATTGAAATTTTGGGCGAGTAAATTGATTTCATCCTTATTATTCCCCTCCTGAACCCTGAAATGAAGGTTATGAGATTTGATTTGCTTCACCTCTTCGATAAAAAGATCCAGCGGTTTTAATATCTTTTTGGCGATCCACCTACCGGAAAGTAGTAAGCCAATAAAAATGAAGACAAAGATCATCACCATGATCTTTTGCAATTTCTCTATCCTCACATGTGTGCTTTGATCTATTCCAGAAGCCAGGATCACAAAATCGCCCTGATTATCCTTGTAAAAAATGCCGACTACCTGCCTGTCGCCATCAATAAACTGAATTTTCTTATTTTTTCTAACCTTCTCAATGGTCTCATGACTCCAGTATTGCTGGTCATCACCGATAAAAGTGGCGCTGTTATTTGCATTGTAAATCCGGATCACCTCCCCGTTTAACGTTTCCAGGTATTGATTTCTAACGGTATTTAAGGAATCTGCAGAAATCTCATCGGCTTCCAGGTAGAGCTTGGCCGTTACCATTGTGCGGTCGGTGAGGCGGTCAAAGAAATCAGCCTCCAAAAACTTGATGAACGTAAAATAGACGGCACACAATACTGCCAACAGGGTTAAAGTGCTGATGAGGGTGAAGTATAAAGAAAGGCGGTCTTTCAGTTTCATAAATAACGAGCTTATTTGAGGATATACCCCATGCCGATTTTAGTGTGAATCAGCTTTCTGTCGAAACCTTTTTCTATTTTCTTGCGCAGGAAATTGATATAAACATCAATTACATTAGTTCCGGTATCAAAACTAATATCCCAGGCATTTTCTGCGATGTATTGTCGGGAAAGGAGGCGGTTTGGATTGCGTAAAAATAATTCTAACAAGGTATGTTCTTTTGCGGTGAGCTCAATCAGCGTTCCTGCTCTTTTAACTTCTTTGCTATAGGTATTCAGCGTGATATCGTCAAAACTCAGGATATGTTCTTCGGTATGAGCACTGGATAGGCCATGTTGTCTGCGCAATAAAGCTTCGATTCTGGCTACTAACTCCTTGAAATGGAAGGGTTTTACGAGGTAATCGTCTGCACCGGAGTTCAGTCCTGTCACCTTATCGTCAATTGTTCCCAAAGCGGTGAGCATCAGAATTGGTAAATTTTTATCGGTATGGCGTAAAGCTTTACACACAGCGATACCATTTAATCCGGGCATCATAATGTCCAGAATCACCAGATGAAAATCCTGATCTTTAAATGTTTTTAGGGCCTGTTCGCCATTAGATTCAATGGTAACGAGGTATCCCTGCTCTTCTAATCCGGTTTTTATTAAGCCGGCTATTTTGAGGTCATCTTCTGCTAATCCGATTTTAAACATACCTGAAAAATGGTTTTTGTTGAAGGCACAAATGTAATTTAAAAATAGTGATCCTGTTTATTTCTTCCTATCTCTCAGGGTATCAGTTGATTTGTTAATGACATTTACTATATCTTTCATATAAAAAAGCGTATCTTTGCAAAATATTGTTTAAACGGAGCAGGTTAACCTTAAAAAACAGGCTGCTTTTCAAGACAATTATTGCCATTAAAAATATTTATGAAGAAGATTGTTGACTACAGAAAACTATTAGGTGTACAAAAGGATGCCGAACTAAAAGAATTGAAGACCATTTACAGGAATTTGATGAAAGACTGGCACCCGGATAAATTCCAGGATAGTGAAGAAGCTAAATTGGAAGCGGAATCTAAAAGCAAGGAAATCATTGAAGCATATCATTTCTTAGTAAGTATCGCTCCGGAAACATTAGAGCTTTCTATTGAAGAATATACGCAAACTACTGCTACATGCGGTATTGCTGATTACACCTGGGCTAGTTTAGTTTTGACCGTACATTTCCTTGATGGCAGTGCTTATGAGTACTTCGGTGTTCCTAAAGCTGTTTATGTGAAATTGGTTAATGCTGATTCTCCAGGTAGATTCGCTCGTCGTCATATCTTCGGTTCATTCCCATACAGAAATATAGCTAAACTTCAAACCGCATAAGCGCAGTTTTTAGTTACATTATATATTTAATTTCCTTAAAAGGGGTTACAGGCAGGGTGCTTTGTAACCCCTTTTTTTTAGGCGTAATAGCAGATATAAGCGACATCAGCTTCGCATTTCAATCGAAAGGAACTGTCTGCTGCCACTTCAAACGAATCGGCTGCTTCGTATTTCTTTAGGCCAATACCTGGTAAATCCACTTCCATACTTCCGGAAATCACCACCATCTTTTCTGCGGAAGCCGTTGAAAAGGTATAACTTCCTTTTTTCATGACGCCAACCGTGGCTTTTCCTGTGGGTGTTTCTAAGCCTAAACTTTGAACTTTTCCTTCAAAATATACATTATGGGATACGATTTCTTCGGTAGGGGGAGTATGCTGCTGATGACTCATGTTTTTGTGGTTTTAGTGAATGGTTCAATTGCTTTAAATGCCTGGGTAATATAGGTTTTTAACGCTTTATATAATTTCATGAAATTCCAATAAAATTCACAAACAATATTTATCCATTTGTGTTTAATCAATATTGTTGCTGCATGGCTATTATAAGCGTGTGCAACAAATAATCTACCCAAATTTTGATAAAAAATATAACTATGAAAAAATTATTTACTCTAATTTTAGTGGTGTTCTCCTATGTCTCCGCGTTTTCGCAAGGCCATTACAATGGCTCTTCGTTTAACCCGGGCGACTATTTTGCGCCACACGCAGGCTTTATCATACCCGTATGGTATGGCTTTGCCGATATGAACTATTACAATGCAGAGGGGAAACAGTCTGATCGTCTAATCAACCCGGCACCCGGAAATCCAACGACCCTGGATATTAAGCAGAATGTAAAAACCCACTCTTTTATCCTGATGGCTATTTATGGCGGTAAAGGGAAAATATTGGGCGCAAACTGGGGCATGATGGCCATTCCGATGTTGAACAGCCCAACAGCAAACATTGCCCTGGATTATTACTCTAGTCAGACCGGGGATGGAAGCTACGTTTTTAAGAATAAAACCGTAGGCTTTGGTGATATGTATGTGCAGCCGGTATGGTTGTCCTGGACTAAAGAGAAATTCAGTTATGCCTTTAATTATGGTTTCTGGGCACCTACAGGTAAGTTTAAACCACATGGATTAGATAATGGAGGTTTAGGATACTGGTCGCACAACATTAGAGGAGCGGTAAGGTACAAACCAAATAAAAAAGTTGGGCTAACGGCAGCAACTACTTTCGAAATTAACCAATGGCAAAAAGACATCGACTTTAAAGAAGGAAGTCACCTGACTATTGATTTAGGTGCTACTTATTTATTAGATACCAGAGGGGATGAAGTGGGCTTATTTGCAAACCATGCTACTCAAATCAGCGATGATAAAGGTACAAACGGTGGATTTGCATCCGATCGTATCTATGGTATCGGAGGTTTTGGCTCTTATTGGATCACCCCTAAAAAAATTGGTTTGATGGCCAGGGTAACTCAAAACTTTGGCGCTAAAAACAGATTCGCAGGTACTGCGATTCAGGCCGGTGTAAATATTCTGATCCCAACAGGTCACTAATATAGTTGAGCTTGCTCAAATTATAATTTTATAATAGCCCTGGCGGATGCTTAGGGGCTGATCTATTAGTCTTGTCTCGTTATGGCTTTGCTGTTTTTATCTGGTTGCCGGATTTAAACAGCAAAGCCTTTTTTTTGTCCATCCTAGTTGATTTTAGCAAAAAGGTGGTTGTTTCCTTTTGAAACTGATAAGGAAATAAATATTTCGTTCTGGTTTTATTATTATCTTAATTTGGATTGTTATGGGCAATTGCTATCTTCATAGCCTGCGCTTCTTCAGGAAAGGAACAGTTTTCTTTCTGAAGAATCTTCAAGAAGCTCTAAAATTAGAAATATGAACCAGATTGACATTCGTGAACATCAGGCTGCCGATAGGGAGCCTATTCTCAATTTGTTAAGATTAAATATACCAACCTTCTTTTCTCCTGAGGAAGAAGCTGATCTGGTAGATTATCTGGACAATTTTGCCGATAATTACTATGTAGTGGAAGTAGATGGCGAAATTCTGGGTTGCGGAGGTTTCAATCTGTCGGCAGATGGGGAAACCGGCAAACTCAGCTGGGACTTTTTTCACCCTGATAGCCAGGGGAAAGGGCTGGGGACTGCATTAACCCGATTTAGAATTCAGAAAATTAAAGAGCTGGAAGGGATAAAAACGATCTCGGTCCGGACCTCCCAACTGGCTTATAAATTCTATGAAAAATTCGGATTGGAGCTTCGGGAAGTCATCAAAGATTATTGGGATATAGGTTTTGATTTATACAGACTAGACAGAGAAATTGAATTTTTTAATTTAAAATAACAGATGAAGAAACTTTTTACGATGGTACTTATTTTTACATTAGCTAGTCATCCTTTTCAGGACAGTAAGGCGCAAAGCTCCACAAAGACGGGCCCTACACTATTAAATCACATTGCAGTGTATGTAACAGATCTGGAAAAATCTACAGATTTCTATAAAAACACCTTCGAATTTAACCAGATTCCGGAACCTTTTCATGATGGTAGACATACCTGGTTTAGCCTTGGGGCTGCGGGGCAACTTCATTTAATTAAAGGCGCAAAAGGCAAAGGAAATTTCGATAAAAACGAACACCTGTGCTTTAGCGTACCTTCTGTGGAGGGGTTTATTGAAAAACTAAAAACACAAAAGATTGCTTATGAGAACTGGGCTGGCGCAGCTCAAAGTATCACACTAAGAGTAGATGGCATCAAACAGATTTACTTTCAGGATCCCGATGGGCACTGGCTGGAAGTAAATGATGATTATAAATAAAAATCTTACACAAACACCAGGTTGGTAAGGAACCTACAAAACCAAACACACAAAATGAAAAAAGTAACTGTAATAGCTGCCCTGCTTTTAACCGTAGGGAGGCTATCTGCTCAGGTAGAATCTAAACCCTATGAAGGGGTGCCGGGTTGGGCAGAAACAAAAGATCAACGCATGAAGTGGTTCAATGATGCCCGCTTCGGTATGTTTATTCACTGGGGATTATATAGCGCTGCTGGGGGCTCCTGGAAGGGTAAACAATATCCGCAACACTATGCCGAGTGGATTGAGACCTGGGCAGGCGTGCCAAGCAAGGAATATGCCGCAGAACTGAAACCAAAGTTTACCGCTTCAAAATTTAATGCCGGAGATTGGGCCGCATTGGCAAAAGAAGCCGGTATGAAGTATATGGTGATCACTTCCAGACACCATGAAGGCTTTAGTATTTTTAATAGTAAGCAACCTTATTCCTTAAATAATGAAGTAACCGGTGGTACTAATATCTCGCCGAAAGGAAGAGATTTATATGGGGAAACCGTGGCTGCCTTTAAAAAAGCAGGGCTAAAAACCGGGGCTTATTATTCCCTGTTAGACTGGCAACATCCGGATTCTTACGATAAATTTGGACCTAATCCGCCGAAAGAAAATCCAAACTATGAGGTCTATAAAGATTACCTGTACGGACAGATTAAAGAGCTGGCCAATAACTACGGTAAAATGGATATCCTCTGGTTAGATTATAGTTCGAAAAACAGACAGGGAGAAACCTGGGGTACCAAACATATCCTGACCGACCTGATCAAATGGCAACCAGGAATCTTGGTGAATAACCGCTTCTGGGATGGATTGGAAAATAAAAACGGGGATATGGGAACACCTGAAAAGTATGTTCCGCCAACAGGATTACCAGGCATGAATTGGGAGGTGAGTCATACTACCAATGAGAGTTATGGCTATAGCGATCATGATAAAAACTGGAAATCATATGATAAAATGATGCGCCTGTTTATCGAAACGGTCAGTAAAGGAGGTAACTTTTTGCTGAATGTTGGCCCTGATGCTGAAGGGGTAATTCCTGCGCCGGCTGTGGCGATTTTAAAGGAAATCGGTACCTGGATGAAAGTTAACAATGAAGCGATTTATGGTACTACTGCCAGCCCTTTTCAGCCTTTAGATTGGGGGTATGCCACACAGAAACCGGGCAAACTTTACCTGGAAGTATTTGAGGTGCCACAGGGTGGTGCATTGGAAGTACCACTTTCTAATGAGGTTTCCAAAGCTTATATCTTAGGAGCTAAAGGGAAAAGTTTAGTTGTAAAGACTACCGCCAAAGGAAAAGTTGTGCAGTTGCCGGCAGATTTCTCCGGACCTAAGCCAATGGTTGTGGTTTTAGATATCAAAGGAGCAATAAAAGTATTAAACAACCGCGTGAGCTCACTCGCCGATGGGAGAATTGTATTGACTGCAAATCAGGCGAAACTGGTTGGAAACGCAGGTATAAAGCTGAAAGGCGCGTCAACACATGATCCAAACAGGCCAAATACCATTGCTTTCTGGAGTAATAAATCAGATGCGGTTTATTGGGATATGAAAGTTCAACGTCCTGGTCAATATAAAGTGATGATCAATTACTTTGCAAATGCGAATACCGGTGGAGAATTGAGTATTTCCCTGGAAAAAAACACCTTGAATTATGTGATTCCTGCCTCGGAAACCACTGGTTTCAAAACCGTAGAGGCAGGTGTGGTTGATATTTCTCAACAAGCGATCGGTGCTGAATCGTTAAGGTTAGCGCTAAAGCTTTTAAGTGTCAAGGGCCAGTCTATGGCAGAAATTAGCAGCATTACGCTAATCCCAATGTAAGCGATAGACCATTCTAAATGGAAAGGCTGGAAATCATATTAGATTTCCGGCCTTTTTTATTTGGAGCTGATTGTTTTTGGTGCAAGCGGGTTCTGAACTGGTTTTTAAAAGCCAGTTGATCAGCATAAGGATCAGGAGGATGATAATCAATGAACAACCGAACAACCAGAAATAGCTGTCCTCAGTTAAAATGGTCATTAGGTATAATCTAGTCATAGGATGATGGTTTTAACCAAAATACCAGCTTAATCTGATCTATAAAAAAAGAATTGACCAGCAGTCGGCAGCCTTCCATCAATGGTTGTTTTAAGCCGATGAAGTTCTTGTTGGTCATGGCTTGTTATAGGGTTTTATTACTAAAATATTTAGTAAAATTACAATTATGTTGAATATTTTAGCATAACTTTGTGGTTACCTAAAAAATATTTCATGACTTCAAATAAGCACATCATCCACATGGATCAGGATGCCTTTTTCGTGTCTGTAGAAGTTCGAAAAGACCCCGGTTTAATTGGAAAACCTGTTATTATTGGCGGAACCTCGGATCGGGGAGTGGTAGCTTCCTGTAGTTACGAAGCCAGAAAGTTTGGGGTACATGCCGCGATGAGTTCCCGGATGGCAAAAATGCTTTGCCCTCATGCGATATTTGTAAGGGGGAATATGGATGCTTATTCCGAAGCCTCTTTTGAAATTACCGAGATTTTAAGGTCACGTGTCCCTTTAATAGAAAAAGCAAGTATAGACGAACATTATATCGACATGACGGGAATGGACCGCTTTCATGGGACACTTCAATATGCCCATGAACTGCGCAAAACGGTGATTAAAGAAACCGGATTGCCCATTTCTTTTGGCTTATCGATTAATAAAACAGTCTCTAAAATGGCCACCAATGAATGTAAGCCAAATGGGGAACTAAATGTAAAACAGCTGGAAGTGCAGGATTTTCTGAACCCTTTATCCATTAGGAAAATCCCCGGACTCGGGGAAAAAACCTTTCTGAAGCTGAGTGATATGGGGATTAAAAAGATCCATACGCTGACGCAGATTCACCCCGATCAAATGAATAGTATTTTAGGGAAGAATGGGTTGTTGCTACTGCAAAAGGCAAAAGGAATTGATAATTCTCCGGTGATCCCTTATCAGGAGCAAAAGAGTATTGGGACACAATGTACCTTTAAAGCGGATACGATTGATGTGGATACCATCAATAACCTGATCACCTCGATGGTGATGGACCTGGCTTTCGATCTTCGCCAGAAGAAAAAGCTGACGGCCTGTATTACCGTCACCATTCGCTATGCGAATTTCGAAGATGTAACCAAACAAGCCACCATTTCTTATACCGCTTTAGATAGCGTGCTGATCCTGAAAGCAAAGGAATTGTTCCGTCAGGTATATCAGAAGCGGATGCTGCTGCGGTTGGTTGGGGTACGACTTTCCAATCTGGTTACCGGACATGAACAGATCGATTTATACAGCGAATCTCAGGAGCAATACAACCTGTATCAGGCATTAGACAAGATCAGGAACCGTTTTGGAGATAAATCCATCAAACTGGCTTCTACCTTAAACATAGATTTATAGGCCATGTATCTGAACGTACATTCTCAGTATAGCCTGCGTTATGGCACCATGTCTATTCCTAAATTGATGGAGGAGGCCCAGGCATTTGGTATCACCCAGATGGTACTCACAGACATCAACAATTCTACGGGCCTAATGGAATTTATGCGTGCCTGCGATGAAAAAGGGATTAAACCGATTGGAGGGATAGAATTCAGGAGGAATAAAAAGCTGCTTTATATCGGCATTGCCAAAAATAAAGAGGGGATGAAGGAGCTGAATGATTTTCTGACGGAGCATAACCTGGAGCAAAAAGCGCTACCGGATACGGCCCCGGAAATGCAGGACGCTTATCTGATTTACCCCTTTGGTTATGCGGAACCGTTAAAAACCAGAGAATACCTGGGCATTCATTTCGATGAACTTTCGCAGTTATACCAGCAGGATTTGTCGGCGATAAAAGATAAATTACTGGCCCTGCAACCGGTATTTGTTGCTGATAAATTAGGTTACCGCCTGCATGAATACCTCCGCGGAATAGACCTCAATGCTTTGCTAACCATGGTAGAGCCCGATGATAAATGTAGAAATACAGATATGTTTCTTGCTCCGGGGGAGTTGGAAAGTCGCTTTAATAAGTATGCTTTTATCCTCGATAATACCCGGAATCTGATGAATACCTGCGTGATGGATTACCCGAAAGGGCGGATTAACCTCAACAGGAGGACTTTTACCGGGAGAAAGGACGATGATAAGGCTTTGCTTTATAAGCTGGCCATGGAGGGCCTGGTATTCCGCTACGGTAAAAATAACCGGGCCGCACTGAATAAGGTAAAGGAAGAACTCAAAGTAATTGACGACCTCGATTTTTGTGCTTATTTCCTGATTACCTGGGACATTATCCGCTATTCTATGGCGAAAGGGTATTACCATGTAGGCCGTGGTTCCGGTGCCAATAGTACGGTGGCCTATTGTCTGCGGATTACCGATGTGGATCCGATTGAACTGGATCTTTATTTTGAACGATTCCTCAATGCGCAACGGAGCTCTCCTCCTGATTTTGACATTGATTATTCCTGGGATGAAAGGGAGGATGTGCAGGATTATATCTTTAAACGGTATGGGAAGGCGCATACGGCACTGCTGGGCACGATGTCTACCTTCAAAGACCGCAGTATCATCCGGGAAATCGGAAAGGTAATGGGGTTACCAAAAGCAGAGATTGATAGTTTTACCGACCGCACACAGATGGTCGCTAATCAGGATCATCCTACTTTTAAAAAGATTATGGCTGCTTATGCGATGATGGCAGATATGCCAAATCAGCGCTCTATTCATGCCGGAGGGGTGCTCATTTCGGAAGAACCTATTACCTATTATACGGCATTGGATTTACCGCCGAAAGGGATGCCTACGGTGCAGTGGGATATGTATGAGGCGGAAAAAATCGGTTTTGATAAGTATGATATTCTGAGTCAGCGGGGGATAGGTCACATTAAAGAGGCGGTTCGTTTGGTGGAAGAAAACCTGCAACGTAAAATCGATGTGCATCAGGTGAAAACCTTTATGGAAGATCCGAAGCTCAATGCGCGTTTACAAACTGGAAATACCATTGGCTGTTTTTATATAGAATCGCCCGCAATGCGGCAGTTGCTAAGTAAGCTGCGCTGCGAAAATTACCTGACCCTGGTGGCGGCAAGCTCCATCATCCGCCCTGGAGTGGCAAAATCGGGTATGATGAAAACATATATCCAGAGTTATCATGATCCTAAAAATGTGAAATATCTGCACCCTGTGATGGAGGAGACGCTTGGCGATACGTTTGGCGTGATGGTGTATCAGGAAGATGTGATTAAGGTTTGTATTCATTATGCCGGAATGGATGGGACGGATGCCGATATTCTGAGAAGAGGAATGAGTGGGAAATATCGCTCCAGAACGGAATTTGATAAGCTGGTAGAGAAGTTTATGGAGGGTTCTAAAGCGCTGGGGAGAGCCGAGGAGGTCACTAAAGAGGTCTGGCGACAGGTATCTTCTTTTGCCGGCTACAGTTTTTCTAAAGCGCATTCTGCAAGTTTTGCCGTAGAAAGTTATCAGAGTCTGTACTTAAAAACGTATTTCCCCAGAGAGTTTATGGTGGGCGTACTCAATAATTATGGCGGATTTTATTCTCGCTGGCTATATGTTCATGAACTGAAAAGGGCAGGCGCAGAAATTAATCTGCCTTGTGTAAATCATAGTTTAGAAGCGGTTTCGATCAAAGGAATTGCGGCATATCTTGGTTTTATCGGTATTCAGGGGCTCGAAAATAAGTTCATCGCATTAATCCCCGAAGAGAGAAAACGGAACGGGGATTATACCGGAATGGAAGATTTACTGAAACGCACCGGCATAGGGCTCGAACAAGCCGTTATTCTGATCCGCGTAGGCGCTTTGCGCTTTACTGCTAAGAGTAAAAAAGTATTGCTTTGGGAGTTGCATCTGCTTTTAGGAGGTAAGACGAAACAAGTGCAGCGCGCAGAGTTGTTTGAGGTAGCCGCGAAACATTATGAACTTCCTGAGCTGCTGAACACCCGCCTGGAAGATGCCTACCATGAGTTGGAATTATTGGGCTTTCCAGTCAGCCTGTCGATGTTTGATCTGTTGCAGACTTCTTATCGTGGGGATCTTTGTACTGCAGACTTAACCCGGCATCTGGGGGAAACAGTGAAAATGGTGGGACAGTATGTCTGTGAGAAGACGGTTTACATGAAAAACAATAAAAAGATGTGGTTCGGAACTTTTCTGGATACCGCAGGAAATTTCTTTGATACCACTCATTTTCCGACAAGTACCCCTGTTTATCCCTTTAGAGGCACAGGTTGTTATTTGATTCTGGGGAAGGTGGTTTCGGATTTTGGTTACCCCAGTATAGAAGTACTGAAATTTGCAAAATTACCCATTCTTGGCAATCCGGTGATGGCCTGAAAGATGTAGATTTGGGCTTACCCTAATTACAATTTAGCGATGATTAATGATGTGAAAATCCTGGAAACAGAAGTGCTTTCCAACAATTGGTATACCCTGCGAAAAATAACTTATGAGTACCTGAAAAAAGATGGCAGCAAACAGGTACAAAGCAGAGAAGCTTACGACAGGGGTAATGGTGCTGTAATTCTGCTTTACAATCAGGAACTGCGTAAGGTGATCCTGACCAGACAATTTCGCCTCCCTACTTTTTTAAATGGTAATGAATCCGGAATGCTAATCGAAGCTTGTGCTGGTTTACTGGATACAGATAACCCGGAAGATTGTATCAAAAGAGAAACAGAAGAAGAAACCGGTTACCAGATTACAGAGGTGAAAAAGGTTTTTGAAGCATATATGTCACCTGGTTCTGTGACAGAAATCCTATACTTCTTTGTGGCAGAGTATAATCAGTCGATGAAAGTGAATGAAGGTGGTGGACTAGAGCATGAAGAAGAAAATATTGAGGTATTGGAAATGGGTATAGAAGAAGCCATGAAAATGATGGAAAGCGGAGAGATTAAAGACGCAAAAACTATTATGCTATTGCAATATGTGAGACTGCACAAATTATTGTAAAGGCGTTTTTAAGGTTAAGAGACAGTAAACAGGAGTAAAGGCAAACTATCAGCAGTTTTAATTGTTTTACTCCCAATAAATGTAATTTCATTTTTGAACTCTTTATTATGCCAGAATTACCAGATTTAGAAGTATTTAGTGCCAACCTTAATGAAACCTTTGCCGGTAAAAAATTAAGTACACTGCAAGTACCTAATGATAAAAAACTGAATGTTACTGCGGAAGAGCTGCGGAATGTGTTATCCGGACAAGTGTTAAAATCGGTGACCCGCTCGGGAAAAGAACTTCATTTTAATTTTGAAAAGGATGTGCTGGGCCTGCACCTCATGTTGCGTGGACAATTGCATTTCTTTGAAGAAATTCACGCGATTAAATACCCTGTTATAGAACTCTATTTTGAGGGAGATATAGGCCTGGTGATGTCAGATCCACAAAAGATCGCCGCAGCAACATTAAACCCGGGAGCCGTAGCAGCGCCAGATGCTTTAGATAAAAGCGTAACTGTGGCATTTTTAAGCGAACATTTAAAGGGTAAAAAGGCAGCAATCAAAGGGATTCTCCTCGATCAGCATCAGATTCGTGGAATAGGAAATGCGTATGCCGATGAGATCTTATGGAAGGCAGGGATTTCTCCTTTTTCTATCGCCGGAAAGATTCCTGAAGAAAAGATTAAGGATTTGCATGATGCGATAAAAGAGGTGCTGACCGATGCGGTAAAAGAAATCAGAAAGGCCCATCCAGGTAGTATCACCGGGGAATTCAGGGATTTTCTAAAAGTACATACCCAGCAAAAAGAGAAAAGTCCTGGTGGTGCAACGATTCTCATTGAAAAAAAAGGAGCTAGAAAAACCTATTATACCGAAGAGCAGCAGCTTTTCAATTAATTATCATTTTGATAACAAACTTGATGTACGGAGACCATGTTAACCTGCTTCCCATTCCCGGAGAAGCATTGTTCCTTCCCGGTTTTTTTACGGAAGAAGAAAGTAATGACTTTTTTGAACAACTGACTGTCGGTATAGCCTGGAAACAGGAGCCTATTCAGATTTTTGGTAAAACTGTTTTGCAACCCAGATTTACTGCTTTTTATGGAGACCCGGATCTGAGCTACAGTTATTCCGGAATCACCATGACTGCTTTACCCTGGACGGATGCCTTAATGGCGGTTAAAAACCGGATTGAAGCGCATTATCAGGTGAAATTTAATGTGTGTTTGCTCAATCATTACCGGGATGGCAGCGATAGTATGGGTTGGCACAGAGACAATGAAAAGAGTCTGGGGAAATACCCTTTCATAGCTTCAGTGAGTTTTGGTGCTCATAGGATTTTTCAATTCAGAAGATACAAAGAGAAACTCCCGATCATTTCTATAGACCTGAGCCATGGAAGCGTACTCATCATGAAAGGGGAAACGCAACATTATTGGGAACATCGTTTGCCAAAAACCATTAAGGTGACCGAACCGAGGATAAATTTAACATTCAGGCTGATCTTAGTTTAAGTAACCAGCGCTTTAAGCTATTATTTGTTGTAATTAAGTCAGAATAGCGCAAAGAGTTTTGTAAATATAATTTACCCATTACTTTTGTTAACGGTGTTAACAAAAGTATAGATGATATGGGAATTGCAGAGCGTAAAATAAGACAGAAGGAAGAATTCAGAGCAAGTATTCTGGAAGCAGCATGGCAACAAGTCATTTCTGATGGTTGGCAGTCTTTATCGATCCGCAAGATTGCGGATGCGATTGAGTACAGCATTCCGGTCATTTATAACCACTTCGAAAATAAAGAGGCCATTCTCTTAGAGTTCACCAAAGAAGGTTTTCAGAAACTGGCAGATACATTGCAATTGGTTAAAGACCAATATACGGTTCCTGCAGAGCAGCTGGAAGCCATGGCACATGCTTACTGGGACTTCGCATTTGACCATAAAGAATATTATCAATTGATGTTTGGTCTGGGAATTCCAGCTTGTGATCGTGTAAACGAAATCGAAGAGCTGAAATATGCCACCAGCATCATGATTTCTACCATTAAAGCAGCAATCGAAGAGAGCAACCATCCTGAAACTGATTATTTCTTAAAATACCATACTTACCTGTCCATCCTTCATGGTTTAGTTTCTATTCAAATGATTCAAAAGGAAGGAAAACCTGATGCTTCGAAGAAAATGATCCTTCAGGATGCAATTTCTGGCTTCATCATCTCCATAAACAGGAAGTAATTGTTAATTTTAATCCATATTTAACCTGTACAAACACCAGCTATAGCAATGAAAAAACTATTCAACACTAATTTTAATCAGGAAGGAATGCACTTTATGTTGCTGGTACTTCGTGTGAGCATCGCAGCACTGATGATCGTTCATGGTTATCCAAAACTACAATACTTAACTTCCGGAGAGCCTATTCAGTTTATGGATCTTTTTGGAATTGGAACAACCGCTTCCTTAGCATTGGCTGTTTTTGCAGAGTTTTTCTGTTCTATCTTTCTCCTATTTGGACTGGGAACCAGATTCGCCCTACTTCCTTTGATCGTGACGATGTTGATTGCCATATTTATGGTGCATGCAGTAGATCCTTTCGATAAAAAAGAATTGGCTTGTCATTATTTACTGGTTTATGTCTTTCTTTTGGTTTCTGGAGCAGGAAAGTATAGCCTGGATCGTTTGATTAGTCGTAACCTGACTAAGAGAAGACGTTAAGGGCATTATTTTTGTATCAAGGCTCCGTATATCAATCGGCAGAATAATCCGTTATAGTCAGATCACACAGATAGAAAAAGAATATACCATGAAAAAGATCCTTATCCTTTGCCTAACGGCGATTATTATCCAAAGCTGTAGTGTCAGCAAACAGCAAATAAAGGCATTGGAGAAATGCACTTATAAAGTAGTTTCTGCTGATCAGATCTCCCTTGGAGGTACGGATGTGAAGCGACTGATGAATGGCCAGGACCTTAATTTAGGTAGTTTGCCGGGTTTAGCACTTGGATTACTAAGAAAGGATGTTCCTTTAAAAGCACGATTAAATCTTGAAATCAGCAACCCTACGTCCAATACTGCGGCGATTAATGAATTTGAATACAAAATCTTAATTAACAAAGCAGAAATAGCTTCCGGTTTTGTCAATCAGGAAGTAAGGGTAGAAGGTGGTAAATCGACGATTGTACCGGTAGACATGGTGGCGAACATTTATCCTTTTGTAACGAATAGCAAAGTGATGGGTGAGATTACCGAATTTATTAAAGGAAATAAAAACGGTGGGGAGAAAAAGGGAATACTTACTTTAAAGATCAGACCGAGTTTTAAAGTTGCCGGTCAACTGGTTAAGTATCCTGGTTTTATCACCATCGATAAAGAGGTGAGTAGCAAAATCTTGCTATAAGATCCCTTTTCTTTTACAACGTTGTTACAAATATTGACGAAATTAAGTTTCAGATTGGGGATGTTTTATTTACATTCGGATATTAAGATCTGTTTATGAACCTTCGTCAATATTTGTTTTTAATACCATTTGTTCTTCCATTTTATTTAAAAGCTCAATCTGCTCCGCAGCTCAATGCTGCAGAAATTAAGCAAGGTCTGGAAGGACTAAATGTGACTGGTAGTGTTTTATACATTGCAGCACATCCGGATGATGAAAATACACGCTTACTGGCTTATCTGGCAAAAGAAAAGAAAGTGAGAACCGGATATCTTTCTTTAACCAGAGGAGATGGCGGACAAAACCTGATTGGTAATGAACAGGGCGAGCTTCTTGGCCTGATTCGTACACAGGAACTGCTGGCCGCCAGAAGAATGGATGGTGCAGAACAGTTCTTTACCAGAGCCAATGATTTTGGCTTCTCTAAAACCCCGGAAGAAAGTTTCAAGATCTGGGATAAAACAAAAATTCTTGCTGATGTAGTCTGGGTGATCCGAAAGTTTCAACCTGATGTGATCATTACCCGGTTTCCGGAAGATGGACGTGCCGGACATGGGCATCATTCTGGCTCCGCAATCCTTGCCAGGGAGGCATTTGTGGCTGCTGCAGATCCGAAACAATTTCCAGAACAACTGGCTTTTGTGAAACCATGGAAAGCCAAAAGGATTGTTTGGAATACCTATAATTTTGGCGGACTGAACACCACGGCCGAAGATCAATTGAAAATAGACGTCGGTTTATATAACGCGCTATTGGGTAAAAGTTATGGCGAAATTGCTGCGGATAGCAGGTCTAACCATAAAAGTCAGGGCTTTGGCTCCGCTAAACAACGCGGTGCTTCCTTAGAATATTTTACTGCTGTTGCCGGTGAACCTGCAAAATCTGACCTGTTCGAAGGATTGGATTTTACACTCAACAGAACCCCTGGAACTAAAGAAATTCAAAAATTACTTGCTGCCATTAACAGCGGCTACCAGGTCTCCAATCCAGCAGCTTCCGTTCCGGATCTGTTGAAATTAAGACAAATGGTGAAGGACAAAGATTTTAAGCATGATTTACTGGATCAGCTGATTCTTGCCTGCTCCGGAATATGGCTGGAAGTAGCCGCACAGAGCCCTTCGTATGCAATTAATGATTCTATTCCGGTTAAAATTCAGGCCATTGCCAGAGCTGGAAATGATTTCCCTTATCCCATTTTAGTAGAAGAAGAAAGTACCGGAACCAGTGTTTCCTTATTGCCAAATCAAATGGTCATGTTGGATCGTAAGGTATTTGGCTCTGATTCCCGGATTACACAGCCCTACTGGCTGGAAAAGAAACATGACTCGGGAAGTTATACGGTAGAAGATTTATCCTTAATCGGACTTCCGGAAAATCCAGCATTAGTAAATGGGGTGTTTCATATTAAAATCGGTGATCAGGTGATCGTGAGAAAGATTCCTATCGTTTATAAATCCACAGATCCGGTAAGGGGAGAGGTATATCAACCTTTGGTGATAGCTCCTCCGGTTACCGCAACTTTCCAGGAAAATGCTTTTCTTTTCAATGGTAAGGAAAGTAAAACGATTACGGTGGCCCTGAAAAGTTTTCGGGACGAGGTTTCTGGAACATTGACAGCAGATTTACCATCAGGATGGCTGATGAGTCCGCAGCAACTGGATTTTAAACTCAGTAAAAAGGGATCTCAGGAAATACTGACTTTCAAATTGAGTCCGGGCGCTAATGCGAAACCAGGTGATATGGTTTTGAATGTCAATGTAAACGGTAAAACTTTTCATCAGGGCTTGCGGGTTCTGAATTATGACCATATTCCTGTGCAGACTTTATTTCCACTGGCTTCAGCAAAGGTTGACCAGTCAGATTTTAAGTTTGCCGGTAAAAAAATCGCTTACATTCCAGGTGCTGGTGATCTGATCCCGGAATCATTAAAACAGATTGGCTTTGAGGTCACATCGCTTTCGGAACAACAGGTTTTAAATATGGACCTTTCTGGCTTTGATGCCATTGTAACCGGTGTTCGTTTGTATAATATCAGCAACCAGATCACTGCGATGCAGCCTAAGCTGATGAAGTATGTAGAAAATGGTGGTGTTTTGTTATTGCAATACAACGTAAATGCACCTTTAAAACTGACCAATATCGGGCCTTATCCTTTCCGTTTAGCAAATGAGCGGGTAACAGAGGAGGATGCTGCGGTTCAGTTGCTGGCACCAAATCATCCGGCATTAAACTATCCGAATAAGATCAGTCAGAAAGATTTTGAAGGCTGGGTGCAGGAAAGAGGGTTGTACTTTGCGGTAGATGTTGACCCAAAATATACGCCTATACTAGGGATGCATGATACTGGCGATACAGAGAAAAAGGGTTCCCTGTTGGTGGCAGACTATGGTAAGGGGAAATTTGTTTACACTTCCTTATCGTTTTTCAGGCAATTGCCTGCGGGTGTAACCGGGGCATACCGACTATTTATAAACTTGCTTTCAAACAAAAAATAATGGATAACTACCGGGTATTTTATAGGTTCCTCATCGGCTGGCTCATCTTTTTAATCTTAATATTTTATGCGTTTACTAAATATTTCCAATGAGTAAAGTAGATTGGGCCGTATTAATTGTTACCCTGGTTGTGATTGTGGTCTATGGCATTTACAAAAGCCGGGGGACAAAAAATATTGATGGATACTTGTTGGGCAACCAGAGTTTACCCTGGTACCAGGTTTGTCTTTCTGTAATGGCCACGCAAGCCAGTGCCATTACCTTTTTATCGGCTCCGGGACTGGCCTATTCCTCTGGAATGAGCTTCGTACAGTTTTATTTTGGACTGCCATTGGCGATGATTGTCTTGTGTATCACCTTTGTGCCAATTTACCACAGGTTAAAGGTTTATACCGCCTATGAGTATCTGGAACAGCGATTTGACTTAAATACCAGGGCCTTGACTGCCTTTTTATTCCTGATTCAGCGGGGTTTATCTACTGGAATTACCATTTATGCACCATCAATTATTCTTTCCACCATTTTGGATATCAATACCACCTATACTACTTTATTTATCGGGAGTCTGGTGGTGTTTTATACGGTTTATGGAGGTACAAAGGCCGTATCTTATACTCAGATGTTACAAATGAGCATTATCTTTTGTGGGCTATTTGCCGCAGGAATCATGGTGGTTCATTTACTACCAGGAGATATTGGTTTTGGGAAAGCCCTCAGCATTGCCGGGAAAATGGGAAGAACCAATGCCATTGATTTTACGTTCGACTTTAACAATCCTTATACGGTTTGGTCCGGTTTGATTGGCGGATTCTTTTTGCAGCTTTCCTATTTTGGAACGGATCAGAGTCAGGTGGGACGGTATTTATCAGGAGCATCTGTTAACCAAAGTCGCCTTGGCTTGTTGATGAATGGTCTTGTGAAAATCCCGATGCAGTTTCTGATTCTTTTAATCGGTGTGCTTGTGTTTACTTTTTACCAGTACAACAGGCCACCTATTTTCTTTAACAGCTTTGAATTGAATAAGCTTGAGAACAGTAAATATGTACCGGAGCTGAACAAGTTGAAAGCTGACTATGATCAGGCATTTGTAGAGAAACAAAAAGTGGTGGATCAGATGAACCAGGCTTTAGATCAGGATAATAAAGCGAAAATAGACCTTTACAGGGCTGAATTACAGCGTGCGGATGAAAAAGGGAAGTCGATCAGGAAGGAAGTAACGACCTTAATGACTAAGAATGACGCAAAGGCAGATGTGAATGATAACAATTATATTTTCCTGAGTTTTGTGACGAAGTACCTGCCGAAGGGCTTGATTGGGTTGCTGATCGCCATCATATTTTTAGCTTCTATGGGATCTACAGCAAGTGCATTAAATTCTTTAGCCTCCACAACAGTGATAGATATCTATAAACGCCTGATTCGTAAAGATGGATCAGATCATGAATATTTGCAGGCTTCCAGATGGGCAACAGTGTTCTGGGGCGTGATTTGTATCATTATGGCCCTGTATGCAAGTAAAATCGGGAATTTACTGGAAGCAGTTAATATCCTGGGTTCTTACATTTATGGAACTATTTTAGGGGTGTTCCTGGTGGCTTTTTACATCAAACATGTCAATGGAAAAGCCGTATTTCTCGCTGCAGTGATGGCTGAAACGGCGGTGGTATTTATTGGGCAACAAAAATGGGTAGCTTATTTGTGGCTCAATGTGATTGGCTGTATGCTGGTTGTGGTTTTGGCCATTATCATTCAGCAGTTTATTAAGGATAAAAAACTACCGGAGAAAGTAGCCCTGTAACGGCATAGGAATAAAACAGGTACAAATAGAAACAGGCTGATCATAAATTGATGATCAGCCTGTTTCTATTTAAAAAGCTTTTCCATTAAGGTGCAAAAGTTCTTTTATTTAGTCTGTTCTGACGAACCGATTATTATTTTTTTGCTTCCGCAAGCAATGCGCTGTTTAGTCTTACATATTCATCAACTTTTGCTTCAGTAGCTAGTTTGATTCCTGCTTCAGCAGAGGCGATTGCTCCGGCTTTATCGCCCATTTTCAATTGAATACGGCCTTTCCATAACCTTACCCATGGTGCTTTTGGATCTGCAGCTTCCGCAGCATTAACCCATTCTAATGCTTTTTTCAGGTCTTTTCCATTTTCGAAGTAGTATTGTGCTGCTGCGAAATAAGGTTTTTTATCACCTTTCATGGCTTCTTCAATGCTGGCCATTACCTGAGCATCCACTTCTGTGGTCAGGTCGATGTTTAATCCTGTGTTTTCCCATGACAATTGCAATTGAGCGGTAGTAGGGTATACATTAGCAAATTGGATGGTAAAGGTTTCTACTTTCTCTTTTAGTTTAACAGGTTTCACTTTGATGCGCAGTACATCTTCCGTTTCCTTGTATTCATAAGCACCCCATTGTTTCGAGTCTTTATTGAAAATCACGGTCCATTCAGTTTTACCAGGAATGGTAAATAAGCCGTAAGTACCTGCCGGAAGATCTACTCCACCAACTTTTACCGGATCGCTAAAGGTAATTGAGGTTGCTGAATTTGCTCCTGTACGCCAAACTTTGTCGAATGGTTCCATTTCGCCAAAAACTTTACGTCCTTTTAGGTTTGGACGGGAATAAGAAACGCTGACTTTACCCAATCCAAAACTCTGCGTGATGGTTTGAGCAGAACTCGCTTGTGGTATTTTTATACCTTGAGCCTGAAGTTCTGTGTTTAATGAAACCGCAAGGGCGAGGATCATCAGGGTCTTTAATGTTGTCTTCATTTGATTAAGTTTTTTGTTTCTAATTTACACTAAAGAATGATTATTTTCTATTAATTAAGTATCAGTCAGGAGCGCGGAGGAAATTATGACGAAGAAATTAGAGAATCATTCCTAAATTAGCCAAATGCTTAATGTACGTTACCTTTTTCCTGTAGTTGCTTCCGTTTTTCTATCTTGTACCAGTCTAAAATCAGTTCCTGATCCAGGGCTGGAGACCGGGGTTTCCCGCAGTCTGGCCAATTATAGAAAGGCAAATATTTCGGATGTTCATTACCAGATGGAATTGGATATTCCCGCAGAAAAAGGTAAACGAATCGGAGCAAAAGCAGCGATATCTTTCCAGCTTAAATCTACAAAATATCCTTTGCAGCTTGATTTTAAAGAAGATCAAAGCCGCATTCAGAGACTTTCGGTTAATGGCGTACCAGTTCAAATACAGCTGGAAAAGGAACATTTACTGATCAATCAGCAATATTTGAAATCAGGGAAGAATGTGGTTAAACTGGAGTTTCAGGCCGGTGATGGCGCACTGAATCGCAATGCCGATTATTTATATACCCTGTTTGTTCCGGATCGTGCAAGAACGGTTTTTCCTTGTTTTGATCAACCGGATATGAAAGCAGTTTATACGCTGACTTTAAAAGTTCCTCAGGACTGGAAGGCCATTGCAAACGCAGAATTGAGTGATTCCAGCCTGACAAATACCCGTAAAACTTATCGCTTTAAAACCTCGGATACCATTAGCACTTATCTTTTTTCTTTTGCAGCAGGGAAGTTTGATAAGATGAACGCGCAGATGGATCATTTAAATGCAAATTTCCTTTACCGTGAGACAGATACGGCGAAGCTAAATCATAGCTTGAATGAAATATTTAAAATTCATGGTAATTCCTTAAAGTTCCTGGAGAACTGGACTGGAATCCCTTACCCATTTCAGAAATTTGATTTCGTTTCGATTCCTGATTTCCAGTTCGGCGGAATGGAGCATGTAGGTGCGATTCAGTATAAAGAATCTTCCTTGTTTTTAGATGGTGGGGCTACAAAAGATCAGTTGAACTCCAGAAGTAATCTGATTGCCCATGAAACTGCACATATCTGGTTCGGAGATCTCGTTACGATGAATTGGTTTACTGATGTCTGGATGAAAGAGGTATTTGCCAATTTTATGGCGGATAAAAGTACAGAGGGAATAACCGGTAAGGCCGACTTTGATTTGAAGTTCCTCGTAGATCATTTCCCTGCAGCTTATGGCGTTGACCGTAGTATTGGAGCCAACCCAATTCGTCAGGATCTGGATAATTTAAAAGATGCCGGAACACTTTACGGTAATATTATTTATCATAAAGCACCAATCATGATGCGCCAGCTGGAACGCATGATGGGAAAAGAGCAGTTTCAACAAGGCGTTCGGGAATACCTTAAGAAGTTTGCCAATGGTAACGCTTCCTGGCCTGATTTAATTGCTATCCTGGATAAATATGCAGCGGCAGATTTACAACAATGGAATAAAGTATGGGTAAATGATAGCGGTAGACCGGTGATAGATTACCAGCTGGAAAAAAAGGATGGAAAAATTACTGGTTTTAGCATTCAGCAAAAACCGGAATATAGCAAGAAGACAGGAACGGAAAAAGGAGCCGGAAACAACAAAATCTGGCCTCAGCTTTTTGAAGTTAGTTTGTACTACCCGGGAAGTGTTAAAGAATTGACGGTAAATCTGAATGCAAAAGATGTGGAAGTAAAGGAAGCCATCGGAATGGATGCCCCATTGTTTGTTCAATTTAATTCTTCAGGACAAGGTTATGGCGTCTGGCCTGTAGATACTGCAATGTTTTCCGCATTTGATCAAATGGAGCAGCCATTGAATCGTGCTTCGGCCTATATCTCTCTTTATGAAAATATGTTGAATGGCAGGTCGGTCAAGCCAACCGCATTGCTGGATTTCCTAATGAGCAGACTAGGTCAGGAAAAGGAAGAACTTAACCTGAAACTGATGACTGGTTACATCAGCACTATTTTCTGGGAGTTTAGCAACAGCGAGGAAAGGTTAGCCATCCATAGCAAGCTGGAAAGTTTATTATGGAACGCCATGCTCAACCAGCCACTTGCCAACCATAAGAAAATGCTTTTCAAAGCTTATCAGGATGTTTTCTTATCAAAGACAGCAACTGATCAGTTAGTCCTGATCTGGAAGAGTCAACAAGCGCCAAAAGGCTTAATACTATCAGAAGACGATTATACCGCACTTACTTTTGCTTTGGCATTAAGAATAGATGATAATTCCAGTCTGCTTCAATCACAATTAGCAAGAATTAAGAATACAGACCGCAGGAAACGTTTTGAATTCATTAAGCAAGCGGTTTCTTCTGAGCTTGCTGATCGTAATGCTTTTTTCAAAAGTCTGGAATTAAAAGCCAACAGGGAAAAAGAAGCCAACGTTGGTGTTGCTTTGTATTACCTGCATCATCCACTCAGACAAGCTACTTCTGTTGCGTACCTGCCTAAGAGCCTGGATATGCTTGCTGAAATCCAAACTACCGGTGATATCTTTTTCCCTCAAAGCTGGTTGCAGTCCACGTTTAGCTATTACCAAAGTGAGGAGGCAACCAAAATAGTTACTGACTTTTTAAACGCACACCCGGATTATAATCCTAAACTTAAAGCGAAAATACTTCAGGCTACAGATTATCTGTTCCGGGCATCGCGCTTAAGAAATGGCAGCGAAACTCAGGAAAATAGTATAAACGACCCTACGAAATGGCATATGCCAGTAAGGAGCCAGTATAAAAACCCTAAGAAACGATGAGAATTAATCAATCGGCTTAATCGTTTTGTAGGTAATTTTCATTGTTTTTATACTGCTTCCTTGTTTCACTACCAGGCTTGACGGATAGTTATTGCTGTTGTATTCGTAAGTATAAGTGCTTCCGCTTGTATTGAGGGGTAGATAATCAATGCGCAAGGGGTTAGTTTTAGGAAAAAAGATTCTGGGATGTTGTAGTGGTAAATGTGTCAGGAATAACAATTGAACATGGGGTATGTGCTGGTAAATTCCTGCTTTTGTGTCGTAAACAGCGCTCATCGTAGTTGTTTTGTTATTATTGGTCACAGTAGTACTAATGACATTTCCTAAGTCATCATAGCTGATACTTTCTTCTTCGGAAAACTTATTGTAGATGTCGTATTTTTTTAGCTGGTTAATCCGTTTTTTCTCATCGTAACCAATGGTCCGTGATCCCTGGGTATTGTATTTATGATCAAACAGAAATATCTTGTGAATCTGCCCTTCTATATTGGTTTTGTAATCGATAATCTGTTGAATGTTGTTGTTCTTGTACTGTTCATATTTTGCAGGAGTACCATCGGGATGGTAAAGGAATTTTGTCTGGTTACCATCGGATTGAATGATTTCGGTAAGCCGCGTAGTTTCTCCTTCATATTTGAATTCAATATTTAGCTCAGCAGAACTGATTCGGGAAGGAACCATCATGACTTTTGGTGTCGGAACAGGTTTTTCCGGATCCTTAACATTTTCTTTGTCTTTTGCCGGATTTGCCGGCGTCTGTTTGTTTTTCTGACAGCCATTGCTGAGTAAAACCAGGCATAGCACAACCAGGTAAAGTGGTTGCAGGCGTGTGCGAGGAAAGGAAGTAGTCTTTCTGTTCATATAATTTGGATTGATGAAAGTCTAACTTAGGTTTAATTATCTTACAATGGTGATAATTGTAATTAATAATTAAATAAAAATTATATTATTTTGTTTTTAGGTTTTTATTATAGAATATAGCGGTGTTTGTTTAATTATTGTTTAATCTTGTTATTGTTGTGCTGAGGTGAAACAAGGCCTGGAACCTATGGAGATTTTGCAGGTTAGTTTTTTACACTGGTATGTTTAATTAATCCGTTAAAGGTATGTTCTACACTCAATATGCTTAACTTAGCAAGCATAGATTCCTTTTATCCATTACCGTTTATTAATAAATTAATATGGACGATTTTTTAGCTGCCCGCCTTCAGATGGCCTTCTCCTTAGGCTTTCATATTGTTTTCGCCTGTATAGGCATGGTGATGCCATTTTTCATGTCGCTGGCACATTTTTACTGGCTCAAAACCGGGAAAACTGTTTACCGGGACGTCACAAAAGCCTGGAGTGCAGGAGTCGCAATTTTCTTTGCTACAGGGGCTGTTTCGGGAACCGTATTGTCATTTGAGCTTGGCTTGCTCTGGCCAAAATTTATGGAACACGCAGGACCAATATTTGGAATGCCTTTCTCTTTAGAGGGAACGGCATTTTTTATTGAAGCAATTGCGCTTGGTTTTTACCTCTACGGTTGGAATAAACTGAACCCCTGGTTTCACTGGGCAACAGGGGTAGTGGTCGGGATTAGTGGATTGTTATCCGGAATTCTGGTGGTGGCAGCAAATGCCTGGATGAACAGCCCGGCTGGATTTGATTTTATAGACGGGCAATACCTGAATATAGACCCGGTTAAAGCAATGTTTAATGATGCCTGGTTTTCTCAGGCCCTACATATGACGGTAGCTGCATTTGTATCTACCGGATTTGCGGTTGCAGGTATTCATGCCCTCATGATTCTGAAAGGGAAGAATATCGCTTTCCACAGTACGGCATTTAAAATCGCCGCTATATTTGCTACTGTTGCAGCCTGTTTACAGCCTTTAAGCGGAGATATCTCCGCAAAAGATGTAGCGAAGCGTCAGCCGGCAAAACTGGCTGCTATGGAGGCTCATTTTCATACCGAAAGAAATGCGCCGCTGATTATTGGAGGTATCCCGGATACGGCGAGGAAAACAGTAGATTATGCCATCAGGATACCCGGTTTGCTTAGTTTTATGACTACTGGTGATTTTAATGGAGAAGTGAAAGGTCTGGATAGCATTCCTAAGGAAGACCAGCCTCCGGTTGCGGTAACGCATTATGCTTTTCAGATTATGGTAGGTTTGGGCATGGCTATGGTTGGACTGGCATTGTTGTATTTTCTTGCTTTATGGAAGAAGACAAACTGGCTCAAAAGTAATTGGTTGCTCAAGTTATTTGTATTGGCCACACCGATGGGCTTTATAGCTTTGGAAGCCGGCTGGACGGTGACGGAAGTTGGCCGACAACCCTGGATCATCCATGGTGTGATGCGTACTGCTGATGCCGTTACCCCGATGCCTGGAATTGCCTATTCTTTTTACCTCTTTACAGGGGTATATATTTCTCTGGCAGTTATTGTGATCTTGTTGCTGTATCGCCAGATTACCATGGTTGGTAAAATTTACGATTCCTCATCCAAAGTTCCTAAAAGCTAATATTATGATATACGTTGTGATTACTTTTCTATGGACCGCTATTCTGCTTTACATTTTATTAGGCGGTGCTGATTTTGGAGCAGGTATTATTGAGTTGTTTACTTCGGAAAAGAATAAGGATAGAACCCGGAAAACCATGTATGAAGCGATTGGCCCTATCTGGGAAGCGAATCACATGTGGCTGATTATTGCAGTGGTGATTCTTTTTGTAGGCTTTCCTAAAATATATACCACGGTATCTATATATCTTCATATCCCGCTGGTAGGGATGCTACTGGGGATTATTGCCAGAGGTACAGCTTTTGTATTCAGAAACTACGATGCCGTAGAGGATGATATGCAGAAAGTGTATACGCCGATTTTTGTGTATTCCAGTCTGATCACTCCATTTTTTCTGGGGATAATTGCAGCGAGTGCGGTGTCTGGAAGGATAGACCCACAGGCAAATGATTTTCTTTCTGCCTATGTTTTTAGCTGGTTGAACTGGTTTTCGGTTGCCGTTGGTATTTTCACGGTCAGCATTTGCGGTTTTTTAGCAACCATCTTTATCATCGGTCAGACTAGGGTAGAAAACGATAGACTTCATTTTATCAGAAAAGCAAAAAGCACCATTTTTGTCGTAATGTTTTGTGGTGCATTGGTCTTCCTTGCCGCTTATTTTGAGAAAATACCTTTGTTTAGCTGGATCTTTGGGGATACGCCGGGGTTAATCGCCATCATTGCCGCCAGTATTTCTTTAGTGGTCATGTTCTTTATATTAGACAAAGATAAGACTGTTCTGGTCAGGCTACTGGCAGGTTTTCAGGTGACGATGATTTTGTTTGCTGCTACTTACAGCCATTTTCCTGATATTCTTTTAATGAAAAATGGAGAGAATCTCTCTTTGCTAACGCACCAGGGACAAGCAAAAACCATAGATTCCTTAGGCTATGCTTTATTGATTGGCAGTATTTTTATCTTACCGGCTTTAGTGTATCTGATTTACATCTTCCAAAAGAAAAAAGAGGTAGATCCGGATCATTAATGAAGAAGGAAATACTATTTTTTAGCCTTTTGGTTTTACAATAAATGCCCTGATGATTAAAAAAATGATGATCAATCCCATCAACATAATCATGATTTCTGACATTCCTACTTTTACTCCTTGTATGTTCATGGTTTCAATTTTTTTTAAGGTATAAAATAAAACTGCTAAAACGGCTGTTTTTAGAATTCATCAAACAATTTGGCTCTTCATTAGCTTTTAAAGAGGAAGATTCTTTAAAATAGAAATTATGGATAGATTAATTATGGAGTCCGTATTAGCAGATGTAAACGGCTTTAATTTAACAAAGGATAATCGTGCCGGGTATACCAGCGCGCTGCTTATGGGCTTTAATGAGGACCGTCTGACTCAGGTTGGCCATGTTTTTTCTGAATTAAAAGGAATGGTTCAGGAGGAAGGGATTGAGCTATTGATATGTAAAACTATGGTACATGGGATTTATGATCTGGAGATTTGTACCACTGTTTTAGATGAGCCGGTTCGGATCAGTAATAAAGCAATCAGTCAGGAAATGATTGGAGAAATAGAAAAGCATGTGGGTGCTGAAGCTAAAGTATTGCTTGGTGTGGATGGTTTAGGAGTAGAAGACTGGCTGGAAATAGGTAGTCTCACGATTAAAAAATGTGAAGGCTAGCATTCAAAAAGACGAAGATTAACTTCGAAAAATGCCAGGCTTAGTTTTTTAGTCAGGATTTTGTATGTAACAAATTAAGAGAAGTATTCTATACAGGATGTATTTTATGTTTAATTCGCGTTGCTTTTTGTACACCGAAAAGTTGTAGATTTAATAAAATCAGGTGTGTAACACAACGGGATACCTAAAATGATGTGATTCAAGGGGGAAATGGGCAAGTAGGGAAATTTAGCAGATAGATTAAACCTAAACCATTTTCCAAAGTCTCAAACATATCAACTGAATATACGACCTCTTTAATTTGAACCATTATGAAAATGAAACTCTCCAAACTAAGTCTTTCTTCCTTATTATTTCTGGCATTTAGTTCCGCTGGATATGCTCAGAAATTACCAGATGTACAATCGAGTGGTGTATATGCACCGACAGGAATTAGAGCAGACGGAAAAAATACGGAATGGAATGATAGTTTTCAGGCCCTGAACAAGAGAACAAATATCTATTATACAATGGCAAACGACGACAATAACTTGTATGTCGCCATTAAATCTACCGACCCGGCCAATAACACGAAGATACTGGCGGGTGGGATTACACTTTCCATCAACCCTGATGGTAAGAAAAAAGAAAAAGAGAGTATTACTTTAACCTATCCTATTGTAAACAGAGCAATGAGACCTGGTGGTGGACAGGGTGGAGGCCGTAGAGCGTCGATGATGGGTGGTGCGGTTACCGTAACCACTACAATCAGCGCGTCAGGCGGGGCACAGCAAGCCAGTAAATTACAAAGAGATTCGATGATGGCCGAAATGCAGAAAAAGCAATTGGCACAGGTAAAGGAGATTAAGATCAGTGGTTTCAAAAACACTACAGATACCTTGATATCTATATATAATGAATATGGGATTAAAGCGGTAGCTAATATCGCTAAAGACAACTCTTTATTCTACGAGATTGCTATTCCATTAACCGCATTGGGCCTTTCTAAAGACAGCAGTACCGAATTTGCCTATAACATTAAGCTGAATGGTTTACAGATGCAAGGATTTGATGGCGGCGGCGGTGGTGGCGGCATGACGATGAGAGGCGGCGGAGGTGGTGGCTTTGGTCCACGTGGCGGTGGCGGCGGAGGTAACTTCGACTTTCAGGCTCTGATCAGTCCTACAGATTTCTGGGGTAAATATACCCTGGTAAAAAAATAAAGGCTAAAGAGGAACCCGTACCCGCTTTCAGCTTCACACAAAGACACACACAAACGAACCAATAACAGTCTCATGAACCATTTCTTCAAGGTTACAGCCCTCCGGCTGCAGCAAGTCCCGCGTATCCGATATTCTGCCCGGGCATTAAAAAAAACACTCCTTTTATTCGGCTTGATTTTAAGTTCAGCATACGGCTTTGCTCAGAATCCAGGTAAACAAACGCCACCACCACCACTTCCAACACGGGAAATCAGTGGTATTGTAAAAGACTCTACTGATCTTGGGGTAATTGGAGCTACGGTAAGTCTTACTTCGGATAAGGATACCTTGAAAACCAGTACCAATGCGGATGGAATTTTTATCTTCAAAAATGTAAAGTCGGCAACGTATACCCTGATGGTTCAGAGTATCGGGTATAATCCTACTAAGCCTGTTCGTTATAAACAGAACGATGCGATCCCTAGAATTGTGATGGATCCGATTACGCTGAAGGAAGAGAAAAACCAGCTGAATGAGGTGGTGATCAATGGAACACCTTCCATTACTTATAAAACAGATACTGTGGAGTATAGGGCCAGCGATTATATCGTGAGGAAGAATGCTACGGTAGATGAATTGCTGAAGAAAATGGAAGGAATGGAAGTTGGAACCGATGGGACATTAGTTCACCAGGGAACAGCGGTGACTAAGGCCAAGTTGAATGGTAAGGAATACCTTGGCGGAGATATCGCCAATGCGATTAAGAACCTTCCCGCAGAGATTGTCGATAAAATACAGATGGTAGATGATTATGGAGACCAGGCTGCAAGAACCGGTGTAAAAGATGGCGACCCGGAAAAGATTTTAAATATCACTACACGGACGGATAAGTCGGTGGGGAATATGCTGAATGTCAATGTGGCCGCAGGAAATAATAAAAGATTTGAAAGTGGCGTTTTCGGCACCAGAATTAACGGAAACCAGATTATCGGGGTAAACGGAAGCTTCAATAATACCATTAATGGTGTTGCTTCCAGCGGAGATAATGGTGGAAATAGTGGCGGTGGCGGAAGAGGTGGAAACAACAACTCCGGCGGCGGAAGTAGTGGTAGTGGCGGAACAACCCAGGTAGGGAATGGTTCATTAAGTTACCGTGATAAAGTCAGTAAGAAGGTTTCTGTGAATTTAAACTATGGTTTTAACTCCAGGGATGTGAATTCTCTTACAGAAAGTACGGCAAAAAGATATGCTGTAATTGATACTAATAAACAAAAAGGACCGATAGATAATGTCACCTATGAAGTGGCGAAAAGGATGAGTGATAACAAGACTCAAGGCCATAATGTTAGACTGGAAGTAGAAGTAGAGCTGGATAGCAGTAATTTTTTAAGAGTCATCCCTACGATCCGGACCAACTCTACGACAAGTAACCGTTTGGATACTGTTTTTCAGGATGGTTACAACCACAGGGATGAATTTAGCAGGAATTTCAGTAAGAATACGGCGCCTCAATTAGGTGCATCGGTATTCTATCAGCATATTTTCAAAAAACCAAGAAGAAATGTTTCCATGCAGGTAGACCTGAATAGTAATGATCAGGAGATTGAGCAGATTCAGGATGCAAAATATATTTTTTATGGGGATGTTGCCGAAACTCAACGTACCGACTCCTTAGTGAACCGTATCATTGCCCGTAAGAATTTACAGAGCAATTATAGGGGGAGTCTGACCTATGTGGAACCTTTATCACTCAATACTCAACTGGAATTTAATGCCCAGGTAAATTACAATGGTTACGATAATAACGCGACGACCAGAAATATTGGCGCTGACGGCTATCTGGCTGTCATCGATTCCCTGAGCAATATTTACGATTATTCCTTTACTCAGGGACGTATCGCAATGAACTATCGCTATGGCCTGGATAGAATGTCTAAAGTAAGGTTCTCTGTCGGATTAACCGCTGTGCCTGCTGTTTTATCGGGAACTAAAGCGAGTTTAGGAACTACGACGCATAGAAATAGTTTCAATATCATCCCAATCGCGCGGTTTGAATACATGTGGTCGAGACAACATAAAATGCAGATCAACTATGCAGGAAATGCAGTAGAGCCAACATTTGATCAGATCCAGCCGGTTAGAGATGTAACGAATCCACAAAGTCCGGTGATTGGTAATCCGAATCTGTTAGCTTCATTTACCCATACGCTGAATGCCAATTACAATAATTATATCGCCAATTCCAGATTAAATTATTCCCTGAATGTTAGGGGTACAATGACGGATAATGCGGTAATCAGGAATGTGCAGCAGATCAGAACGGTGCTTCCAAGTGGTGCGTTTAACGTAATCAATGAAACCAGATTTTTAAACACCAACGGGGTCTATAATGTTAACGCCAATTATTCCATCAATAAACAATTGAGCGATAGAAAATATAATCTCGCTTTGAGTGGTTCATTTAACTATGATCACCGTATATCTATGACCAATGGCTTGAAAAATACAACTAACGTGATGACCACAATGGAACGTTTTGGTCCAAGGATAAACCCAACGGAATGGTTCGAAATTAACCCGAATGTTTCTTATACCAATACACGCTCTACAAATAGTCTGGTAACAGCCGCCAACAGCAATTACAATACGCTGGCATTGAACGTAGATGGTCGGGTTTATTTATGGGAGAGTTATTTGTTCGGCTATAGCGCAAGTAAGAATTATGTGAGAGGATTGAGCGCCAACGTGACAGCCAACCCTTTTGTAGTCAATATGTATGTGGAGAAGGAATTTTTTGACCGTAGAGGGAAGGTTACTTTACAAGCGTTCGATATACTAAACCAGAATAATTTTGTGACCCAGGAGATTTCAGGGACGGATGTAATCGATACAAAATCGAATGCACTGAGCAGGTATTTTATGGTGAGGTTGACGATGAGGTTGCAGAAATGGTCCGGTGCGCAAGGGAAAGGTGGAAGAGGAATTATGAGAAGGGGTGATGGAAGTTTCATGTAACAAAATTTTGAATCTGTTCGAAGGCTGGAAAATTTGCCCGGAAGAGGGCAAACGTTCCTATGCCTTTTCTCAGACTCAAAGAATTTTGTTTGGGGGGCAAGAAAATTAAAAAGGGAAAAGTAAGAGAAAGGAAGAGAAAGGGAAGAGGGAAAGGAAGAGAAAGGGAAAGTAAGAGAAAGGGAAACGAGAAGAAAGAGAAAGGGAAACGAGAAGAAAGAGAAAACGAAGTATATGCATATTTAGAAAGCCCTGTTACCCGTTTGGAATTAATTCCGGCTTGTAACAGGGCTTTGTTGTTTTCGAGCCTTAGCGGTCTCTCATTAGGGTTAGGGGGCGGTATTTAACCGATAATTCTTATATTCGCCTGGGGGATACAATGAAATGCTTAATTATGAAACAATATCGGACAACGAACTTGCCGAATTGTTGAGGTCTGGGGATAGGGGAGCATTCACAGAAATTTACAACAGGTACAAGTGGTTGTTGCATAGCCATGCATTTAAATGGATGCAGGATCGGGAGGAAGCGAAAGATATTGTTCATGAGCTTTTTGCTACGTTATGGACGAAGCGGGAAAGTCTGTCTTTTCCGGATAATTTGTCGGCCTATTTGTATACGGCGGTTCGTAACCGCATCTTTAATGTCATTTCTCACCAAAAAGTAGCGTCTCAGTATTTGAATTCTCTGCAAGCTTTTATCGATGAGGAACAGGTTGCCACGGATCACCTGGTTCGGGAAAAACAAATGAACTTATTGATTGAAAAAGAAATTGCCGCCTTGCCTGTTAAGATGAGGGAAGTTTTTGAATTGAGCAGGAAAGAGCAGTTGAGTCATAAAGAAATTGCAACACAACTTACGCTTTCTGAGCAAACCGTGAGAAAACATGTACAGCATGCACTGAAAATTCTGAGAGTGAAACTGGGGCTTGTGGTTTTTTTATTCCTGATCTCACACTGATTTTATATTTCTTCATTTTTATTTACCCCATAGGCCCGGGTTGCCTGTCTGTTCTTTTGATAAGGATAAACAGCAGTCCTTCACACTATGGCGAAACTAGACGCAAAAGAGTTATTGGTCAAATATCTTTCCGGCAAATGTACGGAAGAAGAGCAGGCGCTATTGGCGCAATGGCACTTGAACAGTACCGCGGATAGGGACAACCAAATGGCGGCTTTTGATTTAACAGACTTAACCGAACAGGAACGTATCGATGATTTAGGCGAAATCTGGTCGAGATTAGAACTGGATGAGGACAAACCAAAGCTCGAAGTAGCAAAATCCCGCCGTATTCTATGGCCTTCTATTGCTGCAGCTGCTGGGATTGCAATCGCTTTAACCGCCGGAATCTTATTCTATACCACTCAATCCGCCAGGGAAGAAAAAGCCCTGTTGACACAAACGCAAAACCAACAACCGATACCTGCCGGAGGAAACAATGCCGTACTCACCCTTGATGACGGAACGCAAATCTCTTTGTCGGATGCTAAAAAAGGAACACTGGTTACAGAATCCGGGATTAGTATTTCTAAAACTAAAGAAGGACAACTGGTTTACCACCTTTCTGACGTAAATAAACCAAATACCTACAATACCATTAGTACCCCAAAAGGTGGACAATATCAGGTGGTGCTGCCAGATGGCACTAAAGTATGGCTCAATGCAGCATCTTCATTAAGGTTTCCTTTAACTTTTGATCACCTGAGAGAACGAAAGGTGGAGCTCAAAGGAGAAGCATATTTTGAAGTAGCCAAACAGTTGAAAAACAAGCAAGGCGAAAGAGTGCCATTTATCGTGCTAACCGAAAAACAACGTGTAGAAGTACTGGGTACCCATTTCAATATCAATGCTTATAAAGATGAGCTAGTAGTTAAAACTACGCTGATGGAAGGAAGCGTCAAAGTAGCTGGTCAGAAAAACACACTGTTGCTTAAACCAGGGGAGCAGGCTACCGGCGGGCAGGATCATTTGTCTTTATCAAAGGTAGATACCGAAGAAGTGATCAGCTGGAAAAGCGGTTATTTCCGCTTCAACAATACAGATTTAAAGGCCATCATGCGTCAGGCTTCGCGCTGGTACGATGTGGATGTTGTATATGAAGGTAATATTCCTCCGGTTTTATTTACCGGGGAAGTGAGCCGGCAGGTCGACGCGAATGCATTTCTGGAAATGCTGAGGTACCTGAATATCAAATTTAAAATAGAAAAGCAAACCAATACCCGCAATAGAATTGTGGTATCGCTTTAGTCAACGAATCATAAACCATAAACCAAAAAAAATGAAGAAACATTTACTACCCAAAGAATAGGCGCAGCGAGAGCTTAACCCACAAATAACCGGGAAAGTGTTGAAGCACTTCCCCGGTCGAAGATCCTGACTAATACTCGGGATCAGTGTCCGGTTAACCCATTTTTCGCTGCTTGTCCCGATACAGATCGGGACGAAAAAAACGTAGCAATAGACCTTACTATTTTTAACCCAACCTTACAAATGTATGTATTTATTTAATACTTCAAAAGGTATGGACAGGGCTCGCCTTGTGCCATATTTTAAACCATTTCAGGCTGTTTATGCAAGGATTTCCGGCATAAATACCTTAACCAGAAGACAAATTATGATGCGGATTAATTTGATCACTTTAATGATCACTATATCCTTGGTACAGGCTGCGGCGAGCACCTTTGGTCAGAGAGTAACACTGCGCGAAAAGAATGCCAGTTTACAACAAGTACTCTTATCCATCAAGAAACAAACGAATTATACCTTCCTTTACAACAGCGACCTGGTGAGGTCTGCTAAGAAAGTAAGTCTGAACCTGGAGAATGTGATGTTGGAACAAGCATTAGACGCTTGTTTTCAAGGCCAGGACCTGAGCTTTAAGATCATCGAAAATACGGTGGTTATTAAGAAGAAGGACTTCACTGTAATCGATCAGCTGAAAAGTACTTTCAAGTTTGTGACAGTGACAGGAAAAGTGATGGACGAAAAAGGTCTGCCTTTACCAGGAGCAACGGTACAGGTAAAAGACACAAAGAAAACTGTGATTACCAATGGTAACGGAGCGTTTGAGCTTCCTGCTGTTGATGAGAAAGGGACGTTGATTGTATCTTTTATCGGCTATAAACCTAAAGAAGTTCCGGTAAGTCAGGGCAGCCCCTTCAATATTACTTTAGAGGTTAATACGGGACAGTTGTCAGAGATATCGATTGTCTCGACCGGTTACCAGAATATCCCTAAAGAACGTGCAGCGGGTTCTATCGTTACGATCAACGCGGATAAAGACCTGAAAGGTAAAATGCAAACCAATATTCTGGATAGAATCGAAGGATTGTCTGCTGGTTTGACGAGTTATAGCTCAGAAGGTAAAACACAATATCAGATTCGTGGTGTTTCTTCCTTGAATGCAGAAGTAAAACCGCTTATTGTAGTGGATGGTGCCCCTTTTGAAGGTGATATCCAATCCATCAATCCATCAGATGTGGAATCTGTTAACATTCTTAAAGATGCAACAGCCGCTTCTATTTATGGAGCGCGCTCTGCAAATGGCGTGATTGTGATCAACATGCGCAAAGGGAAAAAAGGCCCGGTAAGGATTAATTACAATGGAACGGCGAAACTTACCCCGCTACCTAACCGTGATTATGCAAATAAAATGAGCAGCTCGGAGTTGGTAGATTTCCAAAGAGAGATGTTCAATCTTAAATCTCTTTCTTATGCAGGAATAGATCCCCGTAAGTCTTTGAATGATGTTTTTAGACTGCTGTATGATGCAAAGAACAAAGCTGATGTGACTAAAGTATGGAATGATGCTGATGAAGCTCAATTACAAACGGCACTGGATTTTTATAGAAACAACGATAGATATGATCAGGTAGTAGACGAATTTATTCGTAAAACAGCCATCGTACAACAACATAATTTATCGATGTCGGGTGGTTCAGATTTCTATACTTATAACCTGAGTGGAAATTACATGAACAATAATCCTTATGAGCGCGAGCAAAGCAACACACGCGTTGGCTTTAACCTGAACAATAGCTTTAATTTCACCAAATGGTTAAAGGTAAATGTGGGCATCCTGAGTAGTTCATTTAAAGAAGATTACGACAACGGTGTGAGTGGTGTTGGTATGTTAAATACTGGTAAATCTTCTTATTTCATGTTAAGAGATAAGAATGGAAATCCGGTGAACTGGCCAAATTCAAAATCTCCGTTGGAGATTGACCGTTTAAATGCATTGGGTTTACAGAATGAATATTATGCGCCTGTAAATGAGATGGGCAGTAAACATTATAACAACAACAGTGACTACCTGAACCTGAACTTTAATGCAAACATTAAACTGGCTGAAGGATTATCATTGAACCTGCTTTATCAGAAAGAAAGAACAGAAAATTATACGAAACAGTACCTGAGTAAAAATGCGTATGAGGTGAAGACCCTGATCAATGATGCAACGAGAATTAAACCTGATGGGAGCAAGGAATTCCTGATCCCTAATGGTGGACAAATAGATGAGACCAGAGCGGATATCAATTCACATACGCTACGTGCGCAGGTTAATTACAATAAACTGTTCGGGGATAAGCACCGTATTGATATTATTGCAGGTTCAGAACAACGTCGCATCGTTGCCACAGACACCAGATTATTCAGGTATGGGTACAATGACAACAGCTTATCTTTTGGATCAATTGACGAGGTGTCGTTATTTAAACAACAAACCGGTATGGAATCTGTTGGTGGTAGTTTCTTCTATAAAAAGAAGGACGAGTATTTTACCAATACAGAAGATCGCTATGTTTCATTTTATGGTAATGGATCATATACTTTTGATCGTAAGCTGACGGCAACGGCGAGTATCCGTATGGACCAATCGAACTTATTCGGTTCAGATCCTAAATATCAATATAAACCACTTTGGTCGACCGGCTTGTTATATGTAGTTTCAGAAAACGACAATGACTGGTTGGATCGTTTAGCCATTCGTGCAACTTATGGTATCAATGGAAACATTTCGAAAAAGGGTGGTCCATACCTGATCATGACGGATTATGCCAGCGCGAATCCGATTAACAATATGGCACAGGCAAGAATTAAAACGCCACCAAACTCTGGATTGCGCTGGGAGAAAACCAAAGTGACCAATTTTGGTCTGGACTTTAGCTTGCTAAAGGCTAAGTTTTCCGGAAGCATTGATTTTTACAATAAGAATACTACCGATCTGTTAGGCCCGATGAATACGGATCCAACCCTGGGATGGAGTTCTGTAAATATGAATTTTGCAAGTATGCGCAACCGTGGTGTAGATGTTTCATTGACGAGCAATAACATGGCTACCGCAGATTTCAAATGGAGTACTACGATGAACTTTAATTACAATAAAAACGTAATCACCAAAGTAGAAAACACAGACAATACCATTTACAGTTATGTGGATAAGGTAAATAACAGGGTAGGTAAGCCAATGAATTCACTATACAGCATCCGTTACAAAGGATTAGATGCTTTAGGCAGACCAATCGGCCTTACTAAAGATGGCAGAGAAGTGAAAAATACTTCCGAATTAACGGTTGATGATCTGGTTTATGAAGGAACCATTACGCCGCCATTTTCTGCCTCTTTAATGAACACGGTAAGTTATAAGAATTTTGACTTATTCTTCATGTTCATTTATTATGGTGGCAATAAATTGCGCGACGTAATTAGCCCATACCTGACGAAATTACCGGAGTTGAATTATACCAATAACATGGATAGAACAGCTTTAAATTACTGGAGAAAACCTGGTGATGAGTTAATTCCTGGAATGGCACCTGGTTTTTACAATGTTGCTGCGGCCGGAATTACTCAATTATGGTCGGCAGGAGATCATGGTGTTCAAAGAGGTGATTATATCAAGTTAAGAGATGTGACACTAAGCTATTCTCTGACCAATGAGTTTTTGAAAAGAAACCATGTGCAGAAATTACGCCTGAGTTTCCAGGTACAAAATGCCTGGAGATGGGCAGCAAATAAGCAGAACCTGGATCCTGAAGCCTGGTATACCACCATGCCGACCGATGCAAATGTGAACAGCAGAATCACTACAAGAGGGAATTTTATTCCGGCAAGCTATACGTTCGGACTGGCTGTTAATTTTTAATCCATTAAATAGATACAAATGAAAAAGATATTTTTTGCTTTATTGCTGACTACAGGAGTCTTTACCGGATGTAAAGATTATCTGGATATTAAGCCTAAAGGATACACTATTCCTGCGCTTTTTGAAGATTATCAAAAACTGTTAAATGACAATGCTTTAAACAACTCTTCCTCGGCTTACCCGAATTACCTGACGGATGATGTACAGGCCGGAATTGAAAAGGATGAAAGCAGTGCGACCGATTATACCTTGTTTTCTATATTAAAACGCAACCTATATAGTTTTGCACATGGGGCAATCTTAGAAAGTGGTAATGTGGACACATTTTATGAATCGGCATATTCGCGGATTTTCACTTACAATACGGTCATTAATAACGTTGAAAATGTTACGGATGGCGTACCAGCACTGAAAAAACAGTTGAAAGCAGAGGCCATGGTAGGTAGAGCATTTGAGTACCTTAATCTGGTAAACGGATATGCGGTGCATTATGATGCAGCAACGGCAGCTACAGATTTAGGTGTTCCGCTGGTTTTGGTAGAAGACATCAATAAAAAGTACATCAGAAATACGGTTGCAGAAGTGTATGCTTTTATTTTAAAGGATTTGAGAGAAGCACAGCCGAATTTGGCAACCAAGGGTGGTGATCGTTTTCGTCCTACAAAATCTGCGGTTGATGCTTTGCTAAGTAAAGTTTACCTGTATATGGGTAACTATCCGGAGGCTTTGCAAAATGCGAATGAATCATTACTTGTCAATAAAGCCTTGATGAATTACGGGGATTATGCGAGCAAAATGGGCGTTACCTATGGTAGAGTCTTTCTGGAAAGCAATAAAACTGCCTTTCCTACCCTGGATAAGAACATAGAAACGATTTGGGGTCGTCAAACCGCCACAAGTAATGGTCATGTATTTGCAGAAGTATATGCCAGTCCGGATTTGTTAAATACTTATGCAAATGATCTTCCTGCTGGTGCTGTAGATAAGCGTTTAAGCCTTTTCTTTTGCAAGGATTTCGCTCAGTTTGGTGGTAACGTGGCAAAATTTCCGGGAAGAACCATCTGGGGGCCTTATGTTGAATTTAACATGGCGATAAGTACCGCTGAATTGATGTTGATCGCTGCGGAAGCCGAAGCCAGAGTTGGTGATGCATCCATCGCTTTGAAACACCTGGATGTCCTGAGAAAATCACGTATTGTAGGTGCGACTCCATTGGCAGCTGCAACGAAACATGCTGCACTGATTATGGTGTTGGAAGAAAGAAGAAGAGAAATGCCTTTTCAGGGAATTAACCGTCTGGTAGATTTGAAACGCTTGAATAAAGATCCTGATTTTGCGAAAGCAGTGAGTCATACTTTCGGAACACAAACAGTTACATTACCGGCCAATGATCCGCGCTATGTATTGCCAATTCCTCCAAAAGTACTGGCCATAAATCCTTCGCTTCCAGTATTGGATCGCTAAATAAATTAACCTTTAATTACCCTTATAAATAGCATATATGAAATACCTAAACTTATTTCTACTGTTGCTGATCGCCACTGGCATCAAAGCGCAGGAAGGAATTAAATTTAACCAGACAACGACCTGGGCAGCCACGACCGCTAAATCTGCTGAAGAAGGCAAACTGATCTTTGTCGATTGTTATACTTCCTGGTGTGCACCCTGTAAATGGATGGATAAAAATGTATTTGTTGATCCTGCAGTAGCTGATTTTTTCAACACCCACTTTATCAATGCTAAAATTGATATGGAAAAAGGAGAAGGAATCGAGCTCCGTAAAAAATATAATGTGCAGTCGTTCCCAACTTTTCTATTTGTAAATGACAAAGGAGAAGTGATCCACAGAACGGCTTCCAAAATGACTGTTGCCGAATTTCTTGAAGAAGGAAAGATTGCCGCAGATCCAAAAAGAAACCTTTCCTTCCTGACCAGTAAGTATGAATCCGGACAAAGGGATATTCCTTTTGTACTGGATTACTTCCTGGTATTGCAGAAAACAAACCGTACTATTGGTGATCCTATCGGAAAAGATATTTCGGAGAGAATCAGCCTTGCGGAATTGAATTCTGCCTTAGGATGGAAAGCAATTAAAGCTTTAGCGAGAACAGAAAGCGATCGTTTAGGCGCGCATTTCATGGCAAACCAGGCAGCTTACGCCAGCTATGCAACGGAAGCGGAAAGAGAACAACTGAAAGACCGTTTGATCACGAGTACGATGTATGGTTACCTGTATGCTAAAGATGAAAAAGCTTTCATGGATCGTCTTTCTTATTTCAAAAACTCAGATAACTTAGCCCGTAGAAAGCAAGGTATTATGCTGGAAGCAGATTTCTACCTGGACAACAACAGGAATGCAGAGTATATTAAAATCACCAATTCAGCTTTAAAAGGCGACCTGAAAGATGATGCAGAAAAACTTAGCTTTTTGGCTAGAAGGGCAGATACTAAAGGTTCAGGAAGTCCTAAAGGAGCGTCAAAGACTAAAGGGGTTGCAAATCCTAAAATTCTGAAACAAGCTTACAAAATGGCAAAACAGGCAACCCTGCTGGATCCGGAAGAATATTCCATCCAAAGCACTTTTGCTCATGTATGTCTAAGCCTTAAAAAGAAGGAAGAAGGGTTGATTGCTGCTAAAAAAACCAGAGCACTTGCCGATGCAGAAACCTCTAAGATTCAAAAGCTGGCGCAAAACCTGCTGGATGAAATCGAATTATTGTAATCAAAAATCAAACATTAGGTAAACACACAATATGAACAATACATTAAAGATTTCGACCTTGTCACTTGGTTTAGTGACCTTGTTGAACATAGCAGGCGTAAACGCGCAACAAGCTAAAGGTTTTACCATAAAAGGAGAACTGACCGGCGTAAAAGACGGAGATAAAATTTTATTCATCCGTAGCACCGCTCAGAATACTTCAGATACACTTTCTCAAACCATAAAAGGAGGGAAGTTTGTATTAAAAGGAGTGATTAAAAATGGCGCTGAGTTTTTTAGCATCAGGATGGAAGATAAGCGTTTGAGATACAATGCGTTTTTAGATAATTCCAACATGACCTTAAAAGCGAATGCGAATGATTTTACAGAATCGGTAATTACGGGATCAGTTTCACATGAAGAACATTTGAAATATTCTGCGGCGATGAATCCTTTGTCTACCACGATGAGGGCATTGAACAAGGAATATAGCGATGCTAAAAAAGCTGGTCAGACAGATAAATTGGTGACGATTAGTCAGCAGTTTGATGAGCTGGAAGGCGAACAGTCAAAACTGACCGCAAACTTTATTAAAAACAATCCAGATTCTTATTATACGCCATACCTGATTGTTAAAGGTGATGTAGAACCAAGTACTACTTTACCACTTTACAATGCCTTATCGGCATCCGTAAAAAAGAGTACTTATGGACTACAATTGAAAGACCGTTTAGATGCTTTAGCGAAAGTAGCCATAGGTGTTAAAGCACCAAACTTCAGCGCGCAGACTCCGGAAGGAACAACCCTTTCTTTAGATGAAGTGGTGGCCAAAGGAAAATACACATTAATTGATTTCTGGGCTTCCTGGTGTGGTCCATGCAGACAGGAAAATCCAAATCTTGTAGCTGCTTATGAAAAGTTCCATGATAAAGGTTTAAATGTATTGGGTGTATCTCTGGATAAGCCAACTGCTGCTGCGGCATGGAAGAAAGCCATTGCTGATGATAAATTAAACTGGTACCAGATTTCTGATCTTCAGTACTGGCAAAGCCCAATGGTGAAACTATATGCAGTTAGAGGAATCCCTCATTCTGTTTTAGTGGATGCTAAAGGGATTATCGTAGCAAAAGACCTTAGAGGTAAAGCGCTTCATGATAAGCTTGCTGAATTGATGAAATAAACCTTCATTGCATTCAGAATAAACGTATATTTGATATAACAGCGGAAAGGCTTGTTGAACTTTAGTTTAACAAGCCTTTTTTGATTGGAGATACCGCCTGGAATATTCCTTAAAAAATTCTTAAAATTTTGGGTTTACTGTTCGGCTACTGGTTTTAGTTTAGGGAGCCTTGACCCTGTCTTGCGCCGGTGTTGGCAGGGCCTTGTAGGGCCCGGATGCCTGCAACTGCCCGGCGATGGATCTGGTAAGCAGGGCTCAATACTGAGCCATATTGGAGGACAAGCAGGAGGAATCTAATACTTTGTAGATGGTTAAGGAAATATAACCTGAATTTTAAGCATAAAAAAAGCCCCTGGTTGATGAGGGACTTTAAATTTCTTCGGTATGATATTAGTAAGGAAATTCGTCGTTACTTTTAACAGCTACGCCTTCGTGGTTCTCGGAGTATTCGTAACGTTTCTCAACCACATCCTGGTGGTTTTTAATATAATCAACAGTTTCATTTAATCCTTCTGCAAATTTCTCAAAATCTTCTTTATACAGGAAGATTTTATGCTTTACAAACACACCGTCTTCTAGTCTTTTCTTGCTTTCTGTTAAAGTAAGGTAATAGTCACCTGATCTTGTCGCTTTTACGTCGAAAAAGTACGTTCTCTTACCGGCCCTTACTTTCTTCGAAAAAACCTCTTCTCTCTCTTTGTTGTCAAATTCTCCCATGTTGGTATTAATCTTGGTTTTTGGTTCGGGTAAATATAAAGCAATAATTATTAAACTTCAAAATAGAAAATTGCACAAAAGAACTTTGTTTTACTTAAATTGGATAGTAAAGCAACGATTAACAACTGTTATAACATAGAACCGCTGTTGGTTTCCTCTTCCAGTAATTGATTTTGATACATTTCTGCATAACTCCCGTTTAATTGAAGTAATTCGGCATGTGTACCCTGTTCAATGATGTTTCCACCATCTAATACCAGGATTTTATTCGCGTTTTTTATCGTGGAAATCCGGTGAGCAATCAGGATACTGGTTTTCCCTTTCATCACACGCCCCAGATTGTTCAAAATCTCTTCTTCTGTACGGGTATCTACTGCAGATAGGCAATCGTCAAAAATCAATACTTTAGGTTCCTTAATTAAAGCACGCGCAATGGATACCCGCTGTTTTTGTCCGCCGGAAAGGGTAATTCCCCGCTCACCAAGCATGGTGTCAAACTGATGTTCGAAATGGATAATGTTCTGATAAACAGCAGCATCTTTAGAAGCCTGGATCACCGCTTCTTCGTTGACCTCGTCTAAGCCAAAGGCGATGTTGTTTTGGATCGTATCGGAGAATAAAAAGACCTCCTGCGGCACAAAGCCAAACTGACTTCTATAATGTTGTAAGTTGAGCGTATTGATCGGCTTTCCATCCATGGTGATTTTTCCCGCATCTACATCATACATGCGCATCATCAGGTTGGCGAGCGTCGATTTTCCGGAGCCTGTACGACCAATGATGGCGACAAACTGACCCTGCTCAATCTCAAAACTGATATTTTTTAAAGCCTCAATTCCGGTGTCCGGATAAGTGAAACTCACGTTCTCAAACCTGATATTGCCATTAACCGGTAGGATTTCTGCAGATCCGGAAACAATCTCCGGCTTCAGATGAAGAAACTCATTGATCCTTTTTTGAGAAGCAGAAGCACGTTGAATCAGGGTGGTTACCCAACCTAGCATCGATACCGGAAAAGTCAGCTGGTTCACATAGACAATAAATTCGGCAATGTTACCGGGCGTGATGGCCCCCTCAATCACCTGTTTTCCGCCGATGTAAACGGTTAAAATGGTGCTTAAGCCAACAAGTAATAACATGGTAGGGTAAAACAAGGCCTGAACCTTGACCAGACCCATGGCGTTATTTTTATAGCCCTGACTTTCTTCCGCAAAAACGGCTTTGGTATGGTCTTCGCGCACATAAGATTTGATCACGCGGATGCCGGAAAATCTTTCCTGTACAAAACTGCTCAACCGGGAAAGTTGCTCCTGGATCTGCTCGCTTCTTTTATTAATGATGGTGTTTACAAAATAAATGATCACCACCAGCACGGGTAGGGGTAGTAAAGAGAAAATGGCCAGGGTGCTATTCACCTGGAACATCGCATAAATGATCAGTATAAATAATACGGCGGTATTGATGGTATACATAATTGCAGGCCCAACATACATCCGCACCCGGTTTACATCTTCGGTAGCGCGGTTCATTAAATCACCGGTATTGTTTCTCCGGTAAAAACCGAGGCTGAGTTCTTGATAATGTGCGTATATCTCATTCTTCATGTCGTACTCAATATGCCTGGACATCAGGATAATGGTTTGACGCATGAAAAATAAAAATATTCCCCTCAATAGATAGAGTACCAGCACCAATAGTCCGAAATAGAAAAGACTCTGACTAAAAATATCATAGATGATGCTGCGGCGTTCAAAACCTTCGAACAGGCCGTAGATCTGTATGTTTTCTGTGATTAAATTAAAGGCATGGCCGATCACCTGTGCAGGTATTACTGCGAAGATATTGGAGATGACCACAAAAAACACCCCCGGAATAATCCACCATTTATATTTATAGAAGTATTTGTTTAAGAATCTGAGGTGCTTCATGAATTGTCAAAGTTAGCCAAATGAAGGTAATTTTTTTGAAGAGTTTGGTTAAAACTGTGTAATTAATGTTTTTTTTATGCTAGTTTTGCGACATATCTGATAAACAAAATTATATGCCTGATAATAGTTCTCTTGTGAATTCAGTTTTAGATCAGTTAAGCGCCGCAGGGCATAAAAAGGTCGTTTTTTGCAATGATCCGGATACTGGTTTAAAAGCCATTATTGCTGTTCATGACACTACATTAGGTCCGGCTTTAGGCGGAACAAGGATGTGGAGTTACGTTTCAGAGGCGGAAGCATTGGAGGATGTACTGAGATTATCCAGAGGAATGACCTATAAAGCAGCCATCACGGGCTTAAATATTGGCGGTGGTAAAGCAGTAATTATCGGGGATTCCAGAAAAGGAAAATCGGAAGCCATGATGCGCAGCTACGGCAGATTTATCAGAAACATGAATGGAGAATTCATCACAGCAGAGGATTTGGGTACCACCACTAAAGATATGGAGTATATCCGTATGGAAACCGAGCATGTGACCGGCGTTCCGGAATCTTTAGGTGGAGCAGGAGACCCGGCACCACATACGGCGAAAGGCGTATTCTTAGGCATCAAAGCCTGCGTTAAAGAGGTGTTTGGTACAGATATGCTGGCAGGGCGTTCAGTAGTAGTGCAAGGGATTGGGAATGTAGGAGAACACCTGGTAGAGCTGTTGAGAGCAGAGAATGTAGAAGTATACATCAGTGATATCAATGAGGAACGTTTGCAACATGTTGCACGTACTTATAAAGCCAAGCCTATTGCTGCGGACAAAATATTTGGAATAGACGCCGATATTTATGCGCCATGTGCCTTAGGAGCTACGGTAAATGATAAAACCATCCCTAAAATGAAATTCGCCATTATCGCGGGTTCTGCAAACAATCAGTTGGCAGATGAGCTGGTACATGGTAAGCTATTATTAGATAAGGGCATATTATTTGCTCCGGATTATCTGATCAATGCCGGTGGTTTGATCAGTTGTTATTCTGAATTGACGGGTTACGGAAAAAAACGTACCATTCAATTAACAGAGAACATATACAATGCCACGCGCGACGTGATCAGGATGTCTAAGAAAGACAATATTCCAACCATCCTGGCTGCTAATCACATCGCTGAACAAAGAATAATCGATATCAAGAAAATAAAATCATCATTTTAGTACACAAATCACAAATTAAATAACCCGGTAATTTACCACTCGTTCTTACACATTCATGTTAAACAGAAGGCACTTAAGAATTAAAGCTTTGCAAAATATTTTTGCATGGCAGATGACAGACAAGAGAGATTTAGCTTCCTCAAAGAAATCGCTAATGGAAAGTATTGACAGCGTGTACGAAATGTACATCTGGATGCTATCACTCCTTGTTGAGGTCACAGAATACACTAGCATTGATGCTATTGAAAGGTCAAATAAACATTTGCCTACTCCAGAGGATTTAAATCCTAACATGAAACTGCTCCACAATAAGTTTGCGGTAACTCTGAAAGAGAACCCTGACTTTAAGGACAATGTCAATAAATATCAGATCAACTGGATGTCTGATCCTGAATTTGTAAAAGGTATCTTCAATGCCTTAAAAACTACCCCTGAATATATCGCTTATCTTGCAGATGAAGACAATAGTTTAGAGGAATCAAAAGTTATTATCAAATTTATCTTTAGAAAGATTATTTTGAAAAGCCACAACATCATTCAGGCTTTTGAGGATAAATTTATCAACTGGTCTGTAGATAAAGAAGTGATGCAGGGTATGGTTGCGAAAACTTTAAAGAACTTTACATCTGAAGATCCACGTAAAAACAAACTGACGCCAATTAGTCAGGATTGGGAAGAGGATAAGAAATTCGTAGAAGATCTTTTCGTTTACACACTGAAAAACAACAAAGAATACCAGGAACTTATTGCCGAACGTACCAAAAACTGGGAGTCGGAAAGGATTGCATTAATGGATACTATTTTGATGAAAATGGCGATCTGTGAATTGTTAAATTTCCCTTCTATTCCGGTTAAAGTAACGATTAACGAGTACCTTGATCTATCAAAAGATTACAGTACTCCGAAAAGTAATTCGTTTATTAACGGTATCTTGGACAAAATTTTAGGTGACCTGAAAAGAACGGATAGCATCCATAAATTGGGTCGCGGACTAATCGAATAATCAATACTATGAAACGAATCCTGTTAGTTGCAATTGCAGCAATAACATTTGCTTCCTGCCAGAATACCACAAAAACAGCTGGCGTAAATACAGAAGCGGGGACAACTTCTCTTGCCGAAGGTACTGACCCGGTTGCTGCTGCTGATGCCGCAGTGATGGCTTTTGACAATGAAAACTATAATTTCGGAAAAATAGCTCCGGGAGAAAAAGTGCATTACAGTTATAATTTTAAGAACACTGGAAAAAGCCCTTTAATCATTAGTAATGCCACCGCAACCTGTGGTTGTACGGTTCCTGAGATTCCTAAAGAGCCAATTCTTCCGGGAGCAACAGGTAGTATTAAAGTCGTGTTCGATAGCAATGGCAAATTTGGAATGCAGGATAAAGTGGTTACGGTCACTTCTAATGCAAACCCAACAGTTGCAGAATTACACTTAACAGGAGAAATTAAAGAAAAGTAAATACGAATAAAATCTTATATATTAATCATATGATGTCAACAGTAATCTTACAAGCAACAGGTGGTAGCAGCATGCTAGGTACCCTGGTACCAATGGTTTTAATCATGGTGGTATTTTATTTTTTCATGATCAGACCGCAGGTTAAAAAAGCTAAGGATCATAAAAAATTGGTTGAAGACTTGAAAAAAGGAGATAAAATTGTTACTACTGCCGGTATTCACGGTAAAATTGTGGACATGAACGATACTACTTTCGTAATTGAAGTAGAAAGTGGTACTAAAATCCGTTTTGATAAAACTTCGGTCTCTTTAGATGCAACGAAAGCTGCAGCTCCTAAAGTTGATCTTGCTAAAACTGACGCTCCAAAAGCATAGGTTTAACAGCTATACTGGTAAAAGCCGCATCCTTGTTTGGTGCGGCTTTTGCATTTCAGTATATTTGATTACTTTGTCTATATGCCCATCATCAAACTCACAAAAGTAGAGCAAAAGCGTTTTCTGGCGCTGGTCACCTGTCTGTTCCTGGCTGTTGCGGCATGGTTGTTCATGGCATTAAACAATAAATATGTTTATACGGCCAAGACGGTCCTCGACTATAAGAACTTCCCTCAGAAAAAAGCCTTTCATCCGCTGCAATCAGATACGGTAGATTTACAGGTGGAAGGAACGGGATGGCAACTTTTGTTTGCACGTCTAAGGATTAAACCGCAATCGATCTCTATTAATCTGGAGAAACTGAACAACAGAAACTATGTGTTGTTTTCCGAACAGCTTTTCAATGTCAATCGTCAGCTGGAATCTTCTCAAAAGATCATTTCTGTAAAACCGGATACCCTTTATTTTGACTTTTCCGAAAGGAGAGTAAAAAGAGTACCTGTGAAACTGATTTCCAACCTCAGCTTTGCCCCGCAATACGGAATTTCCAATACAATTAAGGTGAACCCGGATTATGTCACGATCTCTGGTCCGGAAGAGGATATTGTGAAAATTAAAGAATGGAATACCGATACCCTGAAATTGGAAGATATTCAAAGTTCTACGGTCGCCAGAGTGGCAATGGTGCAGAATAAGATGAAAAACGTCAATATTTTTCCAACCAGTGTAGACGTGAAATTGCCGGTAGATGAGTTTACAGAAAAAGTGATTGAAGTGCCTTTAAAGGTGATCAACAATAAAGAATATTACAATATAAAGCTGTATCCCAAAAAGGTGAAAATCACGTTGATGGTGGCTTTATCGAAGTTTACGCAGGTAAACGAGGAGTTTATTGTGGCGGTAGTTGATATGAATGAGTGGAAAGTTTTTCAGCACAATCAGTTAACTGTGCGCTTAACCCGCTTTCCGGAATATTGCAGACTGGTGCAGATTAAACCTGCTAAAGTTGATTTTATCATAGAAAAATAATGTTGAAAATAGGAATAACAGGGGGGATTGGCTCCGGGAAAACCACCGTATGCCGCGTTTTTGAAACGTTAGGTATTCCGGTGTTTTACGCCGATACGGTAGCTAAACAGATTATGGTGACGGATCCCATCCTGATACAAGGAGTAAAAGATGCTTTCGGTGTCGAAAGTTATACGTCCGAAGGTATACTAAACAATAAACACATTGCTGGAATTGTCTTTAATCAGGTAGCCGAACTGGAAAAGTTAAACCAATTGGTGCATCCGGCAGTATTTCGTGCTTTTGAACATTGGGCAACGCAGGTTTCTCCAAATGTCCCTTATATTTTGAAAGAAGCAGCCTTGCTTTTTGAAAGCGGTTCGTATCAGCTTTGCGACCGTAACGTGCTGGTCATTGCACCTTTGGAAACTAAATTGCAACGCGTTATGCAACGCGATGGGGTAACGGAGGAGCAAGTGAGGGCACGCATGGATAAACAGCTCTCCGACGAAGAAAAGGCCAAAATGGCGGATATGCTGGTCCATAACAATGAAACAGATTCTTTAATTACACAAGTGATGGCTTTACACCATCAATTCTTAAATACCAACCCTTAATGATATTAGATGATTTTATAGTTGCTACAAAAACTGGTTTATTTTGTAGATATGGTGACTTTTATCTGGATTCAAAGGAGATCGCCAAAGACGTAGTGATTTCCCATGCCCATGGAGACCATGCCATCGGTGGAAACCAAAATGTGTACTGTACTAAAACGACTTCCTTGTTTATGAAACACCGTTATAAGAAATTTGCCGCCGGCGAGTTTCATTTGAAAGGTTTTCAGGAGGATTTCACCTTAAATGGCGTTAAAATCAGGTTTATCCCTGCCGGACATATTTTGGGTTCTGCCATGATTTTAATGGAGTACCAGGGCGTAAAATACCTGTACACCGGAGATTATAAATTGCAGCCGGATAAAACCTGCGAGCCGATAGAATTTGTACAAGCAGATGTGCTGATTACCGAGACTACTTTTGCAGATCCGAACACCCGTCACCCTGTGGCAGAAGAAGAGATTTTGAAACTAAACGGAACGCAAAGTAACATCATGCTGGGTGCTTATGCCCTGGGTAAATGTCAGCGACTGATTAGTCTGATGAATGACCATTGTCCGGAAAAAAGGATACTGGTTCATCATAGTATGATGCCTTTTGTGAAAATTTATGAGGAGAATGGCATAAATATGGGAAAATATGAAATGTACGATCGTAAAGTGATGAAAAACACGGCGACTAACATGATTTATATGGTTCCACCAATGGTGTTCAGAAGTTATTCCAGAGCGATTAACGTGATTAGAGTGTTCGCTACGGGCTGGAAGCACTTACAAAGTAACAGCGAAATTCAGTTGTATGTTTCCGATCATGCGGATTGGAATGACATCATTTATACCATCGATCAGGTGAAACCTACCCAGGTTTGGACCAATCATGGCGATGGAAAGCAGTTGAAGGAACATTTTGCGAATAGTTTGGTCGTTAAATTGCTTACATAAATGATCGAAGGGATAGACTATTATTTGAACGAGGATGGGCTGATGGTTTTCACCGAAGCCTACCATCTTAAAAGGGGCTATTGCTGTAAGAATAAATGTAAACATTGCCCTTGGGGATTCGGTAAGAAAAAGACCGTACCCAAAAATGGGGATCAGAAATAATGGAATGACTGAGATGCAGTTGGAGAAAGAAATAAAAGCGACAAAATTTAAAGATATATACCAGCTGGCAATTGCTAATCTGGTATTTACCAATAGCTGGTGCAATGATTATTATAAACAGGTCACTGCTCCCTACGAGATTACTCCTCAGCAATTCAATATTTTAAGGATTTTAAGAGGGCAATACCCAAAACCTTCTACGATTAACCTGTTGAAATCAAGGATGCTCGATAAGATGTGTGATGCTTCCCGCATCACCGAACGTCTGGTGCAAAAGAAACTGGTGGCCAAAGGGGTAAATGCTCATGATAAACGGGCAGTAGACATTTTGATCACTGATAAGGGATTAAACCTGCTCCTGAAAATGGATGTAGAGGTAGATCTTTCTGAACTTGCCGCAAGAAACTTATCGGAAGCCGATGCGCGGTTACTGAACGATTTGCTGGAAAAAATGAGAGGTTAATCCGTGTGGATTAACCTCTTAATATTTTAATGCGATTGGATCTTTCTTTAGCAATGCTGTAGCTTGCTTCACCCTGCCGGATTTTTTAGCAGAATTTTTTTAGTGCTGATGCGTCTGTCCGGTCATGAAATAACCGATCAGGGCAATACCCACACCACACAATACCGCAATCATTTTTCTTTTACTCACTTTATGGTCTACACTGGATTCGAATAGAATCGTGGTAGAGATGTGTAAAAAGATACCAATCACGATACCCATAATCTTATTGAAATAGTCTTCTACACCGCCAATAGCGCCTGTACTCAATCCGTAGCTCACGTAAAAGCCTAATGGGGCCATGATTGCGAAGATACTAATGTAAAATAGTACGCTGTTTCTGTTGAACTTACTTTGCATCAGGATACTTGCCAGGGCAAAAGCAGCAGGGATATGGTGTAAGGAAATCCCGAAAATCAAGGCATTGTGCTGATCTTTAGCCAATGGCATTCCTTCGAGGAAAGCATGCAGACAAAGACTGATCATGATGCCGTAAGGAAATGCTTTAGAATCTCCGTGTTTATGAATATGACCGTGTTCTACGCCTTCCGAAAACTGCTCTAGCAGGATCTGGAACAGGAAACCAATCAGGATGAAAATGCCGATGGAGGCATGATCAGGTCCGCTGTAAGCTTCCGGAATCAGGTGTAATACCGTTATCGCGAATAAATAAGCTCCACTAAAGGAAAGGATTAGCTTTAGCAACTGAGATTTATCGCTCTTCACCATAAAGATGGCAGAGCCTCCCAGAAAGGCACTAAAGAATAAGATAAGCAACTTCCATATTTCCATTATACTTGTGGTTGTATTTTTTTATAGATGATTGAAGTCGTGAAACCAATCAGACTGCCGAGTAGGGCGCCCACCATGGTGTCAATAGGGTAGTGTACCCCGACGTAAATTTGTGAGAAAGAAATGATAAATGCCCAGGCCAGTCCAATCGGTAAAATCGGCTTCCATTTATCGTAGAATACGAAAATCAGGAAAACAGCCATGGCAAAATGATTGGTGGCATGCGCAGAAGGAAAGCTATAGCCGCTGCCACAAGGGACACGTCGGATCAGTTCGCCAACCAGATCAATGTCGTTGCAAGGCCTGATACGTCCTACCAATGGTTTGATGACTCTGGAAGCGATTAAATCGCCCATGGCTACTGTGAAAATAAGCATCCCAATGATGTACCATCCTCTTTTCTTGTATTCTTTAATGCAAAAGATGATGATAAACAGATACAATGGCACCCAGAAATAACGGTTGCGCATCAAAGGAAGGAGCCAGTCGAAAAATGGATTGCCCATATCGCGGTTCACTTTCAGAAATAGTTCTACGTCAAATTGATGCAGGCTTTCTAGCATATTTTTTTGCAGATTAAGATCAAACGGTCAGATTTAGTCTCATCGAATGGCTCTAAAGCATAGTTACCAAAGGTTTCTTTAATTTCTAGTCCGCTTTTTAACAACATTCTTTCGAAATCATCTTTTTGGAAGGCTTGTACGCGCTCTTCAAAAGCAAAAGATTTATTGCGGTGTTCGAAATTGATATGTTTGATGATCTTACCATCAGCAACAAATTTATGAAGGTGGAATTCAATACCATCCATCGTTTTTGTTTCCTGCTGTGTCAGATTTTTAATAATCTTTTGAGTATTGAAATAATCGATAACCAGGGTTCCATCAGGCTTTAAGCTTTTTCTGAACGAGGTTAGGGCACTCACATGTTCTTTTTCTGTTTCAAAATAACCGAAACTAGTGAACAGGTTTAAAGCAAGATCAAAATAATTGATGAAAGACAGTTTACGCATGTCATGCACAAAGAAGTGCAGGTTCTTCTGCTCAAACTGCTGCGCATATTTGATACTTTGTTCGGAAAGGTCAACACCGGTTACATCGTAACCTTTTTTATTCAGGTAAATAGAATGTCTTCCGCGACCACAGGCGATATCCATAATTTTGGAATCCGCAGCAGGCTTTAGGTGTGCCGACAGATTATCAATTAAGAATTCTGCCTCAGCATCATTACGTTGACTATATAAAATATGATAATAGGGAGAGTTGAACCAATATTGAAACCACTTGCGCTGCATAAAGCCCGTTTTTGTTGATGTTTAAGAAAAACACAAATATAGTATTTTCAAATGCAACATTGAGGATTATTTGAGCTTCCTTCCCGATTTTAATGATGTTAATTTTACGATTCGAAGCGGTATAAATCAGTCTTTATGTTGTTTTTTTGCTATTTTTGAAAAAAAAACCGAATAACTTGACACTAATAAAATCTATCTCTGGAATAAGAGGAACCATCGGAGGAATTGCCGGTAATGGTTTAACTCCTATTGATATCGTTAAATTTACAGCAGCTTACGGCTCATGGATTATCAATAAAACGAATATTAAGAAAATTGTTGTTGGACGTGACGCCAGAATTTCTGGTGAAATGGTGAACAACCTGGTGATTGGAACCCTTCAAGGCTTAGGCATTGAGGTAATCGACCTTGGTTTATCCACTACCCCAACAGTAGAAATCGCTGTGCCACTTGAAAATGCTGGTGGCGGTATCATCTTAACCGCAAGTCATAACCCAAAACAATGGAATGCCTTGAAATTATTGAATGAAAAGGGAGAATTTATCAGCGATGCTGATGGAAAAGAACTTTTAGAGATCGCTGAGAAAGCAGAATTTAGCTTCGCAGATGTAGATGATTTAGGTACAGTAACTAAAAACGACACCTATCTGCAAAAGCATATTGATGCCGTTCTTGCTTTACCTTTAGTAGATGTTGCCGCAATTAAAGCTGCAAACTTCAAGATTGCTATCGACTGTGTGAACTCTACAGGAGGGATATTTGTTCCGGCATTACTGAAAGCTTTAGGCGTAGAAACAGTTTATGAATTGTATTGTACTCCTGACGGTCATTTTCCACACAATCCAGAGCCGCTTCCGGAAAACTTAACGGAAATCGCTAAGGTGGTAAAAGCTAAAAACGCTGATTTAGGTATCGTAGTAGATCCTGATGTTGATCGTTTATGTTTTGTTTGTGAAGATGGTGCTATGTTCGGCGAAGAGTATACGTTAGTTGCTGTTGCGGATTACGTACTTCAAAATACACCTGGTAACACGGTTTCTAACCTTTCTTCGACCAGAGCATTGAGAGATGTGACGGAAAAAGCAGGTATGGAATACCATGCTTCAGCTGTTGGTGAGGTAAATGTTGTAAATCAAATGAAAGCCAATAACGCGGTGATCGGTGGCGAAGGTAATGGTGGTATCATCTATCCTGAATCTCATTACGGTCGTGATGCTTTAGTTGGTATTGGTTTATTCTTAACGCATTTAGCGAAGTTTGGTAAGTCGATTTCTCTTTTGAGAAGTAGCTATCCTGCTTATTATATCTCTAAAAATAAAATTACATTAACACCTGAAATGGATATCGATGCTTTATTGCTAAAAGTTCAGGAGAAATATAAAAACCAGCCTACCAGTACGATCGATGGGTTGAAAATTGAATTTGATAAGGAATGGGTGCATTTGCGCAGATCTAATACTGAGCCAATCATTCGTATCTATAGTGAAGCGGGGAGCGAAACTGTTGCGGAGAACCTGGCTTCTAAGATCATTTCAGATATTAAAGAAATTTTAAAATTGAACTAATGAAGGTAAACAGGATCTATTTAGACAATGCGGCAACTACACCTTTAGATCCGGAAGTAATTTCGGAAATGGTGAATGTGATGACTAATTTTTACGGAAATCCATCTGCAATTCATGCTCAGGGTAGAGAGGTAAGAACGCTGGTTGAAAAAGCAAGAAAAACTGTTGCCGGTCTCTTAAATGCGACTCCTGCGGAGGTCTTTTTTACCTCTGGAGGTACTGAAGCCGACAATACTGCCATTCGTTGTGGCATTGCTGCTTTCAATATCAAACATGCCATTACTTCGAAAATTGAACACCATGCGGTAGAACATACTTTAGATATGTTGTTGAAACAAGGGGTAATTGACAAGTTGAGCTTTGTGAATATTGATACTAAAGGTAATATTGATTATGACCATTTAGAGCAGTTATTGAAAGAAAACGGTCGTTCTTTTGTGTCTTTAATGCATGCCAATAATGAGTTGGGGACCCTGACTGATATTGAGCGTGTAGGTGAGATCTGTGAGCAATATGATGCCATTTATCACTGCGATACGGTTCAGACAATGGGTCATTACAAGCATGATGTGAGAAAACTGAAAGCACATTTCATTGTGTGTTCAGCGCATAAATTGCATGGTCCTAAGGGTGTAGGTTTTCTTTTTGTAAATCACAATGTGAAAATCGCTCCAATGATTTATGGTGGTGCTCAGGAACGCAATATGCGTGGCGGTACAGAAAATGTATATGGAATTATCGGCTTGTCGAAAGCCCTTGAAATGGCTTATACAGAGATGGAAAGTCACCAGAATCATATTCAGGGATTGAAAGATTACCTGAAAAACAGATTGAGTACTGAAATTGCTGACATCAGCTTTAACGGTGAAACTGACGCAGATAAGAGTTTATATACGGTATTGAATGTTTCTTTCCCGGCAATGGATATGTCTGATATGTTGTTGTTTAACCTGGATATTAACGGCATTTCTGCCTCTGGTGGTAGTGCTTGTTCTTCCGGATCTAACATCGGTTCTCATGTGTTGACTGGTATTCATGCAGATCCGAACAGACCTTCTGTAAGGTTCTCTTTCAGTAAATACAACACGAAAGAAGAGCTGGATATTGTAGTTGATAAAGTCAAACAAATCGTAAGTCAGAACGTTACAGCATAAAGATTTTCTTTATGAAGTTTCACCGGATTACAACGGCCAGCGATCCCTCGCTGACCTTTATTAAAAAATTATATGAGGATGCCTTCCCTCCGCACGAGCGGAGGGATTGGGATTCCTTACTACAACGGATCTCTACAGATCAGGAAATGCACCTTGATCTGATCCATACCGACGACGGACATATTGGTTTTATCATCTGGTGGGAGATTTCAGGCAGCTATTTCGTAGAACATTTTGCTATTGATGCCGAATTGAGAGGCAAAAATTATGGCGCCTCCGTACTCAATTATTATAAATCACTGCTTCCCGGCAGGATTTTACTCGAAGTAGAGCCACCCGAAGATGAATATTCCATCCGTAGAATCGGTTTTTATGAGCGTCTGGGATTTCAGGTGTTGGATTTTACTTATAGACAACCTTCTTATACCGATCCGCTGGATTCTTATCCGATGTTGCTGATGGCAACTTCCGTTTTTGAAGAAAGCGAATTGACGGTGTTGGCTAAGTTAATTAAGGAAAAAATATACGCGCCTAAGGCTGGTTAAGCCTGTTTATTTTTTTCTTTTTTTATATCAAACATAACTGTTTTTGCGTTGTTTACGTAATAAGCTACGGTATACATCAATAAATTATATTTGTTATGAAAAAGCCGGAAAACAACAACGAGAGACACAGTCATCGGAAAACGGTGTACAAAGAAACAGAAGATTTTGGAAATAATAAGCCAGATACTGGCGAAACCTCTTCTGCCGGAGATTTTAGTCGGACAGTTTTTATAAAGAGACCACACAGGACCAATAAACCTATGGGCTCCAGTCATGAGCCAGGTACCTTTCCCGGAAGGTAAGCCGCAACATCCGATCTAAAGTAACATTTACAGCTACATTGCTAATGAAGGCGCCATATTTAGATATAGCGCCTTTTTTATTTAAATAATTGATAAAAATCTATTACTTTAGGACTGTGCTAAAACGTTTTTAGCGCTAAAATGTAGAAGCTGTTTGTAGAAATGGTCAAATACTGCATTTGAAGCTGGATTTTAAACCAAATATTATAATTTATCCAATATCATGATGATGAAGCGATACTTAACCGCATTACTGATTGCCGGTTCTTCCGCAGCTTTTGCGCAGACCGTTGGGGAACTGAGCGATCCGGTAGAATGGATCAACCCTTTGATGGGAACGGCGAGCAAGCCCTCAATGTCTAACGGAAATACTTATCCAACAATTGCCTTGCCCTGGGGCATGAACTTCTGGACGCCACAAACCGGTAAAATGGGAGATGGATGGGCTTATACTTACGATGCAGATAAAATTCGTGGCTTCAAGCAAACGCACCAGCCATCGCCATGGATGAACGATTACGGACAGTTTTCGATCATGCCGGTGACCGGTAAAAAACGTATCGATCAGGATGAGCGCGCCAGCTGGTATTCTCATAAAGCGGAAGTTGTGAAACCTTATTATTATAGTGTTTACCTGGCGGATGCTGATGTGACGACAGAAATTACGCCTACAGAGCGTGCTGCGCAGTTCCGATTCACTTTTCCTAAATCTGACAGCTCTTTTGTAGTGATTGATGCTTTCGATAAAGGGTCTTACATTAAGATCTTCCCGAAAGAAAGAAAAGTGATCGGTTATACCACCAGACACAGTCATAAGATGACACCTGAAAACTTTAAAAACTACTTTGTAGCTTATTTTGACAAAGATTTCGTATCTGCCAATGCCTGGAAAGGTAAGGAGTTGCTGAAAGATGAGCTGGAAATAAAAGCGGATCATTCTGGTGCAATTGTAGGTTTTAAAACGAAAAAAGGGGAACAGGTAGGGATGAAAGTCGCTTCCTCTTTCATTAGTTTTGAGCAGGCAGAACTTAATTTAAAAAGAGAACTGGCCAATGATACTTTTGATGCCACAAAAACAAAAGCTAAAGATGTTTGGAATAAAACCCTGAGCAGAGTAGCGGTAGAAGGTGGTACGGTTGATCAAACCCGCACTTTTTACTCTAGTTTTTACCGCACTTTATTCTTCCCGAATAAGTTGTATGAATTGGATGCCAGCAACAAAATCGTTCACTGGAGCCCATACAATGGTAAAGTATTACCTGGTTATATGTTTGCCGGAACAGGTTTCTGGGATACGTTCAGAGCTTTATATCCTTTCTTAAACCTGGTTTATCCATCGATTAATAAAGAAATGCAGGAAGGCTTGATCAACGATTACAAAGAAGGTGGCTGGTTGCCGGAATGGTCTAGTCCGGGTTATGCGAATGTGATGGTAGGTAACAATTCTGCTTCGGTGGTTGCAGATGCTTACATCAAAGGACTTCGCGGTTATGACATCAATACTTTGTATGAAGCATTGATTCATGGTGCAAATAATGAAGGACCATTAGATGCTGTAGGAAGGGCAGGAGTGAAGTACTATAATGAACTTGGTTATGTGCCTTACGATGTGAAAATCAATGAAAATGCAGCGCGTACTTTAGAGTATGCCTATGATGATTTTACGATTTATCAATTGGGTAAGGCTTTGAAAAAACCTAAATCTGAAACGGATATCTACGCAAAACGTAGTATGAATTATAAAAATCTTTTCGATCCTTCCAGTGGATTGATGAGAGGCAAGAATAAAGATGGTAATTTCCAGTCGCCATTTAACCCCTTTAAATGGGGTGATGCTTTTACAGAAGGTAACAGCTGGCATTATTCCTGGTCAGTATTCCAGGATATTGACGGTCTTGCTAAATTAATGGGTGGTAAAGAAAAGTTTGTGACCAAGTTAGATTCTGTATTTACTTTGCCTCCAATCTTTGACGACAGCTATTATGGCAGCGTAATTCATGAGATTCGTGAGATGCAGGTTGCCAATATGGGACAATATGCGCATGGTAATCAGCCGATTCAGCACATGATTTACTTGTATAACTATGCAGGTGCGCCATGGAAAACTCAATATTGGGTACGTGAAACGATGAACCGTATGTATAAACCAACTCCGGATGGCTATTGCGGCGATGAAGATAACGGTCAGACTTCTGCCTGGTATGTTTTCTCGGCAATGGGCTTTTATCCGGTAACACCGGCCACAGACCAATATGTTTTAGGTGCGCCTTTATTTAAAAAGGTGACTTTAAACCTGGAAAACGGTAAAAAAGTAGTAATCAATGCGGCTAATAACAGCGATGACAACAGGTATGTGCAAGGTTTGAAATACAACGGTGCTGTTTATCCTAAGAACTGGTTGAGCCATGCTGAGCTGACTAAGGGTGCAACACTTGATTTCAATATGTCTGCAACGCCAAATAAGCAGCGTGGGACGAAAGAAACGGATTTCCCTTACTCATTCTCTACTGATCCTAATAAATAGGCTTAGAACCGATTATTTGAGGCATAAAAAAAGTGGGAGTTTTAAAACTCCCACTTTTTTTTATGTTTAAACTGAATTTTTTTAGTCCAGTCAATTTTATTTTGCTACCATTCTAAGGAAAGCTGCAATTTTAGCTTTCATCGCTCTGCGGTCTACGATAAAGTCAAGGAAACCATGTTCCTGAACAAATTCTGCCGTTTGAAATCCTTTAGGAAGATCTTTTTTAATCGTTTCCTTAATTACCCTCGGACCAGCGAAACCGATTAAAGCACCTGGTTCTGCGATATTGATATCACCTAACATCGCGTACGATGCGGTTACTCCACCTGTAGTAGGATCGGTCAATAAAGAGATATACGGGATCTTTGCCTGACTCAACAAGGCTAATTTAGCCGATGTTTTTGCCATTTGCATCAGCGAGAACGCTGCTTCCATCATTCTGGCACCACCAGATTTAGAAATCATCAGGAATGGAATTTTGTGTTTGATACTATAGTCAATAGAGCGGGCGATTTTTTCACCTACTACTGATCCCATAGATCCACCGATAAAGTTGAAATCCATACAGGCAATTACTAAATCCTGACCTTCAATTTTACCTACACCTGCTCTGATTGCGTCTTTTAAGCCGGTTTTAGCCTGACTTTCTACCAAACGATCTACATAAGGTTTGCTATCTGTGAAGTTCAATGGGTCACCTGAAGTTAGATTTGCAAATAACTCTGTGAACTCATTGTTGTCAAATAATACCTGAAAATATTCCTTTGAACCTACCCTTAAATGGTAGTCGCAATATTGGCAAACGTATTTATTTTCAACCAGATCGGCACTGTGGAGTGCTTTCTTACAATTTGGACACTTGTTCCATAAACCGTCTGGCGCTTCTTTTTTTTCTTCTGTTCTTGTACTGATACCTTTTTTTTCTCTCTTAAACCAAGCCATGTTATTTGTTGAAAAATGCGAGTACAAAGAAACAAAAAAAAATTAGAACAGTTTAAGGTAGTTTTTAGTTAAAAATAATAGCCCTTAGATTTGGCCGGAGGGATATTTTTCCTAACTTCGGCATATATAAAATTATAAAAAATGAGTTTAAAAGGCTATAAAGGCGTAATTTACGGAGATGCCGTTCAAGAATTATTTGAGCAGGCTAAAAAACATCAGTTTGCATTACCTGCAGTTAATGTTACCGGTACCAACACAGTTAATGCGGTAATGGAAACAGCTAAGGCAGTTAATTCACCTGTTATGATTCAGCTTTCCAATGGCGGTGCCCAATTTTACGCTGGAAAAACATTGAATAATGACAATTTGAATGCTTGTGTATTAGGCGCAGTTTCTGCAGCTAAACATGTTCATTTATTAGCTGAGCATTACGGTGTTGCAGTAGTTTTGCATACTGACCACGCAGCAAAGAAACTATTACCATGGATCGACGGTTTATTGGATCATGGCGAGAAATTCTTCGCAGAGCATGGTAAACCATTGTTCTCTTCACATATGTTAGATTTATCAGAAGAATCTATCGAAGAAAACATCGAGATTTCTGCTAAATACCTTGAGCGTATGGCTAAAATGGGTATGACTATCGAAATCGAACTAGGTGTAACTGGTGGAGAAGAAGATGGTGTAGATAACAGTGATGTAGATAGCTCGAAACTATATACTCAACCTTCAGAAGTAGCTTATGCTTACGAAGAACTGAGCAAAGTGAGTGATAAATTTACGATCGCAGCAGCTTTCGGTAATGTTCACGGTGTGTACAAACCAGGTAATGTGAAGTTACAACCGGTAATTCTTAAGAATTCTCAGGACTTCATCAAAGAAAAATTCGGTATCACTGCTGAAAAACCTATCAACTTTGTATTCCACGGTGGTTCTGGTTCTACTCAGGAAGAAATCAGAGAAGCTATCTCTTACGGAGCAATCAAAATGAACATCGATACTGATATGCAATGGGCATTATGGGAAGGTGTTTTGGATTACTACAAAGCAAATGAAGCTTATCTTCAGGCGCAAATCGGTAACCCTGATGGCGATGATAAACCAAATAAGAAATATTATGATCCTCGCGTTTGGTTACGTAAAGGTGAAGAAGCTTTTGTTAAACGTTTAACTCAGGCTTTCGAGGACCTTAACTGTAGAGACGCAAGCGATAAACTATAGTTTTTCGTTTAAGATCTAAGCCTTTAAGGCTTTAAAATAACAGCGCCTGCTCCATCATATGGGACAGGCGCTGTTATTTTATCTCAAAATATTAATCGGACCGACTATTGGCTTTTGCCCCGCTTCATGGAGGTCAATCCAGTAAAAATAAGTCCCGGCGGGTAAAGGTTTTCCTTTGTACCGGCCATCCCAGTTTTGAAAGCTCCCTTTCACACTAAATACTTTTTCCCCGTAACGGTTCACTACGCGGATCTCTGCGTTGGGGTAAGCCTGGAGGGCCTCAATGTTCCATACATCATTGACCCCATCGTCATTCGGTGTAAAAGTATTGGGAACGATCACCTTTTTGAAAACCTTAACGATCATACTGGAAGTAGCTCCCTTACAATTGAGGAGGGAAGTGACGTTAAGCGTATAAGTGGTGGTGGCCACTGGGGTAGCTGTCGGGTTTAATTTACGGGGATCATCCAGGTTAGTGGAGGGCGACCATAAATATTGCAGGCTATCACCGGAAATACTGCCATCAAGGGTGGTAGATTCCCCTTCCATAATCACTTTGTTGTTTCCTGCATTGGCTACTGTTTTTCTGTAAACGTTGACAATAGCCTGGGCTTTATTTTCGCAGAGCCCATTGGATACCGTAACCTCGTAAGTGGTGGTACTGGTTGGGGAAGCAATGGGATTGGCAATATTAGGATCCGATAAATCGGTAACAGGGCTCCATTTGTAGCTGGTACCACCCGAGGCCTCAAGCATTGTTGGTGTTCCATAACAAATGTAGCGCTCGGGATTGGCTATGGCAGCCAGGGGCAAGGTATTTACGGTAACCTTAGTTTGAGCGATGGTGGTACAACCGTTTGCGAAGACCGCAACCTGATATGTCCCGGCATCATTTAAAGTCGCATTGCTGAGGATTGGAGATTTTAGCGTAGAGCTGAAGTTGTTTGGGCCGCTCCAAAGGTAAGTTCCTACATCGCCGGATACGTCCATTTGCAGGTTTTGGCCTACACAAACGGGGTAATATGGGGGCAACGTGATCTTCGGACTGGCGTTTGCCCTAATGGTAATTGGGTTGGAGGCTGTTCTACAGGTTGCCAGACTGAATTCGCTGGATCCCGCTACCATAACGCGGTATTGATGAACTCCCAATGGTAAAGTAACCGGATTGATGTTGATCTGTGGATTGATTTCGCCGCCAAGGTCGTCCCAGGCTGTTCCATTTTTTTTCTGCCATTGATAATGTAAAGTGGTAGATCCTGCAACGGTAGCATTGATGTTAATGATATCGGGTGCATTGTCGCAGGCTATTTTTTCTGTCTGGTTGGCGACTCCGTTTATCGCGGTATTTATAGTGGTGCCGCATGGCCGGAAGGTAATGTCATCAAGGCCGAATTCATTACCACGACCAGGCGTATTGTTCATGATCTTGATTTTTACTCTGGTTACACCGGGAGGTGTAGTAAATAAAAATCCATATTGTTTCCAGATGGGCTCATCGCCCTGAGAAATATCTCCCGCATCAAAAGTTGCAATAATGCGATCATCCATCTCTAATACCTGAAAGGTGAGGCTGGGCTTATTATTTGGAGAGCGATACAATTTGTTGAGCCAGCAGGCAAATTCGTAAGTTTTATTGGCGCAAAGGTCTGCGGGGACATCCGTTTGGTAGACAAAACCTGGAACGTTGCTGGCTATGAGGTACATAAAGTAGCCCTCGGGGTCGCCTGGGGTATGGTTAGAGACTGTTCTACCACTATCCTCCGGAACGCGGACATTTTTCATCATCTGATAATAGCCCCGGCCTGCAGGTTGAATAGCCACAAAATCCTTAGTATAAACCAGAGTCGTTTTATTTCCCAATGGAGGGCCATAAAATTCATCCCCCCTGCCAAAATCAATCCATACCACCGGATCACCAAGACTACCATTACACAATTGCGCCTGGACTTGTCTTGTCAAAGAAGACAGCAGGCCAATCATCAGTATTACAACGAATTTACTCTTCACATTCATTTTTATGAATACGGTTTTTTCTGGCGTCATCTACGAATTTAAGTAGCGCTATCGGTGTAGCCAAATATTTGCCTTACAATGATTTGACAGTTGTTTTTCAATAAAATCAATACCGTCATAATAATTCAAATAACATCAAAATCAGGTGAATTAAAACTGCTATTTTTACCATATTTGTAGAAATATCAGTAAGCCATGGAAACACTATTTGTAAATAAGGTAATTGGAAAAGAAACATTGGATCAGGTACATGAGATCCGTAGGATAGTTTTTGTGGAGGAGCAGAATTGTCCACCTGAACTGGAATGGGAACATGAAGAAGAGTCGACTCATTTCCTGGCCATGATGGATAATCAGCCATGTGGTGCCTGTAGGTGGAGAAAGACAGATCAAGGCTATAAACTGGAGCGTTTTGCTGTATTAAAGGCATTTAGAGGGAAACGAATAGGGCAGGCTTTAGTAGCCGCAGCTTTATCAGATTTACCGGGGGATGCGCATTATATTTACCTGAACGCACAGCTTGCTGCCATGCCTTTATACGCGAAATTCGGCTTTGTAGCTGAAGGACCGCAGTTTGAAGAAGCAGGATTTCAACACTTTAAAATGGTTAAAAAAGCATAAAAAATTAAGTTAAAAATATCTGACTGGAGAGCTGTACTGCAGCTTTCCATTTATCCATATCCAGACCTAAAGTTTCTCCTTTACTTTCCAGAAACCAGATCAGGTCTTCAGTTGCTAAATTACCAGTTAAGTCGTCTGTTGCCATAGGGCATCCTCCAAAGCCTTTTAAGGCACTATCGAAACGACGGCATCCAATATCATAAGCAGCTTGCATTTTTTCAATACGCGTCTCCGGAGTGCTGTGTAAATGAACACCAATCTCTATCTGATCAAAAGTTTTGATCATCCCTGGTAAAATAGCGTTTATTCTTTCCGGAGAGGATACCCCGATGGTATCCGATAAAGAGAGTATTTTGACACCCATACCGGCCAGCGTATCTGCCCAGCTTAAAACAATCTCTTCATTCCATGGGTCGCCATAAGGATTTCCGAATCCCATAGACAAATAGACGACCGCCGTTTTATTATGACGGTCACAAAGTTCCAGCATTTGCTTTACAGTGGCTAAAGAGTCTGAAATGGTAGAATTGGTATTACGCATCTGGAAGGTCTCAGAGATAGAGAAAGGAAAACCCAGTAAATCGATCTCCGGATGTTGTACTGCGGCCTCTACGCCCCTTAAATTAGCTACAATGGCTAGTAATTTAGATTTACTAAGACTCAAATCCAGTTTCGCCAATACTTCTGCGGTATCTTTAAGCTGAGGAATGGCTTTCGGACTCACAAAACTGCCAAAATCGATGGTATCAAAACCTACCTGCAGCAGCAGGTTGATATAAGCGGCTTTAAGGTCTGTATCGATGAAATGATGGATCCCCTGCATGGCATCCCTTGGGCATTCTATGAGTTTAATCGACTTTTGCTGGTTCATGCTTAACTTTCTTATAGTAAGGTCTGATGATCAATCTTGTTCCACGATCGTAACTGAAATAACTCCAAACCCAGTTCACAAAAACCACGAGTTTATTCCTAAAGCCAACGAGTGTCATCAAATGTACAAACATCCAGGTAAACCACGCGAATACCCCTTGAAATCTGATGTTATGTAAATCCACAACCGCCCGGTTTCGGCCTACCGTAGCCATTGCGCCTTTATCTTTATATTTAAAAGAAGCCGTGGGCTTGTGTGCTATGATGTTCAATAAGTTATCAGCCAGTTGACGGCCCTGTTGTATGGCGGCAGGGGCAACGCCGGGATGTCCGTTAGGGAACTCCTCCGTAATCATGGCAGCTACATCGCCTATGGCATAAATATTCTCATAGCCATCTACCTTGTTGATTTCGTTGACCTTTAAGCGGTTGCCGCGCACAATAACCTCTGGATTCATACCGTCCAATACGACCCCTTTCACACCGGCAGACCAGATCACATTTGAAGAGCCGATCTGCTGTCCATCCGCCAGGGAAAGCATTTTACCATCAAAGGACTGTACCCGGGATTCGGTCATGATTTTGACTCCTAATTCTGTTAAGAACAAGCGGGCTTTGGCAGAGGCCTGAGGAGACATGGCGCCTAGTAATTCAGGTGAACCTTCAATCAGGTAAATCGACACCTTATCGATATCCAACTCCGGATAGTCACTTTTTAACACATGTTTTTTAAGCTCGGCAATGGCACCTGCGGTTTCTACGCCGGTAGGACCGCCACCAACCACCACAAAAGTGAGCAGTTCATTGGCTACTACAGGATCGGGAGCAATTTGTGCCGCTTCTAAATTCTGAAGAATCAGGCTTCTCAGGTTTAAAGCCTCAGGGATGGATTTCATCGGCATGGCATTTTCCTGAATCTGGTCCTGACCGAAGAAATTGCTGGTCGAACCGGTTGCAATCACCAAATGGTCGTAATCCATCGTACCAATACTGGTCTGTATGCAATTGTTTAAAGGGGTTACTCCACTCACCTCCGCTACACGGAAAGTCAGGTTTTTTTGTCCTTTAAAAATCTTGCGGAGGGGAAAGGCGATGGAATCAGCTTCCAGTCCGCCGGTAGCTACCTGATAGAGCAGGGGTTGAAAAGTATGGTAGTTGTGTTTATCTACCATGATTACTTCGATGTCTTGATCTCTTAGTTTCTTCGTTAATTCTATCCCACCAAATCCGCCACCTACAATGACTATTCTGGTTTTGCTGCCTTTCGGGAAGTGTTGCTCCATAATTATTGTTTTCTTAAATTATATCTATAACAAAAAAGGCACCCAAAAAGGGTGCCTTTAATTATCTAATATTAAGATTTCTTATTTGTTCTTACCTAAATCGATAACGATAGGGGTAGAGATACACAATGAAGAGTACGTACCGATGATACGACCGATCAATAGTGCGAAGATAAATCCGCGGATACTTGCGCCACCGAAGATGAAGATCACAAGTAATACGAAGAATACGGTTAATGAAGTCAAAATAGTACGACTCAACGTGCTGTTTAGGGCAAAGTTGATCAGTTGATTACGTTCTTCACCATGTAAGTCTTCTTTTCCTGTTTCCGCTAATTTCTCACGGATACGGTCAAACACAACTACAGTTTCCGTCATAGTGTAACCCATTACCGTTAAGATCGCGGCGATGAAATCCTGACCAATCTCTAGTGAGAAAGGAAGCACACCGTCTAAGATCGTGTAGAATGATAGTACTAATAACACATCATGGAATAACGCGATTACCGCACCTAAACCATAATTCAGTTTCTTAAACCTCACTACGATATAGATAAACATCACTAGACAAGAGAACAAGATTGCTCCGTAAGCTCCGTAAACGATATCACTTGCAATGATCGGACCTACCTTTTCATTACTTTCAATTTTATAAGGAACACCAGTTTTAGCCAGACCTTCATTAAGGGCCGTTTCTACTAATTTATCCGCACCATTATCCTGATCGGTGATATGGTAAGTAGTGGTGATTTTTAATTCGTTGTTTGCACCAGCAGTTTTCACTACAGTTTCCGACTCAGGGAATACTGCGGCTAATTTCGCTTTTACATCTTCCGTTTCCATTCCTTTATCGAAGTGAACGATATACGTTCTACCACCTTTAAAGTCGATACCTAAGTTCAATCCACCATTTTTGAAGTAGAAGATGAAACCTAATACGATGATCGCTGTAGAAATGCTGTAATAAATTTTTCTATGTCCTACGAAGTTAAACGCGATGTTTTTGAACGCATGGATGGTGTATTTATTACCGAAAGTAATGTTTGCTTTTTTCTCTAATAACCAGTCGAACACTAAACGTGAGATCAATACTGCACAGAATAATGAAGAAAGAATACCAATACAAAGTGTCGTTGCAAAACCTTGAACCGGACCAGAACCGAAGATGTAAAGGATAGCACCTAATACAAATACAGTAACGTTTGAGTCAATGATTGAAGACATCGCATGTTTGAAACCTTCTTTAATTGCAACCGGAGTTGGTTTACCTAAGTTCAGCTCTTCTCTTACACGTTCGAAGATCAGGATGTTCGCATCTACGGATAAACCGATTACCAATACGATACCTGCGATACCTGGCAAGGTCAGTACAGCACCCAGTGAGACCAGGATACCCATGATAAAGAATAAGTTGATCACCAACGCAAGGTTAGCTACCCATCCTGCTTTATTGTAATATAAAGCCATGAATACTAAGATCACGATAAAGGCAAGTACAAAAGAGATCAGACCATCATGGATCGCCACTTCACCTAGAGAAGGACCAACCACGAATTCACCAACGATTCTTGCCGGAGCTGGAAGCTTACCTGCTTTTAAGATGTTGGCTAAATCTTGTGTATCATTTACGGTGAAGTTACCAGTGATAGAAGAGATACCGTTAGGAATTTCGTTCTGTACAGTTGGTGCAGAGTATACCGTGTTGTCTAATACGATTGCAATAGATTTTTTGTTGTTTGGATCAGCAGCTGCTTCCGCAGTGATTTTTTTCCATTTTGTAGCACCATCACCAGTCATGTACATGGTTACTTCTGGTCTGCCTTTCTGATCGTAATCATGACGGGCATCGCTGATCGCATCACCACCTAAATCTGGTTTGCCATCCATTGAAGTTGCTTTGATTGCGTACAATTCGAAAATCTTAGCACCACCAGTCGTTGTAACGTCCATTGGTTTAACACTCCACATGAACTTGAAGCTCTGAGGAATGATCGAAGCTACTTCTGGTCTTTTAAAGTAAGAATTTACTTTAGCAGTATCTTTTTGAGCTACCCAACCAACAACCGGACCCGGACGTAAGGAAGTCTGTCCGTTTTCGCCCTGGTAAGTAGGTACGTTTAATACAGAGAATAATGGGTTAGATTTTGCAAGGTCTTTGTTTTTCAAAGCTGCAGAATCTTTAGTGTCTTTATTTTTAGCAAGACCAGCAAGTTTACTTTCTGATTTCGCAGCAGTATCTGTACCTGTTGTAGCTACTTCAGTAGTTTTAATCGTTGAAGCTAGTGTCTTGTTGATGTTTTCTAATACCGGATACACTTCCTCATTGTTGTACACCTGCCAGAATTGTAATTCTGCAGATCCCTGCAATAATTTGTGAACCCTTTCTTTATCCTGAACACCTGGCATCTCAATCAGGATACGGTTAGTACCTTCAAGTTTCTGCATGTTAGGACTCACTACACCGAAACCATCGATACGGCTTCTGATGATCGTGAAGGAACGGTCGATTGCGCTTGTTGCTTCTTTAGACAAATAGTTTTTAACTTCTGAATTGCTGGCGTTAGCTTTAAGCAATTTAGCGTTGTCCTGATTTGAAAAGTAATCAGCCAGTTTAACATCCGGAGAAAGTTTCTCAAACTCATTCACGAAAATAGCGATGAAATCTTTTCCACCTGCATTTAGTTTCTCCTGAGCAATTGATAGTGCTTTGTTGAAATTAGCATCATCAGGATTACCAGCTAATGACTTAACCAGTTCCGCTAACGAAATTTCCATCGTCACGTTCATCCCACCTTTAAGGTCTAGCCCAAGGTTAATTTCTTTACCTTTACAGAACTGGTAGTTAAATCCAAAAACAGGATAAACCGGCACTGTGGCCATGGAATCTAAATAAGCTTTTTCCTTATTTAAGTCACCTTTGGCATAAGCCTTTGCGTCTTTTTCAACTTTCGAAGTGACAAAGTTGAATGAGAGAGAATACACACAGACAATACCTAGTAGTATTGCCATAAATTTAATAAAACCTTTACCCTGCATTTGTTTGTAATTATTAGTCTATATAAGCTATATATTTTTTTAACAAGTCGGCAAATCTAATTATTTTTTTAAATAATAGACCACCTTCTCAATTTTTTATTGCCGGAGCTTAACTATTTGCGTTCAAGCGTTGAAAACGTATAAGCTACCTTGTTTTTCTCATCCGGAAGGTGATTTTCTGTACTAACCTCATCCCATTCTTCCAGATCAATTTCGGGAAAGAAAGTATCTGCTTCATAGGTTTGGTGTACTCTGGTCAGGTAAATCCGGTTTGTGAGCGCTAAAGCGTGGTTGTAGAGTTCGGCACCGCCGATGATAAAAACCTCCTCTGTACCTTCGCATAGGGCTAGTGCCTCGTCCAGACTATTGGTGATTTCTGTTCCCGGAAGCTCCAGCTCCGTATTTCTGGTAATCACAATATTACGTCTGTTGGGAAGCGGTCTGCCGATAGAATCATAGGTTTTTCTACCCATGATGATGGTGTGACCACTGGTAATGTCCTTGAAATGTTTTAAGTCTGCTGGCAGATGCCATAACAATTGGTTGTCTTTACCGATGGCATTATCTTCGGCAATGGCGACTACAATGGAAACGATCATATGGCAACAGCTCCTTTAATGTGGGGGTGTGGTTCGTATCCCTCCAGGTTAAAATCTTCAAATTTAAAATCCATCAGGTCTTTGACCTCCGGGTTAATCTTCATGAGCGGTAATTTTTTTGGCTCCCTGCTCAATTGCAGTCTGGCCTGGTCTATATGGTTATTGTACAAGTGGGCATCACCAAGCGTATGAACGAAATCTCCGCATTCGAGTCCGCATACCTGGGCAACCATCATGGTTAATAAGGCGTAAGATGCGATATTAAACGGAACTCCCAAAAAGATATCTGCACTTCTTTGGTACAATTGACAGCTTAGTTTACCATCTGCAACGTAAAACTGGAAAAAGGCATGGCATGGCGGTAAGGCCATTTCTTCGATATCGGCCACATTCCAGGCAGATACAATAATCCTTCTGGAATCCGGATTGCTCTTGATGGTTTGGATGATCTGGCTGATCTGATCGATTTTACGTCCGTCAGGTGTTGGCCATGAGCGCCATTGTGAGCCATAAACAGGTCCGAGGTTGCCATCAGCATCCGCCCATTCATCCCAAATCTTAACACCATTATCTTTCAGATATTTTATATTGGTGTCTCCGCTTAAAAACCAAATCAGTTCGTGGATGATAGATTTCAGGTGTAATTTCTTGGTAGTCACCATTGGAAAGCCTTCCTGTAGGTTAAACCTCATCTGATAACCAAAAACGCTGATGGTTCCGGTTCCGGTGCGATCATGTTTCTGTGCGCCATGATCCAGCACATGCTGCATTAAATCTAAATATTGTTTCATGTATTGGCAGTATTCTTTGGCCTGCAACCAGATGTTTGCAAGATTTTATTTTTTAAAAATAGTATTTTTTTTAGGAAAGAATTTGAATTCTATCCTATAGGGTGTACCTAGCCCGCGCAAAAGTAAGTAAGTAAATAAAATTTTAGCTGCTTTCCTGAATTTTTAATTAATATATAACATGAGGAATTTGATTTTGTAAGTTTGTGTCACAAAATCAAAATGGATGCTTGCCTTTGCTAACGCTAAAATTAACCTTGGTTTACAGATAACCGGAAAACGTGCGGATGGATACCATAATATTGAAACCGTTTTTTATCCGGTGAGGCTATACGACGTAGTCGAGACCCTGGATGCGGAGGTTTTAAGCTGTACCGTTGAAGGAATCGACGTTCCGGGAGCAGTAGCAGACAATATTTGTCTGAAAGCTTACCAGCTGTTAAAACAAGATTTTGACCTTCCTCCACAACACCTTTGTTTGTTGAAAAACATCCCGGTAGGGGCAGGATTGGGTGGCGGTTCAGCGGATGGCGCTTTTATCATTAAACTCCTGAATGATAAGTTTAAACTCGGACTTACCATTCCTCAAATGGAGGATTACGCCAGAAAACTGGGTGCAGATTGCGCCTTTTTTATCAGGAATGAACCCCGGTATGCCGAAGGAAAAGGCGATGAGTTTACAGAGATTGAGGTAGACCTTTCCGCTTATTTTGTGGTCCTGGTGAAACCTGATCTCCATGTTTCTACAGCCGAAGCTTATGCAGGAATAAAGGTTACAGACCCTGCTACATCGGTAAAAGATTTAATACATTTGCCATTGAGGGAATGGAAAGCGAATCTGAAAAATGATTTCGAGGCTTCAGTATTTTTGAAGTACCCCGAAATTGAAGCGGTCAAAGCGCATCTTTATCAGCAGGGAGCAATCTACGCGGCCATGAGTGGCAGCGGATCGGCAGTATATGCCATATTTGAAGCAGCAGTGCAACTTCTTGAACTCGAAAGAACCAATAAAGTATTTTATAACGTTTAGTGAATTATGGAAATCAACCTGATAAGAAAAAACGATAAATTTAATTTTGAAGCAGAAAATCCTAGCGGTTTCAAGGTAGAAATGGATGCAAAACCGGAGATCGGTGGGGAAGGAAAGGGTTTTCGCCCAATGGAGATGCTGTTGATCGGCCTTGGCGGATGCAGCGGAATCGACATGGTGAATGTCCTTACTAAACAAAAAGAACCACTGGATGATGTGAAAATCAAAATCACGGCAACCAGAAAAACGGACGAAATGCCTCCGATATTTGACGTAGTCAACATTCATTTCGATATGTATGGGGATTTAAATGCGCTAAAGGTAGAACGTGCATTAGCCCTTACTTTCGATAAATACTGCTCAGTATCCAATATTTTAGGACGCTCGGCAACGATCAACTTTACATATACTATTCATCAATAACAAAATGCAAGAAGAGAACCAAGAAGATAATTTCGAAACCCTGGCCATACGCTTACAAGCCGAGAGAACCCATTTTAAAGAGCATTCTGTGCCCTTGTACCTGACTTCAAGCTATAAGTTTGACGATTCAGAGGAAATGCGCGCTTTGTTTGCAAATGAGAAGGAAGGCAACGTTTACAGCCGTTATGCCAATCCGAATACTTCTGAATTAATTGATAAAATGGCCGTTTTAGAAGGCGCAGAATCAGGATGGGTAACGGCAACCGGTATGGCTGCTATTTTTACCACATTCGCTGCTTTCTTACAATCCGGCGATCACGTACTGGCCAGCAGATCTGTTTTTGGATCTACGCACCAGTTACTAAATAATATTTTCCCAAAATGGGGGATTACCTATACCTATGCGGATCTGGATAAACCAGAACAAATGGAGCAAGGGATTCAGCCAAATACCAAAATCATTTTTGTAGAAACACCTTCTAACCCTGGAATCGATATTATCGACCTGGAATGGTTGGCGAAACTGGCAAAAAAACATGGGGTATTATTGGTGGTTGACAACTGTTTTGCAACACCATACCTGCAACAGCCTATTAAATTGGGTGCAGATATTTCCATCCACTCGGCAACTAAGTTTATCGACGGACAAGGTCGTACACTAGGTGGCGTGATTTTAGGTTCAAACAAACTGATCCTGGAAATCGAAGCTTTTGCCAGACATAGTGGGCCTGCAATGTCACCGTTCAATGCCTGGTTATTGTCGAAAAGTTTAGAAACTTTAGCTGTTCGTATGGACAGACACTGCGAAAATGCTTTGAAAGTAGCTGAATTTTTAGAAAGTCATCCACGCATTAAAAAAGTGAGATACCCGTTCTTACCATCTCACCCTCAGTATGACATTGCTAAAAAGCAAATGAAACAAGGTGGTGGTATTGTTACCTTAGTGATTGAAGGTGGCGCAGCAGCAGCCGGTAAATTCATGGATAACCTGAAAATGTTCTCGATTTCTGCAAACCTTGGTGATACCAGGTCTATTGCTACACATCCTGCAACCAGTACTCATTCGAAATTAACGGAAGAGCAAAGGCTGGAGGTTGGTATTGAACAAGGATCTGTTCGTTTGTCAATTGGATTAGAGCACATTAATGATATCCTTGGGGACATCAAACAGGCGCTAAACTCATAATTAGTTAATATAATCGCGATCTTCATCGCTGATCGATTTTTTAGGTTCCTCTGGAGTTTCCAGGGGACCTTCTTTATCATAAGTACTGATGGTAACTTTCGGTCGCCCGGCCATATAACCCAGTATAAAGCCGATAAAAGTACAAACCCCAATCACCAACAGCTTAGAAACTTCTGCTGCTCCAAAGATGAAATCGAACTGGACTTTATCCGTGTTGATCATTAAAAAGACAGTGATAAGGACGGTAAAGATGATGATGAAAATGGTTTTGGCACGCATGTGTTAAAAGCTATAATTTAAAATTAGTTCTAAGATAGGATTTTGGTGATACATTTTGTTTACAAAAACCACTCTGGCCCCTACATCCACCACCGGTTGGTAGCGAAGTAAGTTCATACTACTACGCAATTCGAAGCCAAAAGTTTTAGGCTGACCCAGATTTGTATCTTCTCCAAGGTTTTCATAATGACAAAATAATCCGCCGCGAAGGTCTCTGACATAGGCCAATGCGCCCAGTTCCGCATCCGGAAAAGCAATGGGGAAACGATAGTTCAGCAGTAAAGTGTTTTTAAGAATATTGACTGCCGGAATGTTGTTGTAACCGTAAACCGTATTGATTTGCTGGTCGAATTTTCTGATGCCTGAACTGCGTTGAATACTGAAATTGGCCAGAAAAGAATGATTTCTGGCGAAACCCGGAAAATAAAGAAAACTTTCTGCGGCAAAAAGATCACCAGCTAATTGCTGGTCAAAAGGCTGATGCAAATAAGTAAACCTCAGTACCTGGGCCCACTTAGGAGCAACATCTCTTTCCGATTGCCTGATGGTATGGGTAAAGCTAAAGCTGTATTCCATCGGGAATTTCAGGGTCCTGATGTAATTATTCGGCATGTTTTCGGGGGCATACCTTTTGGTATAGCCAGTTGCCGTAGTAAAGGAGAAGTTGTAATTGTGGTTTAAGGCGTTGATGCTGAGGGGTAAAGTTGCGGCTAACTGAATATCATTTTCCCGCCAATCGCCCTGCTGCACTCCCTTTGAACTGTTGTAAAATGCCCTTCTGGGTCTGTTTCGGTAGGTAGCTCCCAATATCGGGTAAAACCCTTTGTAGGTAAAACCAGCATTGTATTCAAATCGGCCAAGGTCACGGAAGTAATTGACGCCCGCAAAAACATTCATCGTATTCAGTAGATTGTCGGAGTTGATTTGTAGTCCGCCACGGTACTCATCTTCAATAACCGGGTTGATACTGTGCACCTGGAACAGGCTTTTTAAGCCGCCATAAGGTTTAGAAGTATAGCTGCTGTCGGGAATATGTGCAAACACATTGCCCGTGTTTTCCTGTTTTGCCGCCGCTTCCCCCAGAAAAACAAAGTGGTTTTTCCCCGGGGATTCCGGTTCAATGTTACTTTCTGCAACTTCATAGCCCGCAATTCCATAGTTGTTAAAAACCATAGATTTTTCATCAGCAGAAAAAGCCGGATTAAAAGCCCCGTATTTGGCGGCGCTTAACGCGCTTATCTTTTTTGTACCGGACTCAATATAGTAAATGTTGTCAATTCCGTTATAGTGCGCGTTAAAGGCGATCCCTTTAGAAAAGTAAACCGGTCTGCTCAGTTGCTGTTGCGTAGAAGGAATCAATATCTCCGTTTTTCCATTGTGATCCTGCTGACGTAATTCCTTTCCTTGCTCTGTTACGGAAATAAAGGCCACTGCTGTGCCATCCGGGCTGAAAGACGGGGTTTGCAGAATCAGGTTTTCCGGGTTCGGATAAGTATGCAGGATTGCGCCCGTTTTGGCATCCAGTTCTACCAGATTGGCCTGATTACTCAGGTCGTACCTCACCGCAATTACTTTTTTCCCATCCGCAGATAAAGAAGGGGAGAAGAGCCTGCTTCGGGAGCTGAGTTTATGAACCTTGCCGCTTTCTAAGTTATAGCTGTTGATTACACTGTAACTGCGTTGTTTGTATCTGGGGTCATATCTGATCTCATCCCAAACTAAAATCCCATTTACATAGCTAAACCAAGGCTGTTCCTGTAGCCCGATGTAAAGTAGTTTTCTTTCTTTTTTATCCTGATTAAGGATCACAAAATGAGGAGTTTCGCCCTTACTTTGTTTCAGCGTCAGGATCTCCTGATCATTGATTTTGAACGGCAAAAAATAGCTGGTCGCGTAGTTTGCTTTCTCATTGAGTGAAGGGTAAGCTTTTGAAGGCGTTTGCGCTGCCTGTGCGGTCCATTCTTCCCTCAGTTTTTTCGTATTTTCTTTAAACCAGTCCGTAGTCCCTCTGCCGCTGAATTTCTTCAGGCTTTTAGAAAAGGGATAAAGGCGGACAGGATGCTGTTTGATGTCGGTAAGGACACTGTCGAACACGAGTTTCCCTGCGTTTTCCCGAATGCGGGAGGCCAGCGTATAACCGAGTTGGTAATACCCGGGAGTCAGGTCTTTTTCTGAATCGAAATTAGATTTGGTATAGGAATAGTTTTTTCCTTCCAGCAGTTGTGTCCTGTATGGCATGATCCAGGAAGGAATCCTTCCGCGACCGGCATTCGTCAGCGAGGTTTCCGTACTCACCGCATCTCCCTCGAAATACCATAGCGGGATACTTACGCCAAGCCAGGCGAAGTAAACCGTTTCCGGAAATGGATGTGCTTTTCCACCGGTAAGTTTATCAAATTGGGCCACATGGCGAAGCTCATGTACCGCAAGGTTATTTAGCCAATCCTGACTGTCGAATTGCTGTGGGGGGGTGGTATAGAATTCTGATTTTTTAGGTGCCAGCTGCACAAAGCCATTTGCAATAACCCCACGATTTTGAAGCAGAATAGGAATACTGGCCTTTTTTTCGCCCAGACTTGCCCCTACATAGGGATAAATGGTCTTAATCGTATTCGACATTCGCTGCGCTTCTTTCTCCAACTCTATCGGGTAGATAATCCGGAACCCTGAAGCATTAATTTGTCTCCATTTTACACTTAAGGGGTTCTGTTCTGAGTTGAAAATCTGGGCAAAGCTGGCCGGTCCGGTTAAACTAAGCAATAATGAAGCGGTAATGCTGAGGATTAACGGCTTATTTAAGGGGTATTTCTTCATTATTTGCTTTAAGGATGGTTTGGTTTTTTAGCTTTCAATTCTTTTCATCGTTGAATACTCCTGTGCTCCCTTTTTATCGGAAATGCCGGAAGTTTATGCCCCGGGTTTACACCTTTGGAGGTCAGGGATTATGCCCGAAATATAGGTATTTTTTTGTAGATGAAAAGGGGTGTTTTGAGGGGGAGAAATACGCGGTTTTAACTAATTCAGGCTCCGGCGTTTTTGGTAAACCGGATATAGGAAGACCGCACCTATAATCAGGATGGCACCGGCATAAAAGCCAACCGACATGGTTTCTTTTGTTCCAAAGAAAAGGAAAGCCAGAATAATCCCGTAAACAGGTTCCAGGTTGGTGATGAGTGCCACACGAAAGGCAGATAGGGTCCGCATCACAGAAACGCCCGCTACATAAGCCAGGGCAGTACAAATGGTACCCAATAACAGGAGGTAAGACCAGTCAGAAATACTCAGGTCAAATTGTTCAGTAAGTAATGATTGATCAAATAAACGGTAAAGCGTGATCCAGCACAGCGCACCTGCCATTTCATAAAAACCGATGATCTTTGGGTCGCTTTTCTGTACTAAAGTAGAATTAATGGTAGAAAATAAACTGGAACATAGTGCCGACAATAAACCCATCGTAATGCCAAGCGTATAGCCGGACTCGAATTTAAAGATCATATAAATCCCGAGGATAATGATCAGTCCGATAACCACATCAGGAATCAGAATCGGCTTTTTCTTAATCAAAGGTTCCAGAATCGCAGTAAACAGCGTGAAAGAGGAGAGGCAAACCAGGGTCACAGAGACGGTGGAAACCTTAATGGCGTAGAAAAACAGGATCCAATGCAGGGCAACAATACTTCCGGTAAAGAAGAACTGCATAAACTGTTTCCTGGATACCTTCAGACTGGTTTTGGTACATAGAAAATAAATAAGCAAGCTGAGAGTGGCGATCAAAACCCGATACCAGACCAATTGCACGGCATTCACAGAGATTACAGCGCCTAAAATGCCTGTAAAGCCCCAGATAAAAACGGTTGCATGTAAAATTAACAGGTTTCTTTTTGGAGAATTCTGAACCGTAGCTGCCACTTATTTTGGTGCTTTTCGGAGTAAATAATAGCCCAGTAAACCGAAAAAGATAGTCGGTACCATGACGGCCAACAAGGGAGAAATTCCGCCTTTCAGGGAGAACATCTTCGCAAACTGGTTCAGTACAATATAACCGAAACTTAAAATAATACCTATTCCTAAAGGTAATCCTACTCCTCCACGTACCTTTCTGGAAGACAGTGCAACCCCGATCAGGGTCAGTACGAATGCGGATAAAGGTTGTAAGTATCGTTTGTAACGTTCAAATAAAAGGTCGTTCATGATGCCTGAGCCCCTGATTTCTTCCTTTTTAATCTTTTCAGAAAGGTCTTTGTTAGACAGGTTTTCATAGATATTATCATAGGCTGAGAAATCATCCGGACGCATATCCAGCACCGTATCCTTGGTTTTGTTGCTGCCATTAACCATGGTTTCCTTTAAGCCGTCAATATTCCTGATGGAATAGTTGGTTAGCTTCCAGGAGCGTTTCAAAGAATCCCATTTGATCTCATCTGCTACGATTTTCTTCGTCATCACATCACCTTTGAAGTTGTCTAAAGAAAACTGTGTTCCGGTTTTAGTCTTATTGTCGAAGTTCTTCATGTAGATATAAGTCTTCGCATCCAGTTTCATGTGGATGTCTGCTTTACTACTTGGGTCATTCTTCTTAATAAAAGTGTTTTCGAAGTTGTTTTTAATCTGGTTGGTATAGGGAAGGATATACAGGTTGGAACCCAGGTTAAACGCGAAAATGATGAATGCGGAGACAAAATAGGGAAGGAGAAAGCGGTTAAAGCTTACTCCTCCACTTAAAATAGGTACAATTTCCGTCTGATCGGCCATCTTTGCCGTAAAAAAGATCACGGCAATAAAGTTGATCAGCGGAGAAAGCATATTGACATAAAATGGGATAGACCCTGCATAATAGAGGGAAACCACTTGCCAGAAGGTCAGGTTATTACCAAGGAAGTCGTCCAGTTTCTCTGAAAGATCAAAGATGACAATGATGACGACAAAAAGCGTCAGGGTATAAAGGAATGTACCCAGATACTTACTGATAATATACCAGTCGATGATTTTAATCCTGCCTTTTAAAAAGTTCATTTATAGTTTATTACCTAATATGGTCACCATTTTGTTTTTCCAGGCATAAAACTCGCCACTGATGATTTTCTCTCTGGCAGTATTCACTAGCCACAGGTAGAAATGAAGGTTGTGTAAGGTTGCAATTTGTGCACCTAACATCTCTTTCGAGTGCATTAAGTGTCTTAAATAAGCCTTAGAATATACCTGATCCGCATATAAATCACTTTCCGCATCAATAGGAGAGAAATCATCTGCCCATTTCTTGTTGCCGATATTGATGATACCGTTTCTGGTAAACAACATGCCGTTTCTTGCATTTCTGGTTGGCATTACGCAATCAAACATATCTACACCTAAAGCGATGTTTTCTAAAATGTTGATCGGCGTACCTACACCCATTAAGTAACGGGGTTTTTCATACGGTAGGATGTCGCAGACTACCTCTGTCATGCCATACATCTCTTCCGCAGGTTCTCCAACAGATAAACCACCAATTGCATTTCCCTCACGGTCCATACTGGCAATAAATTCCGCTGATTTCTTTCTTAAATCCTTATATACAGAACCCTGTACAATAGGAAATAAAGTCTGACTGAAACCGTACTTAGGTTCTGTAGAATCAAAACGCTTGCAACAGCGTTTCAACCAACGGTGCGTCATATTGATCGAGTTCGCCGCATATTTATAATCACATGGGTATGGCGTACATTCGTCAAATGCCATGATGATATCTGCACCGATAGTACGTTGGATGTCCATCGCATATTCCGGTGTAAATAGGTGTTTCGAACCATCGATATGAGAACGGAAAGTTACACCTTCCTCTCTAATCTTATTTACTTTACTCAAAGAATAGACCTGGTAACCTCCGCTATCTGTTAAAATCGGGCGGTCCCAGCCAATGAATTTATGCAATCCACCGCTTCTTTCAATAATGTCTAAACCTGGTCTCAGGTATAGGTGATAGGTATTCCCAAGAATAATCTTGGCGTCAATATCCTCTTTAAGTTCTCGTTGATGAACTGCTTTAACAGTCCCGGCCGTGCCTACAGGCATGAAAATAGGAGTTTGTATCTCCCCATGATCTGTTGTTACTGTTCCTGCTCTTGCCTTTGAATGTGTATCTTTTGCCTGTAAGGTAAATTTCATAAATCTGTATGCTCCACTAAAATCTGCCAAAAATAGCAAAAATAACGCTATAAATGGCCCTAAATTTTTATCCACATAAAGGAATTTACAGATTAAAAACCTGAAATTTGGAGGGTACAAAATTATAACGTGGAATTAACCTTACTAGAGACCTGCCTGCTGGGCGCATTCATCTTCTGTTTCCTAATACAACTATACTTTAGCCTGTTTGTTCATCTGAAACTTGCATTTTATCCCGTAGAACCTATCCCTGAAACGGCAAAAAAACCTTTAAGCGTGGTCATCTGTGCCCGCAATGAAGTCGAAAATCTTACTGCTTACCTGCCTTCTGTACTATCGCAAAACTACCCTGATTTTGAGGTGATTGTAGTGAACGACCGCTCCTGGGATGGCACAAGACAGCTTTTAGAAAACTTTGCAAAACAACATAGACGACTGAAAATCGTCACCATTGGAGAAGGGGAGAAGTTCATTGCCGGAAAGAAATTTGCGGTAACCATGGGCATCAAAGCGGCTTCCAACGACTGGTTGGTATTTACCGATGCAGATTGTTTGCCTGCTTCAGAAAACTGGTTAATGGGCATGCAACAAAGTGAAAATCCTGAAATAGACATCGTTTTAGGGTATTCCCCATACCTGAGAAGAAGAGGGATTTTGAACGCATTAATTCGTTTTGAAACCTTTTTTACTGCAGTAAATTACTTGTCGTACGCCATTAAAGGGATGCCTTATATGGGTGTCGGCAGGAATATGGCTTATAAAAAGACGCTTTTCTTTAAGAATAAAGGTTTCGCAGCACACATGCACATTCCTTCCGGGGATGATGATTTGTTCGTGAATGCAAATGCTACAGCCGCCAACACAGAAATCCGGATCAATAAGGATGCTCAGGTATGGTCGGAGCCAAATACGAGTTTCGGGGCTTACCTGCGACAAAAAAAGCGTCACTTCGGTGCCGGAAAGTTTTATAAGGGCAAACATAAGTTCATTCTTTCCTGTCAGATTATCTTTCAGTTTCTGTTTTATGCTTTCTTTACGGCATTACTGTTCTTTAAAGCCACTTTATACCCTGCATTGGGTATCCTGGGCTTCAGTATTTTAATCCGTTGTTTTATCTATCCCCGCATTTTAAAGCGGCTTAATTATAGTGATTTAAGGTGGTGCTTCCCGATTCTGGACATTCTCTTATTCATTTTCCTCGTGTTTAATGGCATTCTGTCTATATTTGTAAAAAAGGTAAAGTGGAAATAAGATCAACGCTAATACAAGAATATTTTAAAGATCTGACTGAAGAGCAAATTGCTCAATTCGATCAGTTATATGATTTATACAGTTTCTGGAATGCCCAGATCAATGTGATCTCCAGAAAAGATATTGAAGAGTTATATGTTCGCCATATCCTTCATTCTTTGGGAATTGCTAAATTCTGTACATTCAAGCCTGGTACAAAGGTGCTTGATGTGGGTACTGGTGGTGGTTTTCCTGGAATTCCGCTGGCTATTCTATTCCCTGAAACAGAGTTTCACCTGGTAGATTCTATTGGTAAAAAGATCAAAGTAGTAACAGAAGTTGCTGCTGGTCTGGGCCTGAAGAATGTGAAAGCAAGTCACCTTAGAGCAGAACAGGTTACTGATAAATACGATTTCGTAGTGTCAAGAGCTGTGACGCGCCTGATTGACTTCTATCCATGGGTACAAGGTAAGTTCAATAAAGATTCCAAAAATGCAATTGCAAACGGGATTCTTTACCTGAAAGGTGGGGATTTAGCAGAAGAAATTAAAGAATCAAGATTGAAAGCAGAACTTTATCCGCTTGCAGATTACTTTAAAGAAGACTTCTTTGAAACGAAGTTTGTCGTGTATATTCCGCAATAGTATCTTCTCTTTGTAAGAGGTAAGAAAAAAAGCAGTGACTCTTTTCATCCCCGAATATTTGCTGAAGGGCAAATCTTCGAATGTCTTTAAAGAGCTTCTGCTTTTTTTTTACCCTGCGGCTACATGCGGTTCATCGCGGGAAAAACGGAATTCAGTTCAGGCGGGTTAATTGACAGGTTAAAGTAAATCGCTGATTTAAATGATTGGCGTTAAAACAATTCTTTAGTTATTACCTTCATTTACTTTAGCTCCGGATTTTCCCTTGCCGCTCGATTCTCTATTTCACCTCCCGGTTTGTCATTGCCCATCAATTCTTCCCTTTCACCTCCCAATTTGTCATTGACCCCCCAAATCTGGTGTGATTAACAGGCCCTTCAAATTATGTAGTATCCGTAAGTAAAAAGAGGTTTTGCAAAAATCGACATAGGAAGTTTTGCGCTTCTTCAGCGCAAAAGATTCCCGTCGATGTTGCCGAAACCTCTTTTTACGACAAGGAAGATCAGAATTTCAACAGGCATAGTGATAATCCAACAGATAACACATAAGTTAGCTGATGAACTTAATTTATAAAGTTGCCCTAAGCATGATCCAGAACGTGGGTCACATCACTGCAAAGCACCTGTTAACCCATTTCATCACGCCCGAAGCGATTTTTAAAGCTAGCAAAGCAGCCTTAATGCAGGTTCCTGGTGTAGGCGCGATCACTGCGCAACACATTTTAGGCAAGGAAGCCTTGCTTAAAGCCAAAGAACAGCTGAAATTTATCGAGAGATACCAGGTACAGGTATTGTTTTATACCGATGATAATTACCCTTATCGGTTAAAGAACTGTGAGGATGCACCGATCTTGTTGTATTATAGAGGAACTGCCGACCTGAATCACCCACGTATCATTAGTATAGTTGGCACCCGTATGGCTACCAGCTACGGTAAGCAGCTCTGTAAGCAACTGGCAGAAGTGCTGGCACCTTATGAGGTGTTGATTGTGAGTGGACTGGCCTACGGCATCGATGTGAACGCGCATCAGGAGAGTTTAAACCAGGGCATTGCAACGGTGGGCGTTTTGGCACATGGCCTGGACCGGATGTATCCTCAGGTACATGGCCCTATAGCTAAAAAAATGCTGTTAAACGGTGGACTGCTCACAGAATTCCCTTCCCTTACCAATCCTGATAAGGAGAATTTCCCTAAGCGCAACCGCATTATAGCGGGGATTTCTGATGTGACGATTGTAGTAGAGGCAGCATCTAAAGGAGGGGCGCTTATTACTGCTGATCTGGCAAATTCTTACCATAGGGATGTTTATGCCTTTCCCGGCAGGACTACAGACCTTTATTCGGAAGGTTGTAATTTCCTGATTAAAACCAATAGAGCCGGACTGATCAGTCACGCAAAGGACCTTCCTTACTTTCTGGGCTGGGAAGAACCTGTAAAAAAATCGGTCGCTATCCTGGAAGAGGAACCCTTAGCACTTGATGCGGTGGAATTGAAGATTTTAAAGTTACTAAAGGTTTCAGATCTGGAGATTGATGAGCTGGCGCGGAAATTAGAACTTCCACCAGGGAAGCTGTCTTTGCATTTATTGAACCTGGAAATCGAAGGCTTATTGATTTCTTTACCGGGTAAGCGCTATCAACGGTGTTAAGATATTCTTTCCTTACCTATATAATAGATGGTAAATAAGTCTATTGGACTAGTAGATTAAAATATTATTTTGTTTGTATTGAGATTGCAATATTAAATAGTGAATTATGATTTATAAATAGAATTCTAAGGACCAATTTGTATTTTTGTAACATGTGGTACAATAATATTTTGGAAACCATTGGCAATACGCCATTGGTAAGATTGAATACAATTACAAAGGAAATTCCGGCTACGGTATTGGCAAAAATCGAAACCACTAACCCTGGGAATTCGATTAAAGACCGTATGGCACTTAAAATGATTGAAGACGCGGAGAAGAGCGGTAAGCTTAAACCGGGTGGAACCATCATCGAAGGAACATCTGGAAATACCGGAATGGGACTGGCTATGGCGGCAATTATTAAGGGCTATAAATGTATTTTCACAACTACAGATAAGCAGTCTAAGGAGAAAGTTGATGCTTTACGTGCTTTTGGTGCGGAAGTTATCGTTTGTCCGACGAACGTAGAACCTGAAGATCCAAGGTCTTATTATTCCGTTTCTTCGCGTTTAGAGCGTGAAGTTCCGAATTCATGGAAGCCAAATCAATATGATAACCTGGCCAATTCTCAGGCACATTACGAGCAGACCGGACCAGAAATCTGGGCACAAACTGAAGGTAAGATCACGCATTTAGTGGTAGGAGTAGGTACAGGTGGTACAATTTCCGGTACAGGAAAATACTTGAAAGAGCAGAATCCTGATATTAAAGTATGGGGAATTGATACTTATGGCTCTGTATTTAAGAAATATAAAGAAACAGGAATTTTAGATAAAAATGAGATCTATCCTTACATTACTGAGGGGATTGGGGAAGACTTTTTACCAAAGAATGTAGATTTTGACGTCATTGATCTTTTTGAGAAAGTGACAGATAAAGATGCAGCGCTGATGACACGTGATATTGCACGTAAAGAAGGCATCTTTGTAGGTAATTCAGCAGGGTCGGCTATTGCCGGACTATTGCAGTTGAAAGATAAACTGAAACCAGAAGATGTGGTGGTAGTGATCTTCCATGACCATGGAAGTCGTTATATGGGTAAAATGTACAATGAAGATTGGTTGAGAGAACGCGGTTTCCTTAAAGATGAAAAACTGACTGCAAGGTCAATTCTTGCGAAGAAAGAATCGGCAGAAATCGTGACTATTGATTGTGAGAAAAGCATTTTAGAGGCCATCAACAACATGAATACCTTAAATATTTCTCAGATTCCGGTTACTCAACAGGGGATGGTAGTAGGTAAAGTGGCAGAAAGTGATATCCTTAAAGCACTTTTAGAGAATCCTTCTTTGAAATCAGCTCCGGTAAAAGAAATCATGTCGGCTACTTTCCCTTTTGTAGATATGAATACTTCAATTGATAAGATCTCTGGATTGATCAATAAAGAAAATTCTGCGGTATTGGTAGAAGACGAGCAAGGTAAGATTGAAATTATCACGCAGTATGATATCATCAATGCGATTTCAGCATAAGCTACATATTCATTAAGCATAAAAAAACTCCCTGAAATTCAGGGAGTTTTTTTATGTCTTGTTATTTTTGAGGCTCAACAATTACAAGCCTGTATTTTAATACTAATGACTTGGTGCCGAAGCGTCAACACGTTTAATCTGCGCACCAAGGGCACGTAGACGAGTGTCAATGTCTTGATACCCACGTTCAATCTGCTCAATATTGAAGATTGTTGATTTTCCTTCAGCAGATAAAGCAGCGATCAATAAAGAAACACCTGCACGGATATCCGGAGAAGTCATGCTGATACCTCTTAATTTATATTGCTTGTTGATTCCGTTTACTGTAGCTCTGTGTGGATCACAAAGGATGATTTGCGCACCCATATCGATCAGTTTATCTACAAAGAACAGACGGCTTTCAAACATTTTCTGGTGAATCAATACCGAACCTTTAGCCTGAGTAGCCACAACCAATACGATACTCAATAAGTCGGGAGTGAATCCTGGCCATGGAGAATCTGAGATGGTTAACATGGAACCGTCAATAAATGATTCGATTACATAATGTTTCTGAGAAGGAATGAAAATATCATCACCTCTAAGTTCAAATTTGATACCTAGTTTTCTGAAGACTTCAGGAATAATACCCAGTTCAGAATAGCATACGTCTTTGATGGTAATTTCTGATTCAGTCATTGCGGCAAGCCCGATGAAAGAGCCGATTTCGATCATGTCAGGTAGCATACGGTGTTCTGTACCACCTAATTTGGTTACACCTTCAATGGTTAGTAAGTTAGAACCTACACCAGTGATTTTTGCGCCCATGCGGTTCAACATTTTACAAAGTTGCTGTAAGTAAGGCTCACAGGCTGCATTGTAAATCGTTGTGATTCCTTCGGCCATAACAGCCGTCATCACAATATTTGCAGTACCGGTTACAGAAGCTTCATCCATCAGGATATAAGCACCTTTAAGGGCAGTTGCATCTACGTTAAAGAATTCTTTTTTGGCGTCATAAACGAATTTCGCACCTAGTTTTTCAAAACCTAAGAAATGCGTATCCAGTCTTCTGCGGCCGATTTTATCGCCACCTGGTTTAGGAATTGCTGCCTTACCAAAACGGGCCAATAGTGGACCGACGATCATAATAGATCCTCTTAAACTACCGCCTTTAGCTTTAAATACATCACTTTGGAAGAATTCCAGGTTGATGTTCTTGGCTTCAAAAGTATAAGTGTCTTTTGATAAACGTTCTACGGTTACACCAAGGTCTCCTAAAAGTTCAATTAGTTTGTTCACATCTTTAATATCAGGGATATTGCTGATGGTAATTTTTTCTTCAGTTAATAAAACTGCTGAGATAATTTGTAGGGCTTCATTCTTAGCGCCCTGAGGTGTGATTTCACCTTTTAACTTTTGTCCACCAATTATTTCGAATGCATTCATGTTGTAATAAGCTTGTATAGTATTGTAAATTGGTAAGAACTAGTGACGTGGTTTTGGATTATTATTGTTGCGCTGAGGGCGGTTGCTGCTACTATTGCCAGTGCTGCTTTGTCTGCCTTTACCGTTGTTGTTATTATTGTTGTTGTTTTGTCTGCCGCGGTTATTGTTGTTCGCAGGTCTGGCTACTACAGGCTTAAATTCAACCTTAGCAAGGTTTACATTTTCGTCTAATTGTAGTTGTCCGCCTGATAATTCGCGTAAGTTTTTCAAGATAGTTTCATCCGCTACACTGTCTTTGTTCCAGGTTACGTAAGCCATTTTCATGAAATTCGCGATACCTTGAACCATTGCAGCTCTGCGTTCCGGATCGTCAACCGCTTTGGCTTTTTCGATCATCGTCTCCACAGTTTTACCGTAATGTTTATAGGTGATTTTTTGCTGAGGATAGCCGATATGTTTCGGTTTCACCAGGGCATCTTCCGGTGTAGGCTTAGGGTATGGGCAGTCTACATCGATTTTATAACCTGAGATAATGTGTAAGTGATCCCATAGCTTGTGCTTAAAATCGGCAACATCACGTAAATGGGGGTTTAAGAATCCCATAAGATCTATCACCGCCTGAGCGTATTTATTACGTTCTTCAAGGTCGGGTAATTCAATAATGTACTTCACCATGTTCTGTACATTACGGCCGTATTCGGCGAGGATTAACTCGTTTCTTGTGGTATTATAATCGAAATTCATCTGTATAATTATACGTTATTATTTTTATGTGCGACCGGTTTTGCGAACCGGCCGGCCCTTTTGGGCGTATTAAATCTTCTTGAGTAGGTTAAATTTGCTAAATGCCGGTCGTATCAGGTGATAACGGGATAAAGCCATATTTTGTATAATCGTTATTAAAATAACAGTAATCCCGATGCTATAAACACATCCGGATTCTGTAAAGATATATTTTATTTAACAATTCGCAATTTAGCAAATTTTAATAATAACTGCTTATTACCCAGACCTTGAAAAAATACCGTTGCTTTTACATCAGGTAAACTACCTTCCAGACTCACAATTTTACCGAAACCGAACTTCTCATGTTCCACTTCCATTCCATTCTGAAACAGGTTGGCGGCATCAGGAGCGAAACCGGGTGTAGGAATGTGCGCTTTAGGCAATACTGATGTTTTAGGCCTTGTTGCTGTAGAGGTGCCGGTTGTGGTACCCGAAGCAGCAGGTTTAGGCTTGCTGAAACTATCTCTTTGCTGCGTCCAGCTTCTGCGTTCCGAAGAAAAGCTATCGTCGCCGGTAACAGGTTTAGCAGATTTTGGTACTTCAATCTCCAGGTAACGTGGATTGATCTCTTCGATAAAACGACTCGGCTCACAGTTCGTCAGCGTGCCCCATCTGTATCTCGAAGTGGAATAGGTCAGTGTAAGTTTCTTTTCTGCACGGGTAACCGCCACATAAAATAACCTGCGTTCTTCTTCCAGATCAGATCTCGAATTTAAAGACATCTGAGAAGGGAAAAGGTTTTCCTCTAAGCCAACTACAAACACATTTTTAAATTCCAGACCTTTAGAAGAGTGAATGGTCATTAAAGATACCGTGTCTACATTCTTGTCATTTGATTTATCATCATTCGTTAACAAGGCGATATCCTGCATAAATACTTCCAGACTACGGTCTTCGATATCTTCACGTTCTCCAAATTCCTTGATACCGTTTAATAATTCCTGTATGTTTTCATGTCTTCCACGACCTTCATCAGTCATGTCGGAATGTAATTCTTTAAGAATTCCGGAGTGTTGTGCAATGTATAATGCCGCTTCATAAGCATCCAGTTTCTTCGCTTCCACGGTGAAACTCTTGATCATCATGGCGAAATCATTCAATTGATTGGCAATTCTTCCGGCAATATATTGTTGTGGGTTACAAACTACTTCCCACATGGTGATGTTGTGTTCGTCTGCGGCAACCAATAATTTCTCTACAGTAGTATCTCCAAGCCCTCTTTTTGGGTAATTAATCACCCTTTTAATGGCTTCTTCATCACTAGGATTGAAGGTTAAGCGGAAATAAGCGATTAAATCCTTGATCTCTTTACGTTGGTAGAAAGACAGACCGCCATAGATTTTATAAGGAACATTAAGTTTTCTTAAACCTTCCTCCATTGCTCTGGATTGCGCATTGGTACGGTATAAGATGGCAAAATCATTGTAGTTATAGCCTTTAGAACTGCGTTCCTGAATGATGGCTTCCGCTACAATTTTACCTTCCTCATTGTCCGTAAATGCACGCTGAACCCTGATCCTATCGCCAGCCTCATTGTCAGAGAATACATTCTTTTCCAATTGGTTTTTATTGTTGGCGATGATGCTGTTTGCAACTTCTACAATATTTTGAGTAGAGCGGTAATTCTGCTCTAATTTATAAACTTTCAGATCTGGATAATCACGTTCAAAGTTCAGGATATTCTGAATATTTGCACCCCTGAAGGCATAGATACTTTGCGCATCATCACCTACCACACAGATGTTCTGGTAAGCTGCTGCCAGTTTTTTCACAATGGTATATTGGGAAAAGTTGGTATCCTGGTACTCATCCACCATCAGGTATTTAAATTTCTGCTGGTATTTGTTGAGTACATCAGGGTGGTTTTTCAACAATACATTGGTCTTAAACAATAAATCGTCAAAGTCCATTGCACCTGATTTGAAACAACGTTTGGTATAAGTTTCATAGATCGCACCGATTAGGGGGCGTTTATTGCTGATGTCTTCCGCCTGAATTTCTGCGTTTTCCATGTATTCCGAATAGGAAACCAGGTTGTTCTTCGCAGAAGAGATTCTGTTGTAAACGAAATTCGCATTGTAAAGCTTGTCGTCCAGCTGCATCTCGCGTAGGATCGCCCTGATCAGACTTTTACTATCGTCTGTATCATAGATGGTGAAACTGGAAGGATAGCCGATTTTTTCTGCCTCTACCCGTAAAATCTTCGCAAATACGGAGTGAAAAGTTCCCATCCAGATATTTTTTGCTTCTGCACCAATCACTTTCATGATTCGCTCGCGCATATCTTTAGAGGCTTTATTCGTAAAAGTAAGCACCAGAATATTGAATGGATCAACTCCTTTTTCAATCAGGTGAGCTACTCTATAAGTAATGACACGTGTTTTTCCGGAGCCGGCACCTGCGACAATCATTGCTGGTCCCTGGGTGTTTTCTACTGCTGCGCGTTGTTGGGGGTTTAATCCTGCTAAATAATCCAAAATGCTATCCTGTTCTGCTTTTTAAAGGTATTGTTTAAACCATGTATTGCTCTTGGCTTCCCCATAAGGTACGGCCCACTACATTCGGACAAAAATAAGAAAACTATGTCTCTTATTGGAGTTACATCCAATCTTTTTTGCCCGACTCTACTTTATATAACCAATAGTTTACCATACGATGAATATCGGCATACTTTCCATACTTAAAATGTAAGGTTCCGGCAGCAGTATGTAGGATCAAATGTCCGATATCTGCTTTCTTATGCCAGAAATATTGTGTGGTGGTAATCTTTTGAATTTTATGAGGCTCCAGCGTTTGATACTCAATGTCCCAGATACCGCTTTTCTTGATGATGAAATCTTCAGATACATATAACCTATGGTGGGCGTACTCAAAATACAGGGCCGTTCCTACTAAAATCGCGTAAGGAATGATCAGCCATAAGTAAGGTTTTAAAGCGGGTAGGGCCATGGTCAGACCTGAAAAAATAAGCGCAGGAATCATAATGCGCAGCATCACGGTGAGTAACAAAAACCGGTAGTTCGGAATAAAAGCCGTTCCCCGGGCGGGAAGCCTGTTGTAGATCAGTTTAAGAATCTCATTTCTTTCTCTTTCGTCGCAACCCGGAATTTCTATGTCGTGCTTTTTGTCGTCTTTATCAGTCTCTGCAGCGGTACTAAAAGAGGCCTGTTTGAACCTTAAATTGATGAGGTTTAGTTTTTTCTGGAAGTAATTCTGACTGTAGCTGCTGATTTGTACCCGGGCAGGTTTCAGTAAGGTATGTTTCTTGTCGAATAGTCCGGAATGAATAGAAAGAAAGGTGTTTTCTCTCCTGATTTCAAAGTTGAAATATTTCAGGAATGTTCTGATCAGGTTGGTGCCCAGCACAATCAGTAAGGCAAAAACGAGGAATACACAAAGAGAAATTAATCCTAATCCTTTTGTACTGAGCTGACTGATTGGATTCTGTTCCAGTTGAAAGGCTTCGGTATAGTTTTTCATTGCCTCAATAATGGCAACGATAAAACCGGCTAACAGCGCGATACTTGCCCCGTAATTGGAAGTTAACCCTACTTTAAAGAGGGTAGAGGCACTTAGTTTGAGTAAAAGGCTTCTATTTTGTGGGCTATTAGCTGATTCTCTTGCATCCGTTCCGGCAGTATCACTTTTTGCGGTATCTGAGGAGGGGGCTGCGCTTTGAAAGGTTCTGCTCAACAGTTTCTCCCGAAGGATCGTAGCCGCCTCATGGTCAATCGCCTTGATATTGGCTTCTTTTTTATCGCTTCCGGCGGTATCAATTTCCAGGCTATACACCCCAACGATTCTTTGGATCAGGGATTGGTTGATGTTTACCTGTTGGATTTTATCCAGTCTGATGATCAGGTTTTCTCTGCTGAGGATGCCTTTTTGAATCACAAACTCCTGCTTTTCCTCATCTAGAAAAAAGGTGAATTTAAGGTAACTCAGGTAGGAGTAAATGGCAAGAATAACGAGGAAAATCACAATCCCCGACAGCAGATAGCCCGTAGTAATACTCTTAGAGCGTACAACGAGTAGGATAATTGGAAATATCAATACGCGGATGCTCCCTTGTAGATGGCTGAAGAACATCACAATAACACCTACGGCAGACTGTCTTTTGGGTTCAGAGAAATTAGTTTCCATCAGTATCCCTGGTTAATTCATTAGTGTTTTCTCTCGTATTTTGAGTCTCTTCTTCCTTCGATTCCTGCTTGCTAACTTGTTTAGTCAGTTCCTCTTTAATGGTTCTGGCCAGTTCGATATCCAATCCGGGGATCACAATGTTTCCGGAAATTCCTCCGGCAGTATAAATATGTAGGGCTGCCAGATTGAACATTCTGGAGAACACGCCTTCATTGAGGGTGATGTGTTGAATTCTGCTGAAAGGAATGACGGAGGTGCTGATAGAAATGATCCCACTTTTATAAATCAGGTCTTTTTCCCGGATGGCGAAACCTCTTTTTTTGATACTCATGGCATAAAGGACAACCAATAGCAAGCCAACAAGGAGATATCCGACAATAAAAATATAGGGTTCCGGTTTAACGGTTTTAAGCAGGGTAAAAAGGAGGTAAGTGGCTAGCCCGAAAATGAGCATAAAAACCGCTATATTCATCAAAATCACCTTCCAGTACTTCTTATTTAGCGCATTAAGGGCTACGGTCTCATATTTTGGAAGCAGACTGAGGTCTATATTTTCGTTTGTAAAATCTTGCATTTTGTTCTTAAAATAGCGTTCGAAACGAAGTTAATAAATTATTCTTATGCCAGGCGTCAAGGGGTTTTGTGTTTATTTTCATATTTTTATAAAAAATATTTTATGAAGTTAGAAATTGAAGTAGATGTTATAGGTGTTCATTTGACTGATTTTGAGGGAAAGATAGTAGCACCTGCTTTTATTGATAGTGTGGATGGTGGTGTTAAATTGACATTTCTTGGTATCGATTCCCTGAAAGAATACAAGTCAGAATTGATGAAGGAAGATGCGGAAGCAGTTGCCGGACCGGAAACAGAAATAAAAGAGAAAGTTAATAAAGGATTGAAAAAAGCGATTTCTGATCACATCAATGTGATGGAATCCATCAGAGTTTACTCAGAAGCTTTATTCACTTTTATATATAGTACTGATGCGCATAGAGAAGATAAGAAATTTATCTTCAATGAACTGATCGAAGGTTTGCGTATTGCAGAAAACGACGGTGAGCTGGATACAGCAATTAAAGATACTACTTATGAAATGGGAGAATTTACGATCGGTTATAAAATGGCCTTCAGAAAATACTCTTGTGATTTCGTAAACTATGATTTTATTGCGCTTAGAGATCAATTAGTAACTGATTTGATTGGCTTGCAAAAGAGTTTATAAGGTTAATCACCTTTACCGAACCCTTATTAATGATATTAATAAGGGTTTTTTTATGCGCTTTTCAGCATAAATTTTTCTAGTTTTATCGACTCAAATTAGAGGCGTTAAATAACCATTTGTTATGCAAGAGATTAAAAAATATGTAGAAGACAACAAACAACGTTTTTTAGACGAGTTGTTTGAACTGTTACGTTTTCCTTCGGTAAGTGCAGATCCTAAATATAAAGGTGATGTATTGAAAACAGCTGACTTTGTAGCTCAGAAACTGAAAGAAGCTGGTGCGGATAATGTGGAGATCTGTGAAACAGCAGGCTATCCAATTGTATATGGGGAGAAAATCATCGATGCAACATTGCCTACCGTTTTAATTTATGGTCATTATGATGTGCAACCAGCAGATCCTTTGGAGCTTTGGAAAACACCTCCTTTTGAACCAACCATTCGTGACGGTAAAATCTATGCACGTGGTGCCTGTGATGATAAAGGTCAGTTTTATATGCACGTAAAGGCATTTGAACTGATGATGAAAACCAATACCCTGGCTTGTAACGTGAAGTTCATGATCGAAGGGGAGGAAGAAGTAGGTTCTGCAAACCTTGGTGTGTTTGTGAAAGCAAATACCGAGCGTTTAAAAGCAGATGTGGTCTTGATTTCTGATACTTCTATGATCAGCATGGAAAACCCTTCTATTGAAACCGGACTTCGTGGTTTGGCTTATATGGAAGTGGAAGTTGTTGGTCCGAACCGTGATTTACACTCTGGTGTATATGGTGGCGCCGTGGCTAACCCTGCAACCATCTTATGTAAACTGATTGCTTCATTGCATGATGAAAATAACCACATTACGATTCCTGCATTCTATGATAAGGTTATAGAATTGACTGACGCTGAAAAAGCGGCTTTAAATTCAGCACCATTTGATCTGAATGAATATAAAGAAGACCTGGAAATCAATGCAGAATGGGGCGAGAAAGGTTATTCTACCTTGGAACGTACCGGAACAAGACCAACTTTAGAGGTAAACGGTATCTGGAGCGGTTATATTGGCGAAGGTGCTAAAACGGTATTACCTTCTAAAGCGAATGCTAAAATCTCTATGCGTTTGGTTCCAAATCAAACTTCTGAAGAGATCTCTGAAATCTTCGCGAAACATTTTGAAAGTATTGCTCCTGATTACGTGAAGGTAAAAGTAACGGCACATCATGGTGGTGAGCCGGTAGTAACGCCAACGGATAGCATCGCTTACCGTGCTGCAGAACAGGCGATTTTAGATTCATTTGGTAAAAAACCGATCCCTACAAGAGGTGGTGGTAGTATTCCAATTGTTGCTTTGTTTGAAAGTGCTTTAGGTATTAAATCTGTATTGTTAGGATTCGGATTAGATAGTGATGCCCTACACTCGCCAAATGAGAAATATGACATCTTTAATTATTATAAAGGAATCGAAACCTTGCCATTATTCCACAAGTATTTTGCGGAGTTGAGCAAATAAGGACTTGATTCTAAATAGAATAAATACTTATTCAAAAAAGGGTGGCCAAATCGGCTGCCCTTTTGTATTTTTACACCATGCCTTTAGTACCGCCAGATTCTCCTTTACTTAAAAAAACACCTGTCGCAAGAAAGCCGGCTGTCGCAAGAAAAAAGCCTGCGGTAAAGCGTAAAGTCGTAAAGAAGAAAAAGCCACTGGCTCTGGAGTGGAAGTTCGCCATCGTAGGATTAATGCTGATTTTATTGTCGCCATTTTATTACGGTTATATCATTAAAGGGTTTAGTTCTACCTGGCGCTGGGTGAAAGAATGGGGGCAAGATCCAAATTACCGTACTTACAGTAGTTTTGATATCCGTATTCCGAAAAAGCATTCGATTCATGGTATTGATGTTTCCTATTATCAGGGAAAGATCGACTGGCGTAAGGTGAAAGCGATGAAAGAGGACGAGGTATCGGTGAAATTTGCTTTTATCAAGGCTACAGAAGGGATTTTAAGCGTAGACCCGTATTTTCAACGCAATTGGAGGGAAGCAGCCAAAGCTGGGATTGTTTGCGGTGCTTATCACTTTTTCAGACCTCAGAAATCCGGAGAGTGGCAGGCAAAGTTCTTTCTGCAAACTGTGAAATTTGAAGAAGGGGATTTACCTCCGGTAGTGGATATAGAGCAGTTGAATGGGGTAGATCCAGCCAGTATGCGCAAGGAACTACAGGAATTTATCAGCTATGTCGAGAAAAAGACTAAAGTAAAACCGATTATCTATTCCGGACTTACTTTTTATAAAGATTACCTGAAAGGGCATTTCGATGAATATCCGTTATGGATTGCACATTATCATCAGGCAAAATTGAAGGTTAGCGGGGACACGAATTGGTTTTTCTGGCAGCATTCTGATAAAGCCCGGATTACCGGGATCAATCATGTGGTGGATTTTAACGCGTTTAATGGCGATAGTACTGCTTTTGAGCGACTGAGGATTCCTAAAATCCTCAGTTACTAAGTATTTGTTTGTTCGGTTTTAACCATGTGTGCCACCCATCAGGTGACATTGATGTAGTTTCTCATGGAAATGAATCATCTTTTCCATGGTTTCCGTCATCATTTCCAGTTGTTTTTTTCCGATCAGTTTCTCGTATTTCCGGGTAAGCAGGCTGGCTTGTTCGGCTACTTTCAGGTAGAAATTACGCCCTTCTTCTGTTAATTGAAGCAGGTTAGAACGGGCGTCTGTGGTGCTCTTTTCTACTTTAATAAGTCCGCTTTGCTCCAGTTCTTTCATGATCTTTCCTGTTGCTTGTCTGCTGACTTTAAGCGTTGCTGCAATGGTACTGCTGGATTTTCCATCTAATCCAACAGCCATGAAAAACGGCATAAAAGCCATGTTGAAATGCGGCTGATGCAGGTGGCATATGTTCTTTTCGCCCCAGTCGTCTGTTAGTTTTTTGAGGATATATAACTGTTGAAATAAAACAGCTTGTTTATGGTAGTCTATCATTAATGTGGTGGTTTTGTAAACTAAGTTTACCAAATTAATGAAATAGATTAAAATTGTCAAGGGGTGTTTATACGGGAATTGCTGGTTTTTCTCTTAGAAAAAGAGCGCGTTTAAGGAAAAAGAAATGATTGCGCTGGTATGCTGCTGTTTGTAAGTGTGATAGCATGGTAAGCGTTATTTTTATTAGATCAAAAAACGTTCACAGGTTTTTAAGAATTCCGGATCTGCATCTGCACCAATACCCGGAGTTTCCGGAACTTCCAGAAAATAGCCGTCATAGGTTAATCCACCAATTACAGGATCAACCAGGTGTCCAAGTAAACAGGTATCCAGGTCAAAGAAGATTACATTCGGGCAGGATAAAGCGAAATGTAGGTTTGCAGTAGTGGCAATTCTGCTTTCCAGCATACTGCCAATCATGCATTTTGTGCCGGTTTGAAGGGCGATTTCATGGATCTTTTGTGCTTCCAGGATGCCACCTGATTTGGCAAATTTGATATTCAGGTATTCACAGGATTTACTGTTGATCAGTTTACGCGCATCATGGTGGTTATAGCAGCTTTCATCGGCCATGATTTTAACCGGGGAGTTGAGGTTTAATTCCGGTAAATAATCGTCGTACCAGGTACGCATCGGTTGTTCACAGAATTCTATGTTATATTCGGCAAGTTTGCCCAGTCCAAAAAGCGCGTCGTCAAACCTCCAGCCCTGATTGGCATCCAGGCGGATTTTCATAGCGTCTCCTACAGCCTCCCGGATTTGTTTAATGCGCTCAATATCTTGTTTAACGTTTTTGCCAAGCTTGACTTTCAGAATATTGCAACCTTGTTGCTGGTATTTAATTGCCGCCAGTGCCATGATTTCCGGATCGCCAATGCCAATGGTCATATCGGTTTCCACGATTCTCTTTTGTCCGCCGAGAAATTGATACAAAGGTTGGTTTGCATCTTTAGCGGAGATGTCAAATAAAGCCATGTCGAAAGCACTTTTAATGGTTCCATTGTGCGCATAGCCCATCAAATCGTTCATCCTTTCCGGAATATCTAAAGGATCTTTTCCAATCAGTATTTTCGCAAATACTTTGGCCATCGCGAGACAGGTTTCCTGACTTTCCCCAACAATCATCGGGAAGGCAGAGCATTCTCCAACACCATAAATTCCGGAATCAGTATGAATTCTAATCAGCACATTTTGCGCGAAATCCATCGTTCCCGTGGCGATTACAAAAGGAATCATCGGAATGCTAAAGCGGTATATTTCTGTATGTGTGATCTTCATTCTGAGCTGGTTTCCTTAAACATACTGATTTTGTGTCATTTGTCCCTATTTCGTCTATTTCTTTCTGGTTATTTTTAGGAAAAAGAAAATGATGAACTTACCCATGGTCTCCTGCATTATGCCTACCGCCAATCGTCCTCATTTTGTGAAGTATGCGATTGATTATTTTCTGAATCAGAATTATAGAAATCTGGAGTTGGTCATTATTGATGATGGAGAGATCGGGATCGACAAAGATTTACTCAATAGAAACCGGATCAAGTATTTCAAGATTGAACCCTCGCATACAATTGGTTTGTTGAGGAATAAGGCCTGTCAGTACGCAAAGGGAGAGATTATTGTCCATTGGGATGATGATGACTGGTATGCCAGCGACTGGGTAACAAAACAGGCTGCTGCGCTTCAGGATTCCGGAGCAGATATCTGCGGATTAAACCGGGTGAATTTTTACGCTACGGCATTAAGAAAAAGAGAAACTTATATCGATGAGGAGAATGGGGCTCCATGGGTGTATGGCGCAACAATGGCTTATCATAAATCCTTTTGGGAAAAGCATCCGTTTGGATGTTTTCAGACGGGTGAAGACAATGACTTTGTATTGAACTCAGGGGCTAAAGTTTTTGCACACGATTATAGTGATGGCTATCTCGGAATATTGCACCATGATAATCTGATCATGAAACCTTTTGAAAATCCCAGAGAAAAGTTACAACTGGAAAAATGGATCAAAGTGATTGAAGGTCCGGCACATCTGCTGCAAAAGGGGGAAATACAGGATAGGGAAACAACCGGTATTCAGCAGTTGGAGGCTTCGGATTTACCGATGGTCTCCTGTATTATGCCTACGGCAAACAGGCGTGACTTTGTAGCTACCGCGATTCGGTATTTTCAAAAGCAGGATTACCAGAATAAGGAATTGATCATTCTGGACAATGGAACAGATACAATAAGAGATTTAGTCCCAGACCAGCTGGATATTAATTATTTTTACATAGATCCCTTATATGCGGGTGCTTTGGGGACAAAACGGAATATGGCCAATGCTTTAACTAATGGTACATTAATTATGCATTGGGATGATGATGATTGGTATGCTTCAGATTGGATGAGCCACCAGGTAGAGGCCTTGTTGAGTTCTGGTGCGGATATATCCGGTATTAATCAGATTCAGTTTTTTTCTCCTTCAAAGAATAAGTACTGGATGACTAAAAATTCTAATTCTAAGAGACCATGGCTCAATGGGGCGAATCTGATTTATAAAAAATCATTTTGGGAACAGCATCCTTTTAAAGATTTGCAAATTGGCGAAGACGATGATTTTATCAGGAATAATGGAGCCAAAGTTCATGCGCATAACTACTATCAGGGCTTTCTGGGTACCTTACATCCGCACAATACCAGCACTAAGTTTTTTGAAAGCCCTGGAGAAAAAAGCAGCAACTCGTCTGTGTAAATCTAATAAAATGGCAGTTTTTTCTATTTAAATAGAAAGCCTTTACTTTTTAATCGTAATGGTTCTGCCGGTTACCAAATGAAAATTATAGATTCTGTACAGGCCATCATCAGAAGTTTCAATCTCTTCTACCAGACCGGTTTTACTAAACGTATCAGTCACTAAATCTCCTTTTTTAACTTCCTGAAGTACTTCTGAGGGGGTATCCTTATTTAATCTGATCATTTGTATTGCTTTATCTGCGGTTAAAGATAGGAGCATCTATTGCTTATTCTGTCATTTTGTAGCATAATAAATGTCTGATCGCCAAAAAAACACAAAATCAAGGACAGTTGGAAATCCCCGGGAATGTAATCTCTGCATCAAATTATGTAAGCGGCTAAAACAGGCATATTCCGGATTAAGTTTCGGTTAAGCGTGCCTGGTCAGGGGAATGGAAGTAAGAAAATCACCTCCGCTGGAACAAATTCAACAGAACCTTTGTTAAAAGATACGGAAAGGATTGAAACAAAAATCTATATTTGCCGAAAATAATTGTGCCAGTCGTCAGTAAAACTGTTGAGGAAGCATTTAAATTGATAACTAAAATAACATCATAATGAGTATTAAACCCAACACAGTAGTATCATTAACGTACGAATTGCATACGACTAATGAAGAAGGACAACAAGTTTTTGTAGAGAAAGCAGATGAGCAAAATGCGCTTGTGTTTTTATATGGTACAGGAATGATGTTACCTAAGTTCGAAGAGCATTTAGCAGGATTAAATGTTGGTGATGAGTATAGCTTCGAGCTTACTGCTGCTGACGGTTACGGAGAATTAGATCCGGGAGCTTTCGCTGACTTGCCTATCGATATGTTCAAAGACGCTGGATTACCTGCTGTAGGTGATGTAATTCCTTTGCAAGATAACCAAGGTAACCATTTCAGAGCTGGTGTTACTGCAATCCACGAAACTACTGTTTCTGTAGATTTAAATCACCCAATGGCTGGAAAAAACCTGATTTTTGCTGGTAAAATCCTTTCTGTACGTGAAGCTACTGAAGAAGAATTAAGCCACGGTCATGCACATGGTGCTGATGGTCACCAAGGTCACTAGTAGATCTTAACTGATATTGAAAATAGGGTGTGTCATTTATGACACACCCTATTTTTTTTGCTGTTTTTATTTTTTGTGAGGTCAGTTTTTAGAAGTTATAACTAATGATTGTGCTTAGTTACTACTGCCATAAAATGGCTATAGCAGTGCTATACTGGTGCTGGTTGCTGGAGAGATGCTGAAGGGTTGTCGAGGGGTTGCTAACGGTTGCCGTAGGATTTCCCTTCGTCAACTCCTCGCCGAGCCTCCGGAAACCCCTCATTAACCAGCACTACTATACGAGCTGTATACCATTTGTCCCAAACCAAAATACGCTTTCACCCCGAAAGCTTGTGATAAACACCCCCTTTACCAGCCTGGGTTTACCGGTCCTTTCATATGGAGACCTGATGTTTAAAGCTAATGATTTTATTTTAAGGCTGGCTTTAAAAAATCTGCGCTTCTATTTTGAGCTATTTTTATTGCATAATTTTTGCAAAATGTAAATCAGTAAGTGTGTTTTTTTCTCCTATATGGCTTTACTTGTTTAAAATGTCTGACCTGATAGCTCTTCTCAATTTCTGTTTTTTGGTGCTTTTGTGTCTGTTTTGCTTTCTTTATGAAAGCGCAAGACTTTAAGCTGACCCTCGCATCTCATTTTTATTGTTCTGCAAAAAATAATTGCAAATAATATGCAATTATTCCAAAACAATTCTATATTTGATTTCCTAAGCCGGCTGATTAACCAAAGCCAGTCAATAACAACCTAACCAAAAACCAAAAGACCATGATTCGAAAACTACCATTACTTCTCCTGTTGCTGGGGCCAATAGCGGTGCCCTTAACCGAAGTTTTTGCAATAAGCCTTCCTTCATCCTATGTTGAACTTAATTTGCGGGAAATTAAGGGACGTGTTACCGCTTCCGACGACCAGCTTTCTATTCCAGGGGTCTCTGTTTTCTTGAAATCAGATCCTAAAAAAGGAACAAAAACTGATGAAAAAGGAAACTTTGTACTGAGCATCCCGGATGGACCGCAAACATTGGTATTCAGCTATATTGGCTACAAAAGAAAAGAAGTACAGGTTCAGCAGGAAACACAGATCGAAGTACAGCTTTCTCCATCGGATGAAAATACCTTGAATCAGGTGGTGGTTACGGCAATGGGGATCAAGAAAGAGCGTAAAGCCCTGGCTTACGCACTTACAGAAGTAAAAGGAACAGAATTTACACAAGCCAGAGAAACCAATCTGGCGAATGCGCTGGTAGGTAAAGTTGCCGGAGTAAACGCCACAAGTACTGCAACTGGCCCAAGCGGATCAAGTAGGGTAATCATCAGGGGAAATGGTTCCTTAAACGGGAACAATCAGCCTTTATATGTTGTTAACGATATGCCCATCGACAATACCCTGCTCGGTTTACCCTTAACAGAGGGTTTTACGGCTGATGGTATCGCCAATGGCTTAAACATAGACAGAGGAGATGGAATTGCCGGAATCAACCCAGACGATATTCAAAGTATCACCATTTTAAAAGGAGGAACCGCAGCAGCTTTATATGGTTCCTTGGCCTCTAACGGGGTGATTTTGATCAAAACCAAAAGAGGTGGAGCACAAAAAGGGTTGGGTATAGATTTCAATTCCGGTTTTACGATGGAATCACCGGTAGTTATTCCGGATTGGCAATATGAATATGGCTCTGGTAAAAATGGGGCGAAACCATTGACACAAGCTGATGCAATTGCTGCGGGACGTTCTTCCTGGGGTGCTAAAATGGATGGTTCGGATGTGATCCAGTTTGATGGGGTTAAAAGACCTTATAGTCCGCAGAAAAATAACATTCAGAATTTCTATCAAACGGGAACTACCACCACCAATACACTGGCACTTTCGGGAGGCAATGAATCGGCAAACGGGCGTTTTTCACTATCTGATATGAATAACAGGAGCATCGTTCCCAATACAAATTTCAACAGAAAGACTTTCAATCTCGCCGGAGAACTCGTGCTTTCCAAATGGCTGAGAATTGATGCCGTGATGCAATATAACCTGGAAAATGCAAAAAACAGAACGGTAGTCAACGATGCGTATGGTAATCCAAACTGGGGAACCTATATGATTGCCAATACGGTTGATATCCGTAATCTGGCACCTGGATATGATGCCAATGGCGATGAAATTGCCTGGAATCCGGTTCCAATTGCCAGTAACCCTTATTTTGTGGTCAACAAGTTTAAAAAGAACGACACCAGGAACCGGTTCTTATCTATGGTAAACCTGAAACTGAACCTGTTGCCGGAATTATTTTTCAATGCGAGGATCGGACAGGATTATAATGACTTTAAATACCTGGGTATCGTGCCAACGGGCTCTTTATATACGCCACTGGGTGGTGCTAAAGAAGAAAGATCTAACCTAATTACCATCAATTCTGAAGTGACCATCAATTATAACAAGCAAAATCTGATCAAAGATTTCTCCTTAAATGCTTTATTTGGTGTCAATAACCGTTCTTCCAGCAGAGATGAGGTACTGATTCAGGGAAAAGACTTTATCACGCCAAACTTCTATTCGATCTCCAATCTTGGCACAGTGACTACCACTTATCCTTATGGAAAAACCAAAACTTCTTCTTTATTTGGTGCGGTAGATCTGGACTATAAAAACTTAGTGTTCCTGACCTTCACAGGTCGCCAGGACTGGTTTTCTACCCTTGCACCAAAAAATAACACCATTTTTTACCCTTCCATTGGAACGAGTATCATTCTTTCTTCAATCTTGAAAATGCCTTCCTGGGTTCAATTTGCAAAACTGCGCTCTTCCTGGGCACAGGTAGGTGGCGCAACGCCAGATCCTTATGCCTTGAATCCTTCTTATTCTATGATTCAAAACGGTCACCTCGGACAACAGTTGCAACAGGTAACCAGTACGCGGATTCCTAATCCTAACCTGAGCCCTTTAACCTCTACCACTTTTGAAGCCGGTTTTGAAGCCTCTTTGTTTCAGAATCGCTTAGGAATCGACTTTGCCTGGTATGATAGAAGTACCACTAAAGACATCGTGGAAACTACGGTTTCTACCGGTTCAGGTTATAGAACAGCTTTGCTAAACGTTGGGGAGATTAGCAATAAAGGAGTAGAATTGTTAGTCACCGGAAAAATTCTTGATAAGTCTGATTTCTCTTGGAGTACCAGTGTAAATACCGCTTACAACAAAAACGAAGTCCTGCAATTAGCAGAAAACCTGAATTCTATTGTGATGGCCTCAGCGGTTAACGGTTATGCCTATATCTATAGTAAAGTAGGCAGTCCCTACAGTGTGATTATGGGGAGAAGAGAACAAAAAGATGCGAACGGAAAAACTGTGTATAATGTTTCAGGAGGAGTAGCTACACCAGTTCCGGGGCCTTTAGAGCAACTCGGACAAGGGGTACATCCCTGGGCTGTGGGTTTTTCAAATGATTTCAGGTATAAGAAATTCAGTTTAAACATCCTGATCGACGGGAAATTTGGCGGAAGTCTGTACTCCGGTACTGATTTGTATGGTACGCGGATGGGCTTAACTAAAATGACCCTGGCTGGTCGTGATACTGGTGTACCAATTAATGGTGTTGATGTGGCCGGAAATCCGGTAAATATGGTCATCGATCCTTCTTTGCTGGAAAAATATTATGGCGATGGTTTTAGAAATATCTCTTCGCTGTTTGTATACGATGCTAGTTTTATCAAACTGCGCCAGGTGGTTCTGAGCTATCAGTTGCCAGTCAGTAAAGTAAAGATGTTGTCGAAACTGAGTTCTGCCACACTTTCGCTGGTGGGCCGGAACCTCTTTATCCTGTACAAAAAAACACCAAATGTAGATCCTGAATCGGTGTTTAGCGCAGGAAATGCACAGGGAATTGAGCAGTTTGGGGTGCCACGCACCAGAAGCTACGGACTGAATTTAAGTGTTAAATTTTAAACCTTCAACCAATGAAAAGATATATATACTATATAAGTACCCTGCTGATCCTAACGATTTCGGGATGTACTAAGGATTTTGGCGATCTGAATGAGAACCCAAACTCTTTATCAAAACCAACCGCCGCTTTCTTGTTTTCTAAATCTCAACTGAGCGCGATGAGTAATAATTATTACCTGACCGCAGTATTGAATCTGGGTGGATTTATCCAGCATTATGCCACTTATAAAGAGGTTTCCGGAATTGGCGATAAGTATTTTGCCAATGATTTCTATCAGGCACCTTATTTTACAGATGGTTATCCGATTGCAGTCAATGAGATTGAAGAGGTCATCCGGGTGGTCAAAACAAATCCTGCGGAGGTCAATAAATTGAATATTGCACGCATCTGGAGGGTCTATATTTACCATAGAATCACGGATTTATATGGAGATATTCCCTATAGTGAAGCGGGAAAAGGGCTCACAGATTTGAATTTCAATCCTAAATATGATACGCAGGAATCGATTTATAAAGATTTGCTGAAAGAACTGGAAGAATCAGCAAAAGGTTTGGACGCGGCAAAGCCTTCTTATGGCGGTAACGACTTTATTTACAATGGTGATGTGTTGAAATGGAAGAAGTTTGCGTATTCGATGATGCTTAGACTTGGATTAAGAATGAGCAAAAAAGATGTGACACTTTCAGAAAGTTGGGTTAAAAAAGCAATTGCTGGTGGGGTGATCCTGAATAAAGAAGACAATGCGACCATGAAATATAGCGATGGTCCGCAAGACCTGAACCGTAATCCTACGGCCAGAGAATCCAGAAGCAGAGACTTTTCTCCGAATTCTTTTGGTAAGAATAATATTGAAGGTGGAAAATTAAGCGCCACATTTATCAACTACCTGAAGAACAACAATGATCCACGACTAAGCGTTTATGCTGGTGTATGGGTAGGGACTACCCAGGATCCAAATCCTGCGATTCAAAAAGGATTTCCAAATGGAGTAGGCGTAGCACCTTCTCCGGTTGAATTGGGTACTTATTCTGAACCAAATCAAAGCACGGTCTTCAGATTAGATGCGCCATTGATGGTATTGGGGAATGCGGAGACTAATTTATACCTGGCGGAAGCAGCTGTTCGTGGCTGGAATAACCTCGGGACCGCTGCGGAGTTCTATGAAAAAGGTTTGAATGGATCATTTGATCAGGCAGGTATTTATGGCTCGAATTATAGCATTGCTCCGGAAAAGAGAAATCAGTATTGGCTTGCTCATCCTTATCAAGGCAGTGTTTCATTTGATAAACAACTTGAACAAATCAATACGCAGATCTGGGTGGCTTTATACCTGGATGAATATGAAGTTTTTGCCAATTGGAGAAGAACAGGTTACCCGGTATTGGTGCCTGTAAATTACCCTGGAAATGTAACCGGAGGAACGATTCCGAGAAGATTGATTTACCCGAATGCAGAAGGGGCAAGTAATACCGCACATGTGCAGGAAGCGATTGCCCGTCAGGGTGCAAATACATTAACCACCCGTGTATGGTGGGACAAATAAGAACATTTTAACACACAATTTTAGCATAATTACCATGAATTTATCAGCGCAGGAAGCATTTTTGAAATTAGATTTAGTATTACCACCAGCTCCAAAACCACTTGGAATTTATAAACCGTTTTTAGTAGATGGTAAATATTTATATTTATCGGGACATGGGCCGGTACAGCCAGACCAGTCGCTGATTATAGGAAGAATTGGTGCGGATATGGATCCGGAAGCAGGGAAGCTTGCCGCCAGACAAGTTGGCTTAACCATGTTGTCTACCATTGTGACCAATTTTGGTAGTTTAGATGTGGTAAAAAGGGTGATCAAAGTTTTAGGAATGGTAAACTGTTCCCCGGATTTTGAAAAACACCCTTACATCATTAACGGTTGTAGCGAGTTGTTTGCCGCGGTATGGGGCCAGGAGAATGGTATTGGCGTAAGAAGTGCGGTAGGTATGGGCTCTTTGCCGGACAATATTCCGGTAGAAGTAGAAGCAGTTTTTGAGTTATATTAACCCTAAGAATTTATGTTTATAATCGATGCACACCTAGACCTAAGCATGAATGCCATGGAATGGAACAGGGATTTGAGGTTGCCGGTAAGTACGATCAGAAGCCTGGAAAAGGGCATGACGGACAAGCCCGACCGCGAGAAGTCTACCGTTTCTTTTCCGGAATTGCGGAAAGGAAATATCGGGATCGTAGTGGCTACACAAATTGCCCGCTATGTGAAACCGGATAGTGGGATTCCAGGCTGGAATTCGCCGGAGCAAGCCTGGGCACAAACTCAGGGCCAGCTGGCCTGGTATAAAGCCATGGAAGAGGCAGGAGAACTGTTTCAAATCACCAATGCTGCTCAATTGAAAAGTCATTTTGACTTGTGGAACGATGGGTTTTCAAATGAGAAGAAACCAATCGGGTATATCCTGAGTCTGGAAGGTGCCGATTCTATTGTAGATGTTTCCTATCTGGAACGCGCGCATCAATATGGATTGCGGGCAATTGGTCCGGCGCATTATGGCCCTGGCCGATATGCAAATGGCACCGATGCTACCGGAAAGATGGGCGCTCAAGGCCTGGAGTTACTGAAAGAAATGGAGCGGCTGAACTTTATTCTGGATGCCACACACCTTTGCGACGATGCTTTTTGGCAGGCTCTGGATCATTTTTCTGGTCCGGTTTGGGCAAGTCACAACAACTGCCGGACTTTAGTAAATCACAACAGGCAGTATAGCGATGATCAGATATTAGCCTTAATCAGTAGAGGTGCAGTAATTGGTGGCGCTTTAGACAACTGGATGTTGGTTCCCGACTGGCAAAGAGGGGTGTCTACCCCACAAGGAAAGGGCTGCGGATTACAAAAGGTAGTAGATCATGCAGATCATATCTGCCAGTTGGCAGGTAATGCAAGACATATTGGGATAGGCTCCGATTTGGATGGTGCTTTTGGAACAGAGCAGTCGCCATTTGATTTAGATACGATTTCTGATTTGCAAAAGATGCTGGGCATGTTTACTGCGAAAGGGTATACAGCAGCAGAGCTTGAGCTTATTTTTCATAAGAACTGGCTTAACTTCTTATATAAGGCCTGGGCTTAATATTGTCCTTATAGAGGACAAACATATAATACATAAAAAAACGGCTCGCTATTGTTAAATAGTGAGCCGGTTTTTTATGTAAATAAGTAACTATACGGAAAGCGGTAGCGATGCGTTACATTTTTCGCAAGTACCATAAGCCGTTGTATTGACGGTTTTAGCGGTAAATCCGGCCGGCATTTTAATTTTTGGTACGGTTACTTCCAGGCAGTAGATTTTACCACAGGTGGTGCAGTTAAAATGTACGTGTTCATCATGGTGGTGGTCTTCAGAGCAGGCAGCCGAGCATAATGCGTAGTTTGCCGTGCCATTCAGGTCCATAATTCGGTGAACAATTCCTTTTTCTTCGTAAGTATTCAGGATTCTGTATAGTGTGACGCGATCGATCTCTTTACCCAGCTTTTTTTCCAGCTCCGGTTGTGAGATCGCTACCGTATCCAAAGCAATTTCTTCCAGTACGCGGACCCTTTGTTTGGTGTGTTTAAGGTCGTGTTCTTTTAAAATAGTTACAGGATCTAGTTTCATAATTATATTGATTTTGCGTTGACGATGGAAATTGGTGGGTTATCCATGGCATTTCCAGTGTTTAATTTCAACGTGCCTTTTACGACAATTGTTTTGTAAGTGAATTTAATCGGTTCTGTCATTTCTACCAATACCATGATGGGAACGCCATTTTTTCCGCAGTAAAAACATTGGTTGATAGGTAAAGTAGACAGCATAAACTTGGTTTGTTTCATACCATCTTTGATTGGAACGATGTATCCTTCCAGTTCAAATGATTTGTTGGCATGTTTCTTAATTTCAGGCGTATAAACGGCATACATTTCTGAGTCTTTAACAATTTTAAAGTCAACACCACCTACCACGTCCCAGTTGTCGGATAGGATCTGATCATCAGGATTGTGCTGGGCTTTTACCGCGAATCCGGTAAAGAGTAAAATAGCAAGGAGGAATCGTTTCATATCTTTTGAATTAGTTTTTTGACAATATTTTAGAAATATTGGACCTGTAAGCCTGTATTGCAGGAATGATAGCCGCAAATATACCAATAGCCAGGCCAGCAACAAATAAATATATTTCCTCTTGCAGGAAGATCATTCCGGTAAGACGTGCCTGATTACTTTCCTGATAATGGCCAATAAATTGCAAGGCAAAATGGCCTAATGCTACGCCAATAATGGTTCCTGCAAAGGTAAGGATGATGCCTTCAATGATGACAATCCCGAAGAGTTTAGTCCGTGAAGCACCCAATGTACGCATGATGGCCAGGTCGTATTTACGTTCTTTTAAGGAATTGTAAAGGTTTACAAATACGCTGATTGCTGCGATCAGCATAATTAATACCGCAAACCATTGCAGGGTTTCTACCCCTACACCGATTAAAGAGAACAGTCTGGTGCTTTCCTGTGCAGGAGAAGCAGCTTGCATGTTTGTAGTCTCATTGACCATTCTAGGGAATATCGCAACGGACATCGGAGAACGGTATTGAATCAGTAAAGAAGTCAGTTCTTTACCCTCATCGCTTTCTTGATGATGATCGTTGTGCTTTTCATTTTTATCATGTTGATGATCATCTTCATGATCATCATGCATTTTCCATACACTGGCGATATTCGTTAAAATCAGGTTGTCGGTCACATTTCCCTGCGATTCCAAAATCCCGGATACGGTATAGGGGTGACTTTTATGTACATCGCTGCTGCTGCTCAATCCATGGGCGCCATAAAAGGTATCGCCAACTTTTAGCTTTTGACTCTGTGCCACGCCGGCCCCAATCGTAGCTTCAAAATCTTTGGACCAGAACTTTCCGTTTTCTAGTTTCAATTGATACAAGGCTACAAAATTACTGTCTGTTCCAACAATGCGGGTTCCATTGTAATTGTCGCCTAAAGCGAGTGGGACTGCTCTTTTTACCAATGGGCTGCGGGATAATTCTTTAGCGGCTTTTAAAGGGATGTTTCCGGTAGGAAAATCTATATAATAAATGCTGCTCAGAATCAGTTGCAGCGGACTGCCTTTCGCGCCAACCACCAGGTCAATATCTTTGGAGTTATTGTCTAGTTTTTGAGAAATCTGGTTGGAAGCTAATATTAGTATCGTCAATATGCCGGTGCCAAAGGCGATGAGCATCATGTTTAATGCGGAAGAAAGGGGCTTAGACCATAAGCTCTTCCAGCTGATCTTTATAGGGCTCATGATAGTTCGTAAGTATGTTTAAAGGCGTCTTTTACTCTTTTATCGTGGGTAGCTACCACTAATGTGGCCTGGTTGGCACCCGATTGTTGCATCAATAAATCCAGTACAATGGCTGCATTGTTATCGTCCAGACTGGACGTTGGTTCATCAGCAATCAGTAAGGCTGGTTTATTGATCACCGCGCGGGCGATGGATACGCGTTGCAATTGTCCCTGGCTCAATTGATCCGGATAGGCATGTTGTTTATCGGCAATGCCTAAAGCGTCCAATACCTCCTTCACTCGTTTCAGATCTGTGGGTAATTTGGCAAAACTTTGTGCAATAACTAAGTTTTCTGAAATACTCAGGCTTTTAATCAGGTGTGGGCGTTGGAAAACGATTCCGATGTTGCGGCCTCTAAACTGATCCAGTTCTTTGGAAGATAGGTCGTAAATAGCTGTTCCTTTGATGGTAACCGCTCCTTCTGCGGGTTTTAGTATGCCTGTGAGGATGTGGAGTAAAGTTGATTTTCCACTTCCTGAGGCGCCAAGTAGTAGCCATTGTGATCCGGCATCAATTTGCCAGTCCTCAAAACGGATGTTTTGCTGCTGGTCATATCGATGAGCTACAGATTTTAAAGAGATCATATCAGTTTGGTATTTATTACGCGGCTTTTTAAATATTTCAGGTAAAGCTGTTTTCCATCCGGATGCTGTTGTTGCTTTTGCTGGTGCTGGTGTGTGCAACCCGGTTTAACCATGCTTACAAAAAGTAAAAATACACCGAATATCAGTTTGTTGTTCATTTTATTGAGATTACAAAGGTATTGAATGCCATAAGATTGCAAGTGCTTTCGTTGTAAAGTATTTGCTACTGCGTTAATTTGGGTCTAATGATGGGCGCAATTTCGGGCATATTTCCAATTGATCAGGTGTGCGAAGGCGATGGTGAATCCACCTAAAGGGATCAAAACCGCTTCTAAAAAATGAAAGCCGTAATGGCCGGTACCGATCAGCAGAAATCCGGTAATCAATACTAAAATAGGGATGATTCTTTTGTGTTTTGGATAGGAACGGGCTAAAGACCAGGTTCCGATGAGTAAGGATAAGCCGATCATACTGAATTCTACCCAGGGTTTAGCGAGGAAACCTAATCCCCATAGCGGTAATAAAGTGATGAGGAAGGGTAGTGCGGCACAATGAATGGCACAGGCTACAGAAGCGCTGATTCCAAACTGGTCTAAGCGACCTGATTTTAATAGTGTTTTTTTGTTACTGGCTTTTATCATGATGTAAGTATTGAGCTTACAAATATAAAAGCAATTTGGTTGCATTTGTAGTATAATTAGATATTATTGCAACTGTATTGCAATAATATCTAATTATACCTGGTTTAGGCCTGGGATAGGGCAGCAGGTTACATGACAATATTCTCCAGCAGAACCAGTCCAACCATGGATAATAGGGTGAAAAATACGTTTACCTGGAAGTGTTTTTTCCATCCCAGTTTGGCGAATAGTCCGCCACAAGCACAAGGATGACGTTCGTAAATATTGTAAACTGCACCACCTACATATAAGGTAAAGAGCAGCATCATGACAAATGAAGCATACATGCCCATAATTTGGGTGTTTTTAAATAGCAACAGCGCCACGATTCCCAGTTCTATAACCGGCAATAACCAGACTAAAATCTTTCCCATCCATACCGGAAAGACCTGTGTAGCCAGTGCCTGCTTAAATTTTTCCAGTTCTATGAGTTTGGAAATGGCAGCATAGGCCCACATGATGATGAGTATAATGCTGATGATGATGATAAATGGATAAGTGTTCATATAGTTCCTTTGTTTTTATAATTAAAAGCTGTATTAAAGTTACCCGGGCTAAGGCTTAGGAAGGTGGGTCAAATGACCCAAAATCAACTCCTTATCTTTTCATCCTGATCCTGTTTAACGTTTTTCTGGACACTCCAATGTAGAAAGCAATGGCTTCTACGGGTGCTTTTCTGGCGATAAACGTAGATTCTTTCAGGAGCAATTCGTAGCGTTCGCAGGGTTCATGAGCCGTTAAACTGCAGATCCGTTGCTCCGCAGAATGGTGGGAATCTTCCATCAGGTCCATGAGGAGAAAATTGAAATCAGGGAACTTTTCAATGAGGGTTCTAACGGCCTGGTAAGTGATACTGAGCATGGTACATCTCTCCATTACTTGTATATAGCCACCGAGGGGAACCTGTTTAAAAAAACTATGAATCGGGACCATGATTTCACCTTCATTCCAGAACCAGTAAGGTACTTTTTTGCCATTGTTGACAACATAAGCCATGGCGGAACCCTTTACGATGAACCACATCTTATTACAGACCGCTTCTTCATCCATGAGCATTGCATGGCTACGGTAAACCTCTCTTTTGACCATTCTGTTGAATTGTGTTTTGAGTTCATGTGTGGGGTTTCGCTGGCGGGACAGCGCTTTGAAAAAACGTTCATTTTCCATGTGATTATCATTGGGGCTGATTAAAAATACGGCTTCAGAAAAATTAAAAACTCGAAATCCGCAATGGATTACAACACTAAATTAGTAAAACAAATACGGCTAAACAGGTGCTGAAGGTCGATTGTACTGAGGTTACAGGATTGTTGCCTTTCGTTTGACAGTTTATTGTTCAATGTTAACAGGAGGGATAGCGGGGAAAAAGAAAAGCTGCAGAAGCTGCAGCTTTAGAGAGAGAAAATTGAGCGTTACAAATGAGTTTGGCTGCTCTGGCCTATATTTGCGATGAAGCCTTCGGTATAGTCGTGTGGCGCGACAAAAGCTTTGGATCTGTGGAGGAAATCGTCATCCTCACCCATATCCAAAGCGCGGAATTTGTATCTTTTCCAGAGTCGTTTCCAGTAGACGAGTGTTGCACCGTAGGCCCAGCCTTTGTTATTGATCGGGTCTTTGACCATTAATGTTTTTTTACCGTTCCTATTTTGAACGGTATATTTATCGAGTCCTGAAGCATCAGCCCCGCGGCTAACCAGGGAGGAAACCTGCTGGGTAATCCAATCCTGCGCATAGGTGTTCTGCTCGTCCCAATGCAGGATAATTTCTCCGTTAGCCTTTTCGCAGGCCCTGTTTTTTAATTCTCCAATGGTAATTGAAGGGATGTAGTGGACATAGCCAAATTTCTTGTGGTAGGGAATTGGGTTGGTACCGCAATTCGGACCGGTTTGTAGGATGAGCAGCTCCATATCCGGATAATCCTGGCGCAATAGATTTTCCATGGCCAGGGGCAGATGTGTTTGTCCGTCCTGGGTACATAAGATGCAGGTGACAGGGATCACCCATGCATATTCATTGCGAACTTTGATTGCTGTTTTTTGATAAGGTTGTGGGGTTTCTCTTCTCCGGTTGATCATTTTTATTCTTTCTTCCCGGTTTTCGAAGGAAATGTTTTTGTCGGCTTCATGAAATCCTTCCAGGTATCCTGCGGAATAAGTGTGGCAATAGATGAGGCCTCCTGAATTTTTGACGAAATGGGCATCTTCCATAGTCTCAATATCTTTGATCGGATATTTATCCCAAAATGACCTGAGGTAGCATAAGGTAGCAGGGGCCATGGCATAAATCTGTGTTTCAGCCTGTCTGTTGGTTCTGATTTGTAATCCGATAATATGAATTTGAGAGAAGAGTAGGGTATAGGTTTGGCGACTTAGCCAGTCAGGGGCGTACCAATCCTGGTCGTCCCAGTGCATGATGATCTCCCCCCTGGATTGCGCTATGCCGAAATTTCTTTTTGAGGCATTAGAAACCGGATCATCAAGGTGGAAATAGCATAGGTTTGGAGCGGTCTGGATCTGGTCTTTTAAACTTTTATCGCCATCATCAATGATGATCAATTGTTTATAGGGGTAATTTTGATCCATAAAATAGCTAATGCTATTCCTGATCATTTGCAGGTTATTTCCTGCGATCATGATACAGGAGACCATTGGCCGAAAGCCGTCTATCATAGCCAGATGTTATTAAAAATCACTGTTTCAATACTATGTTTCCCACTTTTCAGCGGGTGTACATTGTTGTTCCATATAAATAGTCCTTCGGTTTTTGGAGGAAGTTCGATACATACACTCATGCTTTCTTTATCCAATCGTCTAAAGTGGAAGCTAATGGTGCCATTTGGATGGGGCATCGTGGCGTCTAACTCTTTTAAATGACCAATAGCAGGTCTGATGATGACTTTTTTGAAGCCCGGTGAATCTGAGGTGATGCCACAAATGGTAGCCAGCAAATCGTAATTCGGAAACTGACTCCAGCTGTTCCGTTCTTCCGGAAGCGCGTTCGCCTGAGAGTTGCCATTGCTTATTTCCGCATTTCGAATTCGATGCCATATGGCTACCTGATCCAGGTATTTATCCGTCTTGTTCACCATTTTTAAAGCGAGGCTGAGGTAAAACTTGTAGAAAGTGGACATTTGAGTGATTCGCCGGTCGAATAGGAGGCGAAACATAATTTCATCCGCTTTTTTATCTTCTACTGCACCACTTAATATGGCCCATATGTTTGCGTATTGACTGAAAGAAGTTTGGGAAGGATTGTCGGCAACCAAGCCTTTTTCATAATTGTAGCATGATTCGAGGGTGCTACTGCCGATTTGTTCGGCAAGCTCAGTGTAGTTTTTAGCGCAATCCGGATCGCCATAGGCCTTAAATAATTTCGCCGCTAGTTTTAAAGTGTAAGCATATTGGAAAGACATGATGGAGGATTGTTCATTTAGCGGATCCGGTGCAACTCCCCAGCCGTTAAATTTATCCCAGTCGAGAAAGCTCCACCAGGTGATGGCGCCCCGCATTTCCTGGTCTCCGGTGAGTTGTCGGTCGTACCAGTCTAATATTCCCTGAACAGTAGGTAGCAATGGTTTGATAAATCCATCGTCTTTTCTGTGCATCCAATAATCGTAGATCATGTGAATCCAGTAAAGAGAAAAGCCAGGGATGATTTTTAACCGGGCACCTAATACGCGGGAATTTGGCATGTATTCCGGTGTTTTTGAATTGAAGAAGTCCATGATGGACTTTTTTAGCAGCTTATCGTCGCCGGATAGATATAGGGCTTGAAGTGCCTGCACTCTGGTATCTCCGCTATAATTGAATTGGTCGTAGTAGGCGGTGTCGTAGCAGATTTTAGAAGCTAATTCCTGAATGCGCTTGTATCCGCTAATCCAGATCCGTTTTAGGCTGGGGTCATCGCATTTGAACGTTGCGTTGACTATTAAGGGTTGATGATTCATTTTCTTTCGTATGGCTGTTTATTCCTGTTTAATTATTTAAGGTGTTTTAGAGTTACCGGAGCTCGGCCCTTCCCACACGCAACTCCGCCCCGGTTTTACTCTAGAAGATACCTTAATCTCTTCTGGATTTGGTTCATTTGACAACGTATTCTGACCTGGTGTAAAGAATTTATTCTTCACGCGGAGTCCAGGGGAATATCGCCGCATACTGCAGAACCAAGTTCTTGTTTAAGTGGTATTTGTTATTACCATCAGTTGTTTTGCTGTTACTATCAATTGTTTAGTTATTACCATCAGTTTTGTTGTTAAGTAATTTTAGTGCTTTTTTAGAGTTACCGGGGCTCGACCCTGAGGGAGGCTCCGCCCCGGTTTGACTCTAGGAAAACGATCTTTTATATTCATTATGGTTCATGTAGTGGCAACTCCATTTTGTACCAGTTTTTAAGTACTTCCCCTTTAAAAATTGCCAATTACAGAACCAATTTTTTAAAATACCGGAGCTCGGTACGTAGGATATAGCTTTGCCCCGGTATAAAGCACTTTCCAATAAAAAATCAAAAATGTACTCATGCTTTTATCTTACTATCTTTTATAAAATTTATAGGCTACACGTAGTCCGGCAAAAGAGTAGGTCTTTGATGGACCTACATTAATGCCTTCGTACTTAGCCAGAATACTGACGCGTCTGGAAGGTTGGAAACCAATGCCCTGTGCATAGGTGAAATAAGTGCTGTTGTCGCCATTTTTACCTAGATACCAGGATGCACCTAGTTGTCCGGAAAGAAAGATTTTTGGCGTGATGTAGTAGTTTACACCTGCAAGGGCAGGGAGCATGGATAAACCATCTTCTCCATCTTTCGGTAAGTAGTAGAGGTAGTTGGCACTTAGGGTTACACCAAGCTCTTTGAGTACCATGTATTCTCCTTGTAGGGATGCTCCCATAACAAAGGAGGATACTTTGGAAACAAAAGCTGTTGGTATTCCTTCATCAATACCTACACTGATTCTGAATTCGTTTTTCTTTTGGTAGGCAATGGTATCTTTTTTGGCCGGAGCGGTTTTTGTTGCATTGGTATTGGTTTGCGCGCTTGTTGATATAGCGAAGACAGCGCAAGCAAATATGGTGAGTAGTGTTTTTTTCATTTTGTTGAGTTTATGTAATGGTGGTTGGTTTGAGTTTCGTTATTTCCAGGTGCCAGGCTTGTTCCAGGTGGCTTTGTCTATTTCGGCTTGAGTAGGAGGGGTGGTTGCTTTATCAACTAGTTTGATTTTTCGGATTGAGCTAGGTATGTTTTCCATTACATAAATAGTACCATCTGGAGCAATAGCTATATCTTGTACGTCAAGAAAATATACATCAAAAGCTGGTCCTCCCTGGCCAAAAAGTACTGAAGGAAGAGGTTTACTTGGAACTCCGGCTAGAGGAGAAAGAAATCTATCTGCTGCAATTTTTAAATAAGTGCGATAAACCGCGTCCACGAGGTAAATGTTTCCTGACTTGTCTGTGCTCAAGGTTCTTAGTTGTCCGAACCTCGCCGCAGGGCCTTGAACATTAACATTGTAATCCATGGGGCCACCGGCATATAGGCTGACTATACCATCAATACCTATTTTAACCACGACACTTTGATTTACAGGTCTTGTTGCTACGTAGATGTTTCCTGCTTTATCAGATGTGATACCAGTTGGATTAGCAATAGTTGCGGTTGCAATTGGACCAAAAGTATTCGATGAGGCTATAGGAAAAGGAGTACTTACAATTCCAGTTGAGCTCACTTTTCTGATGCCTTTTATGTCTAAAAAGTAAATGTTATTAGCAGGGTCAATTGTAATGTCAGCTGGAGATAAAAATTTGATACCTGCTGTTGCAACCGGGCCGTCAATGTTTGCTCTACCCGGAGCCCCCGCTACTGTGCTGACCACTCCGCTAGGGGTGATTTTCCTAATACACGAATTTTGTTGATCTGCGAGGTAAAGGTTGTTTTGTGCATCAATAGTGAGAACATTCCCTCCATCGCCAAACTGCGCTGATGTTCCTGTCCCATCAAGTGAACCAATTACTCCCCCTGCAAATGTAGTGGTCACGCCTTCTGGAGTCACTTTTCTGATCCTTGAATTTCCCCCATTAGTATTTCCGTCTGCAACAAAGAGATTCCCTGAATCATCAACTACCATTGAATAAGGTCTGTCGAATGCAGCTTTAGTACCTGTTCCCTCAATAAATGCGGCTACATTTGATCCCGCAAAAGGACTAGCATACATTTCTTGTTCTACTAGAGGAGCTACATTCATAGTCTTTTTACAACTACCGAATGCCAAAATTATCGCGAATGCGTAGACTAATTTGTTTTTTTTCATGGTTTTATGGTTTTATGGTTGATTTTTAATAGAGCAGACCTCCGTTGATTTCTCTGAAAACAAGTTTGTCTACCATTTGACTTTCTTCTTGTAAATCGAGCCCATAGGCCTGAAGTGATTTTCTAATGCTTGGTATATCTGTCCAGGAGGAAAATCGAAGTATCATGTCTATTTTTTCTTTGTATCCAGATTGATCAAATATATATGGATTTTTCACCTCTTGATTTAGTCTGTAAATTAAGGTTGACAATGGTGTGTTACGAAATTCATGGAGATCTCCTGTAGTATTCTCCTGAGGATTAGATGCTGTTATGGGAGTTTTAGTTTTGATCATTTTGCTGTTGTCAGTCCGACGGAGGACATATACGCTTTCTTTTCTTTTTTCCCATCTGACCTGTAATCCTAGTAAATGATCTAAATCATTAAGAATGGATTTGGCGATGTCTTTATCGGTTTGATTGGTATTTGGATAACTAGATTCGAAGCAGATCCCATTTTTTCTTATCCAATCTGCTTTGTAAATTACACCAGGTTCATATTTGTATTTATCTGGATCTTTTACCTCCCAATGTATTTCATTGGGACCAATTCCGAATTCGCTGGGTTTGTTTAATGCCCCTTGAATACCTACTTTGCTCAGATTTAAGATGTACAAGGAGTATATTGGATAATTTAAATAGAAGGCTCTTACATTTCCTTTTTTCGGGTCTCTTATTATTCCTGATCCGCCACCCAATGTATTCATACTGTTTATACGGTCATTGTAATCACTAATGGCAGCGTACTGCATTACAGTTGTTTTTATATTAATTTGATTTTCATCAACTTCAAACAGTTGATTTTTTGTTCCATCAAATTGATCGAAATCAAATTTTACAGGCCAATTGATTTCTTCTCCATCTAACACTTTTCTTATATTGGCTGCATCTACATACTCCGGATCAGTAATTGCGATTACCCTATTTTTATAGATCCAAACTTCATGGGGTACTGCTATATGTTTAAAATATTGATGAAATAAAGTATCCTCAATTACTGAAGGTAGTTTTAGATTTTTAGTATTTTTGTTCTTTTCCCAAAAAGGTTTCACTAATTTTTCCGCTTCGTTTGTAACAGGTAGGATGGCTATTTTATCACCAAATTCTTGTTGTAGCTGTTCCATTTTTGGTAAACCAGCAACGCAACCACTACAGTAAATAGACCAAAAATCAACAAGGAGCAATTGATTTTTATAATCGGCTGTGCTGATGTTCTTCCTATCCGGATTTATCAATTTTCGAATGGAAAATGTAGGTAAGGAATCTCCAATCTTCAAGCTTGATTGTGCGTCTAGTTTTAGAGCAATTAGGGATGGAATGATTAATATAAAATATCTTTTCATGTTTTAGTTGATTTCTGTTATGACAAAAATATTTTTCTCCACATTTTTGATCAGGCGTTTTTGATATCCGCATTTTACCTTGAATAAACTACATAGATGGTTTCTTACTACATTTGCACTTTTGAGGGTGTTTTCTGGTAGTAAAAGTTCGTAGCAATAGGCATTTTTGCGGAGCCACCTTTGTTTCGAGCCATATCTGGGGTTATATCGGTATTTCGAAGAGTCTCTTACCTCTAATATGACCTCATTTGATTTTATTAAGCCGTAAGTCAGCATATCTGTAATGGAAAGGTTATACATTTTTATACGATGGGTTCCATGTTCCTCATCTTTTTGTGCTAAAAAATTCACGTTGAATTGTGAAACAATCGGTTTAACACCTTCACGATATCCTGTGAGAGCATAAAAATGAAGATGTCGGTGTTTATTCTCTACTTGCTCAGCTTTTAATTTAAAAACCGGGTTTTGATCATTAAATTGAGTTAAAGGTTTCTCAAAGGGTACTGTCTTCTTATCTTGTGCATAGCCTGATAATGCTAATAAGATTAAACCGTTAAGTATCGACCATTTGTAATTTGTCATAGTATTTTTATCTGGTATTCTGTGCTAAACTACTATTGTCTATTACTTCTTTAGGAAGCAATAAAGTGAACCTTGGGTCATTTGCAGGTAGAGTTACGATGCTTATGTTCTCCACTTTTACTGGGTTATCTTTGGTTCCGGTAAAGGTGACATCCTTAATAGTTCTGACTGCTGGTTTTTGAAGTCTCCGCAAGTCAGTCCACCTTAATCCCCTCATCAGTAGCTCTTTTCTTCTTTCGTTGAGTATCGTGTTTAATGCTACGTCCGGGGCTGTCTGAGCACTCATGTCAGTATAGGAATTGATTTTCCATCGTGTTTTTAATAAGAAATTCAAATCCTGTGCAGCTAATCCGATGTTTCCGGCTCTTGCATAACATTCTGCGCGAATCAAAAGGATTTCATCCACTGCCAGACCGGTAAAGAAAGTAGGAAAAGCGGCAGGTTCATAGTTGCCTGAGAAACGAAAGGTGCCATCCTGAAGAGAGGAGGTCGCTGATGTTCCTCCAGGAGGATTTGGATTTGGTAAATTCACACTGATTGTATTGGCTTTTAGAAATATGGATCTTCTCAAATCATCTGTAGCATAAGAAGCCGCTAAATCAGGATTTATTCTTGCTACACAGCTATTGTCTGAACTAGACCCTGGAACTAAAATTGTGGCTACCAAAGGATTACTAGCGCTATACCTGCTGAGGGAATAAAAAATAACTTCTTTGTTAAAACGAGGACTAAAAGGAATTGAGGAAGTCTGACTGATGGTGTTAAAATCCATTAGATCTTTTTTTATTTCTAATGCTGCATTGGCATTAATTAATGCATTTGAATAATCTGACATAGATAAATAAGTTCTGGCCAGCATGGCATACGCAGCAATTTTATTCGGTCGGGTTGTATAATCCGAAGTTCTTGGGAGTAAGCTAAGTGCTTCCTGTAGGTCCTGTACGATGCGGTTATAGGTATCTTGAATCGTGCCTCTAGTAGATTTAATATTGATATCTGGATCAAGTTTTATTGGGATTCCGGGATCTTGATTTGTAGTACCTGCTACATATGGTTTTGCATACATTTGAGCAATAGTCCAAAAACAATAAGCCCGATAGAATAAGGCGCTACCTCTTAATGTGTTTAATACCGCGGGGTTGTCGTTCCCTCCCTTTAGTTTATCCAAAGTCTGCAACACAAGATTCGAATTGTATACGATATTATAAGGATTAATCCAGTTGGGCGCAGCGGAAATTCGCTGTGCATTGGGATTCCATGAATATAAATCTCTTTCTTCTTGAGTAATATTTGGCGACAAACTACTTGCGGAACTCAGGAAATAATCATCCGCAGAGATCTCTGCGTCGACAGGGTATCCAGTATTCATGTTTGCGTAATTATCTAGCAATAGCTGACAATCATTAGCCGTTGTAAGGAAGAACTGAGTATTACTCTTTTTTATGTCTAAAAATTTTTGACAGGAGGCCATGCCCAGGCTGAGTAACAATAGGGGCAATGATATTTTAAAGGCTTTCATTTTTTTAGGTGTTTTGTTTAGAAACTTGCGCTTAAACCAATGCTATAAGTACGGGGATTGGGAAAATCATAAATATCCGGATCGATTCCTAGTTTGTTGGCCCGCCATACAATACCAAGGTTATTTACATTGGCATATATACGGGCACTCTTTATAGCCCATATACCCTTTGCTAAAGTATAGGAGAAATTAATTTCCTGAAGCCTGACATGATCTGCTTTCTGTACATTGATCTCGGAATTGTAATAGAAATTATCACGATTATCTGTAGCTCCATCTACAATAGGGAAAACAACTGAAGGAACATTTGTGAATGCCTCATCTCCAGGTTTTTGCCAACGGTTAGCGTATTCCTCGCCTTGTGTCATCTGGTTATTAGAAAAAAGTTGAGCATACCTTACCACACTATATGGTGACCTCCTGAAATAGTAGCCTAGTTTGTACAGGAAATTTAGGGATGCTGCAAAATTTCCGTATTTAAAGGTATTGCGGAAAGAGCCATAATAAACTGGTACTGCAGAACCAAAATAGCGGCCGGTTTCTAATGGTGCATTGGTAATTTGGTTATAAACAGCCAAATCACCAGTAACTCTTACTGGTTTACTATCTACATAGCCCATTGGATCTCCTGTAGCTGGATCTAATCCTGCCCAACGATAAGCATAAAGTCTCGAAAGATCCGCTCCTTTATTATAGGGAGGATTATTATTGATTTGCTGTCCTATGGTATTTGCTTTTGTACTAAATAACTCAGTTACTTTTACGCGGTTATAGCTGAAAAGGAAAGTAGTGCTCCAGCTAAATTTATGAAGCTCGAGATTTAGTGAATTTAGGCTGAAATCTACTCCACTGCCTCTTAAATTCGCTGCATTGTATGGTAAAATTGAAAAGCCCGTTGTTGGATCTAATGAAGCATTAGCAATGAGGTCTTTTGTTTTTCGGATATAATACTCAATGTTACCGGTTATTCGGTTGTTTTTGGTTCCAAAATTAAGTGCAAGGTTAAACATTGCTGCTTTTTCCGGCCGTAAATCTCTATTGGATCCAGCTGCCGTATTGGCAAATGGTAAGAAATACCCTACGCCTGAGCTTGGGGCATAACTAATCAATGGTTGGGGACTTACACTGGCATTCACATTCCCGTTAAAACCAAAGGTAGCCTTCAGTCCCAAAGTGGGCAGCCAGGTTATATGATAGAATTTTTCCTTGTTGATGTTCCATTTTCCACCTGTTGAAAAGTAGATTGCGCCATGGTCGTTTGTCCCCTCACCAAAAACACTGGAGTAATCATCCCTGATGCTAGCTGATAGTGTATAGCGTTTGTCGTAAGTATAAGCCGCATTAGAATATAGGCTAAATGTTCTTACCCTATAATCCGTGTATGATGATTGATATGGTATTGCCATAGATGCTACTCCAACACTTGGGTCAACGAAAAATACGGGTGTTAATACTCCAAAAGGAAGTGCATTGTTCACCGTTTTATTTTGTTCATTGTATCCGTATAAATAGTTGATGGTAGTATTGTTATAATCTTGTCCGCCTTCGATTCCAGCAATAGCATTTAGTTCATGTTTCTCCCCCCAGTTTTTATTGGCGCTTACCTGAGCCCGTACCGTTTGGTTGTTGGATTTTCCGTTTGTGGGAATGAGTAAACCTCCAAGGGGAACTACTCTCGCAAAACTGGTTCTATTCGTGAGCTTATTAATCAAATCCCTCATGAAAAAAGAATTTTGACCTCTTAGTTGGGTTTGCTCATTAAGTCCCCAAGCATTGTTGTAAATGATGGAAGCAGAAAATAGTGGGCTAAATGTATAAGCCGCAGTTAAATTCAAGTTTAAGAGTTGATTTTTAGATTTCAGATAACTGTGCTTAATTTCATCCAATGGTTTAAAGGACATATCTAAAAGCTTGTCTCCGTATTTACTGGATAAAGCTTCCAGAAATGCTTGGCGATATGTTGTTGGTACCACAGTTGGGTCACCAGCATCATCTACTAATCTTGTATAAGGGTAGAATTCCTCTCCTGTGATTGTTGTACCTCCCTGCTCATGACGATTTTGTTGATTATAAGTGATATTTGTACTTAAATTCAAATTTTTCACGGGTTTAACGCTAGCATTATACGCGATTGACATTCGATTCGCATCAGATTCTTTTGTATTGTTTAAGGTTTTACTATAGCTTCCAGATAAACGATAAGCATAGTTTTTTATCCCTCCGGAAGCACTTAGGTTATAATTTTGGTTAACGGAATTTTGTAAAAGATACTTTGTGTAGTCCTTTCTGATATCGTTTTTACGTAAGGCATCGATCCGATTTTTATATTCTACATCAGTAATTCTACTTTTTTTCCACAAATTCCATATTTCAGCTACTGGGGAAATTTTGGCCTGACCAATAATGAAGCTTGGTGGGTCTGGAATTACCGGATCACCAACCGTTTGTCCTTTATAATTAAGTTGTGCGAGTTGTGCATCAATATAATCGGAGGTGCTCATCACTTTTCGGTAAAATAAATCCATTTTATCTGATACATTCAGATTTCCATCGAAGGAAATAGACGTTGGTGTGTCAAATTTCCCCTTTTTTGTGGTGATGACAATTACTCCGTTTGCAGCCTTTGACCCCCAGATGGAGGCTGAAGCAGCATCCTGGAGGATATTAATGCTTTCTACGTCATTTGGATTTAACTTTTCTATTGAATACGGACTGGCTATTCCATCAATCACGACTAAAGGCTGTCCACTGGTAAAGTTTGGGTCAGGACTTGCTGAGGTCGTTAAACTGTTCTTTCCGCGGATGGTTAATGTATTTAAAATAGGGGTTTTACTCTGGAACTTAGCCGAATTGGTGGGGTTTTGTATCAATTGATTATTAAAATCCAAACCAGTGGTGATGCCTTCTAATCTCTTTAGGAGATCAGGACTGGTACTATGCTCCAGTTGTTTAGCGGTAATGATTTGGAAAGATCCTGTTGCACGTTCTTTTGGTAAGGATTGATAACCTGTATTTACCACTTCTACCTGTTTGAGATTTGAATTACTCAACTGGAGTACAATTGATAATGGATCTTTTGGTTTTGCATAACTAGCTTTAATTTCTCTCGTTACATAGCCAATATAAGAAACTATGATGATGTCTTCTGGGGCAACACTTAGGTTAAATTCACCATCTTTATCGGTTTTAGTAGATTTCTTTGTCCTTTTTACCGTCAATGTGGCTCCAGCTAAAGGCTGGTTCTCTTCATCTAAAACCTTTCCATGTATGATAATCTCTTGTGCCAATTCTATTTTTTGATTGCTCAGGCTTTGTACCGGCCTTCTAATTACAATAATCTTATTACTGATCACATAAGTTAAGTCTTGATTTTTAAGACATAGGGCTAAAACCTCCTCAAGGGGCAAATTGGTCACCTTGATGTTAACTTTTTCGGCTGTTTTTAGTAAATTAACATCGCCAAAAAAATCGTATCCGGTTTGTATCCTGATTTTTTTGAGAATACTTTCCAGAGGTGCATTTTTTTCAGATAGGGTCACTCTCTGAGCTTCTGATGCAAGGCCGATCTGAAGAAAAACTGTGGTCATTAAAACAATAATCAGTTTCATAACGAACAGAAATTTAGTCGCACAGGCAGATTGCCTGTATGATATTTTTGAATTAAAATTCATACATTTGGTATGTTTGGTTTTATGCCAGGTACAGTTATTGTCCATGAACCGACGGGTACCAGGCAGGTTGTTAAGTTGATTTTCTTGATTAAAGCCAGACTTTGCCGGGGGTTCTAAAGGCCTCCGGCTTTTTTGTGCTTTATGATGAGGTATAAGTTATTTCATAAGCGTAATTCTCCTTCCTTCTATTTTATAATTGATCTTTCCTGTTAATTGCAACATTTTTAATACTTCAGATATGTTTTTTGAACGGGATATTGTACCCATATAACCATCTTTATTAAAGTTACCTTCATAAGTTACTTCCACATTATACCATCTGGCAACCTCCCGCATGATGCTCATAATATCATCACCTCTGAAAATGAATTCATTGTTTTTCCAAGCGAGGTCTTTTTCCAGATCAGTTTTTTTAATTTTAATGCTTTTGGAATTTTCTGATGTAAATGCAGCCTGACCAGGTTTTAAAATTATATGTTTTAAGCCTTTTGAAATTTTAACTTTGCCCTCTGCTAAAGTAGTTTGGGTTTCATTCTCGTCTGTATAAGATTTGACATTGAAGTGGGTACCGAGTACTTCGATAGTTTGTGTTCCACTTACTACTTTAAATACCTTCTCTTTATGTTTTGCCACTTCAAAATAAGCCTCCCCAAGAAGACTTACTATACGATCTTTGCCTATGAATGTATTTGGATAGGTTAAAATGGAAGCGGAGTTCAACCATACTTTGGTTCCATCTGGTAAAAGGACTTGATACTTTCCTCCTCTAGGTGTTTCCAACTTATTTAGGGCTATAGTTGCTGTAGTGCTCTTTTGTTGCTCGTAAATGAGTAAGCCATTTGATTTCCGGATGTTTATACCACCTTGAATGGCGACCAAATCTTTATTGCTTTGGTTGAGCGAAATTCTTTCACCATTATTTAAGGTAAGCGTTGCTTTGTTTTCAGCTGCCATTACATCATTTTGAGTCATGAGGACTGGAGAAGATAGAGACGCAGGTTTGAGGTAGCTATAAGTAATTATAGAGCTGATTAGTAATATTGCTGCGGCAGCTGCAACTCCTACCCATAACTTTTTATTAACTAAAGTGTTTTCCCGATGGTGCATATGGAGGCTTAACTTCTCCCAAGTTCTATTGTGGACAATAGTAATGTGCTCCTGAGAGGGTCTATACTTGCTTTCCTTTAGCTCGTATATGTGCCAGCTTTCCACGATGATCCTTTCTTCTTCCGAAGCGGTATCATTTGCATAGTTATGGATAAGGTCTTCTGGCTTATATTTTTTCATTAAAATCTCTTTTATACCATTAAGTAAGTTAAAGAGGGATAAAGGCCTAGATGGGAATGAAAAAAATTATTTATTTAATAATAACATTAAGAAAGCGAAAAGAGTTAATCTGCTTCTCAGTATTTTTAAGGCATTGCTGATTTGGTTCTTGACTGTTTTTTCGGATAAACCAAGTTTTTCTGCAATCTCTTTTCTTGATAAGTCAGTTTTTCGGCTCAGCTCAAATACTTCCCTCATTTTATCGGGTAAAGCTGCGATCTCCTGTTCAATTATTTTATTGAACTCTTTGTGCCTGATAAAGTGATCTGTAATGTAATTGCTCTGGTCTAGAAATTGATTGAAGGAATCGATATAATCGGCTCTTACTTTTTTATGATCGAGCAGGTTCATAAATTTGTATTTGACTGCTTGATACAGATATACGGAAATAGAACTATTAATGGTAATACTGAATCGTTTTTCCCAGAGATACACAAAGACTTCCTGTACAATGTCTTCTGCATCATCTTCGTCTTTAGTAATTTTGCAGGCATAGACATATAATACACCTTGAAATCGCGTGTAAATTTCACTGTAAGCCGCAAGATCCCCCTTTTTTAATAAGGTAGTTAACTCAAAATCTGTAAATGAATGATATGAGGTCATGAGTAAAATTATATATTTTTTCGCAAAAACAATAAACCCGGGAAAGGTAATTTCCCGGGAGTTCGATTTAACAAAGATACTTAGCTATTTGTTATACACTTTTAAGGTAAACAAAACGCTTAGTTGCACCATCTTGAGGTTGTGGAATCAAAGTAGCCAATGCATTACTAATGTAGTCTTGCACATCCGCAAGGCTACCAGGGTTACCTAGGCTTTCATCATTTAGATAAATTGCACAGATATTAACTCCAGAAGTACAATTCGGTGCTAAAGTCATACGGGTGTAACTTGCAGGAAGGTTTGGATTTCCAACGCCATCATACGCAAACCAATTCTTAGCCATAACATAGAATGCTTTTATAAATCAAAAAGCAATAAAAACTTTCATTTTTACCTACTCTGTTCAGGATTTTCGGCTTCTTCCTTTTTCGCCTGGTATTTTACAAGCTATCTCTGCTCTTTAAATATAAATCAATTTGCTGCAGACAAAGAGAAATATTTAAAATGAACATTGATGATTTACTATAATCCGGATTTTATAGTAAATGTCTTTGAGGGTATAATTCACATCGATTTATGTAAGATCTTAGAAATCGATGTGAATAATTATCAGCAGTTTCTTAATGTGACAAATGGTTGTCCTCCTGTCGGTTGAGGTACTTGAGTTATCAAAGCATTACTAATGTAGTCTTGTACCTCCGCAAGGCTACCAGGGTTCCCGAGGCTTTCGTCATTTAGATAAATAGCACAAATGTTGCAGCCACCTGTACAGTTGGGTTCAACATTTGCTCTGGCATAACTTGCAGGAAGGTTTGGATTTCCCCTTCCATCATATGCAAACCAATTTTTAGCCATATTATAGAATGCTTTTATAAATCAAAAAGCAATAAAAACTTTTATTTTGCCTACTCTGTTCAGGGTTTTCGGATCTCCCAGTTTTTTCCGGTTATTTTGCAAGTAATCTTTGCTCTTTAAATCTAAATCGATTTGCTACAGTCAAATAGAAATATTTAAAATGGGCATTGATGATTTACTATGTTCCGGATCTTATAGTAAATATCTTTGAGTGTATAATTCACATCGATTTATAATTTATATAGGATCTAAGGAATCAATGTGAATAGTTGTCAACAGCTTTTGAGATAGACAAACCGTTTATTAGATCCTCCTGATGGTTGAGGTACTTGTGTTACGAGTGAATCATTAATATAATTTTTCACTTCTGCCGGAATAGGACCAGGGTTACCCACGCTGTCATCATCTAGATAAATAGCACAAATCTCGCAGCCACTAGTACAGGTGGGTGTAGCATACACTCTGTAATAGCTTGAAGGAAGAGTTGGATCTCCAGTTCGATTATATCCAAACCAATGATAGGCCATAATATAGAATGCTTTTATAAATCAAAAAGCAATAAAAACTTTATTTTGTCCTACTCTATTCAGGATTTTCGGATCTTCCTTTTTGTTCGTTAATTAACAGACTATCTCTGTTCTTTTTAAGATAAAGTTGTTTAGAATTAGATCAGCCTTAAAGTTCGATCATATAGACATAAGCTTTAGAAGGGGGGGCAGGTTGTGCCATGCATGTAGCCAGTGCATTATAGATGTAACCTAGAACACTAGAAAGGTCTGAGGGGATAGGCGCGCTTTCATCTAGTAAAATAGCACACATATGACATCCATTAACACATAAAGGTTTTACAGGCATTAGCCTGTAACTACTAGCTAGAAGTGGATCTCCAAAACCATTATACGCATACCAATTAGCCATAATTTAGAATGCTTTTGTAAATCAAAAAGCAATAAAAACTTTATTTTATCCTATTCTGTTTAGGGTTTTCGGATTTCCCTTTCTCTTATACTAATTTACGAGTTGTTTCTTTCACTAATAGGGTCAAATGACCCAAAGATGAAATAGTTATTCCTCAATTGTTCCGGATGCGGGTTGCATAGACATGCGTACTTCTAAAGGAACGGGTGGGAATAGGGAAACAGGTTGTCCTTTTCCTTTAGCTAGGGCCCTGATGATATAAAATAATAAGCCGGGAGTACCTTCCAGATCAGGTTTTCTATCCGGGTCATTAGGGATTTCATCGGCGAAAATTGCCGATAAATAAGGGCCGTCAACAGTTTCAGGTGCCGCTGTTAATATTTTGTAGCTCTCTGGATTACAAATGTCCATGTCGTTGTTTATCAGTTGATACCAAGGCATAATTTCTTTTTTAGTGATAAGGCTTACTCTCTCCAGGGTTTTCAGCTTTCCCCTCATATTTAACATTCATTGATCTTATAGCATGTTTTTTATGCCTTGAATCTTCAAACGGTTTTAAAGTCGTATTGTGAGCATGGAGTGTAGCAACAAATCCATCTACATAATCATGGGCAAATATTGTTGCTCCTGTATTCCAGATATAATCATAATCTTCTCCAATTTGTATATCCTTAAAAGGATGCTGTTGCCAGAATTTTTTTTTGTATACCATTGTAGCACCAGCTAGCCAGGGATGTTCTGTTTGTTTATCAACGACTTTCCAGAATTTCCCAACCACCGGAGAAAAGAATAGAATATCATTCAATCCACAAATGTCTGCTCCAGAGGATTCAATTGCTGTTAGTTGTCTGCTGATCCAGTCTCCCGCATACCAATCGTCGTCATCCCAGTGCATGATAATTTCTCCTTTTGCTTCTTCACAAGCAAAATTGCGCTTCATGCCAATGGTACTGACTGTTTCTTTATAAAAGTATCTGATCCGACGGTGTTTTGGAATGATGTCCCAGACAGATTCTTTCCCATCATCAATGATAATCAGCTCCGCATTACGATAATCCTGATTTAGAAAATTATCAATAGCCAAAGGAATAAACTTTGCTCTATTTGCCGTTGGCATGATACAGGAAACATAAGGCGTGCTCATGGTAGATTCGTTTTATTTGGATCTTTCCATGTTGTTCCATTTTTCTTATGTCGAATCTCTTCTACCGGCTTAATACTCGTATTGTGTGCATGAAGAATTGCAACGAAACCTTGAGTATATTCCAATGCATAAGTTCTTGCTCCTGTATTCCAAACGAAATCATAGTCTTCTCCCACCTGGATGTCTATAAAGGGGTGTTCTTGCCAAAAAGATTTATGATAAGCCATGGTTGCACCACAGATCCAGGGTTTTTCTAAATCCTTATCTTCGTAGATCCATCGTTTATCTACAGATGGAGAATAGAAGATGACCTGATTTAATCCGGTTATGTCCGCTGCAGAGGTGTTTAATGCAATAACTTGCCTGGTGATCCAGTCAGGGGCATACCAGTCATCGTCGTCCCAGTGCATGATGATTTCGCCATTTGCTTTTTCACACGCATAATTTCGTTTTACTCCTATAGTACCTAAGGGCTCAGTATAGAAATACCTTATTCTGGGATCATCAGGGATTAATTGTGAAGCGGGTTCTTTTCCATCATCAATAATTACGAGCTCTGAATTAGCATAATTCTGGGCTTTAAAATAACTAATGGCTAGTGGAATGAATTTTTGCCTGTTGGCCGTTGGCATGATGCAGCTGACTAATGGTAAAATCATAATATTTTCTTTAGGTTGTTTTAAGTGGTTAATTCATGTGTTGGAGAAGGTTTTCTTTTTCTTTCTCCTCTAAATGTTGGCTGTGGGACATCAGGAATTCAAGATCTTGATCGTTCCATGTCTCTTCTCCATGATGTATATAGACATATAGAAAGGGAGCTTGATCCAACAACAATAATTGTTTTCTGGATTGCAATAACTCGATTATAGGAGAGCTCTTTATGTTATTATTCTTTTGTGTAAGAATATCTTTACTACACAATACAGTACCCTCCCATGTATTGTTGAAAGAAGAATAAGCTTTGTTTTTAATTACATCATATAGTAGGATATGGCTTAAAATACTAGCTTGATATCCTTCACCTTTATTTTGAATGCTGTTGTATTGATAGGAAATTCTGCTTGGATGATGCCAATCACTATCATCCCAGGTACAAATATATTCCCCGTTTGATTTTTTTATCGCTTGATTTTTTGCATCTACTAAGGAACTATCTTTTTCTCTTTCCACAGCTAAGATGTTGAGCATGGAATTTTGCCTGTCCGCAATAATTTTTCTACTGGAACGGTCTTTTTTAGGAAAAGAAATCACAAGCTCTATATTTAAATAGTTTTGTGACTTGAAACAGTTAATTGCTTTCTGAAGTAGTTCGGGCCTATCATCTGTCATACAAATACAGGAAATTAATGGATACGATGGTATCATAATCAAATACAGTTAAGGTTATTTATATTTTAAATACACATACTTTTTAGCATCAAATGGGTAGTCTGGCTGTAGTTGACCAGTAACCATTGCTTTTTTTATATAGTTCTGAATATGGGGCGAAAGTGGTGCTTCTGGATGAGTTTCTTCCCCCTCTGCATATATCGCACAGATTTGATTTCCACATAGACAAGAATGTTGAACGGTCAATCTTCTATAATTGGAAAAAAGGCAAGGATCTCCAAAGCCCATAAAAACATACCATGATTTTGCCATTGTATTTTAGATTTTGTGTAGACTAAAATTAGGTAAACATCTATTTCGAAATAGGGTCAAATGACCCAAAATTCTGTTATTTATTACAGTCATTCTGCTTTTTGATAAATTGAGGCTATGGAATTGAAAATTCAACCTGACTCAAAATAATGGCCTATGAGATTAATCAAAAAAATCAATCATCATGAAATGTTGCGCCGCTGGGCGATTGCGGAAGTTTATGTGGAGCATTTAGACTCCATAGATGAAACCATTCCTCAGGATATGTTACAATTACTGCATTCAAATGATACTGATTTGGAAAAAGAAGGAATCATCAGATCCTTGAAACCACATCATCTATCATTAATGGATTGTTTGCCAACAGACGTTTCCTGGTACATGGCAGATTTAGAAGTTAAATTGGAAGAGTTTAATAAGCTACAAACGATAGGGGTAGAAGGCTTTGCCAGAATGACAAATGACAGTTATCTCGTTGCTGATGCTGCAAAAACGCTTCAAAGGAATCGAGGCATGGATCTTCGTATTGATGGCATTAAACAAGCTTTGAAAGCAGGAAGCAATAAAATACAATGGTTGGGGATAACTCTTTTGGCCTCTGGTATTGAGGGACCTTTTACTATTGTAGATGGGAACGGAAGACTGATCAGTTTATATCAGCTTTTATTTCTGGAAAACAATCAACGATTGTTGAATTCTCAAATGGAAGTCGTTCTGGGAATATCAGCAGAGGAATTTAAGATTTATAGTATGTACCAGGAATAATGAATTAAAATGGAAAAGAAGAAAATAAAAGTCGATGTGATCATATTGAGCTATGCACAGACGGAAGATTTGAAGCAAATGACCGAAAACTGTTTAGCTTCTCTGATGGCATCTGAGGATCCTGAAATAATTGAATTCAATATTTTAACCTTTGAATCAGAAAAAATAAATAAACCTGATCCCTATCCATATGGGACTACTATTTATCCGGATACAGAATTTGGTTACCATAAATATATGAATCTGGGCTTAGCCATGACTTCCTCGCCCTTTGTTTGTCTTTGCAACAATGATTTGATTTTTCATCCAGGTTGGGCGACAGAAATTTTTAAAGCATTTTTAAAACACCCAGATCTATCCAGCGCATCTCCTATATGTGTCAAACATCATGAAACTATGGGGTTTAAACCCCATACGGGAATTTATCCGGGTTATCGGATTCGCTATGAAATTTCAGGTTGGTGTCTATTTCTTAAAAGAGACGTATTAAGGCTTACCGGAAAATTAGATGAGAACCTCAAGTTTTGGTGTGCTGATAATGACTATGCGAATACCCTTTCTGTTTTGGGTTTAAAGCATGCGTTAATTACGTCCTCCCTCGTAGATCATTTGGAAACACAGACCTTAAACCACCAAACTGAGGAGAGACAATCTGAGTTAACCGAAAATATGGGAACGTATTACGAGAAGAAATGGTATCCGCGTTTAGGAGAGAATTGGCAGGAGATGTAGGGACAAATGACCCATAATTCCCTGCAATTCATTTGTCTGTTTCTTTGTCATTACTTTAGAAATATCAACTGATAAGCTACCTAAATATGAGAGTTAAATTTTTCGCCAACTATGATTGTTCAGAGGTTCTGCTGAAAAGATTCAAGGCCAATTATGAAGTTTATGATGATGCATTGAGCTTTACCACTAGTGATGATTATGATTATGCAGTGGTATTTAACAGTACAGCTGAAAGCATCCATAGTAAAGCAAAAATAATCACCATAATTCAGGAACCTTCCTGGAGTCCGGCTCACCTCAATACTTACTTTTTAAGTAATAGTGATTATCTGATTGTCCATGATCAGCAATTGTTTGAAGAGACCCATCACATTAAATTGAGCAAGAAAGTGATAGAGAGCCCTGCTTACATGTTTTTTCATGATAACGTAGATAAATCCCTGTTTATAGAAAATAAATCGATCCAGAAGCCTAAAAAGCTATCAATGATTGTGTCTTCGTTAAGTTTCCATATTGGGAATTACACGAAGCGAATGAGATTGCTTCGTCAGATTCTTTCATCAGACCTGGATATTGACATTTATGGTAAGGGCTTTAATATAACTGATGGGAGATATAAAGGCTTTATAGAACATAAACATACCGGCTTAATGCCTTATGAATATTCTATCGCCATTGAAAACTCCAATGAAAAGAATTACATCACGGAAAAGTTTGTGGATTGTGCGCTTTGCGATACGATTCCTATCTATTGCGGCGCGCCAAACATTGCAGAAGTCTACAATGAAAAATACTTCCGTACACTGGATCTGGATAGCCCTTGCATCATAGAAGATATTAAAGAAATTATTAAAAAACCGGCACCGATACCGGGAGAAGATATGGACAATAACAAGAACAGGTACTTTCAGCAGGGAAATCTTTATCGCTTGCTCAAAGAACTGGTTTATACCGATGTTTAATCAGACGTCCATAAAAAAAAGGGGGCTGTAAGCCCCCTTTTAAATTATTTATACATTTCTGCTCTTAACTGAGCCACATCAGGACTCGTAATATAATCGTCGTAAGTCATCATCTTATCAATTACACCTTTAGGCGTAATTTCGATGATTCTTGTTGCTACCGATTCTGTTAACGCATGATCTCGTGAAGTAAACAAAGCGGTACCTCTGAAATCTTTTAATCCGTTGTTTAGTGCCGTGATCGACTCTAAATCCAGGTGATTCGTAGGCTCATCTAATAACAATAGATTCGCATGTTTTAACATCATTTGAGAGAACATACAACGCATTTTTTCACCACCTGACAATACTTTCACATTTTTCAGAACCTCTTCACCGGAGAACAACATTCTACCTAAGAAACTTCTTACAAACTGCTCATCCATTTCAGTACCTGAATACTCACGTAACCAATCTACCAGATTTTCATCTTTTCCTTCGAAATAAGGGGTGTTGTCGTTAGGAATATCTGCTGTACTAATAGTGATACCAAACTTAAACTCACCTGTATAATTAGGCTCACGAGCCGTCAGTACATTATAAAAAGCAGTAGTTGCTAAACTGTTCTGAGAAAGAATAGCCACTTTATCTCCTTTATTAACCATGAAGCTGACATTTTTAAACATCACATCTCCATTGATCGTACAAGAAAGGTTTTCAACTTGTAGAATCTGATCACCAGCTTCTCTACCCAAATTATTGAATAAAATTGCAGGATATTTTCTACTTGAAGCTTTAATTTCCGAGATATCGATTTTATCTAAAGCTTTCTTACGGGAAGTTGCTTGTTTCGATTTCGAAGCATTCGCACTAAAGCGCTGAATAAATTCCTGAAGTTCTTTAACTTTCTCTTCCAGTTTTTTATTTTGATCACCACGTTGTTTCAAAGCAAGTTGGCTAGACTCATACCAGAAGGTATAGTTACCCGAGTAAATGCTCATTTTGCTGAAATCAATGTCAACAATATGCGTACATACCGCATCTAAAAAGTGTCTATCGTGAGATACTACCAATACAATAGTCTGGTAATCTGCAAGGAAGTTTTCTAACCAGGCGATTGTTTCAATGTCCAAATCGTTGGTAGGCTCATCCAGTAGCAATACATCAGGGTTACCGAATAAAGCTTGTGCTAATAACACACGTACTTTTTGGGTACCATCTAATTCTTTTAACAGCTTATAGTGGTGTTCTTCTTTAATACCTAAATTGCTCAACATGGTCGCAGCGTTGCTTTCCATATTCCAGCCATCCATTTCTGCAAATCTGTTTTCCAGCTCACCAGCACGCTCACCATCTTTGTCGGTAAAATCTTCCTTCATATAGATGGCGTCTTTTTCCTTCATGATGTCGTACAATTCCTTGTGACCCATCATTACCGTTTCAATCACTGAAAATTCATCAAACTCATAGTGGTTTTGTTTTAAAACTGCCATACGTTCGCCTGGAGTAAAAGCCACACTACCTGAAGTTTGGTTTACTTCTCCTGAAAGAATTTTAAGGAAGGTGGATTTACCTGCGCCGTTCGCCCCAATTACACCATAGCAATTGCCATGCGTGAATTTTAGGTTCACATCTTCAAATAAGGTACGTTTTCCGTAACGGAGGGATAAGTTAGAAACTGAAATCATATTGCTGATAAAATAAGCCGCAAAGGTAGTCATAATTTATAAAATGATTTGATTGGGGATTTATTAGTTTTGACTAATCTAATTTCAAGAAGGTGACGAAAGATGAATTGATCAGCAGGTTGGGCGCTCCAATGGGGCTGAAAACGGTAAAGGCAATTGCCCTTAACAGGAATTTTTATGTTAAATCTGAGGACGGTTTTACCGTTAAAGATGTGATTGACCTGACCTTTCATTCCAGGAAAGAACTGGCATTCAGGGCGGCATGGTTACTGGAGAATATTTTTTTTAGTTATTATTGTCTGGGTGATTACCTGGAAGATTTTTTAGGTCGTTTCCCTGCGCAGAAACACCCGGGCCCGATGCGTCATTACGCCAAAATTCTGGCTTTTGCGACCAGTAAACAAGCGAAAGGCTTACACCCCGGACAACTGGAGAAAATAGATTTTGAACCGCTGATCGGGCTAATGTTCGACTGGCTGATTGAAGAGAAGGTATTGGTGGCCACTAAAGTACAAGCCATGCAGGCCTTAGCCAACCTCGCTCCGCGATATCCATGGATTAAAGACGAATTAATGGAAACGATTACCCATCTGGAAGACATGGAAAGCGTAGCCTTTTTTGGAAGAGCTAAACAGGTTAAAAAGCAGCTTAAAAAGATCAAGCCGGAAAACAATGACCAATTTCAACAAAAGGAAAGCTGATATTGCTACTTTTGCCAATAGTTATATCCCAGCAGAAAGATTCATGGAAAAAGAAATAGATATATTAAGTCGCATTATTCAACGCCGCCGCAGTATTTTCCCAATCAGCTATACGGAGCAGGAGATTCCGGTAGAATTGATTAAACAAGTGTTGGAAAGTGCAAATTATGCACCTACCCATAAGCTGACGGAACCATGGCGTTTCATTGTTTTCAGAAATGAAGGTAAAATGAAACTTGGTGCAGAACTGGCCAGGTTGTATAAAGAAACTGTACCAGCGCATCAATTCCTGCAAAAGAAATACGATAGCATTCTGGAGAAAGCAGCCCAGGCAAATTGCATCATTACTTTAAATGCAGCTTTACACACCGACAAAGTCCCTGAATGGGAAGAGCTTGCTGCCTTGGCCTGCGCCGTACAAAACATGGCCCTGACCGCAGAAGCCTTAAATATTGGTGCGTATTGGAGTTCTCCTGGTCTGATTGATAACCTTGGTAGCTTTTTAAAGCTGGAAAAGAACGAAAAATGTTTTGGTCTGTTCTATATGGGATACCATAATGAAGCACCAAGAGATGCCAAAAGAACTCCGATAGCTGATAAAGTAAAATGGGTAGAATCATAAATTATGCAAGACATTAAAGAAAAATTATACCTGCTTTGTTTGAACTTCATAGAACAGAGAATCCTTACCGCAGAGACAGCATTGGAACAGTCGCGCGAAGCCAGTAATGATGATACAAAGAGTAGCGCCGGAGATAAGTTTGAGACCACGCGCGAAATGATGAGTCAGGACATCGGCAGGAGTAAAAGGCTGTTGATGGATGCGCAACAAAATTTACAACTTCTAAAATCGCTCAAGGACACCCCTTTAAATGATAGGGTAAGAAACGGAAACCTGGTTTATACCTCTGAAGGAGCTTTTTACATTAGCATTAGTGCCGGACAACTGAAACTGGATGGCGAAAATATATTTGCGATTTCTGCCGCTTCTCCAATTGGTAACCTGCTGATTGGTAAAGAAAAAGGCGCATCTTTTGATTTTAATGGCAAACATTACCTGATTAAAGAAATCATTTAAGCCTCATTGAGCTTTAAATAATCATAACAGATCTCCTCAAAATCTCTTCCCCAGTCTGGGTTAATAAAGTCTTGCTCGTCAGGGGTAAATGACTTGATGATCAGGTCTGTGGGAAGAGCTAAGATTTTATGTGCTCTGGTAGCAACCCCACCGGTTTCATCTTCGCGGTGCAGGATTAGTGCAGTTGCGACCTCTGCTTTATTAATGCCAATCTTCTTCAGTTTTGCGCGTAAATTATCATCCTCTCCGCCCCAGATATTGAAAGCCTCGGTATAACCGGATACCTTTTCGATGTGGTTTTTTTTGGTTAAAATACTGCCATAATTAGTGAAAGTCTGTGTTTCTGCGCTGTGAGGGCCAGCTTTATAAGCGTAATCTACAAAGGCAACTTTACCAACATAGAAATAATTATCATACGTTTCAGCCGCGTACTTTAAATGATGAACTACGTCGGTAAGAAACTCACATTCCGGATCTACGACCAGGATGTAGTTCTTTGTGGCATGTCTGATTCCAACGTTCCAGGCCTTGCATGGGTTTCGCCATTCGTGATCGTTACGGTTCACAATGATCCGCCAGTTGATATCAGGATATCCCTTTATAAATTCAATTAATTCTTCACATTCCGTAGGTTCATCCAATGCAATAATGACCTCTATGCCATTTCTTTCGAAATAAGGAGCATTGACCGGTAATACTCTTCTAAAGTCTTTCATTTTTTTATAAAAAGACATAACAACGGAGATGTCATAATCTTCAAATTCGGTATTACTGATCGTATGATCCATAATTCAGGTTTTAGTAAACACAAATTTAACGTATTTTGCTACTGCAAAACTGGGTCATATGACCCAAAATTATGGACTTTACCGGAGCCTATAAAAATTAGACTTCAAAAAATCTTTTAATTTTAATCGCAAACATTACCTGAATAATGAAATCATTTAATCTTGATTGATCTTTAAATAATCAAAACAGACCTCTTTAAAATCTCTTCCCCAGTTTGGGTCAATAAAGTCTTGCTCGTCAGGCGTAATCGCTTTATTGATCAGGTTTGTTGGAAGGGCTAAGATTTTATGTGCTCTGATATCAGTCCCATCAGTTTTCTCTTCGCGATGCAAGAGTAATGCGGTTGCGACATCTGCTTTCCTAATGCCAATCTTCTTCAGTTTTGCGTGTAAATTATCATCCTCGCCACCCCAGATATTGAAAGCTTCGGTATAGCCGGATACTTTTTCGATGTCGGTTTTTCTGGTTAAAATACTACCAATTTTGCTAAATGACTGCGTTTCTGCGCTGTGAGGGCTAGCTTTATAAGCGTAATCTACAAAAGCAACTTTACCGACATAGAAGTAATTCTTATACATTTCAGCTGCGTCTTTTAAATGCTGAACGATGTCGGTAAGAAATTCGCATTCCGGATCTACGATCAGGATGAATTTTTTTGTGGCATGCCTGATCCCAACATTCCAGGCCTTGGATGGATTTCGCCATTCATGATCGTTACGGTTCACAATTACCCGCCAGTTGATATTCGGGTATCCCTTTATGAATTCGATTAATTCTTCACATTCCGTAGGTTCATCTAATGCAATGATGACCTCTATGCCATTTCTTTCGAGATAAGGGGCATTGACCGGAAACACTCTTCTAAAGTCTTTCATTTTTTTATAAAAAGACATGACAACGGAGGTGTCATAATCTTCAAATTCGGTATTATCGAGAACGCGTTCCATAATTCATGGTTTTAGTAAATACGAATTTAACAAATTTCCAATATTTAAAACAGGGTGGTATAGCCCAAATTTTTGACACAATAGCTCGGAATATTCGAAATTTCACTGTATTCTGATGTAGTTGTGCTTAAAAATATTGGTTTTAACATAAATAAATTACAGTGTGTATAAATTTATGATTTTATTATCAATTATTTGATTGTAAATAAGTTATGTTTTTTAATTTATAGTTCTAAGATTTGGTTATTAGCTATAAAAATATATAAATTAGACTTTGACTAATCATTTAGATATGGAAATACATTTAATCAGTTATGGTGATAAGGGGTATGAGTTGCGAAGTGGGTATTTTAAGGCCCTCGCGGTTGCTTCTTCTTTTTTTGATAAGGTTACTATTTTTAGATATGAAGACTTTGATATAGAATTCGAGAAGGAATTTCATAAAGCGCTTCAGCTTACCTTGGGTGGAGGCGTTGTATGGAGGCCCTACTTTATCAAAAGAGCGTTACAGGATATGGAAGATGGAGACATCTTAGTTTATGGTGATCCGGATTTCCAGATTAATAAATTAGGTAGGGAAAGATTTGACCAATATCTGGATCAATTGAATCAATCAGAAACCGGAGTGTTGGGGTTTCAGCATTCAGACCTGAAGTATACTAAAAGGGAGGTATTCGATTATTTTAATGCGGTATCTGCCAGGGAAACTGGTCAGTTGATCTCTAACGTTATTTTTTTGAAAAAATGTAATCATTCCGTTCAGATAGTCGATTTCTGGAATGATACGCTTAGTCAGATGTTAACCTTGCCTGAAGAAGAGCAAGATCCGGCAAATGAGCCTAAGGACTTTATGGGCCAAAGACAATCTCAGGGGATCTGGACGATGCTTTTAAAAATCTATGCTGCGGTGACCTCCTGTCCGGACTAAACGACTAAGGCCTGGTGATTAAAACAACTACTTTCAAAAACAGAAGCGTACAAAAAAAAGGTATACCTTACTATATTTAGCAGGGCATACCTTTCTTGTAAATTATAATAAAAGCTATTATTTAAAACTTTTATTGATGCTATTGTATAGATTCTTTGCAGTATAAGTCCCCGGGTCTATAATCCGGCGGATCGTAAACAAAGGGTAATCCGGATCTCTTTTTGTCGATAAGATAAAAGCAGCTTTAAAGCCATGTTCTTGTAGCTTATGTAAGTTTTCCGCTTTGGAAACGCCATAAGGATAGGCAAAGTATTCCACCTTTTTACCGGTAATCGTTTCCAGTGTTCTGGTCGGTTTATCGATCTGAATCTCCCAATCTTCATCCGTAAACTCCGCAAAGTTTTTATGGTTCCAGGTGTGACTGGCAATCATGTGCCCATCATCAGAAAGTTCCTTAATTTGCGCTTTACTCATGTATCTCGGTCGGCCAATGGAAACGGTCATGATAAAGAAAACGCCTTTAAAACCATGTTTTTCCAATTCTTTAGCACCTACCGTATATTGATCAAGATCGGTATCGTCGAAAGTGATCATAATTGGTTTTTCAGGAAGCTGTTTCCCGTAATTCAGGTAGTCGTATAGCTGATCCGGCAAAATGGTATGGTAACCACTATCGGCCAACATTTTCATATGCTGACTAAAATTAGCCGGTGGAATGATATCATCATGAGCCCGTTTGGAATCACTGGCTTTCCAGTTGCGGATTTGATGGTAACAAAGTACGGGCACCTCTTTTTTTGCCAGGATTTCTGCTGCGCCAGCCTTTTTTCCGGAGCGGCCAACCGCTGTTGCATCGGTAGTTCCAGTTGCAGAAGTATCACTACTTTCCGATACTACTGAGTGCTCTTTTTCAGCTTTACTATTTTCCACACAAGAAGAAAAAAACATAGCCGAGAGCGCGGCCAGTGTGAACAGGGTATTTCTCATTGAAGTACTTAAAAGCTGTTTTTAATGCTGTTATTTAATGTTTTTGAAGTCCAGTAACCGCTGGCGATAATCCTTCTGATGGTATACAACGGATCATTTTCATCACGTTTCGTAGCTAAAATAAACGCAGATTTCATACCTCTTTTCTTAAGTTCGGGAATGGCCTCAGGATTCCATAATCCGAAGGGATAAGCGAAATGCTGAATCTTTTTTCCTGTAATTTCTTCCAAAGTTTTGGTTGGTTTTTCAATTTGCGTTACCCAATCCTGACCCTGGTATTTTTTCACATTGTGGTGATCCCAGGTATGAGAACCGATCACATGGCCCATATCAGAAAGTTGTTTCACCTGGTCTCTGCTCATGTAATTTGGTCTGCCAAGGGAAACTGTCATCACGAAAAACACTCCTTTGAAGCCATATTTCTTCATTTCCGGCGCTGCAATGGTGAACTGATCCAAGTCAGTATCATCAAAAGTCAGCATGATTGGTTTAGTTGGCAAGGCAGTGCCATTGTTTAAGTAGTCGTATAATTGATCTGGAAGGATCGTATGGTAACCGCTATCGGCCAACATTTTCATATGGTCTTTGAAAGTAGCGATAGGAATGATATAATCTTTTGCTGCTTTCGAGTCTTTTTCTCTCCAGTCGCGCACCTGGTGGTAGCATAAAATAGGCACTTGTTTGCGTGCAAGGATGGTTTTAGCATCTGCTACTTTGATTTTAGAGATATCCGTAACTGGCGCTTTGCTTTGCTCCATTGTTGGAGTACCTTCTGCAGTTGTAGTGGTTAAAGAGTCTTTAGGGTTGTCAGCAGCACCATTGGTCTGTGATTTTGACTGGCATCCGGCACTGAGCATTACTGCGGCAGCAAGAATAGGGAGGAAGGTATGTTTCATAATTCAGTATTTCATACAAAACTAAAAAATCAATCCTGATTTACTCATTATATTTACAATGTCTGAGTACAAGTATGATCAGTACTGCCGCACACCACAAAATTCGTTAAAACTATCATGTTTATTACATAATAAAGCCAGTTCTTACCATCTTTAATCAATAATTTAGGCGGTTTATTTAAAACCACTAATGAAGAAACTTTACACTCCACTTTTACTATCGCTTTGTATGGGGTATGGTGCCATGGCGCAAACCAAAACCTTTACGATTACAGAGTCGACAGTAGCTGCTCCGAAGGCCAATTACCAGTTGGCTTCGAGATTCTCACCTGCCAAGATTAAAAAACTGGTTTATTCTACGGCCGTTGATCCACATTGGCTGAAACTGAGCAACAGATTCTGGTACGAATATGAAACTCCGGCAGGCAAGGAATGGTATCTGGTAGATCCATCCGCGAAAACAAAAAAGAAAATATTTGACAATGCGAAGCTGGCAGCAGAAATCACCACCATCATGCGTGATCCTTTTGATGCACAACACCTGCCTTTAGAAAACCTGAAGTTCTCCGCAGATGAAAAGGCGGTTACTTTTGAGCTGAAAAGTACAATTGATGAGCTAAAGAAAGATAGAAAAGATAAAAAAGCTGCAGATTCGATGCAGAAAAAGATATACTTTTTCAACTATGTGCTGGCAACAGCAAAGCTGACCGAAGTTCCTAATTATACGAAACCTAAGGCAAAACCAACCTGGGGAGCAGTAGCGCCAGATTCATCAGCCATTGTCTTTACCAGAAATTACAATTTGTACTGGATGGATAAGGAGAACTACAAGAAGGCAGTCAAGAATGAAGAAGACAGCACGATTGTAGAGAACCAGCTGACAAAAGACGGTCAGAAGTTCTACGCTTACGGCAGCAATGGCGATGGCGAGAACAACGAAGAGCTCCTGAAAAATGATAAAAAAAGAAGAAGAGCTTATGTGTTATGGTCGCCGGATGCAAAACATTTTGTGTTAAACAGATCCGATAGTCGTAAAGTAAAAGACCTTTGGGTGATCAATAATGTTTCCGCAGGAAGACCAACGCTGGAAACCTATAAATACCAGATGCCTGGTGAAGCGGAAGCACCTATCGATGAGATGTTGCTATTCAATTTCGCAGCTAAAAGCTATAAAAAACTCAATACCAACGCCTTTAAAGACCAGAATTTATCAGTATGGCCAGCGCCAAACCTGGTTAAAGACAGAGACAATGAATTCCGTCCTTCGATCTGGTTGGGAACAAATAATAAGATTTATTTTGGCCGTACCAGCAGAGATTTAAAGCGTGTGGATGTATGTGCGGTAGACATTCAGAGCGGTGCCGTTACGCCTTTAATTGAAGAGCGTTTCAATACTTACCTGGAGTTAAACCGTCCGGGATTGGTAAATGAGGGTAAAGAAATGATTCATTGGTCGGAGCGTGATGGATGGGGACATTTCTACCTGTTTGATGCTGCCGGAAAACTGAAAAATCAGATTACTAAAGGTGCTTTCCATTGCGAGGAAATCGTAAATGTAGACCAGAAAAACAGAGTGCTTTATTTCACTGCCAATGGCAAAGAAAGCAAGGAAGATCCTTATTATGTACACTTGTACCGCATCAATTTTGATGGTTCAGGCATGAAACTGTTAAATCAAGGCGATTTTGACCATGCGATCAGCATGAATGATGAGGCTAAATTCTTTGTAGACAATTCTTCGAGAGTGAATACAGCGCCTAAGGCAGTCGTAATGGATAATAACGGTAGGGTAGTCATGAATCTGGAAACAACAGATTTATCCTTGCTAATGGCTACCGGTTACAAATTCCCTGAGCCTTTTAAGGTGAAAGCGGATGATGGAATCACCGATATCTATGGTGTCATGTACAAGCCTTTCGATTTTGATCCAAATAAAAAATACCCGATCATCGAGTATGTATATCCAGGTCCTCAAACGGAGGCGGTTAACAAGTCTTTCAGCAAAAGCATGGATAGAACGGAGCGATTGGCACAGTTTGGCTATATCGTGATCACGGTAGGTAACAGAGGTGGAAATCCTGCACGTTCTAAATGGTACCATACTTTCGGTTATGGCAACCTGCGTGATTATGGATTGGCTGATAAGAAAGCTGCAGTAGAGCAATTGGCAGATAAAAACAAGTTTATCGATGCAACTAAAGTAGGAATCACCGGTCACTCGGGTGGTGGATTTATGTCTACAGCTGCAATGTTGGTTTATCCTGATTTCTTTAAAGCTGCGGTATCTAATGCCGGTAACCACGATAACAGCATTTACAACCGTTGGTGGAGTGAGAAACACCATGGGGTAAAAGAAGTGATTTCTGCTAAAGGTGACACGACTTTCAAATATAGCATTGATAAGAATCCTGATTTAGCGAAAAACCTGAAAGGTCATTTGATGTTAATGACTGGTGATATTGACAACAATGTACACCCTGCAAACACGATTAGAGTAGCAAATGCTTTGATGAGAGCAGGGAAAAGATTTGAGTTTGTTATCGTTCCGGGACAACGTCATGGTTTTGGCGACTTAACAGAATATACTTTCTGGAAGCTTGCAGATCATTTTAACAAATACCTGATCGGCGATTTCTCTCAAACGGGAGAGGTAGATGTGACAGGTATGGAATTGGATCCGAAGAAATAATTTAGATCCGAAGAAATAGTTTTTAAAAGCCAGGACGCTTTTCGTACTCAAATCTTTTGAAAGAAAGATTTGTAGGTACTCCAGGCCTTCCTGGCTTTTTTATGCGCAAAAAATAAATCCAGGCTTATTGCATAGGTTTTAGTTTATTTCAAAGGAAGCTTCTACATTTTTAATGATGTTTAGGGTGGCTTTATGGTCTAATTGCGGCCCGTTTCTGGTGTAATAGCTGAAAAGAACTCCGTCTATGACATTCGTGCCATGATAGATGTATACGTAGAGGTAGAAAGATCCTTTGATGGGGAGGAGGAGTTTATTGGATTCCAGGTGTTCGATTAAAGGGCCGTCTTCAAGTCTGTTGGTGTCCTGGTAGGGAAATTGAATCACCAGATCTTTTTTACATAAGAGCGTGCCACTCCAGTTGTAGGCTGCGGAAAGATAGGCGCTTTCATTCAATCGGTTATATAAGATGATTTCTTTTAGTACGCAGGCCTGGTGTTTTGTGATTGAGTCTTGAAGCTGACTCATTTGCTGTTTCAGCCTTTCCGGATGGTACCAATCGTCGTCGTCCCAGGTGCAGATATAACTTCCATGAGCTGCTGCGACAGCCTGATTTCTCTTTTTACCTAAGGAGCCATTGCTTTCCCTGGAAAGGATAATGATTTTTAAATGAGAGATTTTTAAGATCCTATCCAGCAGTTTTTTTGTGGGTAAGTCGTTGCGGGGGTAGGAGACCACCAGCTCTTTGTTTGGGTAACTTTGCTGTTCGAAATTCACAATTGCCTTTAGCAATTGCTGTGGTCTGTTTTGACTGATACATATACAAGAAATCAAAGGGTAGTTTTTTTTAATTTTCATATTGCGTCCTATTTCTGCATAAGGTAGAAAACAATATTAATGTTTTATAGGGTCAAATGTCTCAAAAATATATTATTTAATCCATTGGTTTTTAGTTGTTTGTGTGGTTACTTTCTTAAGTATTGATATCTGGATATCACTATGTATTTATATCTAGATGTGGTGATGTATAGATATTATAGTATCAAGATGGATAGGTTTCTTGATGTCGGTTCAAAGCAAAAGGCCTGTGCTTTTTTCGTAATCAAACCTTTAATATAAAAGTTTGTACGAAGCAAAATGCACAGGCCTTTTCTTCAATTCAAAACAACACGTTTAATTCAGAGCAACAGGTTTAGTTTAAAAAAACAACACGGAATTAAATTCCTAATTTCTTCTTCAATTGTGAAGACAACGCTGCTTTCGGCACAACCAGACTTACCGTGTTAATGGCAAAGTAAGGCTCAGATACTTCGATAAATCCTTTGAACGGACCAACTTCGCCCCAAGAGTTTTTCACTTTAAAGAAGTACTTACCGTCACTGGACTGATCCAATCCAACGAGGTGCATCAAATGATCATCCTGAGTAGTCAAATCCTCATACAGCTGCTGGCGTAATTCCGGAGAATATGCTTTCTCTTTTGCATCAGGATTTATAGCTGCTGCTTTCACATCGGCATCATCAGCAAATAACAGGGCGTAACCTTTTTTCTGCTGAAAGTTTTTGCTGCTCACATCGGCATCCCACATTACCGTATAGCCATTTTGAACCGCAGATTTCGTCAGACTGATCATCTCCTCAAGCGGGATATTATAGAAAGAACCATTGGCAAAATTATCCGGAGCTTCCAGTACGAAAGTCGAGTAATAAGGGTGGTGGGTAAAAGAAGAAATGTTTACATAGTCGTTAGCATCGAATTTAAGCACTTCTTTGGCGAAAGTTTTTGGCGTATAATTTTTTCCTTTATAGTCAAAATTTGCAGGAGGAGTACCTAATTTCTGATCCAGGATCTGCTCATAACCGACAAGCCAGTTGGCGGCAACCGGACGTTTTTTCAAAACAGTGTCCAGGTAGCTTTTAAGCGATTGATCAAGGCCGGTATGGTCTGGAATCTCTCCTGTTGCTCCCTGATAAGCCTCCTGAGGCATGGCACCATAAAGTGCAATTGCTCTGATCAGGTCATGACCCAAACCACCTTCGCTAAATTGCGCTTTCCCCTGACGAAGTACATAGTTTTTGGCTTTCTCGATATAGATGTTTCTGGCTGGAAACATCTCTGAAAGGTTAAATTCGCCCAATCCTTTACGCATTTCTTCCGATTCGATTAAGGAAGTAGTCGAGTAATTCCAGCAGGTGCCGGTTTTACCCTGGTTTTTCACGACTGTCGCCGCATTGTCTTTAAGCGTTTTTAGGGTTTTTTCCTGGGCAAATCCGGATAAGCCGAAGCCGATACCACAGGCAATTAAAAGTATTTTTTTCATCAGTAATTTAGTTTTTTACGGTTTAGAAGTCATCAGGTATTAAATGCCCGGTGTTGGTGCATAGATTCCATGATGATTTCCTGAAGAATATAAGTTAGCGGATTAAATCCACAGCTAAAATAACGAAAATCACTAAAAAATAAAGGGCTTTAACGCATAAATGCCCGAAGAGTATCTCCGGGCATTTATAAAAATCTAAATTAAGTAGAGTGACTAGAAATGCAACTGAACACCGATTTTTGGAGAGAAGAAGTTAGCACCGAAACTAAATTCATCATAACCAGCACCTTTCATTTTGTCGCCATTAGCGTCTTCTTTACGAAGTGTATTGTAGTTTAATCCGTTTAATGCGAATTCAATACCGATTCTTTTAGTAGGGTAGAACGCAAAACCTGGAGATAAAGCTACACCGATTTCTGTAGTACTTCCGGTTTTAGCACCTGTATGACCATCTGCATCTACTGCTTTGTCTTTACCGAATGCCATTGGAACTGATAATTGTCCGAAGAATTTGAAAGACTCAGAAAGGTTAGCATAGTAACGACCAAATGGGTTCACTACGAAAGCAGTATTTTTAACACCGTTTATTAAAGTGGTATTGTTTGGACCTGGAATACCATTTGTTTTGCTATAACCGTATCCGATACCAGTACCAACTGCGATGTTATCAGAAACAAAGTAACCTACACTTGGTACAATCTGGAAACTGCTGTTTGATTTTGCACCTGATGCATCACTTTTATGCGTATCAAATGCAACATTACCACCTACCATAACTTTTCCTTTTTCAGTTTGTGCCTGAGCGCCAAATGCGAATGCTGAAACTGCAACTAATGATAATAATAATTTTTTCATGTTCTTTTTTTTAAATAATTAAGCTGGTCTTTTCTATTTGTAATTTCTGACCATTGATGTCATATAGTCAACACTTGTGCCAAAGGATATATTCCCTTTGAGCTTAGTAATCCATATTTTTCGTAAGTCCTTAATTGATAATCAAATAGATTTTATCAGATAAAATCAATATTATGATTCGGTGACAATCCCCTGAGTATTGTCATTTTAGCGTCTGCTTGGGTGCTTGTCATCCTGACTATATTTGTAGGATTGTCAGGCTCTGATGTGTGCTTTTTCAGACAAGTACTGACAAACAGGACATCAAACAATTTTTTATTTAAAAAAATGTATAATTTCATAAACCTTTTTACCACTATAAAACGTTAATAACACATGAGATTATCTGTAGAACGAAAACCGGTTAAAGTATATCCTGATCCAAAGCGTGTGATTGCACGTTTTTTCTTCAACGGTGAAGAGCGGGCAGTGGAAGTCGTAAAACACGTATTGGCGCTAACTGATAAGGAAGTGTTTGGCATCATCTCTCCATTGTTGCAGGAATATTCAAAAAGGCATAGGAACATCACAAAAATCCTGACCAGGCATTGCAAAAAGGTAGTGAATGCCATTAAAGAAGCAGGACATGACCCGGAATCTCTTGATAAATACCAGCGATTATTAATCGGTTCTTATTTTACACATGAATATTCTATAGAATCTGCCGCCTTTTTTAACCCCTCTATTGTAGAAGATCCCGACCAATCGGAATTGGTAGAGGGCGAAAAAAGAGTCATCATCAGTTTTAGAGCCGTGGGAGAGGGCCATATCTCCTCAGTCGTTTTTAGAAGAGCGCTGATTGATAAAGACAACAACATTACCGTAATCCCCGCTGGAAATTATATTGACGAAGCAGAGGTGGTTAAAAATGCCGTATACAACAAAAAATTATTCCTGAAGAAAGCCGCGGATTCTAAAATTGACATAGAAATCCTCGATGAACTGGGACATAAACTAGAAGATAAATTTGATTACGCCACCCTGAGGCGCATTATATTGGATACCAAAAGCTTGCAGGAAGACGACCTGAGGAAGCTTGAATACGACAAGATTTTATGGCTTTCGGATACTTATCACGAAATCAGTTTTTCCAGAGATACCGATATTTCTGACCGTGTCATCTTCCCGATCTCCGAATTTGAAAGAAAAGGAATTGAAGATGCCAGATTTGTACGCTTTGTGAAATCAGATGGTTCGGTCATTTATTACGCCACCTATACCGCTTTTGATGGCGCGATGATCATGCCTAAATTACTTCAAACCACAGATTTCTACGATTTTAAGGTTAGCCCTTTACATGGTATTGGTGCGCAGAACAAAAATCTGGCATTGTTTCCAAGAAAGATTAATGGTAAATACGTGATGATGTCCAGGATAGATGGCTGGAACAATTACCTGATGTATTCTGATAAATTAACGGTTTGGGATAATCCTGTGAAACTGCAATCGCCAAAGTTCCCCTGGGAATTCATACAAATCGGGAATTGCGGATCACCAATTGAGACCAAAGATGGCTGGCTGGTCATTACGCATGGTGTTGGCCCAATGCGCAGATATTGCTTAGGCGCTAGTTTATTTGATCTGGAAGATCCATCCATAGAGATTGGCCGCTTAAATGAGCCATTGGTGATTCCGAATACCGACGAGCGTGAAGGGTATGTGCCCAATGTGCTTTATTCCTGTGGGTCAATCATCCATAATGGTGAACTGATCATCCCTTATGGCTTATCCGATTATTGTTCTTCTTTTGCCTCGGTTAAAATAGAACTGCTTTTAGGTCGTTTGAAAAGTTCGGAATGCCTGATCAAAATGGCGGAAAGAAGAGAAGCACAGGATGATGTATTACTTATAGAAGAAAACGCTGGTCTGCCGGAAGAAAAAACGGCTGAACCTACTGCGATCGAACAAGGAAAAGAAAAACCAATTCAACATAAGAAGGATTAAAGACCGAGGATATGATGGTAAAGGCTGAGGTAATCCTTTACCATTGTTTCTTGCGAAAAGCGACTCAATGCCCATTCCCGGCAGGTTTCTCTGTCGATTTGATCCAGTTTAACTAAGGCTTCTACTGCTTCTTCCACATTGTTTACTAAGAAACCGGTTTCCTGATCCCTGATTAATTCGGGCATGGAACCTCTGTTGAAAGCAATCACAGGTGTGCCACAAATCATGGCTTCGGCTACGCTCAATCCAAAAGGTTCTTCAAAATTTATAGGGTGTAATAAAGCGGAGGCTTGTTTTAGGAGCTTGTTTCGCTGCTCAGGCCCTGCGGCACCAACAAAGTCAATGTCCCCATTTAAAAAGGGGGCAATTTTAGCGTTAAAATAATCCTGATCCTGGATGATCCCCGCAATAATCAGTCGCCGGTTACTCTGAATGGCAATTTGTATCGCTTCGGCAGTTCCTTTATCCGGGTGAATCCTTCCAAAGAACAACAGATAATCTTCAGGAACTGCGTTAAACTCAAAAGCGGAAGAATCTATTCCATTGTATACCGTTTTCAGGTATTGAAGCGAAGGATGACGATCTGAATCACTAATAGAGACGTAATGGCCTCTGGAATTATATTTTTGATACACCGGAATGATCTTTTCTGAAGAAAAGCCATGTATGGTGGTCATCATTGGCGTCTTTATTAAACCGCTATAAGTAAGGGGCAGAAAATCATAATGGTTGTGAATCAAATCAAATGATCCTGCTTTTTCCATCAGGTTGCTGATGTGGAGGCATTCTACAACTTTAGCATCCTGATTCCGGTTTTCCTCATATCCTTCTGCAATTACCGCATCCAGTTTTCCGGCAGTCAGGGAATCACCGGTTGCAAAAAGCGTAACCTCCAGTCCAGCCTCTACCAATCCCTCTGTTAAATTGGAAGCCATTTGCTCCCAGGGCCCGTAGTGTCTTGGAGGAGTTCTCCAGGCTACGGGCGCTAAAACTGCGATCTTCATACTTAGATTAAGCGCTTATTGTCTTCTTTCTGGATGCCAAATAATTCGCCACTCTGGATGTACTCATACTCCGATTCTAAAGCCCTCAGGACAATTAAATGGGAGATCCAATAAGCCAGCGTACTTTCTGCACCCTGATTTCTATTGACACCATGAGGTTGTAAGCCATCGCCGCAACCTTTCGTTTCATGGTCGTATAAAGGAAGGTGTAGACTGTTTTCGCCCAAAAACCATTGGTAACACAAATACATTTGTTTCACATAACTGAGGTCGAGCGTAATTTCATAAGCTTTGAAATACATCAGAACCATGGCCATCGTTTCAATTGCCTGCTGATCATAAAGTGCCATCAGACCACCGGTTTTAAACAGCCAGCCATCATTGCCAACCGGATTCAGGTAGCCATCGGTCATGGTATGTCTGGATAGAAATTGCATGCTTTCGAGCGCCATAGTTAAAGATTCCTCATCCTTGCTCACTTCGTAATGGCAAAGTAAGGCCAGTGGAAGAATCCCGTTGTCGTAGGTCATTTTATCCTCAAACCAATGCCAGTTATCGCTGCGGTTTAAGTTGTACGCAGCCTTTAATGGCACAATTAAGAGGTTCATCTGTTCCTTAATATGTCCGTCGTAAGGGTGTGCTTCCAGGTATTTCCCAAGCCCGACCACCGTATTTGCGATCCCTCTGAGGTGAGTTAGTTTGCTGAAATGTGCGGCGGACTTTAAGAAAAGATCTTTGCCAAATTCCCGGTAAGAATTATTTGGCGCATTGCTGATCAGGTAACCTAAAGCCCATACTGTCCGGCCGAAAGAATCTTCTGAGCCTACTTCATCCAGATATTCGCGTTTAAAGCTGAGGAAATTTCTGAAATTACCATCATCGCATTGCATGTATTGGATGAAGCTTAAATAAATGGGCAGTAGTTCTAAAGCGGCCTTACTTTTATTTTGCTGATAAGCGAGGATAGCCAGGATGAGCGCCCTGGAGTTATCATCCAGGCAATAGCCTTCTTTGAGGTTTGGGATGCCATACTTGGCATGTTGCACAATACCGGTGTCATCGGTTAAACGCTGCACATGTGCCAGACTAAAAGCCGGCATCATATCCGGATCAATGATTTGTTTACCACCGTTTTCCTTTTCGGAAAGATATTTGGAGACTGCCTCCTCCAGCACATCAATAAATACCTGACCCGTACTTGGCCAGCGTAAATGGAGGCCGTATTCGTAAGCATTGCTGCGTAATTGTGCTAGTTTCTCCTGGTCTTTAAACAATTCATTAACGTTATTTGCGAGTCCATCCGCATCTCTGAAATCAAATAAACGGCCTCTGTTGTCGGCCAGTAATTCCTGTGCATGCCAATAAGGGGTAGAAATTACCGCTGCACCGGCACCTACCGCATAAGACAAGGTGCCACTGGTGATCTGCGCCTCATTCAGGTAAGGGGTAATGTACATATCTGCTGCGGTGAGGTAATCAAACAGCTCTTCTTCCGAAACAAATTTCTTAATGAAAGTCAGGTTGTCGGATACGTTCAGTTTTTTTGCCAGTTTTTTGAGGCTGTCGCGATATTCTTCTCCGGAATTTTTGATGACCCCCGGATGGGTAGTTCCCAGAATCACGTACATGACATCCGGATTTTCTGCCACAATTTTAGGCAAAGCCTGAATTACGGTTTCCAGCCCTTTGTTTCTACTGATCAAACCAAAGGTAAACAGCACTTTTTTATTTTTGAAAGCCAGGGATTGCTTCACAGGGTTATCTGTTTTCGCTTCCAGATCCGGAACACCGTGTTCAATCAGCTGTATTTTTGAAAATGGAATCCCGTAAATCCCCGTCAGGAAACCTACGGCACGGTGACTCATCACCACAACTCTGGAAGAATGTTTGGCAATTTCCCTGATGATCGTCAGTTGCAGATAATTCGGGTCTTTTAAGATGGTATGGAAAATGGTGATCAATGGTTTTTGTAACCGGGCAATTAAAGGCAGGATATAGTTGCCACTTTCACCACCATAAATTCCGAATTCATGTTCCAGGATACAGGCATCAGCCAGACTGGTGTTGATATAATCTGCTGCGCGGATATAATCTTTTTGATTTTCCTGGCGAATGATATATTTTACTTCTTTAGGATATTCATACTCATGTAAATGCTCTGAATCATTCATGGCCACTACAAAACTGTCGCCGGATATAGCCACTTTATCATGTCCAATTGCGCGTAGCAAATTATGGTTAAACGTAGCGATGCCACATTCACGTGGTGGATAGGAAGAAATATAAGCGATTTTCATAATAACATACGTTTTTAAGCTATTAACAATAGAGGTTCCGGAGATCGGGAGATCTCATTCCTAACAACATATGCGAAAGGGGATTGTTTTTTATACCTTTGGACTTAATTATAGTTTTATTATGAATTCTGCTCCTTCTACAGGGAAAATGGTAGAAAATACCGTATTCCCTATTCTTTTCGCTATCAGTTTCTCGCATTTGCTAAATGACACGATCCAATCTTTGATTCCTGCCATTTATCCGGTAATTAAGGAGAGTTATAAGCTTAGTTTTTCGCAAATCGGTCTGATTACCCTAATGTTTCAGATGTCTGCCTCTATATTTCAGCCTTTTGTGGGAATGTATACCGATAAAAAGCCACAGCCTTACTCTCTGGCTATAGGAATGGGCTTTACATTGATCGGATTGATCACTTTAGCGCTTTCCGACGGTTTTTATATGATGTTAGTATCTGTGGCCCTGATCGGAACCGGATCATCCATCTTTCACCCGGAAGCATCCCGGATGGCACATGCGGCCTCGGGAGGCAGAAGAGGGTTGGCGCAATCCATTTTTCAATTGGGTGGAAATGCGGGAAGTTCTTTGGGACCTTTATTAGCAGCCTGGATCATCGTACCACAAGGGCAATTCAGCGTGATCTGGTTCTCTTTAATTGCCTTACTGGCGATTCTGATTTTAAGCAGGGTAGGCAGATGGTATAGAGGACATATGCTTAGTAAAGCAAAACAGGGAACACCTACAGAAGTAGTTGCCAATAGGTTCTCCAGAAAGAAAGTCATCTTTGCCATTTCCATATTATTGGTGCTTATTTTCTCTAAATACTTCTACATGGCCAGTCTGACCAGTTATTTTACGTTCTATGTGATCGAAAGATTCCATGTTTCCGTGCAGACTTCCCAATTGTATTTATTTGTATTCTTATTCTCTGTAGCTGCCGGAACACTGATTGGTGGCCCTGTTGGCGACCGTTTCGGGCGAAAATACGTGATCTGGTTCTCTATTTTAGGAACCGCGCCTTTTGCTTTGATGCTGCCTTATGCCAACTTGTTCTGGACAGGCGTCTTGATTGTGCCGATAGGTGTGATTCTGGCTTCGGCTTTCTCTGCAATTCTTGTGTATGCGCAGGAGCTGATTCCAGGTAAAGTAGGTCTGGTATCCGGATTATTCTTCGGTTTCGCTTTTGGAATGGGAGGGATCGGCTCGGCCTTACTTGGTAAACTGGCCGATAGCACCAGTATCGCTTATGTGTTTCACATCTGCTCTTTCTTACCCCTGATTGGCTTAATAACCGGTTTCTTACCGAATATTGAAAGCAGTAAAAAGAAAGCGTAAAAGTAAATTATACTAAAAATCCCCCGGTTAGCTAAAACTTACCGGGGGATTTTTAGTATAAGTGCTTTTCCTTAAAAGTGGTAGTTCACTCCAATTAAATGGCTTGTGGTAATATTAACCGGGACAAACTGTTATTATAATAATTATTAAATTTTATTTGTAATTTATTTTATACAGAAAAAGCCTTCAGGTTATCCCTGAAGGCTTTTAATTTAACAATGGTCGCAATTTAATAAGCGAGGACGCTTATTGGTTGTTTAAAAACACGAATTTATTGTTGAACGTATCTAATTTTATCTTGCTGTCCTTGTCTATTTTTCCAGCAAGAATTTCTTTAGACAATTCATTTAAGATCCTTTTCTGGATCACACGTTTCAGCGGTCTTGCTCCAAACTGAGGATCATAACCTAGTTCAGCTAACCAGTCTAAAGCTTCTGGTGTTGCTTCGATCTCGATACCCATCTCGGCAAGCGTCTCTTTCACATGGTTGAACTGTAAGTCCACAATGTTTCTGATCTCGCTGCGGTTCAATGGGGTAAACATGATCAGCTCATCAATCCTGTTTAAGAACTCCGGTCTGATGGTTTGCTTTAAGATTTCGAACAATTCGCTCTTCGTCTTCGCAATTACCTCTTCACGGTTGTCATCATTCAGGTCTTTGAAGTTTTCCTGAATCATGTGTGCTCCAATATTGGAGGTCATGATGATAATGGTGTTTTTAAAGTTCACCATACGGCCTTTATTGTCTGTTAGACGGCCATCATCCAGTACCTGCAATAAGATATTGAACACATCCGGATGCGCTTTCTCGATCTCATCGAGTAAGATAACCGAATAAGGTTTCCTACGAACGGCTTCCGTTAATTGTCCACCTTCATCGTAACCTACATATCCCGGAGGCGCTCCAATCAATCTGGATACCGCATGACGTTCCTGATATTCACTCATATCTATCCTGGTCATGGCGTTCTCATCGTTAAACAAATACTCCGCCAATGCTTTAGCCAGCTCGGTTTTACCCACACCGGTAGTACCCAGGAAGATGAACGAGCCAATCGGTTTACGTTTATCCTGTAATCCGGCTCTGGACCTGCGAATCGCATCAGAAATGGCTTCAATTGCTTCATCCTGACCAGCCACACGTCTGTGTAACTCTTCTTCCAGATGAAGTAATTTTTCCCTTTCACTAGAGATCAGCTTGGTTACCGGAATACCAGTCCAACGGCCAACAACTCCTGCGATATCATCGGCAGTCACTTCCTCTTTCAGCATTCTGCCTTCGGATTGCTGATTTTCAAGTTTCGCTTTCAGTTGTTCTACTTTGTCCTGAGACTCCTTAATTTTTCCATAACGGATCTCTGCTACCTTACCATAATCTCCTGCACGTTCCGCCTGATCTGCTTCCAGTTTATAATGTTCTATTTGCTCACTTTCTGCGTTAATAGCATCTACCAGGTCTTTTTCACCTTGCCATTTCGCTTTTAGCTGATCACGTTCCGCAGATATATTGGCAATTTCCTCTCCAAGAGACTGAACTTTTTTATCGTCATTCTCTCTTTTGATCGCTTCACGCTCAATTTCGAGCTGCATGATCTTACGGTTCAGTTCATCCACTTCTTCCGGAACACTGTCCATTTCCAAACGTAGTTTAGAAGCGGCCTCGTCCATTAAGTCGATGGCTTTATCCGGTAAGTAACGATCAGAAATATAGCGTTGCGACAGCTCTACTGCGGCAATGATCGCTGCATCCGTAATCCTCACTTTATGGTGAGTTTCATATTTTTCTTTCAATCCACGCAGAATAGAAATCGCATCCATAGTATCTGGCTCGCCCACCATTACCTTTTGGAAACGGCGTTCTAAAGCCTTATCTTTTTCAAGATATTTTTGATACTCATCAAGCGTAGTGGCTCCGATTGCACGAAGTTCACCTCTGGCCAATGCAGGTTTCAAAATGTTGGCCGCATCCATAGCGCCATCACCACCACCGGCACCTACCAAAACATGGATCTCATCAATGAAAAGAATGATGTCACCATCGCTTTGAGTCACCTCTTTAACCACCGCTTTTAGTCGTTCCTCAAATTCTCCTTTGTACTTGGCACCTGCAATCAGGGCCCCCATATCTAAAGAGAATACTGTTTTTGTCTTTAGATTGGTTGGAACGTCACCTTGTATAATCCTGTGGGCAATACCCTCAGCGATGGCAGTTTTACCAACACCAGGTTCACCGATCAGGATCGGGTTGTTCTTAGTACGTCTCGAAAGAATCTGGATCACTCTTCTGATCTCTTCATCGCGACCAATTACAGGGTCAAGCTTTCCTGATTCTGCATATTCATTCAGGTTTCTTGCATATTTATTTAAAGCATTATAAGTTGCCTCAGCATTTTGGTCAGTTACATGGTTGTCGCCTCTCAAAGCCAAAATGGCCTTTTTAAGGTCGGCCTCTGTAACGCCTTGATCCTTTAATAGCTTAGAAGTATTGTCATTTACAGAAAGTAAACCCAATAAAAGGTGCTCTACTGAAACGAATTCATCTTTGAACTCTTTCAGATAGGTCTGTGCCTTTTGTAAAGCGGCGTTACTTCCTGAAGTTAAATACGGACTACTTCCGCTAACTTTAGGAAACTTAGCGATCTGGCTATCCAAATGTTGATTTAGAACATTCAGATTTACATTTAATTTCTTTAAAACATAAGAAACCACATTTTCATCAACAGTAAGCAGCCCCTTAAGTATATGGGCTGTCTCAATAGCTTGTTGCTGGTTGCCTTGAGCTATTTCAGAAGCCTGTTGAATCGCTTCCTGTGCTTTTATAGTGAAGTTGTTGAAGTTCATAATATTTGGTAAACAAAGAAAATGCCATATTGTTCTTAAAGGAAAATCCTGAAAATATGTCTGTTTTCATGAGATTAACATGACAATGTGACCGTTTTGCGCTCCTGTTTGGCGGAAAGCTGGTCTGCGAAAAAAGGAAACCTAATTTTTAAACTCCAGTTGTTAGAACTTGCAACAACAAATCTATAAATGGATGTCCATTTCCTGACCTGGAAGGTAATATTCTTCTTAAATTAGCAGACCTGCATGCTTTTCATCCGGCGGATTCCTGAATTTTCCTTTTTATGTTTTATCTAAAATAATAATGGAGTACAATTCGGCAAAATTGCTCCGGAAAGGCAGTAGGTGTTGAATTTAGATAAGGAGAGCGATGAAGGAATTTTTACGGTTATATTTAGATGCCTATCGTGGGCTATCCACGCCAGCCTGGATGCTGGCCCTGGTGATGCTGATCAACAGGAGTGGTGCCATGGTGATCCCTTTTCTGGGGATATACATGATCAATCATTTGAGTTTTTCTTTAGAAGACACCGGGATGGTATTGAGCTGTTTTGGGGTGGGTGCAGTAGCTGGTTCTTTTGCCGGGGGCTGGTTAACAGATAAAGTAGGCCATTTTAAAGTGCAGCTTTTCAGCTTAATTTTTACCGTACCGATGTTTTTCCTGCTTCCTGAGCTGAATACTGTGGTAAAACTGGCAGTAGGGGTATTTATATTGAGTGTGATTTCTGAAACTTTCAGACCGGCAAACTCGGTATCCATTGCCTATTATTCGAAACCTGATAACATCATCCGTTCTTTTTCTTTAAACCGCATGGCGATGAACCTCGGTTTTTCTATAGGCCCTGCATTAGGTGGCTTCCTCGCTGCAATCTCTTATACCTTTTTATTTTATGGCAATGCGATAGCGGCTTTCTGTTCAGCAGTGCTGTTTTTCATTTACTTTAGAAATAGAAAAGGGAATGAGAAAACTGAAGCGAAAGCGGAATTGTCGGAAGAGGATAAAGCGGTATTACCTGAACCTACGAAAACACCAGGTCCAGGTAGATCTCCTTATAAAGACGTATTGTTTATGCTGTTCAGCTTGCTTTGCAGTATTTTTACCATCTGCTTTCTTCAATTACTAAGTACACTACCTTTATATTACAGAGAAGTCTATCAAATGACTGAAGCTAATATTGGCGTTATTCTCGCCTTTAGCGGAATTGTCGTTTTTCTTTTAGAAATGCTGCTGGTACATATTGCAGAGAAGCGCTTTACGCCAAGGGATATCATGGTGATGGGGACTTTGCTTTGCGGTTTTTCTTTCCTGATCTTAAACCTTGCCCATGGCGTCTGGGTACTCTATATGGCGATGTTTGTGCTTTGTCTGGCGGAAATTCTGGCCATGCCTTTTATGGCGACTGTCACTTTGCAACGCTCCACAATTCAAACCAGAGGGGCTTATATGGGCGTTAATGCGCTTTGTACCTCTGCCGCACATGTGTTTTCTCCATTCCTGGGGACGCGTGTTGCTGCAAATTACGGCTTTAACGTGCTGTGGTGGGGAACGGCCGTAGTGCTGTTACTAACCTCCATCGGCTTTTTCTTTGTAATGAAAAGAATGAAATTAAACACCATTAAATAAATATCTTTTGAAAAATTCCCTTTTGTGGATGCGCCGGAATGCGCTCCTGATGCTACTTACGGTTTGCTTTTTTACGGCCTCCGGGCAAAATGTTCGTGTGGGTTCCTGGAACCTTAAAGATTTTGGCCAGTCCAAAACAGATGAAAATATCCTTTTTATAGCCAATGTGATCAAGAAATTTGATGTGATTGCCATTCAGGAAGTGGTGGCCGGTTATGGCGGACCAAAGGCGGTAATCAGATTAGCCGAAGCTTTAAATAAAACCGGAGAACAATGGGAGTATACCTTTAGTCATGGTACTTCGAGTGATCGTTATAGCAAAGAGCGCTATGCTTTTATGTGGAAAAGCAAAAAGATAAAGAAAGTGGGGGAGCCATGGCTGGAGAAGAAATATCAGCTGGAAGTAGAGCGTGAGCCCTATTTTGGGACTTTCCAACTCGGAAAGAAAACCTTTACCTTAGTTTCTTTTCATGCAAAGCCAAAAGCGAAACAACCGGAAACGGAGATTAAATACCTGAAATTCCTGCCGGATTTACACCCAAAAGAGACGCTGATTTTTTGCGGAGACTTTAACCTTCCTCAATCTCATTCCGTCTTTAATCCGCTTAGGAATATGGGCTATGTTTCGGCGATGGTTAATCAGAAAACTTCCCTTAAACAAAAGGTGGTGAAGGGCGAGTCTCTGGCTTCAGAATATGACAACTTCTTTTATCATGGGGATAAGCTGAAAGTGGTCAGCACAGGGATTGTGCCTTTTTATACGCAGTTTGAAGAGCTGAAAGAGGCCAGAAGGATCTCTGATCATGTGCCTGTTTATCTGGAGTTCTCTTTAAATTAAGCGCGTAGTAAACGCAAAAAAAATAGCCGCTCCTTTAAAGGGCGGCTATTTTTTGTATAGAATGAAAAATTAATTCAATATTTCTGCTAGTTTTTGAGTCTGATGGTCAGCCAATTTCTTTAGCGGTCCGGCAGCAAGCATTTTCATCATCATATTTAAATCTGCGGTGATAATCAATGTAGCGGTAGTACCACCATTTCCATTGTCAGCAACCGTCCATTTCAATTCCAGATCAAAAGGAGGTTTCTCCGTTGGGATCGCAATTAATTCCTGGTTTTCTACGCGACTGGAAATCTTGATGGCCAATTTAGCCATGTTTTGGATGGTAAAGCTAGCTTCATCAGTAGTGGACGACCAATTGTAGATGTTTTCCGGCATCAATGGCTGATGATTATTCATATCAGCTAAATAAGCATAGACTTTGGCTACAGGCTGGTTGATGTCAGTAGTACTCTCAATAACTGTCATTATGATTTTAGGTTAGTTGTTCTAATTCTTTTCCCCATTCTGATGGGTTTCTGCGCCATTTAGTCAATAAGTCTACATCATTTTGAGCAATGAAGCTATGTTCAGCCGCATATTCAATTAATGTATTGTAGTTGGATAAGGTGGCGTAACGACATTTTGCCGCTTTAAAGTTTTCTTCTGCCTGGTCGAAACCATAAGTGAAGATAGACACTAAACCTGCTACAGATAATCCAGCATTTCTCAATGCTTCTACTGCCTGTAAGCTGCTTTTTCCGGTAGAAATCAAGTCTTCTACTACAACAACGCGTTGTCCTTCTACTATTTCTCCTTCAATCAGACTTCCGGTGCCGTGTTCTTTTGCTTTCGCTCTTACATAAGCAAAAGGTAATCCCAATTCCTGGGCAACTAATACACCCTGAGGAATACCAGCCGTTGCTACTCCCGCAATAATATCCACAGAACCAAATTCTTCCTGGATCAATTGCGTCAGTTTTTGTCTGATGTATGTTCTTACTGAGGGATGGGAAAGTGTAACTCTATTATCGCAATAAATTGGAGATTTCCAACCTGAAGCCCATGTAAACGGGTTATTTGGTTGTAACTTTATTGCTTTTATTTGTAATAAAAATTCAGCTACCTTTAATTCAATATCACTTTTATTATACATGCTCCAAAATTAAGGATTTTCATACGTTTGTCCTAGTATTAATTCTTAATGTAGGAACAAAATAAATAAATCCAGGTTTATCCCTCAATTTTCCTCCTCCTCTTCATCGCCACTTGTTAGTCTTTGTTTAATCAATTCCAAAATGTGATACAGCTCGGGATCATTGTTTTCTTTTGCAATAATCATCTCCAATTGCAATTGCTCTATCATTTCCCGTTTCGTTTGTTTACTTTCCATAATTTCCCCTACTATTATTATTGTAATAATGAGTCAATCAATAAGATTTAAACAAGCGATAGGAGGGATGTATGGGTTTTGTGATCAACAACAATTAAGAATAATTTATGGTTTTGGTTTGTGTCAAATAAAATCTGTAAAAAGTAAAGTACAGCCCGCTACAGTTTAAACGCTATACTTTGCACCAGGTAAGCCTTACCGAAATTCGCTGGGTCATGGGTCACTGTTGCTTGAATAGACTTCCATTTTAAACGGATCGGTTCTTTATCTTTTCCTTCACTTTGACGAACCTCCAGGGCATGTAGCCAAATCTCTTCCAATTGGGCTTTCAGTTCCGGACTGGCGTAATTAAGCTGTATTTTCTCCTGAATATACTGATACTGCCCATCTTTTTTGGTCATGTAAATTACAGGACCAGCCACTACGTAATCTTTAATTAAGCTGATCTCGAAAGCTTCTGTTCCCGTATATTTCTGTTCAGTGATCACCTTCAGGAAATCAAACCAGCGGTCGGAGTCATCCTGAAGCGGCTCTTTCTCGATATGGAACCTGGCTTTGACACGGTAAGTATAACCCGGTTTTCTTTCCACAAAGCCAATTAAAGACAATTCTGCGGGTTTATTTCCCGGGAGGAATAAAGTCTCGCCTATGGCCCCATAGCGATGATCTACCAGCAACTAAACTTCCTGGCCGTTTTTTAATTTATTAGGGCCATAAACTTCTTCCTTCGAGCAGGCAGAAAGGAAAATAACAAAAAATAATAAAGAGAAATATTTCATAACGTTAGAAAGATAAGGTGTTTATAATTGAAAACGTAGTATTATCGGAAAACGCTACACCGATAACTGGATAGCAAAACCGCCCAATCCTTAAATCCCAATTTCGGGATCAGCAGGTTACAAAAGCTTCCTTTTTTTTGATATCATTTATTAGATAAATATTTATAATTTTAAAAACTCAAATATCCAGGTGAATTTGTAAGAATTTTGATTAAAAACCCCTTTAGAATGCAATTCAAAGGGGTCTGTTTTTTCTAATGAAATTTTACGGCCTGTAATAAAAAGCATTTTAAGCGCGAAGCATGAAAAAATACAGCATTTACATCAACGACAATACCTTCTTTATTGCAGATTCTAAGCCTGTTCAGGAAAAAGAAATTCAGCAATTAGAAGTTGCCGGTTTTGATTTCAGATTGTTCTACAAAAATTTACCTGCAAATACCACTACAGATTTTTTACTATTGGTAGCTGACCCCAAAGCGGCTTTCAACCAGATTAAAAATAACCTTACGTTGATTAAAGCTGCTGGTGGACTGGTAAAAAGTTCGAAAGGCAACTACCTGTTTATTTTCAGAAATAAGAAATGGGATCTGCCAAAAGGAAAGGTAGAGAAGGGCGAAAAAATGAGAGAAGCTGCGGTTAGGGAAGTGGAAGAGGAGTGCGGAGTGAAAATTTACACCAACGACGAGAAGCTTTGCAAAACTTATCATGTTTATCCGATGGGCACTAAATTGGTGTTAAAGAAAACCAAATGGTACAGCATGACCGTTAAAGGAGAACCGAAATTGATTCCCCAAAAAGAAGAAGGAATTACAAAAGCCAAATGGTTAAATAAAGCAGACCTGGCTCCTGTACTTATAAATACCTATCCATCGATCATCCAGGTACTGGAAGTAGGTTCCTTACTTGAGGAACGGGATAGCGTGTTGAGGTAAAAACTGGCTCACATCTCCGTGATTTCTAAGGATATCACGGACGATGGTAGAGCTGATTGCCGAATATTCCGGCTTACTCAATATGAATATCGTCTCCATTTCCGGCATCATCGTCTGGTTGATCTGCGCAATGGCACGTTCATACTCGAAATCACCCACAGAGCGGATGCCGCGAACCATATACTGCGCATTGATCTTCCTGCAAAAATCAACCGTCAGCCCTTCATAAAGCTGAACATCTACTTTAGCTTCCGATTCAAAGACCGTTTTCACAATCTCTTCCCGCATTTCCGCAGAAAGGTAACTCTGTTTCGAACTGTTTAATCCAATCCCAACGACTACTTTATCAAATAGCGGCAAGGCGCGTTTCAGAATGTCCACATGGGCAATGGTAATCGGATCAAATGATCCGGGAAACAAGGCGATCTTCATCTTTTATGTTTTATGACAACAGCCACAGGTAAATGTGGCTGTCGGGGTTGTTATTTTACTTTTTCAAAGAAACTAAAAGACGAATTTCCGTATCTTCTGGTCTCTTTAAAACCTGGTTGCGCATTCATCTTCAATAAAGAAGGGTGTTCTACGATCAGTAAACCGTTATCTGTCAGCAGGTCGTTCTTGATCACCAATTCCGGAATTTTCGGAATCGTAGGCAGATCATAAGGAGGATCTGCAAAAATAATCTGGTATGATTTCTTATGCGTATCCAAAAACTTGAATACATCTGCTTTTTGAACCTCAATTACATCCAGATTATGCTTGGCAATCACCGATTGTACCCAAAAGATACATCCCGAATGTTTATCCACTGCCGTTACGCTTTTTGCCCCTCTGGAAGCGAACTCAAAGCTGATATTTCCTGTTCCGCAGAATAGGTCCAGCACATCACAGCTGTCAAAATCGTAAGTATTGTAAAGAATGTTAAAAAGAGCTTCTTTGGCCATATCTGTAGTGGGCCTTACCGGTAAGCTTTCCGGGGCATTGAAACGAATGCCTTTTAATGTACCGCCAATTATTCGCATATATCCAGTGCTAGCAAGCTGCTGTAATAATGAGCAGGCATGTCTTCTAAAATTTTGTGATCTACCTGATCACTTAAGGGAGTGTTAAAGTCTATTTTCTGGAAATATTTCTCCAGACATTGGTAATAAGCATCATTTTCGTGAACGATGCCACTCAATAATACCGCTGTATCTTTGAGGTCGATTTTAATCTGATTGATGATCAATAGCAGGTAATAATTAAACTCTTCTGCATTCTCAATTTCGTAGCAATTGCGGAAAATCATTTGATCACCTTCGGTCAGTACCGCTGTAAAAGAAGCCGCTGTAAAATCCAGAACTAAAGTTTTCTGAGCGCTATCCGGAACCATGGCCAGCATGGGTGCCACCTGGTCGAATAATTTACAACTCAACAGGGCATCTGCCAACGTTTCATCCATAAAACGCTGAAGCGTAAAAATAGAAGTGAAGCCGTAATTTGCAAATGGCCTTACATATAGGTTGTCTGATTGCTCTTCAGTAAAAAACTTTGCGTATTGATCTAAATTCTTCGCGTCAAACAATTCCGTCGGAATAGCAATAGCGTTTTCGCTGTATACCGCTACCTTAATGTCTTTAAAAGCCAGATTCAGGTAGCTGTCGTTTTTTAATTTTGTAGCAAGATCCTGTGGAATATTTTTAGATTCCTGTTGATCATATACTGCTTTTAGTTGGTTCGTAGTTTTGTCAATAATGGCGTAGGAGAAGCTATCTGCAGTAATTTTTAACAATAAATTGCAGTCTGGCGCTGTACTAGGATCAAATTCCGGATCAACTAATAAAATGCTGTTTTTATGGCTCATCTGTATCAAATTATTTAAGATCAAAATTAATCCTTTTTTCTATAACATCACCATTGCATCTTTGTTAAATGGATAAAGCATCAATTATAGCCCAGTCTTATGCGTTTACACCGACTGCCGAACAGCTGGTTTTTTGTCAGGAAATGGCGGCTTTTTTAAGTCAAGGCTTGGATGATCAGTGTTTTATATTGAGGGGGTATGCCGGGACGGGAAAGACAACCTCTGTTGGTGCCCTTGTAAAAGCATTACCGAAATTTGGTTTTAAAGCAGTGCTGATGGCGCCTACCGGGCGTGCGGCAAAGGTGATGAGCAATTATACCGGGCGTAAAGCACTCACTATTCATAAGCGGATTTATAGAAAAAGGTCAGCAGTGTCTACGGATATGTCTTTTCAGATTACACCTAATCTATCGGAGAACACAGTTTTTATCATCGATGAGGCTTCCATGATTGCCGATGAGTGGAATACACAAACCAGTTCTTCCTTTTTGAAGGATTTGATACAATATGTATACAATCAGAAAAATTGTGCGGCGATATTTGTCGGAGATACGGCACAGTTACCACCGGTTGGCAGTATCGACAGTCCGGCATTAAACAAAGAATATGTAGCGGCTAATTTTGGCCTGTCGGTGCGGGCGGTAGAATTGAAGGAGGTGGTGCGACAAGAGAAGGAATCCGGTATCCTTGCCAATGCCACGATGCTTCGGAATCTGATCAATGAAGGGTCATCGGAAGAAGCAGATGATATTGAACTCCCAAAATTTATCACCAGCGGATATAAAGATATTTTCAGGATGACGGGCTTAAAGCTGGTCGAGGGTTTAGAATATGCGTACAGCAAATTTGGGATGGAAAACACCCTGGTGGTCTGCCGTTCTAATAAATCAGCCAATGTGTACAACCAGCAGATTCGTGCGCGCATCCTTTACCGGGAAGAAGAACTGACTGGCGGCGACCAGATCATGGTGGTAAAAAATAACTATTTCTGGCTTCCCGAAAATGAAGCAGCTGCTTTTATTGCCAATGGCGATATGGCCAGAATTGTGCGGGTGCGGGGTACAGAAGAGCGTTTTGGTTTCCACTTCGCAGAAGTGGCCCTGGAGTTTCTGGATTTCCCTGATGCCGGACAAATTTCCTGTAAAGTGATGCTCGATACTTTAACTGCCGAAACACCTAACCTTTCTTATGAGCTGGGCAATAAATTATTTGAAGCCTTAAATGTAGAATACGAACACCTGACCAATAAAAGAGCGCGTTTCGCTGCCATCAAAGAAGATCCGTATTACAATGCGCTACAAATTAAATTCGCTTATGCGGTAACTTGTCACAAAGCACAAGGCGGACAATGGGATGCGGTTTTCGTAGACCAGGGCTATTTAACGGAAGAAATGATCGACCTGGATTTTTTACGTTGGCTATATACCGGTGTAACCAGAGCAAAAAGAGAATTATTTTTAGTAAATTTTGCTCCAAACCTTTTTGTTTCCCCTTTGGAAGATTAACTTAACCTTAACTTATTAGGAACCTTATGAAAGTTGCATATTCTTTAAAACAGAAAATGAAAATCGCTACGTTTCTTTTTGCGATTATGGCCTGTACGATTCTCATCAGAATCCTGGAGGATAAAAGCGTGAAAAGCATGAACGAGTCTTTCGTTTCCATGTATAACGACCGTCTGGTTCCTGCAACGGACCTGTTTTACATCGCGGAAAATATCTTTGCGAAAAAATTAACCCTGGATAGTTTTCTTTATTCCGGTAATCCCGAAAAAAAGGATGTCAACTTATTGAAAACTCAATTTGCAAATTTCAATACCACCATTGATTCCTTAATGAAAAAATATGAAAAGACTTTTCTGGTGAAACAGGAAAAGGAGGAATTGAAGGAATTGAAAATCCGGCTGATCGGTTCTATGGCAGCAGAACAACATGTGATTTCATTAACGGAAAGTCATAGTATCGAAGATGGGCGAAAACTTTATGAAACGGTAGGGAGAGCAACATCGAGAAGAACGCTGCAACAATTAACGGAACTGATGACCATCCAGACTCAGGTAGGGCAGGAGCTGATTCAAAGTTCCGAATCTATGGTGTCCAGAAGTAAAACCTACTCGTCTTTGCAAATTGCCCTGGCGGTATTAATTGGAATTCTGGTTGTCGGAATTATCTCTGCTTCCAATGTAGTCCAGGTCAGCAACGACAAGTTCAATATGAACTAACCTTAGATAAAGGAACGTGTTCCGGAAAAACTGTCTCTAAACTCTTTTGGCGTACAGTTTTTCTTCTTCTTAAAAATCCTGTTGAAGTTAGATATGTTGTTAAATCCGCATTTATAAGCGATTTCTGAAATCGTCTGGGTACTGGAAATCAGCATTTTTGTCGCATGACCTAAACGGATCTCATTCAGGCTGTCAATGAACGTACTACCTGTTCTCTTTTTGATAAAGCGGCTGAAAGAGACTTCCGGCATACTTGCCGCTTTAGCTACTTCTTCCAGAGAAACCCCTTTATTGTAATTCGCATTCATGTAATCGAAGGCCTTTTCTATCCTTCTGCTGTTGTAATTGAACTGTTCATTGTTGAAACTGGAGTTGGATAATGTGCGCATATTTCTGGAAATAGAAAGATCATGCAGAATAGAAAAAAGTTCCAGTACCGAGTCAAAACCCTTCTTCTGGCCTAAAGCAAGGATTCTCGGGATCAACCTTTCTATGGTATCCGCAGAAAATAAGATCCCTTTTTGTGCGCGATCAAACATATTGGAAATGAAACTCAATTGATTTCTTTTGAGTAATCGGTCATCAAACAAATCTTTGTGGAATTGTATGGTGATTTCCATGATTTCCTCGCTTTTACATTGATGCGTAAACCAGGCATGGTACAGATTTGGTCCGATAAATACCAGTTCCGCATCTTCGATCAGCTCAATATGATCTCCTACAATTCTTTTTGCCCCTTTTGCTTTTAAAATCAGGTTCAGTTCGTACTCTTCATGATAATGTAAGGGAAAGTCAAAGTCCTTTTTGGTCCTCGAGAAAATGGTAAAGCAATCGCTCTGCGTTAAAGGGGTAATTTCCCTGACTATATTATTGGCCATCATATAAATATAACAATCTGCTTTAATGAATTAGGTTTATGTTAAAATAGTACTAGTCTAAACTAGTATTAATACCATATTAATGAGTCTTTTTGTTTTGAGAATACAATTAATTGTTAAAATAGTATTGAAGCTGTATGCGAAAATAGTATAGTTTTGATTTTATGAAGTTTCAACTCATTGATGTTCTCATTATCATCACCTACCTGATCAGCACCATTGTTATTGGTTTTTGGTACCGTAAAAAGGCCAGAGAAAATAACCAAAGCTACATCATGGGGGGTAAATCATTACCCTGGTATAAACTGGGATTGAGTGATGCTTCTGATATGTTTGACATTAGTGGGACCATGTGGATGGTGAGCCTGTGCTTTGTGTATGGGATGAAGAGCATCTGGATTCCATGGTTGTGGCCGGTATTTAATCAGGTATTTCTGATGATGTATTTGTCGAAATGGCTGAGACGCTCTAATGCCACTACCGGCGCAGAATGGCTATCCACCAGGTTCGGATTAAAAGGCCGCGGGGTTGGCCCTTCCCATAAAGTGGTCGTTGCTTTTGCGCTGTTGAGCTGTCTGGGCTTCCTCGCTTATGGTTTTATTGGCCTTGGTAAATTTGTAGAGATTTTTATTCCATGGGAATTTGTAAAGGCTTACGTGCCTTTTGAAGTCTCCCCACATTATGTGCCTCATTTTTATGGCATTATATTCACGCTATTTGCAATGTTTTACTCCATTTTGGGAGGGATGCATGGGATTGTGTTTGGCGACATGATCAAGTACGCGATCATGACGGTAGTTTGTATTTCTATAGCCATTATTGCGATGATTAACCTGAACGGTCAGCAGCTGAATGTGCCAAAAGGCTGGGATAGTCCTTTCTTCGGAACGCATTTAGAGCTCGACTGGACGGGCATCATCGATGATGTCAACAAAAAAATAGCCAGTGACGGGTATTCCATGTTCAGCATTTTCTTTATGATGATGCTCTTTAAAGGGGTTTTTGCTTCCTTAGCCGGCCCGCCGCCGAACTATGATATGCAAAAAATCCTGTCTACAAAATCGCCTAAAGAAGCGAGTAAAATGAGTGGTTTTGTGTCTATTGTGTTGCTGCCGATTCGTTATTCGCTCATTGTTGGATTAACTGTTCTGGGCATTCTTTACTATGATCAAATGAACCTGAAAGGAATAGACGGGGCCATAGATTACGAAAGGATTTTACCGGCAAGTATCAATAGTTTTGTTCCGGTTGGCTTGTTTGGATTGGTGCTTACCGGTCTGTTAGGTGCTTTTATGGGTACATTTAGCGGAACCCTCAACGCAGCACAAGCGTATATCGTGAACGATGTATACCTCAAATATATCAACCCTACAGCCTCTAATAAAAAGATCATTTCGATGAACTATTTGTCGGGTGTATTGGTGGTACTGCTGGGGATCACCCTCGGTTTCTTTGCCAGGGATGTGAATAGCGTGTTGCAATGGATTGTATCCGCGCTGTATGGGGGCTATATCGCCGCCAATGTGTTGAAATGGCATTGGTGGAGGTTCAATGCGAATGGGTTCTTCTGGGGGATGTTTACCGGTATTGTTGCCGCATTGGTCTTTACCAGATTTTTCTCCGGGGTAGAATTCCTGTATTATTTCCCTTTGTTGTTCCTGCTTTCTTTAGCTGGTTCTGTGATTGGAACGTATATGGCGCCAGCTACCGATGAAGAAACGTTGAAAAGCTTTTATAAAACCGTGCGTCCCTGGGGATTTTGGGAACCGGTACACCAGCTGGTCTTACAAGAGGACCCTTCTTTTAAAGCGAATAAAAACTTTGGCAGGGATATGTTCAACGTGGTGCTGGGTATCATCGCACAGCTTTGCCTCACCCTATTGCCGATGTACCTGATTTTAATGATGAAAATGCCCCTGATGATCACGATCGCCATATTGGCGGTGATAGTGATCATTCTGAAAAGAACCTGGTGGAATAAACTCGAAGATTAATAGAATTATATGATGGATTACGACAACAGACTGGAGGAGCTCAACCGTGCCCATCAGTCTTTACTTACGCGCAGCAACAAACCGGAGAACTTAGGAAACGGTATTTTTAACAGATATGAACACCCGGTTTTAACCGCGGCACATACTCCGCTTTACTGGCGTTATAATTTGAACAAAGAAAGCAACCCTTTTCTGATGGAACGTATTGGCATCAACTCGGTGTTTAATGCCGGGGCGATCAAATGGAACAATAAATACCTGCTGATGGCCAGAGTGGAAGGGAGCGACAGGAAATCTTTTTTCGCCATTGCGGAAAGTGACAACGGGATCGACCAGTTTAAGTTCTGGGAATATCCGGTGGTCATTCCGGAAACCGCATTACCGGATACCAATGTCTATGATGTGAGGTTAACCGCGCATGAAGATGGCTGGGTATATGGGCTGTTTTGCACGGAAAGAAGAGATCCATCGGCTTCGGCAGGAGATCAATCGGCCGCATTGGCGCAGTGTGGCATCATCCGTACTAAAGATTTACTTACCTGGGAACGCCTGGCAGATTTGAAAACCAGCTCTCAGCAGCAGCGAAATGTAGTGCTTCATCCGGAGTTTGTGGGAGATAAATATGCGTTTTACACGCGTCCACAGGATTCTTTTATTGAAGCCGGTAATGGCGGAGGAATTGCCTTTGGCCTTTCTGAATCTATAGAAAATGCCGAAATTCCGGAAGAATTACTGATGGATAAAAAGGAATACCATACGGTTTACGAGGCTAAAAACGGGCAGGGACCGGCACCTATAAAAACGAAATACGGCTGGTTGCACCTCGCGCATGGGGTTAGAAATACCGCTGCGGGACTCCGATATGTGCTCTATGTATTCATGACAGATCTGAACAACCTGAGCCTGGTGATCCATAAACCTGCGGGTTATTTTATTGCCCCGGAAGGAGAAGAGCGGATTGGCGATGTATCTAATGTGGTGTTTAGCAATGGCTGGATTGCGGATGAAGATGGCCGGGTATTTATTTATTATGCAGCTTCAGATTCCAGGATTCATGTGGCGACCAGTAGTATAGATCAATTGCTTGATTATGTGATGAATACGCCGGAAGATGGGCTTAGGTCGGCGGCAACGGTACAGCGTATCTACAATCTAATTGATCAGAATAAAGGAGTTAAGTCTTTGGTTACGAAGAAGATGTCTTGAGCTTGGTGCTGGTGTTCAGCCAGGTTTTTGTTGGTACGGGGGAAGTGGTCGGGTTGTGGTCGGGAAGAGTGGCATCTTGCTATAGGGTTCCGAAAAGGTTCAGTATACCGCGACCGGGCTTTGGTTTAGGGTTTAGGTAACCCACCCTTTCCCAAGGGTTAGGAAAGGCCGGCGAAGCTCAACACCCTTCCCAACCACACCCGGAATCTTTCATAAATGAAATTAATATGTACTTTTGCGACAGATACCGATTTCTATTGCTATGATGAACCTTGCCCTGATTGAATTTAACCAAACCTTATTGTATAAGTTTATCAGATTTGGTGTGGTAGGTTTTTCTGGTCTTGCGATTGATTTCGGGATCACTTACCTCTGTAAGGAAAAACTAAAGATTCATAAGTACGTGTCCAGTTCATTGGGTTTTGCTGTTGCTACAGCTTCTAATTATACCCTTAACCGCAACTGGACTTTTGAAGATCATGCTGCGGCCAGCTTAACGCAATTTAGTAAATTTTTTATGATTGCTTTGTTTGGCCTATTTCTAAGCAATATCCTGATCTATCTGCTTCATGATAAATTGAAATGGAACTTCTATGTAGCCAAAGGCTGCGCCATCGTGGTGATTTCCCTCTGGAATTTTTTCGCCAATTACCTGTATACTTTTTCTAGCTAAAACCAATCCTTAAATGTTGCAAACCAAAAAGAGTCCTGAGCAAATCTTATTTATTTTCTTAGGCGTATGGACGATATTAAACATCATCCAGGCCAGCTTTGTAGAAGTTCATTCGGATGAGGCTTACTATTGGGTATACTCCAGGTTTTTAGACTGGGGCTATTTCGATCATCCACCCATGGTTGCTTTGTTCATCAAAATAGGTGACTTATTGTTGCCGGGTACTTTGGGAATGCGCTTTCTGACGGTAATCAGCAGTACGCTTTCTGTTTTCTTTCTCTGGAAAATCCTGAAACCTTACGGGGAGCATATCAAGCTCTTTATCTTGTTATTCAGTTCTGTAGTGCTATTCCATGTTTATGGATTTATCACCACGCCTGATGCACCGCTGTTCCTTTTTACCATCCTGTTTTTCTATGTTTATCAGAAATACGTAGCCTCAGATCAATTGAAATGGGCACTATTGCTGGCATTGGTGATCGCTTGTTTGCTGTATAGTAAATACCATGGGATTTTAGTCTTGTTGTTGACGATTATCTCCAATCTGAAACTGCTGAAAAGACCTTCTTTCTGGCTGATTGTTGGGGTGGCCATCCTGGCTTTCCTTCCGCATATCTGGTGGCAGATAGAGAACAATTACCCTTCTTTTTATTATCATGTTATTGATCGCTCTGCGGCATTTTATAAATCCAGATATACCACAGAATATTTGCTGGCGCAACTGGCACTTGCCGGCCCATTAGTCGGCTGGTTTATGTATCGTGCTGCGGTACTGCTAAAAACACCGGATACTTTTATCCGCGCCATTAAAGTTAATTTTTATGGGTTTTTCATTTTCTTTCTATTCAGCACCTTAAAAGGCAGGGTAGAGGCACACTGGACTTTGCCGGGAATGATCTGTCTGTTTATTCTGGCTTATCTTTATTTGTCGAAAAGAACCGTTCCTAGATGGTTTGAAAGACTGGCAATCGTTAATATTGCCTTGATTTTAATCACCAGAATGATCCTTTTAGTTCCTGTTCCTGCCCTGATGAAAATCAAACCTGTGGCGTATTATTTCGGCAATGAGACCTGGGCAAAACAGATTCATGAAAAGGCAGGAGATGCGCCAGTGATTTTTATGGACGCTTTCCAGGAGCCTTCCAAGTATAGTTATTATACCAAAAGCACCAAAGGCTTTGGTTATGATTCCCGTAATTACCGAAAAAATCAATACGATATCTGGTCATTGGAAGACAGTTTAAGAAATAAACGCGTTTATCTGGCGCTCACTTATAGCAGGGGTTTACCAGAGCAAGATACCCTTGTAACCCCAAAAGGATTGTATTATGGCAGTTGGGTAGATTCGGTGAGGATGTATCAAAAAGTAGCAGTAAATCCTGTAGAAATCCCTGCGGTGCTTGAAAAGAGCAGGCCCTTAACATTAAAACTAAAGATTACTAATCCTTATGATCAGGAGATTTTCCTGGGCAATGCCGGCGAGAAATGGGCCTGTATATTGGAATATGGTTACAAAAAAGGAGCGGATCTGAGCGAATTTAGGCCGGTTAAAGCTGATCTGGAGCAGCTGAGGATTCCTGCGAAACAATCGGTTATCCTGGATGCAGAAATCACTACTCCTGAACTACCGGGTAAGTATAAACTGATCTTTTCTTTAAGAACAGACCCTTTTTCGGGAAGCAGAAACAGCAATATGATCGCTGTTGAAGTGAAATAGTGAAGCGGTTAAACTGGTAATTGTCTATATAGATTTCCCTATATAGACAATTAGCTAGATTGATAATTGTTTTAGCAAGGTCATTTGATCAATCGTTCCGGAATGTCTCCAGATGATTTCTCCGTTTTTAAAAACCATAAACGTAGGTACTGATTTTACATTGTACTTAATGGCTGCCGCCTGGTTTTTATCAATATTAATTTTGATCACCCTTGCATTACCTTCGGTAATTCTTGCCACTTCCTGAACGATTGGATTCATGGTTTTACATGGGCCACACCAATCTGCATGAAAGTCTACCAGAACTGGTGTACCTGATTGTATTAAATCTTGAAATGCACTCATAGCTATTTAATTAAGGATGCTTTTGTTTAATTAGGGGTGGTAATCCGGAGAAAAGCAAGGCATTGCTGCAGGGCTTTCCTCCGGTAAATTTTATGCTGCAATTTTCAAATAAAATTCAGCAGGCGTCATTAAAAATTAATGAGCGTCATAAATGATTACTTTCTCAAAAAGACCACGGAATTCATCCAAAAATGCTTTGTGCAATTCATGAACCTGGTACACATCGTGTCCGGCAAGGTCTGAAAAGAATAAAATTAAGGAGAAAGAATAGGTGGTATCTACTACTGCACGGTCAATCGGAGCAGGAGTACCGATATGAAAAGCTTCAACCGTTTCGATTGCTTCTAATCCTTCAAGGCCATCTCTGAAAGCGGCTTTTTGTTCTTCGGTAGTGTCGGCTTTTAGCCAGAATAAAACGTGATGAGCTAACATATATTAAGGTTTTTTGGTAAATATAGGGAATTGTATGGTGCCGGAGAAAGCGGATTTGAATATTCCGTTTGGCAGGAAAAAAATGGGAGCTGGTGAAAAGAAACCGGAGAAAGATATGGGTCTTCCTCCGGTAACTTAATCTAGCGTGCCTAATAGAAACGGGAATGGATGCTTAAACGCTACAGTGGAATTAAAATTTTTCAATATTTTGTAGTTGCTTGCATGGAATTGTTAATTTAAAAACATTGAGGATACATTGGTTTAATTTTGATAAATTAGTTTCGGGGATTTCCAGATGCCAGCAAAATATAAACTATCCGACCAAGAAATTCAGGCTAAAATTATAGCCGGGGAGGAGTCTGCCTTTTCGGAACTTTACGACCGCTATAGCGCTGTACTATCTGCTTATATTAAACGGTTTGTGCATTCTTCTGACCTCGCAGAAGACTTGACGCAGGAAGTTTTTATCAAGATCTGGCAGTGTAAATCGAAGCTGGAAGAGGTGAGGTCAATCAAAGCTTACCTGTTTATCATGGCGAGAAACCATACGCTCAATAGCCTTAAAAAGGCGATGAGGTCTGATGTGGCGATGGCCGAAGTACTCAATAGCTTCGTAGAACAAAGAAATGATACCGAAGAAGAACTGCTGAGTAAGGAATATTTACAATACCTGGAAAAGGCCTTATCGGAATTACCCGGCCGGACAAGAGAGATCTTTAAACTTTGTCGCCAGGAAGGAAAAAGTTATGACGAGGTGGCCTCTGCCCTGGGGATTTCCAGAAATGCCGTCAAAAATCACATGGTCGGTTCCATGAAAATATTAAGTGCTTCCGTAAAAAAAGACCTTGGCATATCACTCAGCATACTTCTGGTGCTCTTCCTGAAATAATTAAAAAATAAATGATTTTCAGCTACCCTCGTACCCTTTAAATATTGTCTTAATATTTGAACGGACATCCTATGGAAGAACATGATTTTTATGAAGCCCTGGTGCAACGTTATCTGAGCAATCAGCTGACGGATCAGGAGCTTGAACTTTTTGCCGAATTGGTAAGAACCGGTAAACTGGACGATCAGTTGTTTGCCGCCTGGAATGAAGATGCCGGGATTACTGAAGCGGACGAATTGGATTTTCAAAAGAGTCAGAAAGTAAGGTTCTTATGGCCTAAAGCAGTTGCCGCAGCAGCAATCTTAATCCTGATTTCTTTTGCCGGTTACTTTGGCTATCAAAAATATGCATCCCAAACTCCTGTAGAACTTTCTGCACAGCTGAATGACGCGGATCCCGGTGGTAATAAAGCGACGCTAACCCTGGCTGATGGTTCCAAAATATCGCTTACGGATGCCGGTAACGGCGAACTTGCCAAACAAAGTGGGGTAAGGATTTCGAAAAGTAAAAACGGGGAACTGGTCTATTCGGTGATTGCATCCGACACTAAATTACCTGTTTTTAATACCATCAGCACCCCAAGAGGGGGAGTTTACCAGGTGAATCTTCCGGATGGCACTAAAGTATGGCTCAACGCAGCTTCCTCCATCAAATTCCCCACCACTTTCGCTTACCTCAAAGAACGGAAAGTGGAGCTGGAAGGTGAGGCTTATTTTGAAGTCGCAAAGAACAAAAATCTTCCTTTTATCGTTTCCAGCAGCGGTCAGCAGTTGAAGGTGCTGGGGACACATTTTAATGTCAATGCTTATCCCGATGAGGAGGAAGTTAAAACAACACTCCTGGAAGGTAGCCTGAAAGTGTTTGCAGGAAATTCCGTCTTGCTCAAACCCGGACAGCAGGCCAGTGTGAATCGGAAAGAGTTGCGCAATGTTCAGTTAAGACCGGCGAATATAGCGCAGGTAATGGCCTGGAAAAATGGGTTTTTCCATTTTGAAAAAGACAATCTTCATGCGGTAATGAGACAATTATCGCGCTGGTATGATGTGGACGTAGTTTATGAAGTAAACCGTGCTGATGATGAGTTTATGGGAGATATTCCCCGGGGAATCAAGCTTTCTGAAGTGCTTAAAATGTTGTCTTTTGAAGGAACACAGTTTAAAATTGATGGACATAAACTCACCGTTAAAAAGTAAAATAAATTTAATCCTTTAGTTGAATTGTTAAACCAATCCCATTCGCATATGAAAAGATAAATACTCAAAAAACAACACTGTGATGAAGGAATAAAACAGGACCCTGCTCGAACAGGGCCCTGATCGCCCCCATCCGATCATCTCAGATAGGAACATCGTTCCGGTTGACCTCAAAAAACACTTATTGGATAATTAATGAATAAACCAAAACATACCAAAAATATGAAATTAAACTCATGTAGTAAAGCCCCTTTTATGAGGTGGCTATGCTCAACTCAGACCTTACTGGCCATGAAACTCACCGTAATTTTAATCTTCTTTAGCTGCCTTCAGGTATCTGCAGATGGGTTCTCCCAAAAAATTACACTTTCAAAAAGAAACACCACATTCAACGCTATTTTTGAAAGCATTAAAAAACAAAGCGGTTATACTTTCTTTTACAATAATAAACTGATCAAACAGGAAGGCCTGATCAGTGTGGAACTGGAAGATGTTAGCCTGGATGATGCCTTAACGCAGATTTTCAGGAACCGCCCATATTCTTATATGATCCTCAATAAAACTGTGGTGATTAAAAAGAAAGCCATGGAAACCGGCCTGATTAGTCCGGCAGCGGTAACGATGGTTGCCATGGTACAGATCAAAGGAAAAGTAGTAGATAACGAAGGAAATCCTTTACCAGGGGCCTCTATTATTGTAAAAGGCACCAAAGAAGGGGCCTCTTCGAGTACCTCCGGCGATTTTGTGATCAATGCAAAACCAGGCGATGTACTGGTGGTCAGGTATCTTGGCTATGCTACAAAAGAAATCACCGTAAATTCGGGTGTTTCTACGATGACCATCGTCCTGGAAGCCCAAAAACAAGACCTTTCTGAAGTGGTCGTAACCGCCTTAGGGATAAAACGCTCGGAGAAATCACTGGGTTATGCCGTTCAAAAGATTGCCGGGGATAAAGTGCAGACCGTGAAAGGTGTGGACCTTGGAACCTCTTTAACCGGACAGGTAGCAGGTTTAGTAGTGAAGAATTCTACGGAATTTAATGCAAAGCCAAAACTGGAACTTAGAGGGGAAGATGTTTTATTGGTGATCGACGGGGTGCCTTATGGCAACCTGACCCTTCGCGATGTTCCTGCGGATGATATTGAAAGCATGGACCTGTTAAAAGGATCTACTGCTTCTGCCTTGTATGGCTCACGTGCTGGTGGTGGTGTATTATTGATCACCACAAAAAAAGGCGCTGCAGGTAAAGGTTTTGCAGTGGATCTGAATAGCAATACCATGTTTCAGCTGGGCTATCTGGCTGTTCCGGAAGTGCAGAGTTCTTATGGACGTGGACAGAATGGTGTAATCGACAATGATTATGTTTGGGGCCCAAAATTAGACGCGGGTAATACCGCCAGAGACTGGAATCCGGCAACCAAACAATTCGAAGATAACCGTCCGCTGGTTTCTGTAGGGAAAGACAACCTGAAAAACTTCATGAATACCGGTATCATCACCAACAACAATATTTCTATCGCTCAGACTGGCGAAAATGGAAGTTTCAGGATCGGTTTAAACCATGTTTATAATAAAGGGCAGTTTCCAAATCAGAAGTTGAACATGTTGAATTTAACTTCTGGTGGAGAGATCAGAATCAATGATAAATTTAAAATCGAAAGTCATTTTGGTTTAAGCAGACGCGATGCACCACAAATATGGGGTGGTGGTTATGACAACCAGGGCTACCTTTACCAATTGGTGATGTGGACTGGTACTGAGTATGATATCCGCGATTATAAAGACTATTGGGTAGTCCCTAACAAAACGCAAAACTGGATGTATACCAATTGGTATGACAACCCTTATTTGATTGCAAATGAGAAGTTAAATGGAAAGACAGAAAGTACGGTTAATGCCAATGTAACCGCAAGTTATAAGTTTAATGAAGACTTTAATCTGATGTTGCGTTTGGGTTATGACAACTATAATAACTCAGAAACCATGCGTAACCCTACGGCAAATATCTTCTCTACCAGAGGAGGATGGAATGCAAGAGGGATGTATAGCATCGATAATACAACCGGATATAGTACCAATGATGACCTGATTTTAACCTATAAAAAGAAGCTGAACAAATGGTCATTTGATGCGCTTGCCGGTGGAACCATCTACTATTATGCAGATCAGGGTTTAAAATCAACCACGAAAAACGGATTGATTTCTCCAACCTTCTTCTCATTGGCAGGTTCTATCGAACCGCCAACTGTTACGCCATATCATAAAGCCAGACAAATAAATAGTCTTTATGGACGTGCTTCCATTGGTTGGAATGATGCCGTGTTCTTAGATGTAACCGGTAGAAATGACTGGAATTCTGCACAACCAAAAACATCAAGAGATTATTTTTATCCTTCTATCGGTTCCAGTGTGGTGATCTCCGAATTGGTGAAATTACCGGAAGTAGTGGATATGTTTAAACTGCGTGGGTCCTGGACCATCTTTAAAAATGCCTTTGATCCTTATGCCATCAATAATGTATATACCACCAAAACTGCTGCATGGAACACGCTAAACTCAGGAAGTTATCCTAATTACATCTTAGGTGATGGTCTGTTACCAAGTTCGCAACGGACCTGGGAAATCGGGGCTGTAGGTTACCTGTTTAAGAAACGCCTGCATTTTGATGTTGCCTATTTTAATAAGTATTACTATAACCGTCAGACGGATCTTAAAGAAAAAGGTAATACTGCTTATTTACCTAATTCAAGTGGTTTTAGCATGGCAATTGTCAACACGAAAGAAACTTTTGAGCGTCGTGGTATAGAGATTACAGTAGATGGATCGGTGATTAAAGGCAGAGATTTCGAATGGTACGCCACCATGAACTGGGCGCAGCAACACCGCTACTTTGTGGACCTGGATCCTTTATATTCTCCGGATGATCTTTGGACTAAAAAAGGAGAAAGACTGGATACTTACAAGGCGAATTACTGGTTGAGAGACCCTCAGGGGAATATTATTTTCAATAATGGTTCTCCGGTAAACAGCGATTACAATAAAAAATATGGTTATGGTGAACCTGATTTCAGCTTTGGTTTTATCAATAATTTCAGGTACAAAAACTGGAACCTGAATGTGAATTTTGATGGCCGTATTGGCGGACTGATGTACAATTACATGTATGATAAGATGTGGGATACCGGAACAAACCCTGATTCTGATAACCAGTATCGCTACGATCAGGTTGTGAATGGTAAGAATAATTTTGTGGGTCAAGGGGTTAAAGTGATCTCAGGAGCGGTAGTTTTTGATAAGTATGGTCAGGTGGTTAGTGATACACGTCAGTATGCACCAAATGATGTACAGGTAGGTTATCAGGACCATGCACAGAAATTTAGAGGTGGTGATAAAGGGATTCAGAATGAGTCTTTTGTGAAACTTCGTGAATTGTCTTTAGGCTATAGCTTCGCGCCAAAATTCGTTAACAAATTGGGTTTGAAAAGAGCTTCATTCTCTATAACCGGACAAAACTTATGGATGTGGACCAATTTTAAATACTCAGATCCTGATTTTGATGAAGAAAACCTGAATTCACCTTCGCAACGTATGTTGGGTTTCAATTTTAAAATAGGCTTCTAACCGTTAAATAAAAATATACTCATATGAAAACTAACGTTTTAAAATATATATCGATTTTGCCGATGTTGGCAGTAATGAATACGGGTTGTCAGAAGTTTGAAGATATCAATTCAAACCCCGACAGAACTACGGAAGTAAGTTCTTCTATCCTGGCTACAGGTATGCTGCTGGAGGTGACCAAAAATGAAATTGGTGCGCAGAAAGCGTTTATGCAGCCCTATTTATTGGGTAAATACATCACCTGGGGTGAAGGTCAGGAAAACTTACAATACAATAAGCTGGGCAGAGCAGATTTTGCACGCCTGACGGTATTGGTGAACATCGCGCCAATGGAAAAATATGCGACCAGCGAAGGGCTTAGGAAATCTTATCAGGCGCTGGGGCATTTCCTTCGTGCATGGCAGTTTTTTCAGGCCAGTATGCAGGTTGGAGATATCCCTTATACGGAGGCCATAAAAGGAGAAACGGAAAAGATTTTACAGCCAAAATATGATGCGCAAAAGACCGTGTTTTTAGGGATTTTAAATGAGCTGGATCAAGCCAATCAATTGTTTTCCGAAGGGGCAAATTTTGAGGGTGATCCGATTTATGGCGGTAAGGCCGACAACTGGAGAAGGTTAACCAATAGTTTTGAGCTTCATGTATTGATGAACTTGTATAAAAAAACCGGAGATGCAGATTTGAAAGTCATAGAACGCTTTAAAGACATCGCTGCTAACCGCCCGCTGATGCGCGATTATAAAGACAATTTTGCACTGGCTTATAACAACGTTGCCGGACAAAATTATCCCTGGTCTGATGTGCCTGCGGGTTCAGGAAATTCATTCGTAAAGTCCAACTATACCATGCTTTCCAATACTTTATTAGCGCCAATGAAAGCACAAAAAGATCAACGTTTATTCTATTATGCGAAACCTTCTCCGGTAAAAATTATTGCCGGTCTTTTGGCCTCAGATTACAATGCTTATCCAGGTGTAGATCCTTCAGATGCTTTCTCTGCGCTGCAGACGCGTAGGGTAGGTAAAGATTATGCGGATTTGAATAACCGTTATGTGCAATTGGTAAATGCAGAAGCAGTGAGTTTGTTCAGTTATTGGGATCAACAATTTATCCTCGCAGAAGCTCAGGTAAGAGGCTGGATTACCGGGGCCAGCGCACAAAGTTATTATGCTGCCGGGATCAGTAGCTCTATGAATTTTGTGGCTGCCAGTACACCAGATTTGGTAGATTATAACCACAATATGAAAATGGAGCCTGCTTATATTGATGCTTTTCCAGCTTCTGCCGGTGTAGCGCTTGCAGGAACACCAGCACAGCAAATCGAACAGATCATTACCCAGAAATATCTGGCTAATTTCTTACAGGGCGGGAAAAACAGTGCATGGATGGAAAACAGAAGAACCGGTTACCCGGTATTTACGTTAAACAGCAGCACCAACTTAAATACGCCAACTACTAATTTTCCGCTACGTTGGTTGTATCCGGGTAAGGAACTGGATTATAATTCCGCAAATGTGTCTGCTGCGATTCAGAGCCAATATGGTGGTAATGATGATGTTAATCAGGTCATGTGGATCTTAAAGTAAGATTTTATGTTATATTAGTAATACGGTAATTTTCATGTAAAACAACCAACGCCTATGACGCCAACTAAGGGTTTAAAGAAAACACTGACTCCTTTTATGTTATGGGGGCTGGGCGTAGGTTATGTCATCTCAGGCATGTATTTCGGATGGAATCTCGGCCTTGAAAAAGGTGGGACAGGAGGGATGGCAATTGCCACCCTGGTGATCATGCTGATGTATGTTACGTTTACCTTTAGTTACGCAGAATTAGCTTGCGCAATTCCTAAAGCAGGAGGTGTGTTTGATTATGCAAAAAGAGCAATGGGGCAAAATATCGGTTTTATAGCCGGTATTGCCCAAATTGTTGAATTTATATTGGCACCGCCGGCGATTGCTTTCGCCATCGGTGCCTATTTTAATGCTTTCTATCCCCAGGTACCAATTCTCACAAGTGCCATTTCCATTTACTTTATTTTTACCGCACTGAATGTTTACGGCGTAAAAGCTGCGGCATCTTTTGAGGTGATCATCACCGTTTTCGCGGTTGGGGAATTGCTGTTGTTTTCAGGAATCGCCCTGCCAAAATTTGAAATGGTCAATTTAACACACAATGCTTTACCAAATGGTTGGAGGGGTGTGTTTGCAGCCATCCCTTTTGCCATCTGGTTTTTTCTGGGAATTGAAGGGATTGCCAATGTGGCCGAGGAAACTAAAAACCCTCAAAGGGATATCAGCAGAGGCTTCGGCTGGGCTATTTTTACCCTGTCGATTTTGTGTGTCCTGGTTTTTGTGACGGCTACGGGTATTGCCGGTTGGGAGGCTATCGTGTATAAAAATGGAATTAGCGGGGAGACTTCCGATTCACCACTTCCGCTGGCGCTGGCGAAGATCACGGGAAACAATCATTTGATGTATCATTTGCTGATTACAGTTGGTTTATTTGGCTTGGTAGCTTCTTTCCATGGCCTGATTCTGGCTGCGGGTCGCTCTACTTACGAGATGGGCCGTGTACAGCACATTCCTTCTTTTTTAGGCAAAATATCTCCGCGTTTTCATACCCCTGCCAATGCCCTGATCGGGAATATGCTGATCGGTATTCTGGCCTTACTTTCCGGAAAAACTTCCGAAATTATCATCGTTTCTGTCTTTGGCGCATTAACGCTTTATATCATTTCCATGATTTCCATCATGATTTTAAGGAAAAGAGAACCGGATTTGCCACGCCCTTTCCGTTTGCGCTTTTACCCTTTGTTTCCAATAATTGCTTTAGTGATAGCCACGATATCTATCGTCGCTATGTTTATTTTTAACCCTAAACTTGGATTAATTTACTTCTCCATTTTAGCGGTTACCTTTTTATTATACAGGACTTTTAAATCGGCAGATAAATGACAACAGAAGAAATTTTAGCTTATGTAAAACAACATCCCTCCGGGAAAGTAAAAGTAGCTGTTACCGATATTGATGGGGTTTTAAGGGGTAAATACATTGCAACAGAGAAGTTTTTATCGATTCTGGAAGGGAGATTAGGCTTTTGCGATGTCACCTTTGGATGGGATATGGGCGATGTGGCTTACGATAATGTCAAACTTACCGGATGGCATACGGGCTATCCAGATGCTCAGGTGAAATTAGACTTACAGACTTTTCGTAAAATCCCCTGGGAAAATGACCTGCCGTTTTTTTTAGGTGATTTTGTGGATGAACAGCATCAGGCACTGTATGCTTGTCCGCGGCAATTGCTCCATAAAATACGCGGGGAAGCAGAAGATATGGGCTTTAAACCGTTTTTTTCTCAGGAATTTGAGTGGTTCAATTTTGCGGAGACACCGGAATCTGTGCATCAAAAGAATTTCCAGCAGCTCCAGCCCTTAACACCGGGGATGTTCGGGTATTCGATCCTGCGCAGTAGCTTGAAAAACAGCTATATGACCGATCTGTTTGAACTCCTGTGCAAATTCGGAATTCCTATTGAAGGTTTACATACCGAAACAGGGCCCGGGGTTTATGAAGCCGCGATTAAATATGCCGGGGTATTGGAAGCCGCAGATCAAGCCGTTTTATTTAAAACAGCGGTTAAAGAGATTGGCTATCAGCATGGTATTATGGCCACCTTTATGGCTAAGATTAATGAAAATCTGCCGGGTTGCAGTGGTCATGTACACCAGAGTTTATGGGATAAAGAAGGCAAGCATAACCTGTTTTATGAGGAGCAGGATGCCTCAAAAATGAGTGCAGTGATGAAGTCTTATATTGCCGGACAATTGTATTGTCTGCCTTTTATTTTACCCATGATTGCGCCCACAATTAACAGTTATAAAAGGCTGGTGGAAGGCGCCTGGGCACCAACTACCTTAACCTGGGGAATCGACAATAGAACAGTGGCTTTACGGGCCTTGCCAGGTCATGCAAAGACCACGCGTTTAGAAACGCGGGTGGTGGGTTCAGATACCAATCCGTATCTGGCCTTATCTGCTTGTCTGGCCGCCGGACTCTACGGGATTAAAAACAAGCTTTCCTTAGATCAGGCTGCTACTCAGGGGAATGGTTATAAAGATATTGCCAATGGCATACTTCCGGGTAGTTTACAAGAGGCCACCAGGAAAATGAAGGAATCGCCTTTGGCTGCTACTTTATTTGGTGCCGACTTTGTATCACATTTCACATTGACCAGAGAATGGGAGTGTAAGCAGTACGCCAAAGCGGTGACCGACTGGGAAATGAAAAGATATTTTGAAATTATTTAAACTTTGATTTATTTAAACCTGCTTAACTATGATTTTTGATAAAATACATCAATTTAATTTTCCGACAACGATTCGTTTTGGTGCTGGTGTGATCAAAGAATTGCCAGCTTATTTAAAAGCCAATGGCTTAAGTAAGCCCTTACTGGTAACCGATCCTACGGTTTCCGCTCTGCCTTTTTTTACTGAGATAGTTGCAGACCTGGAAGCGCATCATTTTTCTGTAGTGGTTTTCAATGATATTCATAAGAATCCGGTTAAAAGTGATGTTTACAAAGGAACGGAGGTTTGGGACCAGAATTCCAGAGATTGTGTGATCGGAATTGGTGGTGGTGCAGCTTTAGATGTAGCCAGGGCTATTGTTTTACGCGTAAACCACAGGGAAGATTTATTCAAATATGATGATTTGATTGGTGGCGATGTGTTTGTAACCAATGAGGTGCCTCATTTTATTACGGTGCCTACAACTTCCGGTACAGGGAGCGAAGTGGGGAGAAGTGCAATCATTTCTGATGATGAGACGCATCAAAAGAAGATTTTGTTTTCGCCAAAGCTGATGGCGAAAATTGTGTTTGCAGATCCTTTGTTGACCATGGACTTACCGGCACATATTACCGCTGCGACTGGTATGGATGCCTTAACACATAATATGGAGGCTTTCCTCGCCAAAAATTACCATCCTTTATGTGATGGAATTGCGCTGGAAGGAATTAGCTTGATCCGGGATTCCTTAGTAACCGCTACGCTGAAACCAGATGTGGAGAGTCGGAGTAAAATGCTACTGGCTTCGATGATGGGTGCTATTGCTTTTCAAAAGGGTTTAGGAGTGGTTCATTCTCTGGCACATCCACTTTCTTCTTTGTTAGATACCCACCATGGTTTAGCAAATGCTGTGAATATTCCTTATGGAATGGCCTTCAATATTGCCGGTTTTGAGGATAGGTTTGCCAGGATCGCGCAGGCCCTGGGCTTGAAAACCGAAACAGGAGAAGCAGTGGTCAATTATCTTTTTGAACTCAATTCTAAGTTAGGTATTCCCCATCATTTGAGGGATATCGGGGTTTCCATGGAAAATATTGATACGCTGGCTGATCTCGCTTTTGCGGATTTTGCACATCCAAATAACCCTAAACCGGTGAGCAGGGCCGATTTTAAAGCTTTATATTTAGAGGCACTGTAAGTTTTAAAGGGGAATAGTATTTCAATAATATAAATGATTTGATCAATGCGGAAAAAGATAGGAATTAGCTTTACGGAAGCTGGTTTTCAAAATTATTGGAATTGGTTTACCGCTACTGATCTTGGGGAAGATTTGGAATTGCTGGAACTTTCTTTTGAAAAGGGAAACACCGAAGATATTGCGAAATGCGATGGGTTTGTATTAAGCGGAGGGATTGATGTAACACCTGCTATTTCTGGCGGAGCAGCAGATTATCCTTACCGGCCCGCACAGTTTTCTCCGGAAAGGGACGAATTTGAACGGCAGATTTATAGCTATGCAAAAGCAGCACGATTGCCCTTGCTGGGTATTTGCAGAGGAATGCAATACATCAATATTTTAGAAGGAGGAGCTGTTTTTGATGATATCGGAGAAGCGGAGAATGCGATTCATAAAAAAGGATCAATTGATAAAGTTCATGAGGTAAAACTAATTGAAGGCTCTTTATTAGCAGAAATTACCAATGAACAAAACGGACTGGTTAATAGTGCACACCATCAGGCAGTAGATCCTTTGCGTCTGGCGGATAACTTAATGATCAATGCCTATGCGGTTTCAGGAAATGGAACCATCGAAGGTTTAGAGTACAAGGATAAAAAGAACCATGGCTTTATGCTGGCGGTTCAATGGCATCCGGAAAGAATGGAGGAAAAGGAAACCCGGCCTTTTTCTCAAAAGATCAAAGAACAATTTATTCAGGAAATTAGAAATCATCAAAAATGAAGATCATCAATCCAGCCACTGAAGAAATCATAAAGGCGGTCCAGGAAGACAACCTTGCATCGTTAAAGGAGAAATATACTTTACTCCGGGAGGCGCAGAAAGGATGGGCAAAGAAAACGTTAGCGGAACGATTGGCTGTTGTACAGCGCTTTTTCGACCTGTTGGCATTAGAAACAGAAGTTTTGGCTACGGTATTGACCTCGGAAGTGGGAAAGCCCATACAGCAGTCGCGCAATGAAATTAAGGGGGCAAGAACGCGGATTTCCTGGATGATGAATTACGCAGAACGATATTTAGCTGATGAATTGGTAACGGATACGGAGGAGCTACAGGAAAAAATTTCTTATGAACCTTTGGGGGTAATCTGTAATATTTCTGCTTGGAATTACCCTTATCTGGTGGGTGTCAATGTGTTTGTTCCTGCACTAATTGCTGGAAATGCAGTGTTGTATAAACCTTCTGAATATGCCACATTAACCGGGCTGGAAATTGAAAGGTTATGGCAAGAGGCCGGATTACCTGATGATGTTTTTAAAGTTGCTATTGGCGCTAAAGAAACAGGGGAGGCCTTGCTGGACCTTGATTTTGACGGTTATTTTTTCACAGGATCTTATCGTACGGGAAAATATATTTATGAAAGGGTAGCGCAGAAAATGGTGCCTTGTCAGCTGGAATTAGGAGGGAAGGATCCGCTATATGTGGCTAATGATGTGCCTGATGTGGCTGCGGTAGCGATAGGAACAGCAGATGGTGCGTTTTATAACAATGGCCAGAGTTGCTGTGCAGTAGAGCGTATTTATGTTCATGAGGAGGTTTATGATACTTATGAAGCCGCATTTTTGAAAGAAGTACAGTCCTGGAAAATAGGTTTGCCAACGGAAGAAGTGGTTTATATCGCTGCGCTAACGAGGAAGGAGCAGCTGGAGGTATTAGAAGATCAGGTGCAGGATGCTTTGTCGAAAGGCGCAGTATTGTTGTGTGGAGGGAAAAGAAGACCAGGAAAGGGCTATTATTTTGAACCAACAGTATTGATAAACGTAAATCATGAGATGAAAGTGATGCGGGAAGAAAGTTTCGGTCCTATTATAGGCATCATGAAAGTGAAAGATGATGAGGAAGCTATCGCATTGATGAAAGATAGTGATTATGGCTTAACTGCTGCGGTATATTCTGCTGATCAGGATCGCGCAGCGCAGATTCTTGGAGATATTGATGCGGGTTCAGGATATTGGAATTGTTGCGATCGGGTAAGCGCTGGTTTGCCATGGAGCGGCAGGAAACATTCTGGTTTTGGTGCTACGCTTTCGCATCAGGGATTGCGTGCTTTTGCGAAGCCAAAAGCCTGGCATTTGCGCAAATAACTGATTGATGAGCTGCCGATAGCTGCGTAATTAAGTTGCCTCCGGTATTTTGAAGGCAACTTAAATATAATGGTATTTAGCTTTTATACTGTGTTTCTTTTCTGATCACCGGGGCAATCTGAGTGCCCAGTAATTCAATGGTTTTCAATACCTGTTTGTGCGAAATAGATCCGGTTACCAGCTGCGCCAGGAATCTGGTGTTTTTGAAAAGCTCATACTGATGCATGATTTTATCAATTGCCTGTTGGGGACTTCCAACGACCAATGGCCCGGCAGTACGTAAATAATCGAATTGTTCTCTGCTCATCGGCGACCAGCCCCTATCTTTCCCTACACGGTTCATCAATTGCTCATAAGATGGGTAAAACTCATCAGCAGCCTGTTGCGCATTTTCTGCTACGTAAAACTGCGAGCTGATGGCCAGTTGAAGTTTAGTAGGATCGTGTCCGGCTTCCTGTGCTGATTTACGATATAGGTTGATAAAAGGGACAAATTGTTCTGGCGGACTACCCAGGATTGCCACTGCCATCGGCAGGTTCATTCTTCCGGCACGTTGTGCTGATGCGGGTGTGCCACCAACCCCAATCCATAGTGGTATAGAAGGTTGGATAGGACGTGGATATACGCCTCTTTTCACAATTGGAGCGCGGTGCTTTCCTTTCCAGGTTACAATTTCTTCTTCATTGAGCTGTAGGAATAAACCTAGCTTTTCAGTGAAAAGCTCATCGTAATCATTCAGATTATAACCGAAAAGAGGGAATGATTCTGTAAATGATCCTCTACCGGCAATAATTTCAGCCCTTCCGTTAGAGATTAAATCTACGGTAGCGAAGTTTTGAAAAGTTCGGACCGGATCTGTGGAACTCAATACCGTTACAGAACTTGATAGTTTAATGTTTTTGGTGATGGCCGCTGCCGCTGCCATCATAATTTCAGGTGCGGAAATGACAAAGTCGGAACGATGATGCTCTCCGAAGGCATAGACGTCGAGACCAACTTCGTCTGCAAGCTTTACTTCTTCTAATAATTCCTGAACTCTTTTATGTGCGTTAACAGCTTTTCCTGCTACGCCATCAGGTTGTAACTCGCCAAATGTGCTGATCCCAATTTCCATGTGTAAATTTTTAGTTGCTTTGCTTATTTTAATGCAGCTGTGTTTCTCTTTTAAGAGAGAACCAAAAGCCTTGTTTTAAGTTTTAATTTAAACCCGTTTTTCCTTATTTGAATTCATTTCCAACGCTTGTTCTCAAATCATAAAGTAGCCATTGCTGCTGGTTAATGGTCGCTTTCTCGCTAGCCAATAGCTTTAGGAAATCCTGAACGCCAATAGGTTCGTTTCCGTTTCCATGAATCAGCACGAGACTTCCGGCATGACTTTGTTGTCCTTTTGCCAGCCAGGCATCGCTTCCAATTGGAATAAGGCCATAGCTGGTTACTTTGTCGACTAGCTTTTGATCAGATACCAAACCTGGAAATCTAAAGAAAACCGAAGGTAGTAATCCCCGCTCGATCATTGCCTGTTCCAGGCCTAATATTTCAAAGTTAAGGTCGGTTCCTGGTTTCATTAAAAAATTGATCGCCAAGGGGGCTTTGGGGTCATAATGGTGGTTATAGGTGTGGTTGGTCCATGTTATCGCTAAATCGCCCGATTTTTCCAGTCCCTGAAGCCAGTTGATATCGGCCGTATGACTCAACATAAACTTTCCGGTAATGGATAAGGCCACTGGAACCGGTCGCTCTTCTTTTTGAAATGCAGCGATCAGTGAATTGAAGATACTCCTGTCTAAAGGTTTATGGGAAGGGCATAAATCTATCGTTAGCGTGATGCCTTTTTCCTTTGGAAAGCCCTGGGTAATTCCGGCATCCTGAAGGTTGAGCGATTGTTTTTGTGCCGTTTGAAGAGCCTTAAAGTATGGGGTATTGTAGGTTCCGAAGTCCTCAAATTTGATGGGATTTACGGAAATTTGTTTGCTGCTTATAATTTGTGTTTCCAGGCTACGGGGATCAACAATCAGGTAGTGCTGCTGATCAGATTGTTCAAACTTACGTAAGACCAGGATGTTTTTCCCCTTGTAATTGCCGGTTGCAAAGTACGTTTGGTACTGTTGTATTTCTTTTTGAGCCTGTACCATCAGGCTACAGCATAAGAGAATCAAGGTGGCGTATAATTTTATCATCTGTTTATGGTATGTAATGATGATTAAGATAGCGATATTTGCCGGAGAATATCAGGCTGGCTACGGCAATTTTAGTGCCTGTTTTAATAGAATAATTATCAAACAAAGGAAAACATCATGACGGAAATTGAATTTTTACATTATTGCAAAGCTCAGGTTAGCGGAGAACTTAAAGAAGAAGACCTGGTGTTAATGTTGACAGCATGGGGGAGAATTCAATATTCCTTAGGATATAATCAGGCATTAAAAGATAATGATATTGAGGTAGATAAGCCGGGAAATGATGTTGAGCAGGTAGGAGGGTAATCTTCTTTATCCTTAACATGAAATTTTACAAGTTTTTGCAGTAATTATGTAGTTTTTGAACCTGACCGGCAAGCTATGTTTGTCTTAAATGAAGGTGTCAATCAAAAATATGGTATGTTTCAGGTGCATCACTGTGGTCAGACAGGGCTTTGAAAACATGGATGTAATACCCCTCAGTGTACTGATGGGAGAAGTAGAATTAGCAGAAGATCTCTCTGCTATGCAAATCAGTTATTTAAAGAACTGGTTGTCGGAAAAGGGATTTGAGCTACTGGACGACCGCAAAATGGTGCTGGTAGAAAGAGTCAAAAATCTCATCATTGAAATTATTCATGGGGCAGACCGGATAGATTTAACCATTAAGTTATCCTATCTGATTCAGCAAAAGATCAGTATAGATTATAATTACATCAGCTCACTTTTCTCCAATATCGAGGGCATTACTATTGAACAATATATCATCCTGCAACGCATCGAAAGAGCCAAAGAATTTTTAGAGTATAATGAGCTTACCTTAAGTGAGATCGCTCATAAATTGGGCTACAGTAGTGTCCAGTATCTTTCTACCCAATTCAAAAAGGCTACTGGATTTACGCCTTCTCATTTTAAAAAAATAAAAGAGAATACGCGCAGGTCATTAGACAAGTTGTAAATTCTATAAACTATTCCCTAAATAGTGTAAGCCCAATTTTATCGGGCATTCTATTTTTGAGTATAAATTTTTTGTTATGAAAAAGAACAATAAGTTACTCATAAAAGGGATGGTTTGTAGCCGTTGTTTTACGGTATTAAGCGAAGAACTTTCCCAACTCGGTTTAGACATATCGAGTATAAATCTGGGCGAGGTGATCTTAAAAGAAAACAGCACAATTCCTGTTTATGAACAAGCTTTAAACCTGGTTTTGCAAAAAAACGGCTTCGAGTTGATCAAGGATAAGAATGAACAATTGGTCAGTCAGATTAAACATGCCGTTGAACTCGGTATCAACGAGCAATCAGAAAGTGGAGAGCCTGTTAAGTTTTCAAAGCGGATTAGTGATGAATTACAAAGGGATTATGACTCACTAAGTGCTATATTTTCTCTTGCACAAGGTAATACGCTGGAAAAGTACATTATACAAAAGAAAATAGAGGAAGTAAAAGCGCTTTTAGTGTATACCGATAAATCCTTAACCGATATCGCCCATGGCCTGGGGTATAGCAGCGTAGCTTATTTGTCAAGGCAATTGAAAAAACATACAGGATTCGACTTTGCTTATTACAAAGGAATAAGGCAGGATAAACTGGCCATCATGAAAAAAAGTGAAAAAAGGTTCCATTAGAACAGCAACCTAAATAAATACCAATGCCCGGCTTTTAGTCGGGCATTTTTTTTAACAATTCTGCCAGAAATTCTATAACACTTCCCCGCAATAGTATAAAGTCCAGGGTGCTGATGCCCCTAGATTTGTACCCATTAAAATAACTATTTGTTCCACCATTATTAATCCGATCATGTTAAAAGATACAAATAAACTAAAAGTTTTCTTCCTTCCTGTGCTCTGTAGCATGCTGCTGGTTGCTTGTGAAACCAGTAAGGAAAATACGCAAAAAACCTCCGCTGCGGCAACTGCTGAGGCGAGCAAACTACCCGTAGATGCCATCGTTGTAAATGAAGAAAATCTGAATCAGGAAGAAGTGATTGTTGGCACGATGGCCCCCTACAGGGAAGTTGCTATCGTTAGTGAAATCGCCGAAAAGATTATTCAGGTTGCTTTTCAGGACGGAGGATATGTCAATAAAGGCCAATTGCTTTATAAATTAAATGATGCCGACCTGAAAGCCCGGTTAAAAGGCTTGAATGCTGAACTTAAACTAGCCCGCCTCAATGAACAGCGGATTGGCAATCTGCTAAAAACAGAAACGGTAAATCAACAGCAATACGATGAAACCGCGGTGAAATTACAAGCGCTGGAAGCCCAAAAAGAAGTCCTCCAGGTGGAGCTGAATAAGACGGAGATCAAAGCTCCTTTTTCAGGGAATATTGGTATTTCAAAGGTAGATCCGGGTTCTTTTGTAGCACCGGGAACGGAGCTGGTGAGCCTTCAGGATCATAGTACGATTAAGATCAATTTCTCTGTACCGGAGAAGTACCTTCCACTGGTTAAAACAGGGAGTAAAATTAATTTTACAACCGCAGTTTCTGGTCAGCAGCAATCGGCCAGCATTAAAGCGACTGAACCTGGACTTAACGCTCAAAACAGGGCATTACAAGTACAGGCCATCGCCGATAATCCAGGCGGAAAGTTCCGGTCGGGTTTGTCTGTGAAGATCCATTTCAGTACCTCGGGAAAAGATGCAAAAGCGATTAATTTACCAACCGAAGCACTCATCCCGGGCGAAGCAGGATACAGTGTTTTTGTGGTTAAAAATGGCGCTGCCAAATCAATGTCGGTCAGTATTGGCAACAGAACTGAAACTGCAGCCACCATCATTTCTGGTTTAAACAATGGCGACAGTGTCATTGTGTCCAATCTTCTTCGTCTTGGCGACGGTATGCCGGTTCAGGCTGCAGTGTCCAAATAATCTATTTCAAATATTAAAAACATGAGTTTATCATCATTAAGTATAAAAAAACCGGTTCTGGCGGCTGTATTTTCCGCCTTTATCGTCGTTATGGGGATTGTTGGCTGGAAATACTTAGGAGTCAGGGAATATCCCCTCACTGAACCGCCAGTAATTTCTGTAGTTACCTATTATCCAGGTGCGAGTCCTGATGTAATTGCCTCCAAGATCACCAAACCCATGGAAGAATCTATTGCCGAATCCAATGGCGTCAGAACAATTTCTTCTGAATCCAGGGAGCAGGTCAGTGTGATTTCTATCGAATTTACCAGGGATATCGACCTGGAAGATGCACTGAATGATGTGCGCGATAAGGTGGCCAAATCCAGAAAACAACTTCCCGCCGATGTAGATCCGCCGGTGGTGGAAAAGGCTTCTTCACCGGATAATCTGGTTGCCTTTTTAGAGGTAGAAAGTGATACCAAAGACATCAGAGAAGTTAGTCATCTGGCTTCTACGGTCATCAAAGACAGGATGCAGTCTATTCCGGGCGTAAATAGTGTTGCCGTTGTCGGGGAACATAAGTATGCCATGCGACTACAGTTTGATCCGGTTAAACTGGCCGCTTATATGCTTACTCCGGAAGACATCCGACAGGCCCTGTTAAGAGAAAATATTGATATTCCTTCCGGAAGAATTGAAGGCGCAAATAATGAGTTAAGTGTAAGGACGCTAGGTCGTTTAACTTCGGTAGAAGATTTCAATGAAATGATCTTAAAACGCGAGGGGAATACCGTTGTGCGTTTAAAAGATATCGGATCTGCGAAATTAGGAGAAGAAAATGAGAGAACCGCGATCATCAATGAAACCGGCAATTTAAACCGTGTTGGTGTGGGAATTGCCGTTCAGATTCAAAGGGGGGCGAACGCGATTAAAGTAGTGGATGAATTTCATGCCAGATTAGCTCAATTGCGTAAAGAAGTTCCCAAAGATTATCGCCTGATTGTTGGTTTCGATTTCACCAGCCCTGTGCGTACTTCGATTAAAGAAGTAGAAGAAACGCTTTTCATAGCCTTCGGTTTGGTGGTACTGATTATCTTTCTTTTCCTCCGCGACTGGCGTTCTACCATTATCCCGGTACTGGCGATTCCGGTTTCCATCCTTTCTGCATTTTTCATTATGTATGTCGCAGGTTTCTCCATCAATGTACTTACCCTGCTGGGATTAGTGCTTTCGATAGGTTTAGTGGTTGATGATGCGATTGTGGTGTTGGAAAACATCTATAAAAAGATCGAAGAAGGGATGTCGCCAATTCAGGCTGCTTTCAAAGGTTCTAAAGAAATTTATTTTGCGGTGATCTCTACCACGATCACCCTGGCTGCGGTATTTATGCCGATTGTTTTTATGGGTGGGATCAGTGGCCAGTTGTTTAAAGAATTTGCCATTGTGGTATCGGGTTCTGTATTGGTTTCGGCTTTTGTGGCCTTAACGCTTTCGCCTATGCTGAGTGCGTTATTGTTAAAAAAGAACGACAAGCCAAACTGGTTATACAGAAATACAGAGCCGTTTTTTGTTCGCTTAAATAATGGCTATGCGAGTTTGTTAATCGCGTTTATGAAACGCCGCTGGTTAGCCCCGGTATTCTTAGTGGTTACTGCCAGTCTGATTTATTTTGTCGGGAAAAAACTTCCTTCTGAGCTTGCCCCGATTGAGGACAGATCGAATATGAGTTTGATCGCTATTGCCCCTGAGGGTGTTTCTTTTGAATATATGCAAAAGAGAATGACGGAAGTGGGTAAATATGTGAATGACTCTACCGGTAGCAGGTTATATCAAACCTATTCTATGGTCGGTATTTCTTTTATTCCTGCACCGGCACCCGTTAATATTGCGGTGCAGAGTATTTATCTGAATAACCCTGGAAAAGGTCAGTTATCTACTCAGGAATTGTACAATAAATACGCCATGGCTTCTGGTCAGTTCAAGGGATTCCTTTTATTCCCTTACCTGCCACCAACCATTGGTACACGCTATGGCGGTGGTATGCCGCTACAATATGTACTTCAGGCGCCAACTTTGGATAGCTTAAACAAAGTGCTTCCGAAATTTCTGGCTGCAGCAAGACAGAGCAAAAAACTCATGTTCGTTGATGCCAATCTGAAAATCAATAAACCAGAATTAAAGATCAATATTGACAGGCAAAAAGCGGCCTTAATGGGTGTTTCTGTGCAGGAAATCTCCAGAGCTTTACAGCTTTCGTTCTCTGGCCAGCGTTATGGTTATTTCTTACGTGCTGACAGGCAATATGAAGTTATTGGTCAGGTAGAACGTAAAAACAGGAACGACATCAGTGATCTTCGTGCGATTTATGTCCGCTCTGCGGATCAGCAAATGATCTCTTTGGATAATCTGGTGACTATCGATGAAGGGATTAGTCCAGCGGCAATCTATCGCTATGACCAATATACTTCTGCGACTGTTTCTGCCGGATTAGCACCAGGTGTAAGTCTGGAAGCGGGTATTGAAGAAATGACCCGCATCAAAAAGGAAGTATTGGACGAAAACTTCAAAACGAGTTTAGCGGGTCAGTCCAGAGATTACGAAGAAAGTCAGGGCAATATTGCCTCTACACTGATTTTGGCTTTGTTGCTGGTCTACATGATCATGGCCGCACAATTTGAAAGTTTACGTGATCCGCTGATCATCATGCTGACGGTGCCAATGGCGATAACAGGTGCTATCCTGAGTTTATACTGGTTCGACCAGAGTTTAAATGTATTCAGTCAGATTGGAATCATCACCCTGGTGGGATTAATTACTAAAAATGGTATCCTGATCGTAGAATTTGCCAATCATTTGAAAGAACAAGGACTTTCCAAATATGATGCGGCGATACAAGCTGCAATATCCCGTTTCCGTCCGATCCTAATGACTTCGCTGGCGATGATATTCGGTGTGTTGCCAATTGCATTTACGGTGAACAGCCGCCAGTCGCTGGGAATTGTAATTGCTGGTGGATTAACCTTTGCCGGGATTCTTACCCTGTTTATTATCCCTGCGGTATACTCTTACCTGTCAGGAACCAAGCGTAAAGAAGCGGTTGAAGAAGAAAATGAAGAAATCTCATAATGCTGACCTATTAAAGAAAGACAATGAAAATATTAAATATACCACTGGCTTTGCTGCTTCTGTTTTCGGGCAAAGCCTTGTATGCCCAGGAAAAAGACTTAAGTCTTGCGGAGGCCTTAGCAATGGCCGCAAAGGGCAATAAAGAACTCCAGATACAAACGCTGGAGGAGATTCGTTATCAGGAGATTACCCGGGAAACGAAGAGCAGGTTGTTACCGTCTATCTCGGCAACTGCCGGATATTCCCGTTACTTTGATCGTCAGGTGATCTTTCTTCCCGGCACATTTGCCGGCACCACCAATCCGGTGCAGGACGTTGCGGTAGGCGGGAAGAATGCCTTTAACGGCTTTTTATCTTTAAATCAGCCGGTATTTATGGAAAATGCGCGGCGCCAGAAGCAGGTCGCTGTGATCAATGAAAAGATACAGAAAGAAAAAACTACTGATCTGGAAAGCCAACTGGCATTTCAGATCTCCGGTAGCTATTATGGTTTGCTGTTGATGAATAGTCAGCTCAGTTTACAAGAGCAAAGTTTGTTGCGGAACAACAGGGCATTGCAAGATACCAGAGCCTTATTTGCGCAAGGGAGAAGTCTGAAAGTGGATACTTTAAGAAGCTTTATTGCGGTAGAGAATTTAAAGTCTTCTATATCCTATTTAAGGAACAACATCGAGGTGAGTGGGATTCAGTTAAAAAGACTGATTGGATTAAATGAGGTGGTATCGATTAAACCAACCGACAGTCTCCATATCGGGCAGGATCAAGCCCGGTTTTATACGCTGGAGGAAGCTTTGAAAACTGCCGGACTGAACCGCCAGGACATCAGACTGCAACAACTGACCATTGAGCAGCAGGAAAAACAATGGTCTGCCAGCAAAGCAGAGCGCTTGCCTCAGGCTTCCATTGTAGGGCAGTACCAGTTGCAGGCACAGGCCGATAATCTCCATCTGGGTAGTTATACCGTACCCCGCACTTCGTTTCTGGGATTCCAGGTGAGCGTACCGATTTTTAACGGAAACCGTACCAATGCGCAGATTAATCAGGCGCGGATTAAAGTACGACAGGAAAATATCCGGTTAAATGAGCTGAAGGAAGAAATGAATGCGGAACTGGCGGCCATCATCAGCAGGTGGAAAGAAGCCCGGGCACAACTCCTTATTCAAAAAACAACGGTAAATGCAGCGGAGTTAAATTACACGATGATGAACGACCGCTACAAGAACGGCTTAAGTTCCAGACTGGAATTAACGGATGCCGAATTGGCGCTGACACAAGGTCAAATCAACTATTTACAGTCCGTATATACACTTAAGGTCTTGTCTGTTGAGTTACAGCGATCTCTGGGTTTATTGAAATTATAGGGGATACTAAAACTCTATAACATTATCCGGTAATTGTATAAAATCCCCGGTTCAGTGTTCTCTAATTTTGGCACAAATAATAAATTTATGTCAAGAAATAAAACACAACCAATTATAGAAGTGCTGCCTTACGCCAAGCGATGGGCAGCACTTTCTTTGCTATGTATGGCCCAGTTCATTGTGATCATGGATACCTCCATCATAGGAGTAGCCTTACCGGCCATCAAAACCGATCTCGGTTATTCACAAACCGGACTTCAATGGATCTTTAATGCTTATGTAATTGTTTTTGGCGGTTTCCTGCTGCTTGGAGGCCGTTTGTCCGACTTGTTTGGCTCCCGTAAGGTTTTCATGTGGGGATTTGCCATCTTAACAAGCGCTTCACTTTTAGCAGGACTGGCCTGGTCAGAAGCGGTTTTAAATACCGGTAGAGCATTGCAAGGTCTGGGTGCTGCATTCATCGCGCCAGCCGCATTAACGCTGGTATTAACCAAATTTACTGATCCGAAAGAACTGAATAAAGCCCTTGGATTCTGGGGTGCTGCCGCTGCGGCAGGTGGTTCTGCTGGTGTGTTTTTCGGTGGTGCCATTACGCAATGGCTTTCCTGGGAATGGGTGTTCCTGATCAATATCCCTTTGGGCCTGATTGTACTGGCTTTGAGCCCAGGATTATTACTTAAAGGCGCAACACGAAAAGGAAAAGTAGATGTTCTTGGGGCGATTCTGGCCACAGCAGCGCTGATTCTGATGGTATATGCGATTGTTTCAGCAGAAGGTGCAGGCTGGCTTTCGGTTCAAACACTTGGATTACTGGCTTTAGCAGTAGCACTGTTTATCGTTTTCCTGATCGTACAAAAGAACAAAAAAGAGCCATTGGTCCCTTTATCTATTTTCAAAGTGCCCAACCTTTCTGGCGGTAACCTGGTGATGGGCTTACTAGCTGGTGCATGGATTCCATTATGGTTTTTCCTGAATCTTTACTTGCAACAGGTTTTAAATTATTCTGCTTTCCATAGTGGTCTGGCCTTACTACCGATGACTTTTGCCATCATGATTCTGATGGGTGGAGTTGTAGGGAAAGTGGTGGCAAGATTTGGGTTTAAAGCCAGTCTGATCGCCGGATTTATATCGCTTACTGCTTCTCTGGTTCTTTTTAGTACGGTTCCCGTTGATGGCACTTTTATGGTCAATGTATTACCTGCATCGCTGTTAGGAGCCCTGGGTATGTCGCTGGCGTATATTCCCGGAACCATTGCCTCCATGTCGGGCGCCAAACCGGAAGAAACCGGACTGGCTTCTGGGTTGGTAAATACCAGTTATCAGATTGGTTCGGCCCTGGGACTGGCGATCATCGTTGCTATTGTATCCGCGCAAACGGATATGGCACAAGGGGGTACAGTAGAGGTCGGCCTGTTAAATGACGGTTTCCGTACTGCATTCAAATCTGCCGCGGTAGTCAGTGGTTTAGGGGCATTGATCGCTGTTTTTTCTATCAAGACATTCAAATAAATGAAGAAATATAAAATGATCTGGCCAATCCGTAAGGTGACTATAGAGACAAAGGATGCGGTAACCATTGAATTTGATGTGATGAAATCTGCCTTCAAATACCTACCCGGGCAGTTTGTCAATATCAGCCAGGTGGTCAATGGAGAAAAAATAACCCGTTCTTATTCTTTGTCGTCTTCACCTGATCTGGACGCTTATCCTGCCATCACGGTGAAACGGGTAAAAGATGGTTTAATGAGTAATTACCTGGTAGATCAGGTAGCAGAAATCCGCGAATTGGAAATAGAGGGACCTTATGGTTCCTTTATACCCCTTAAAAGCAGTTATCAGTGCAAGGATGTGGTTTTACTTTCCGGGGGAAGCGGTATAACACCGTTACTTTCTATGGCCAAATCTTTATTGAGTACATCAGCTGAGGTTCAGGTGACCTTAATTTATGCCAACCGAAATTGGTCGGACGTGATTTTTGCAACTGCTCTTGAAGCATTAAGCCTGCAATATACAGGGCGGCTTCATGTGATCCATGCCTTATCACAGCAGGCTGGAGCAAAGCCGGTCTTTACAGGGACTTTAATTGAGGATAGGTTGGGCAAACTGGTCGTTAAAAAGCTATTGAAACAGGCCGCTACTGTGGGAAAACCATCAGGAGCTCATTTCTTTCTTTGTGGGCCATCGGGGCTGATGAAAATCTATCAGGAGGCCCTGGAAGCTTTAGAAATTCCTGAAACAGGTGTTTTTATGGAACGATTTACCGATGAAGAGGTTCCAGCGGAGCAGTTAACTCTGCCTGAAATTACGCGGGAAGTACTGGTTCATTTTTATGAGCAAACCCATTTGATTGAAATCGAGCCTGGATCAACACTGTTGACTGCCGCACTAAAAGAGGGCATTGCTTTCGGGCATTCCTGTAAAGCTGGAAGCTGTGGTGCCTGTGTCGCCATCATCACTTCAGGAAAGGTGAGGATGGCTAAAAATTATGCGCTAACGAAGAAGGAAGTCGAGCAGGGCATGATTTTGCTGTGCCAGAGTTACCCTCTGACTGAGGATATTACCATTGAGTTTGATTAGAATTTCATAAAATATTACGGCAATTGTGTAAAAGCTGTAGCTGCCCCGGGAGATAACTTTGTACTATAAAACTAATGATTATGGGAACACTTAATTTAAAGATAAGCAGTATGAGAAGGTTTCATTGTGTTGGGAGCAGCTGGGTTATAAGGTCGGTCAATAATCTGTTCTGAACATGAAATTGCTCGGTTTAGACATCAGCGACCTGAAAGATGGTTATTGCATTTCAACGGTAACACTTTCCGTATTAAAGAACCCTGGAGCCTATCTGGTTGCGGTACTCCCTGGTGTTATGGTCATCTCTTATGAGCCATTATTAACCTCCGTTGAGAAAATAACCGGCTCAGTAACGCGATTGGGATATAAGATTAAAAGAATAGTTCAACAAAATACATTAACACAAATATTAGCATCAATGAAAACATTAAAATTTAAAACGAACATCAAGTGTTCCGGATGCCTGGCAAGAGTTTCTCCGATTCTTAATGAAGCTATCGGAGAAGACAACTGGGAAGTTGACGTGAAAACACCGGAAAAAATATTGACCGTTGTCTCAGATGAGGTGGATGAAAGCTCCGTCATTTTTGCCATTAATGAAGCCGGTTTTACCGCCGACCGCTTAAATTAACCACAGTAAATTAGAAAGAAGCTGCTCCGCTGAGCAGCTTCTTTTTCCTGAAAAACAAGTAATCACCTGATAAATTATAAGGATATGGAAAGTAGCGAATACAATATGGAACTTAGGTCTGAGCCTCAGAACATTGTTCCGGAACAAGAAACCACATTAACCTTAACGCCTCAAAAACCAGTAAAGTTAGAGTTGTCGCATGAACAGAAAATTCACCTGATCATCGTGAACGAAGACCTGTCGTATTTTAACCACATTCATCCGCAGGAAAGCATCGCAGGTTATACGGTTAAAACGACCTTCCCTGCCAGTGGTAAATTTTATCTTTTTGCAGATTATAAGCCAGAAGGACCTGGTCAGGTGGTCAGTAAACTGGAAGTAAATGTTCCGGGTACCGCGCCATTTCCTGCTAATTATACTGAAGAAAAATTGATTGGAAATTCAGGAGCTTATAGCATTTCACTAGTTGCGGAACAGGGTAAGTTTACAAATGGCCACATGATGATTGATGGTGTTCTTGAAAAAGATGGAAAAGAAATTGATCCTGCAACATTAGATGATTTCTTAGGCGCAAAAGCCCATGTCGTATTAATTAGCACTGAGGATAAAGCATATATTCATGCCCATCCTGAGGTGGAAAACGGAAGGTATAAATTACATGCTTCCTTTCCGAACCCAGGTATTTACAGAGGCTGGATACAGTTTCAGGCCGAAGGTAAGGTCCACACCACGGATTACGTGATCAATGTTGTTCCGGGACAGCAGCATATTGGTGGCGGACATGCGGATGCATTAAAAGCACATCACTAAATCTAACTATCCCCCTCAATTTATATTAATTATAAAGCCCTTCAGAGATGAAGGGCTTTTGTGTTGTGTTTAATCGTTATTGATCAATTCTTCATCAAACAGTTCAAAAAACAGATTCTGTAATTTATGAACGTGTTGTAAGGTTTTAAAATCTCCGGTATCATCATTTGATGGTAATTGCTTATAGCAATCAAAATATTCATCTTCTACTACATGAAATAAGAAGAAATTGAAATCTTGGTGCTGAAAGTAACCACCGGCATTGTCTTTAAAACCAAGTTTGTTAACCAGCCAGTCTGCGTCCAGGGGAATAGGTTGAACCTGTTCCTGATTACATTCTACCAGTGCAGCCACTGCTTTGTAAGCTATCTTTTGGCCTGGCAAAATACCCAGCACCTCGCAAGGACTGGTGCTGCCATTTAAGTCTTTAGCGTCTGTAAAGACATAATTACCAATTCTTAATTCGTTTAAATTCATATCTTTTTGTAATTAACTGATCTGCCTTAAAAAAACAACATACTTTGAAAGTCTGAAAATTAATAGGTAAGGCACTTTAAGTTAGTTTTGCGAAGCTAAGATTCTTTCTGTAATAAATGTCTATTATTGATTTATGTAGAATGTTCTTTTGTTGTTATCGGGTCCTTCTAACCAGTCTAGATTAGTAGTACCCAGCGGTGCCGGTTAATAATAGCCTTCCAGAGATGAAGAGCTATTGTGTTATTAAGGTGTCAATTCTTTAATGGCTTAATTTTTATAATTGTTGAATAGGTTTTTGGTTTAGAAGGATATGATAAATGTTTCAAAATCTTGGTCTTATACCTATAAAGAAAGATAAGTTTGAGCTGTCTTGCACATTAACCGGTATCACTCCTAAAACAATGAGAATGCTTTTCGGTAACAACTGAAATAATCCGCCGAAGGATGTTGTGTGTAAATTCAAATTAAAGAACAAAAAGTTCTCAGGGCCGGTTTACCAAACTTTTGTATTTCCAAAGCACACGGTTGATAATAAGGAGAAATTAAGATCAATTACCGAGTTTGTAAGGGCTTGTTATTCATAGCTTGAATTGACTATTGGTTTGTCATGAACTTCATAGTTCCAATTAAACCAGAAGTACCGCCGACTAAGAAAGCAATAACACAAATTACAATGACAATCATCCATAACCACACGGTCACATCCTTAACATTAGACTCATGTTTTGTACGTTCTGAAGGATTCATGTTTGATACACGTTGTTGGTATTCATTACTTATCCTTTTTCGTCCATAAGAAGTATTTGGGTTAGGAGATCGTTTTGCCATGGTCAATTCTTTAACGGTTTAACTTCTATTATCGTCGAATGGGTTTTTGGTTTACGAGGATACGCTAAAGTTACTTCTGTTATTCTCATTTCTTTGCCTACTGGCTCAATAATGAAAAAGTTGTATTTAACTATTAATTCTTTTCCGAATTGGATTCCAATGTTTATAAGGTCTAGAATAGATGCTGTCTTAATTTTATTAAATTCATCTAATGCGAGAGGCCGAGTTTTCGATACCCTAGTTGAAAAGAATCTGATATTTGTCTGCCAGGGGTAGCACATACATAAAATGTTATAATATATTGTTGATCCATTATTGTCAATTTCAAAGATCCTGTCCTTTATAGGCACGGCAGCAGTATCAAGGAAATAGTAAATGTTAGTTCTTTTAAAATCATCGACTTGAGCTTCTGAAGCTTTGGGACTTAGAATAAGGTAGGTAAATAAAATTATTATTATGTGTCTCATTACTTTAAGTTTTAGTTACATCCGGTTGTAGCCATTTTATTATTTGAAAATAGGTTGTTATTTTTGAATGTGTTTAAATCTTGGTCAGAAATATTGTATTTAATTTTTATTTTCGAGTACGCCTCGTTAATTTTATCAACCAACGTTTGAGGAGAATGAGTATCTGCATGGTCTAGGCCATAAATCATAGCCATAGCCATATCTTTTTCATCATAATTTCCTCCATATATTTTATTCCAGGCGCCAAGTACTTTTAAACCATCATCAAAATAATTTATAAGGATATTGGTATGCTGAGTAGTATTAGATCCACTGGTTCGATCATGGTAGGCACTTAGTTTTAATAGCCAATTATCTGAATATTTAAAAGATTCTTCCATTTCATTAGTAGCTAAAGTTATCTTATAGTTTAGGTAGCCATGCATTGTCTCATGTACTGCTGCTCCGGCAATTAATAATGGAGAACTTTCTTTTAACATTTGCTCATTTAGTGTAACAACTGAGGACAACTGGGCTCTACTCTGTGGATCATAGGTGGCATTTCCTAACATGAAAGTTCCTCCGGTTGTTGGACTGCCCCATTGTAAGTTCCCAGTCGTATAGGTGATAGTGGGTCTAAGTTCGGATATAAATGGTAAGACGAAGATGGTCATCTCTTTTAATCCAAAGATTACTTGAAGAATCAATTTATCTACACAGGGAAACTTTTGTTTTACAGCTTCCGTATTCAATTCCCTTGTTAGATAGGATATGGTTGATCCTCCCTCTCCGCCTCCGCCGCCGCCACCACCTCCACTTCCACCGGTACATTCTGAATATAAATAAACGGAATTTACCATTTCCCCAGTTGCAATGACCCTTGTAACCAAATACCAATCTACACATGAAGCCATTTCATGATCATATGACTTTAATTTTCCTGCATTTAATTTTGATTTATCTAGTGGATTTCCTTGTGAAAGAGATAATTTATTAGGCTTTTGTGTGCCATTGAAGTCGTAGCCCTAAATGAATTTATGATTTATGTCGAATGATAATATTTCCCCTTGGATATTAGGTGTGTTTATTTTTTCTTCAAATAAATAAGAAAATAGAATTGGGTATTGATCCTCTTTAATATCTGAATTTATGGATTCAATGATTTTACCTGTGAAAGACCCATTTGATCCGGTGATTACTAAATAGGATTCTATCTTGTTTTTTAACGGATCAATCGGGTAGTTGATTTTCAAAACCATGTATTCGGTTTTAAGGTTTTTAACAATTTTTGCTTTATCCCATTCTGGGGAATAATTTGTTATTTTTTGTGTTTTAAACCAATCTTGAGCATTTTTAATCTGATCCGAATTTTGAAGAGGTACAGTTTCTTGTTTTTGACAAGCATAAAATGTCATTAGCAAAATAAAAAAGCTAACAATTGAGAGAGCGTATGTTTTTTTCATAATTGTGATAATTTTAATCCAATGTAATCATAGTTTTTTATAAATTATCGTTTATTTTTTTTTATTTAACTGTTAATAATTATTAAGGTCATAAGTAAGGTACCTTAACTCTGAAGGGACAGTTTGCTATGGCGAAAGTGGCAAGACATCTTGACCTGCTTACTGATAGGAAGTATGTTTATACTGAAGCTGATTTGCCCGGAAAGAGAGAATTAGTAAAATTGGTGTTCGACAGCAATTTATACTATTTTGAGGGTATCTATCGAACACCTATGATGTTACAGATGCTCGATCATAACTCATTGATAATTAAGGAGAAATGGTTGTTTTTTAAGAAAAAAAAAGGGGAATCATGAATGATTCCCCTCTGGGTGGAGCCGAAGGGGTTCGAACCCTTGTCCAGTTGTGTGTTAAGTTATGCCTTCTACATGCTTGTTTTCCAATTTATTGTCGGGAGCAGACGGGCCGGAAACCTACCTTGTCTTTTTCCTTAGGTATTTTATCTCGCCGCTATACCATACCTTATAGCAGCCAGCATTGTTATTTCGATGCCCCATATTCTAACCTAACAATGCAGCAGTCAGAGGGACAAAAGCTAGCGAAATTCTAAATTAGGCAGCTAAGGCGTAGTTATTTTCGCCAATTATAGTGTGAACGTTCTCTTTTAAGTGCTCTCCGTACAACGCACTGCATGCTAACATACGTAGCGCCACCCTGTCAAATCCAAAACGGCCCCATGTGTTAGTAACACAAATCTACGAAATTTATGCCATAGTTCTACCAGGATATTGTTTTAATGCAATTTCAAGACAGTCCATAGACTTATTAATATCATCCGTATTTAACACGTATGCCATTCTCACTTCGTTTTTTCCGGAACCTGGAGTAGAGTAGAATCCTGTAGCAGGAGCCATCATAACTGTCTGTCCTTCATGTTCAAAGCTTTCCAGCATCCACTGACAAAATACATCAGCATCATCAATCGGGAACTTCGCTACCACGTAAAATGCACCACCTGGATTCGGACAAAAAACACCTTCAATAGCGTTTAATCTTTTTACAATAGTGTCTCTGCGAAGCGTATATTCTTTGTTTACAGCTTCAAAATAACTATCAGGAGTATCCACAGCTGCGGTACCAGCAATTTGTTCCACCATACCCGGACTTAACCTTGCTTGTGCAAATTTTAATCCCGATTGGATCACTTCCTTGTTTTTAGTAATTAAACAACCTAATCTTGCGCCACAAGCACTGTATCTTTTTGAAACAGTATCCAGAACAACAACATTTTCATCCAGACCGTCTAAGTGCATTGGAGAGATAAACTCTTTTCCATCGTAGCAGAACTCGCGGTAAGCCTCATCAGAGAATAAGAATAAATCGTATTTCAGACAAAGTTCTTTCAAGGCCTCTAATTCTTCTCTTGAATATAAATAACCAGTAGGGTTATTCGGGTTACAAATGATGATTGCTTTGGTACGAGGCGTGATTAATTTCTCAAACTCAGCGATAGGAGGAAGGGCAAAGCCATTCTCAATATGCGATAAGATCGGTTTTACCACCACATTGCTCATACAGGCAAAGCCATTGTAATTTGCATAGAAAGGTTCTGGAATAATGATCTCATCACCTTCATTTACGCAGGTTTGCATCGCGATAGTAATCGCCTCAGAGCCACCAACAGTTACTAAAATATCTGCAGGAGTGATGTTATAACCTAATTTATTATAGTATTCTGCTAATTTGGTTCGGTAAGCAAGTGTTCCTTCTGATGGGGTATAAGCCCAAACATCGAAATCTATGTTTTTGATGGCATTTAACATGCCTTCTGGTGTAGCTATATCTGGTTGTCCAATGTTTAAATGAAAGACTTTTTTGCCCTCTTTTTTTGCCTGGTCAGCAAATGGAGTTAGCTTTCTGATTGGTGATGCGGGCATTTGAACCCCTTTTTCTGAAATGTTAGGCATATCGCAAAAATAAAAGACCTCGTTGTAGAACGAGGTCTTAATAAAAAATATCGTTTATAAAATTACTTAGTTGGAGCAGCTACAGTTTCACCTTTAATGTATAAAACTTTAGTAGTGGTTTTAGCGTTTGAAGTGATCGTAATCGCTTTGCTAAATGGCATTGCAGCACCAGTTGGGTTATAAGTAACTTTAATTGTACCCGCTTCTCCTTTTTTAATTGGAACCTGGGTGTATTCAGGAACAGTACAACCACAAGTAGTCTCTACTTTTGAAATGATTAGTGGTTGATCTCCAGTGTTAACAAACTTAAATTCAATCGTTGCAGCTTTATTAACAGGGATTTTACCAAAATCGTTCAGCTCCTTGTCAAATTTGAACTCAGCTGGTTTTGTTTGAGCGTTAGTAGCAACACTTACTCCTAAAATTAATGTAAATAATAGTAATAACTTTTTCATGATTATGGTGATTTAAAGCAAATTTAAACTTTTGATTCATAAATCAAAAAGTATTCCAATATATAAATTACAGAACAGCCATAAGTCATACTTTAGATTTTATGTATCTTTGCGACCTAACTAATATTGCTTATGATGCCGGATATTACACCTACTACCAATCCTATTGACGCTTCAGAGTTAAGTTTTGAGGACTTTAAGACTATTGTGGTAAACGATTATAAAATAGCTTTCGAAAGTAGACAAGCCAGTTTATTAGGTCGTAAGGAGGTTTTAACGGGCAAGGCGAAGTTTGGTATTTTTGGTGATGGAAAGGAAATTCCTCAGATTGCCATGGCCAAAGCCTTTAAGAATGGAGATTGGCGCTCTGGATATTACAGAGACCAGACTTTTGCATTTGCTACAGGCATTTGTACCATCAAAGAATTTTTTGCCCAATTATACGCCAACCCTAGTGTGGAAGCTGAACCTGCATCCGCAGGCAGACAAATGAACTGTCACTTTGCAAACCGTACCATTGATGAGGACGGAAACTGGAAAGATCAGACAGCCATGAAAAACTGCTCTTCAGATATTGCTCCTACAGGTGCGCAAATGGCTAGATTAGTCGGATTAGCTTATGCTTCCAAATTATTCAGACAAAATGAAGAACTGGATTACCTGAAAAACTTCTCCGTAAAAGGAAATGAAGTGGCTTTCGGAACAATTGGTAACGCTTCTACTTCTGAAGGTATCTTTTTTGAAGCCATCAACGCAGCCGGAGTATTGCAAATCCCAATGGCCATCTCTATCTGGGACGATGGTTACGGAATTTCTGTGCCTGCAAAATATCAGACTACCAAAGAAGACATTTCCGAAATACTCAAAGGCTTCCAAAGAGATGAAAATGGTGATGGATATGAGATTTATAAAGTAAGAGGCTGGGATTATCCTGCCTTATGTGAAACCTACCAAAGAGCGATCGATGCATGCCGTACAGAACATGTCCCTGTAATGATCCACGTAACTGAGGTGACACAACCACAGGGACATTCTACTTCTGGTTCTCATGAGCGCTATAAAGATAAAGCGCGTTTAGAATGGGAAAAAGAGTACGATTGTATCGTTCAGATGCGTAAATGGATGATCGAATCAGCCATTATCTCTGAAGAAGAACTTGTGGAAATCGAAAACACGGCTAAGAAAATGGTTCGTGATACCCAAAAAGAAGCATGGGATGAATTCCTTGCCGATATAAAAACTGAAAAAGACCAGGCTATTGACCTGATTAATAAGGTCGCTAACGGAAATCCTGCAATCACCAAAATTACCGCGCAATTGGCCAGTACGCCGGATGCAATGCGTAAAGAAGTGATCTCTTCCGCCAGAAAAGCATTGCGCTTAACCGTTCAAAACTTATCAGCGGAAAGAACAGAATTACTGGAATGGTACACGGAACAAAGTGAACTTAACGCCGAAAGATATAATTCGAAACTATTTACCGACGGAAAAGAAAGCCCGTTCTTAGTTAAGGAATTGCCTGCTGAGTACAACGATTCCAGCAAAATGATAGATGGCCGCGAATTGCTAAACGCTTGTTTTGATGCCAACTTTGGCCGCGATCCAAGATTAGTGGCTTTCGGGGAAGATTTAGGTGCTATTGGTGATGTAAATCAGGGTTTTGCTGGTCTACAGGCTAAGTATGGCGATTTAAGAATTACCGATACCGGAATCAGAGAAATGACTATTGTTGGACAGGGAATCGGATTGGCAATGAGAGGTTTAAGACCAATCGCTGAAATTCAATACCTGGATTACCTGTTATTCGCCCTGAATGTATTGTCTGATGACTTGGCAAGTTTATCATACCGCACCAAAGCCGGACAAAAAGCACCGGTAATCATCAGAACCCGCGGACATAGACTGGAAGGCGTATGGCACTCCGGATCTCCAATGGGACTGATTCTTGGTTCATTGCGTGGATTACACATCTGTGTACCCCGTAATATGACACAAGCTGCGGGTATGTACAATACCTTGTTCAGATCTGACGAACCTGCTTTAGTCATCGAATGCCTTAACGGTTATAGATTAAAAGAGAAACTTCCTGAAAATGTTGGCGATTTTACCGTTCCATTAGGTAAAGCAGAGCTGATTAAAAAAGGATCAGATATCACGATTGTTTCTTACGGATCAACATTGAGAGTGGTAGAAGAAGCCGCAGAAGAACTGGCTAATTTTGGTATTTCTGTAGAGATCGTCGATCCTCAGACTTTACTGCCTTTTGATATCGATAAACTTTGTGCGCAATCCTTAACTAAAACCAATAAACTATTGGTCGTAGATGAAGATGTGCCGGGTGGTGGATCTGCTTTTATCTTACAACAGATTTTAGAAGAACAAAAAGGTTATTATAGCCTGGATGCACAGCCAAAAACGATCAGTGCCAAAGCACATCGTCCTCCGTATGGTTCTGATGGTGATTATTTCACTAAACCTTCTGTAGATGATATCGTAGAAACTGTTTATCAAATGATGCACGAACATAATGCAGCTAAGTTTCCAGCTATATTTTAATCGCTCAATGAAGCTTCCTTTTTAAGAAGTTACGATCATAAAAGCGACTGTAATAGTCATAAAAAAAAAGGTGTTCCTCAACAGAACACCTTTTTTTATGACTCATTTGTTGATCAGCATGAAAGCCAATCAATTCAATTAATCCAGTTTACTGCTTTTATTTCTAAGTAACTGATCTGCTAATACCAAAGCTGCCATGGCTTCTACAATCACAACTGCACGTGGTACCACACATGGATCATGACGACCTTTCCCTTTAATTTCTGCGGCTTCACCAGCTGCATTAATGGTCTGTTGGTTGTGCATAATCGTTGCTACCGGCTTAAATGCAACTGTAAAGTCGATCTCCATCCCGTTAGCGATACCTCCCTGAATTCCTCCGGAGAAGTTAGTTAATGTTTTAGGCTGATCTTTTCCGACAAGGAAGATGTCATTATGTTCCGATCCTCTCATTTCGCTTCCGCTAAATCCTGAACCGTATTCGAAACCATGTACCGCATTGATGCTCAACATCGCTTTTCCAAGGTCTGCATGTAACTTATCAAAAACAGGTTCGCCTAAGCCAACCGGACAGTTTCTAATGATACAGCTTACTTTTCCACCAATAGTATCACCATCTTTTCTAATCTCATCAATACATTCGATCATTTCCTTTGCCGTAGCCGGATCTGCGCAACGTACAATATTCTCTTCTCTGACAGCTAATAGCTCATCAACAGATAAAGAAGCTTCCAGATTTGGCGCATTAATCTTACCTACTGCGGATACATGAGCAAAGATTTCAATACCATGGTGTTTTAAAAACAACTTGGCAATGGCACCAGCAGCAACGCGTGCGGCAGTTTCTCTGGCAGAGGAACGGCCACCACCACGGTGATCGCGGATACCATACTTCGCATCATACGTGTAATCAGCATGAGAAGGACGGTAAACATCGGTATTGTGACTGTAATCTTTACTGCGTTGATCTTCATTCGGAATCAGCATTGCAATAGGAGTACCGGTACTTTTACCCTCAAATACACCAGAAAGAATCTGAACAGTATCACTTTCCTTTCTTTGCGTAGTGATTTTTGATTGTCCGGGTCTGCGCTTGTCCAGTTCCGACTGAATAAACTCCAGATCTATGGGCAATTGTGCCGGACAGCCATCTAAAATAACACCAATAGCTGCACCATGTGATTCGCCAAAAGTGCTGATGCGAAATAATTGTCCGAATGTATTACCTGCCATTTTTAGTTTTTTTTATAGGTTAATTTAAATCACTGTAACTGTAAATCCTGCTTTTTCCAGGTCTTTCCAAAAGTCAGGGTATGATTTCTCTACCACATCCATTTCTTCCAGTACCACTTCTTTGATCAGCAAACTTAGCGGAGCAAAAGCCATCGCCATGCGGTGATCTTCGTAAGTACCGAAAGTAACGCGCTCAGGGAAATGAAGGTTTTCGCAGTTTAAAGTATAAACAAGGTTGTCCTCATTTAAAGTTACACCAATTTTTGCAAGTTCATTTTGTAAAGCTTTAACACGGTCAGTTTCCTTAATTTTTAAAGTCTCCAGTCCGGTGAAAGCTAGATTTTGCTTTAAAGCAGCCGCGCAAACGATAATCGTTTGTGCTAAATCCGGACAATCTTTAAGGTCTAAAACCTCATCGCCAAAATCTTTATCTGTAGAGGAAAGTGTAATTCCTTCAGCGGTAGTTGCAGTTTTTACACCAAAAGCAGTCATGATAGACCTGATGCGGCTATCGCCCTGCAAGCTTTTTTCCTTTAAATAAGGCAGCGAGATTTCTGCTTTCGAAGCCAGACAAGCAATGCTGTACCAGTAAGAAGCAGCGCTCCAATCTGGTTCAACTACTAACGTTGCAGGCTTAAAAGGTTGTGGTTTGATGCTGATATTCTGGCCATCCCAGGCATGACTAATGCCAGCTTCCTGCAACATATTCAAGGTCATGTTTACATAAGGAAGGGAAGTTAATTCGCCTTCAATCTGTAAGGTAAGGCCCTGTTCCAATGTTGGGGCAATCATTAACAAAGCAGAGATATACTGACTGCTAATGTCACCTTTAATTTTTACGGTAGCTGTGGTTTGTTTTAAGGGGCCTTGAATATTCAATGGCGGAAAGCCATCTTTTTCAGCATAGCTGATATCGGCGCCTACTGCTTTTAAAGCTTCTGCCAGAATACCGATCGGACGTTGTTTCATTCTTTCAGTACCAGTCAGCAAAAACTGCCCTGGAAGGGTGGGAAGGTAAGCCGTTAAAAAGCGCATGGCAGTACCCGCAGGTCCCACATCAACGGTTTGTTGATGTGGAGTTGCGGTTGAAATCTGATTTAAGATGCGTTCAAGTGTAACGGAATCGGCAGCGATAGACATATTCTCTACTTTAACCGCTCCTTTACTTGAAGCACTAATGATTAATGCCCTGTTGCACTCGCTTTTTGAACCCGTAAGGGTGATCTCTGTATGGATTTCTGTGTTTCCGGTAAAAGAAACAAGTGCATGCTTACTCATTCTTAAGATTTAACTTCTGTATGTGTTTCTGCTGCAATGCCTTTTTCTGCTTTGCCAGCATTCATAATTTCTGTTTGCTTGCGGATAGACTCACCGTGAACCAATTCTAAGAATTTCTCAGTGAAGTTCAAGTCTAATTTCAAGGCTTTTGCAAATGCTTTTCCTTTGTTCATGATAGAATCCCAACGGTTAACTTGTAAGATCGTTACTTGATTATCACGTTTGAACTCACCAATTTTACCTACGATCGCCATACGCTCACCTAGTTTCTGTAACAATTGATCATCGATTTTGTCGATTTGCTTACGTAAGTCAGCCAATTGATCTACAAATACTTCGTTTTGAGATTCTGGTTCACGAACAGTTAAACGCTCTACTAACTCGCTTAAAGCAGCAGGAGTAACTTGTTGTTTTGCATCTGTCCAGGCTACTGAAGGATCAACATGTGACTCAATCATTAGACCTTGCATGTCTAAATCAAGCGCTTTTTGTGAGATGTAAGGGATTAATTCGCGGTTACCGCAGATATGACTTGGATCATTGATGATCGGAAGATCAGGACATAATGTTTTCAATTGAATAGCAAGTTCCCACATTGGTTCGTTACGGAACGAGCTTTTCTCGAATGAAGAGAAACCACGGTGAATAGCACCTAATTTAGTGATACCAGCACCATTGATACGCTCTAATGCGCCAATCCATAACTGAAGATCAGGATTAACAGGGTTTTTTACCAATACCGGAACGTCAACACCTCTTAAAGCGTCAGCAATTTCCTGTACACAGAATGGATTTACAGTTGAACGTGCACCAATCCAAAGGATGTCTACACCAGCGGCTAAAGCTTCTTCCACATGTTTTGCATTGGCAACTTCTACTGCTGTAGGTAAGCCTGTTTCTGCTTTAGCTCTTTTTAACCACTCTAATCCGATGCTTCCGATACCTTCGAATTCTCCCGGACGGGTACGTGGCTTCCAGATACCAGCTCTAAGTACAGATACTTTACCTGTAGCAGCTAATAAATGTGCCGTAGTTAATAATTGCTCTTCAGTTTCTGCACTACATGGTCCTGAAATGATTAGTGGTTCGTTGTTGGTGTTCAACCAAGTACTGATTGGCTGGATGTTCAATTGTAATTTCATCTTTTTTGGGGTTTAATGTTTGTATGTTTTATGAAGGGTTATCTATTTATTATACTTTATCGTTTCTCATGTATTCTCCCATGATATTGAAGTTTACCGTGTATTTTAAGGTCTGACGGATCGCTTTGTCGTATTGCTCATTGTTCGTCCATTCCATATCTACGTAGAAGTAGTACTCATTTCTCTTTCCAAGAACAGGCATACTCTGGATTTTTGTTAAGTTCACATCCTGCTCTGCGAAGATGTTAAGGACTTTAGATAAGGCACCAACATGGTTACCTACCTGGAAGCAGATCGACGCTTTATTGATTTCCGCCAGATCATCTGTTTTGTCTTTTTTTAGCACAAGGAAACGGGTATAATTCTTTTTGTTGGACTCGATTCTTCTTTCGATGATGTTTAGTCCGTATAATTCTGCAGCTAAAGTATTTGCGATAGCTACTGTATCTGTTAATTGCTCTTCTTTAATGCGTTTTGCACAAGCCGCTGTATCGTTACTTTCAATCACCTGAATGTTTGGAAAGTCGTCGAAGAAATCTACACACTGACGAATCGCAATCGGGTGGGAAGTTGCATACTTAATGTCCTCAAATTTAACACCAGGTAAAGCCATCAGGTGCAATTGAATCGGCAGGTAAACTTCACCAACGATTGCGAAATTGTATTCGCGGATCAGGGTGTAATTTGGTAAAAGACTTCCTGCAATAGAGTTTTCAATAGCCATGATCACAAAATCAGACTGCTTATTTTCCAGGCTTTCACAAGTCTGCTTAAAAGAATTACATTCTATGGTTTCAATATCTTTTCCGAAGAACTTGAAAGCGGCTTCTTCATGAAATGACGCTTTAATACCTTGAATTGCTACTCTTGTTTTTTTCTGTTTCATTTTGCCTGATTGAATTTTCTGTGGTTCTTTAAGCTTTGCGGAAGAGGTGTTGTAATTTGCTTCTGCGGGTTTAAATTTTTGGGTTAAAAAAAAAGTCCCGGCTTTAGGCCGGGACTTTTCATATACACTCTTATCTTATGATTCATGTTGCATATCAGTCCCGGCTCTTACTAAAATAGTAAAAGTAACCAAACCAATATGTAGTAACATTTTTCATCTCGATTGTTTTTTCGTTTTCGTTTTTCCAAATGTACTAACAAAATTTAATTTGTCAATACTTTCTTTAAAAAAATTATTTATGGTGTATCGGGTGTTATTTGTTGTCTTACAAAACATTAGCTGTTTTTGCTCAAAAGTACCCGGTATTTTTTTTCTAAAAAACGCAGTTAAAATAGTTTCTGCGCCTTATTTAGCCTGATTATTATAGTATGCTAAAGCATCCAGAATATGCTGTTCCGTAACGATACAATTATAATCACAAGCACCTGTTTTACTCAGTAAAGAGAACATAATTTGTCCATGTTCGTTCTTTTTATCACTCTGCATGAATCCTAAAAGGTCAGTAAAGCTCTCTTTTTTGATGTGATATGCAGGGTAAATACTTAAGATATATCCGGTAATGTCGGCTAATTCTTCTTTAGAAAGGGTGTTGTTTGTGCTTGATAAATAAGCTTCCGCAACCATTCCTATCGCGATAGCTTCCCCATGGGTAAGCGGCGCTTTATCATTGATCAGGGCATAACTTTCTACTGCATGACCAATCGTATGACCAAAGTTTAAGATTTTACGACGACCTTTTTCCTGAGGATCCTCAGTAACCACCACATTCTTGATTTCTACCGAACGGTGAACCTCAATCGGAGCGATGTTTTTATAGTCAGCAGCCTTTAAACGCTCATAATAATCAGCATCTACAATCAAACCATGTTTAATCATTTCCGCAAATCCGGATAGCAATTCTCTTTCAGGAAGTGTTTTCAGGAAGGCCGTTTCGATAAATACCGCTTGTGGAAGGGCAAAAGTACCCACCATATTCTTTACATTATCAATGTCGATACCCGTTTTACCGCCTACAGAAGCATCTACCTGCGCCAGTAAAGTGGTTGGAATATTGATGAAATCAATGCCTCTTTTATAAGTTGAAGCAATGAAACCACCCATATCTGTAATCACACCTCCACCGAGGTTGATCATCAAACATTTGCGATCTGCTTCAAAATCTAATAAGGTCTTCCAGATACCAATACAAAAATCAATGTTTTTGTTCTCTTCTCCAGGATCGGTTTCAATCAGGTCGAAGTTGGAATAATCGTCCATCATTCCTTGTAATAAAGGCAGACAAAATTCCGAAGTATTCCGGTCTACGAAGATAAATACCTTGCTGTAGTTACCTTCTTCTATGATTTGTGCTAATGGCGCAAGTTCCGATTCGAAATGAATGTTATGGCCTGAGCTTTCTATAACGTTCATTAAATTACCTTTATTTGCTGACCCATAAAGCTGATTACGTCGCCTACGCGCACTTTCAATCGCTTACGAAAGTCTACTTTACCATTATATTTTACCAAACCGTCTTCTACAACTGTTTGTGCTTCGCCACCACTTTGTACTAGTGAAGTTGCTTTTAGCAACTGAATGAGTGGAATAAACTCACCTTCTAATTTGAATTCTATCATTATACCTGCAAATTTACAATTATTTATAAAGCGTTGTACCATGGATAGCCGTGGAATTTATACTTTTGCATGCAATATGACTAACCATACGACTTAAATGGAACTTTCCCCCAAAAAAACACTAAACTTTGACAACACTGAGGTTGCTTTCCGTAACCAATCAAATTCAGATCTAAACGCTGGATATTGGCTTTTTAAAGTAATCAGTAGTAATTTTCTAACAAAAGTTGGTCCTCCAATCACCAATTTTTTCCTGAACATAGGCTTGCCTATTAAATCAATCATCAAGGCAACTATTTTTAAACATTTTTGTGGCGGTGAGACAATTGCAGAGTGTGAACGCACCATTGAGCAACTTGCTGTCGGAAATGTAGGTACCATTCTGGATTATTCTGTAGAAGGAGAAGAGGAAGAATCAGTATTTGATTTTACCTGTGAAGAGATCATCAGAACGATTGAAAGAGCGGCTGGCGACAAACGTCTGCCAATCTCTGTATTTAAAGTAACCGGTATCGGTCGTTTCGCATTATTAGAAAAATTAGATGCAAAACAAGCTTTAACAGCTGCCGAAGAAGCAGAATATGCTAAAGTGAAAGCCAGATGCGAAAAGATTTGCAGCGTAGCTTACGATAAAAATGTACCAATCATGGTGGATGCAGAAGAAACCTGGATTCAGGATACCATTGATGAGCTGGCAATTGATATGATGCGTTTATTCAATAGAGAACGTATTATCATTTACAATACTTATCAAATGTACCGTCATGATAAACTAGCTGATATGAAAGCAGATCATTTGATCGCTAAAGCAGCCGGTTATATCCTTGGTGTGAAAATGGTAAGAGGTGCTTACATGGAGAAAGAACGCAGAAGAGCGGAAGAAATGGGTTATTTATCTCCAATTCAACCAACTAAAGCGGCTTCCGACAAAGATTATGACGAATCATTAAACTATTGCATGGCTCATATTGAGGAGATTGCTATTGTTTGTGGTACGCACAATGAAGACAGCTGTAGGGTACTTGCAAACTTGTTAGATAAACACAAGGTAGCGCACAACCATCCTCATGTGTATTTCGCACAATTATTGGGAATGAGTGATAACTTAAGCTTTAACCTTTCTGATGCGGGTTATAATGTAGCTAAATATGTTCCTTACGGGCCAATTAAAGCGGTTATGCCATATCTTTTCAGAAGAGCGCAGGAAAACACTTCTATCGCCGGACAAACGAGCAGAGAGCTTGGTTTGATCATTAAAGAAAAACAACGCAGAAGATTATAATCTGATTATAAATGAAAAACCCCGTCTGATTTTTTTAGACGGGGTTTTTTCATTTGAAAATATCTGAACCCTTAAAGAAGGGTTGCAGATCAGTTTTTTGGATTAATGTTTTTTCGGCATAGCCTGATCTACATCAACACCAAGACCTTTGGCAACCGCCATTCCCAGTTGAATGTCTGCTCTAAAGAAATGACACAATTGTAAATTGACAATCTGTGCTTTTTTAGGGCCGGTAATACCACCCATCGCGCCAACAATATTGTTCACCAGATTGGTTCGGTCTTCCGGACTCAATACCTTGCGGTAAAGATCGCCTGGCTGGGTATAGTGATCATCATCACCAGGACCTGCATTTCTATCGTACCAATCGGCCACGTTAGAATCTAATTCCCAGGCTGGTTCTTTATAGCTTTCATCAGGAATGACATCCCCGAAACTGTTCGGGTAGTAGTTCGGATCATCGTTTCCATTCTCATCAATGCGCATTTGTCCGTCACGGTGGTAATTGTTCACCATAAAAGGACAAGCGTTTACAGGGATTTGCTCGTAGTTTACCCCTAAACGGTAGCGATGTGCATCCGCATAAGACAATATACGCCCCTGGAGCATCTTATCCGGCGAAAAACCAATTCCATCTACCAAATTAGAAGGAGCAAAAGCAGCCTGCTCTACATGGGCAAAGTAATTCCTCGGAATTTGATTTAATTCAAGTACGCCTACATCAATCAGCGGGAAGTCGCCATGTGGCCATACTTTCGTCAGGTCGAAAGGATTCCATCTAAACGTTTTAGATTCCGCTTCCGTCATGATCTGGATTTTCAGGTTCCATTTCGGGAAATCTTTGCGGTCAATTGCCTCTACCAGATCGCGTTGGGAATGGTCCATGTCTTGTGTACGCATGGCATCCGCTTCCGGACCGGTAAAGTTTTTGATGCCTTGTTGTGTTTTAAAGTGGAATTTTACCCATACGCGCTCATTTTCTTTATTGATGAAGGAGTAAGTATGACTTCCAAATCCATCCATGTGACGGAGGGAGTAGGGGGTGCCACGATCAGACATTAAGATCATCACCTGGTGTAAGCTTTCCGGGTTTAGCGACCAGAAATCCCACATCATCGTTGGACTTTTCAAATTTGTTCTTGGATCTCTCTTTTGAGTATGGATGAAATCACTGAATTTCTTAGGGTCTTTGACGAAGAATACCGGTGTGTTGTTGCCAACAAGGTCCCAGTTTCCGTCTTCTGTATAGAATTTAAGTGCAAAACCGCGTGGATCTCTTTCAGAATCGGCACTACCTTTTTCTCCGCCAACGGTAGAGAATCTTAAAAATACTTTGCATTCATTGCCAATCGCTCCGAAGATTTTGGCTTTTGTATAGGTACTGATGTCGTGTGTAACTTTAAAAGTACCATAGGCCCCGGTACCTTTTGCGTGAACTACGCGTTCAGGAATCCTTTCCCTGTTAAAGTGGGCCATCTTTTCATGGAGAATAAAGTCTTGCAATAGCAATGGTCCGCGACTTCCAACAGATTGACTGTTTTCATGTTCAGCATAAGGCCTGCCAGATGCAGTAGTGAGTTTACGCTTGTTCGTATTGTTATTTTCCATAAACGATGATTTAAGTGTTTTATAAATCTATGGATAATACCTATCGGGATCAAACTGTAAATATCTATACTGATATAGAGTTTTTCTATGCAGATAATTGGAGTTGCTTTATTTTATTTCACCTTGAAATCCTGATTTCCGCAGAGCAATTCCCAGAACATTAAAAAGTCGCTGGCCAGACTAAACATCGGATACTTGAAGGTGGATGGCTTGTTTTTCTCGAAAAAGAAATGGCCGATCCAGGCAAATCCGTATCCCAGGAATGGCGTCGCTAAAATGAAACGCCATTCATGAAACAGGATTCCTGTAAATACAGAAAGGATCACGAGGCCTGTTCCTATAAAATGCAACACACGACTGGTTAAATTTGTATGCTCTGTCAAATAGTAGGGATAGAATTCTTTCAGAGTTTTAAACTTTTGTTCAGTCATTGCGATGGATTTTTATTTAGGCCCGCAATTTACGTTTTTTTTGGGAGGCATTAAAGGATATCGTGCTCCATTAATACTTCTTCGAGGTGTTTCGGGTGCTTTGTCATCAATAAAGTCTGCATACCTGCTGCTTTTGCGCCAACCAGGTGCTGCGGACTGTCGTCAATAAACAAAGTCTCTTCCGGATTGAGGTTGTTCTCTTTCAAAACCTGTTCAAATATCTCCACATGTGGTTTTCTTAAGAACATTTTTTGAGAGTAATACGCTTTTTCAAATAGTCCGCTGTTATCTGGCATATCGAATTCCCTTTTCAGATAATCCAGGATCCAGTTGTAATGGATTTCATTCGTGTTACTCAGCAGAAATGTGCGGTATTTATCCTTCACTTTTAACAAGGTTTCGTGCACATTTTCCGGAACTCCGATCAATAAACTATTCCAGGCAGCATCAATTTGCTCATCTGTGATGTCTTTATTTGAGGATGCCTCGCGTATTCCGGCTCTAAATTCGGCCGGACTGATGGCTGCGGTCTCAAAATTGTTAAAAATATCGTGGTGGCTTTTATGCGCAAAAAAGTCTTCGATATTCTCGATACCAAGTTGTATAAGAGCTTTTTGAGCCCGTTTAAAGTCTATTTCAAAGATAACATTGCCGTAATCGAAGATGATGTTTTTTATTTTTTTCATAGAAACTGTTTCCAAAATTCGATTCAAATATGTAACATTGCATTCGCAAAATCAATAAGATTTTTCAGGGCCGTTAGCTCAGCTGGTTAGAGTAGAAGACTCATAATCTACGGGCTAAAGAATTGAAAATGAGCTTTTTAAGCTTGACATTTTGAAAAGGTTTTAGAGAATTTTCAAAAATTTTTTAAGAAAAAAAAAGATGTTTAGGTCTTAAAAATTTTGTTTAGATTTGCCTCACGCAGGTAGCAAAATAATGCGTACGGGCCTATAGCTCAGTTGGTTAGAGTAGGAGACTCATAATCTCTTGGTCGCTGGTTCGAGCCCAGCTGGGCCCACTATAAAACCGTTCTACAAAGAAATTTGAGGACGGTTTTTTTATTTTTTCTAGCGCTGATTACTGTCAGCAACTATGCCTTCGGGAATGCCCCTGAAAGCAGGTTTTACATAATTTTTTGTTTAACTCCACGTAAAAACGTTACGAAATAGTTACGGTTTTGCGTGCTAACCTAAAAGAATTATGGCAACTGTTAGCGCCAAGGTGTTTGAACACCATAAAAAAACAGATGGAACCTATAACGTAAAAATCTGCGTCCATCACAAAAGTCAAAGAAAGTATTTCGATACTGTTCACTATGTAGTCAAGAAACAGGTAACTGCAAAACTAAAAATCAAGGACAGTTTTGTAAATGATCTAGTCGATGAACAACTCAAAGGCTATCGAAGAATTATTAGTGAACTGGGCGAAAAGCTCAACTACTTCAATGTAGAATCATTAAGCGAATATTTACGCGAAAAAGATGCTGATGTAGATTTTATCAAATTTTGTTCGGAACATATTGCCCAAAGCGACAAGGACGGAAAAAAGGGTACTGCTCATAATCATCGCGTAATACGTAACAGCTTAATTGACTATTTTAAAAGAGAAGCTGTTTCCATAACTGAAATCAATTCAAATATGCTTGTTTCCTATGAGCGTTATTTGAGAAGTGAGCGAACAATGATTCGTCAAAGTGGGCAGAAGAATATCACCAAAGAAACAACAAGCAAAGGTTTGTCAGATAGTGGTCTTTATAATCACATGCGTGATTTACGAACGCTTTTTAATGCTGCTCGAAATATGTACAATAATGAAGACCTAGGTATCAACCGAATAAAGCATTATCCCTTTAAAAAGTATAAAATTGGTTCTACTCCCCTAACTAAAAAGAGAAACAACACATTGGATCAAATAATTGCCATTCGTGATTGCGTAACAAAACCAGGAAGCCGGGCAGAAATGGCAAAGGAACTTTACATGCTTTCGTTTTATTTGTGCGGGATGAATGCCGTAGATTTTTATCATATAACAAAAAGAAATATTAGAAACGGAAGGATAGATTATAACCGATCAAAAACCGAAGATCAGAGAAAGGACGATGCCTTTATCAGTATCAAAATCATTGAGGAAGCCAGACCATTGTTGGAAAAATACGTAGAAAAGCTTTCTACCCGATATGTGGACTCTAATGGTCTAAATAAAGCGCTGGGAATGGGAATGAAACAGCTAAGAAAGATAACGGACATAGAAAAACTTACGCTCTATTGGGCAAGACATAGTTTTGCTACTATAGCCCGTAATTCCTGTAGGATGAGCAGAGACGATGTAGCACAGGCATTAAACCATGTAGATAGCGAGCATAGTACAACCGATATTTACATCGAAAAAGATTGGAATATCGTAGACGATGTACAAATTAAGGTCGTAACCTTATTAAGGCGGTTAGATATGAAGGTAGCTGCAAAAAAGAAGAAAGAAAGATTACTAAAGGAAGCAGCATAAAAAAACACTTGAATGGTTTATTGCTAAACCATTCAAGTGTAATTAATTAATTTAACATCTTAATTTTTAGCATCATGAAAAACCTAATTTTGTTCTTCCTGACCTGTATAATTGGAACTGGAGCTTTTTTGGCTGGTACAACAATGGAAAATCCCTTTCCAGCATTCGTGGTTGCTTTCGGTATCTGGATGCTATTCCTTTATCGAATTGGAAAAAAATAACTTTAAATATTAGCATTTATCGGTTTAATTGTAACCTTTCATACTCAGTTTTACAATTACCTATAAATTCATTTGATTCTGAAACCCCCATTCTATTTCTAAATAGCTTGGAGGTTTCTTTTTGAAACACTTTAGTCTATAAAGGATATACGTCATTGACTTTCAATTTATTATAGTCGTAAGCCCGACTAGAATCAGAAAGAGCCAACTCTTGATAGTATTTATTCGCTAACCCTTTATAACTATTAAATTGCTTTCTACGCACTGTAGTTTGTTTACTGTCAAACATCCAGGATTCATCACCAGTAAACCTATATACTAGCTCTCTGTAGATCTGAGCCCGCAAAATTTTTAAACGAAGATCTTGCATACCATATGTAACGGCATTTTCAACCATCTCTTTTGCTAGAATAAGATTTTCCAAAGCACCTTTCTCTCTCTGGTTTGGTTTTGACTGCACATCATTGGAAAACAAGTATAGGGCTGAACGTATAAAAAGGCTCGTGGTGTCTTTGGGATTTAACTTTAATTTTTTATTTAAACTGTCAATCAAAAGTGTATACTTTTGGATTTGGAATTTCCCAAAAGTTCCATCATCTCTAGTTACCTTTCCATTGACTATCTTTATTGGAAGTTGTGCATGCACATTGCTAATGAAAAATATACATAGCAAGATGATCCCAAGTATTTTAATTTGCGACCTGTGAATTGACATACCCTTAGATTGACATTTCTTCATAAATAATAAAACGTTAAGTAATTGCCAGTGAAACAAGTTATTAATCAAATATACTTTATATCAATTAAAGATACAAAACAGCGGGTTTTACCGCTTTTAGTATATAATTTCTTCTAATTTGGTGTTTAAACGGTAATACTAAAACGCCCATTATTCCTCTTCTTTTTTTAACTGTATTAAATCAATTGGATATTTCCTGCAAAATTTGCAATTTTAATAGGTAATTAGTCGAAAAAATGGACAAACCAAGCAGGAAATATGCAGGACCAATTAGGGACAAAGAACGTACAAAACTCAAACTATTAACCGCTGTAGGCGAAATTATTAAGGAAAAGGGTTATACAGGACTTCGCATCGGTAAAATAGTTGAAAAAGCTAAGGTCGATAGGAAGACACTGTACGATTGTTTTGGAACAGTGGATAAACTTATCGAAACCTACATTAAAGGGAAAGATTATTACCTGGCCTATGAAGATCAAGCAGAAAAATTGGTTAAACAATATACTAACGGTGATGCAAATGAACTTATGAAAACGTTATTGTTAGGCCAATTAGATAACTTTTCCATAAATAAAGAGCAACAAAATATTTTAATGTGGCATCTCAGTGAGGATAATCCCTTGCTCTCAGATATAAGTGCAAAAAGAGAGCGGATCGGCAGTATTTTTCTTAAACTAACAGATAGCGATTTTCAAAACACAGATATTGATATTCGGGCCAGAACGGCTTTACTTGTAGCAGGAATATACTTACTTATGCTGTATAGAAAAAGCAAACAAGAACAGTTTTGCGAAATAGATCTTAATTCAAATGAAGGTATGGAACGTATTAAAGCCTCTATTGCCCAGATGATCGATGAAGCATTTGAGCAAGCTAAAAAAAGCAAACACAAATAATTGCTTCGTGATATATTTGTTAGGCAAACGTTTATTAAAGAATTAAGGCATAGAAAAAGACGGAGGTTATATAAAAATACAATCCCCCGTCAAATTAACGCTCTCCTAACAAACATAGAGATATTATATCTAAACCAAGAGTTTATACCTGGTAAATTTTACTGAAGGTTGAATTTCACTATTTTTTTGGGGAAATTATTTACTTAAGTTTTTAATAAGCTCCTGGATCATTATGTTGGATTTTTCCATAATCTTCACTTTTTCCTGTTCACTTGACACCAGTCGCTCATAAAGTGACTTATTATCTTCCAATGCAATTAAGAATTTATCAACCGGATTAAAGGTGCATTGAAAATTGAAAGTACTATTGTCATAAAAAGAATTGATGTTGTGAATGACATTATCCTCAGTGAATCGTTCTATTGCATCAGGCTCTATTTTCATAATAGCTGCTATTCTTTCAATTGTTGGTCTATCAATCGTCTCCTTTTTCTCCAATCTGGACACCATACCCTGGTTCCAGTTGTCACCAAGCTCATGGGCAATTGTTTCCTGTTTAATATCTAATATATCTCTGAAACGCTTTATGTTGCGTCCATGATGTACTTTAATTTCCTTTTTTATCGTGGGCATAAAACAAATTTAGGGTTTAAATCTCCAATTTAAACACAAAATCGGGAGAATATTCCTGTATAAAAAATGCATATAAAAGGAATATTTTATATAAGAACTGATTTTTTCATCCGAACACTGATAAAATATGAGATTTTCAACATGATAAGCCTATTTTTTTTTGGATTTCTTTAGTTAGCTATAGATTTTATAATTCACAAATAGCAACTGAATTTTGATGGTAACTAACCATTATTAAGAAAACTAAAATATTACTCTATGAAAACTACCATAGAACTCGAACTGCCCGAGGATTTTCGGACGGTTAGCGAGCTATTCAACATTCAGTTGGTCCACACAATAGATGCATTTATAAAGCATGTCACACTCTACAACTTTATTACTAGCCATGATGAAACAGCTAACTCACAGGCAACACAGATCTTTAAAAAATACCATAATACGATTTTAAATACTGACGGAATGAAGGCCGCTCATAAAGCTAAATTGCATGTTGAGCCAGTGAAGAAAGTCGTAAAATTAATCGCTAATGGTTTTGGAGCAAATTCAAACTCATATAAAAAAATAATCTCCGACTGGCATGCCAGCATATATCCAAAAGGCACAATATGAAAACAACTATAAAAATTCAGTTGCCTAAAGATTTTCAGCTTATGTGCGTGCTCATGAGCTGTGAACCAGCAAAGGTTATACAATATTATTTGAATGGCATATCCCTGCCCTGGCAAATGAGCGTACATCCCGAAGACCCGACGGGGATGCGAACAGGATTTTTCCTTAAAAATTCAAAAACCTGCGATACGGAGGAAACACAAGATCTAATTGACGAAATCAATGATGAAGATTTCCACGAGAGATTAGTTTTAATTGTTAAAATGGAAATAGAGCAACCAGAATGTGAGCAACTATTGAGACAGGAAATTAGTAAATGGAGAGATAAGTGTCTGTCCATTAGAAAAGAATTAAAAGGACATGATCCAAACTATACAATTGTAGATTATGGACATTAATATATATATAGCACCCGAATTTGAAATAGCCTGTGATATATTGTACTTGAAACCTGAGGAACTTCTTCAGGCATTCATCGATAACGTTTCGCTCCCTTATTTCAATAGCTCATTGTTTTGTGCTGGGTTTAATATCGAAGACAATCCTGAAAAAATTAGCACTAAGAAAGATATTAAGATGATTGCAACTGAGTTTACAATTGGTCATAGTCACCTTTTTAATCATAGGCTTGTACCAGCTCAAGAAGTGCATAAAGAATACATTAAGAATCTAAAGGAACTCTTAGAGCGGTTAAAGGGAGAACCAAGCCGTGAAAGACGATACCAACTTTTAGTATTTCTGTATGACGATTGGCGCAAGGAAATTATAACTGAAATGAGCGAAAAAGATGCCATTATAGACGTCAAGGCACGAAAAATAAAACTCAGGATAAATTCAAAATAACACCTAAGCTATTCATTTAATTTATGGATGAGAACTATAAAATTATAAAAGAGAATGGCGATTTAATTGCCATAACAAGTAAGTTGATCAATATTGCTATGATTGAGCAGGTTTACGTAAAGATCAATGATACACTAACTGGTGACCGAAATTTGATAACTGTAATTGTCTCTAACATGTATACAAAGCATATCACTGAAATAATGCCTTTGGTAGATGCAATAATGCTGGATTACCCAGAATACAATTACCTGGTTAATCAACTTCTACATGTAAAGGAAGCCATAAAAAGAGGAAATCTATTCTTTTATGATGCTTGTAACCCTAAACGTCAATTTTATAACCGGCCAACTTGCAATAACATATTGTTTACCGAAGACTTAGACGTAGAAAAGATGTTGCAGGATGCCAAAAAATCATTTAAGCACGAATTAAAGAAAGTAAACGAATTTAAAGATACCGCCACAGCATGTATAGACAAAGGATATACTGCACTGGCCGCTTTTATGCTGCACCAGCAAATAGAATTGTCTTATAGGGCAATTGAAATTGCAACTATGGGAAAAGATAAGGTTACACACTCCATAAGATTACATCAAAAATATGTTTCGATATTTCACCAGGAATTATCAAATGTCTTTGATGTTAATAATGAATCAGACAACCGTTTGCTTGATCAATTGGACTCGGCATATTTAGAGGTCAGATACGAACACGGATTTGCGATCAATAAGGAAAAGCTGATGAAAATTAAGCACAAAGCAGACTTAATTAATGATGCAACATTGCAAATCTTTGAGCGTACACTTTTATCTGTAGAAAAAGAAATTAGCCTTACTGGTCAAATCCCCAATTTAGAAATACGACAAAGAACCGAATCCGAGTGTTTAACAACCGAATTGGTTACAACTGAATTAAATGCCGAATCTACCATTGACAAAATCAAAAACATTCCTGGTGTGCAATACATTATTTGTTTTGGAGAAAAGATATGCACTGTCGATAGGAATGAACTTCTCCTAGTCACAGAGCAAACTTGCAGAATAATAAAGAAATATGATCTGTTGATTATTACAGAAAATGATTTACAACAAGAGTTATATAATCTCCAGGGAATGAATAACTCGGAAGAGAACACCGATAAGTATTCCTTTGTTGTACTTTCAAAAAAGCAAGTCCAAAAAGGATTGGAAATGCATCAGCGTTTTCTGCTTGGCGCTTTAAAAAATGGATTGACACTTTTTTCCAATGGTGATGATCTTGCCGAACTCCTTGGAGAAATACAATACATTGAGCAATATACCCAAAACGAACTCGACCGCTTTTTGGTAGATTGGTATAACAGATACAGCAATGCCGAAAGCTTTATTGAATCTGCAAATGACTTGTCTAGTGGCGAATCTCTACCAGCGCAACTCTCCATGTTCAACCAAGGATTAGAACAGCTCTGTCTTGGCCTACTACAAGTTTTCATAGATTTTAAACCAAATAGAAACAGCCTTGGTCATTTGATGGATCTATGTTGTAGCTTCTTAAGTTTCCCAGACGAAATTTTTCCAAGAACAAATATTGAAGATTTAGAACTTTTCACGACACTTACGGATAGCTTCAATAAAGTGCGTTATACAGGTAACATTGATGCTTCGTCTAATGAATTAGGAATCATACTAAAACGGTGTAACTTATTTTTAGAAAAAGCCGATGAAGCTGCCAGGAAAAAAATCAAGGAGATGAAGGAGAAAAAATATGAGCTGTAACTTTTGGTCTACCAGTTTTAACTCCAAAAATGGGTCTTCTTTATTTTCTGTGACCAATTCTGTATCTTTATGGTATGAAAATAACTCTCCCGGATTTGCCAGAAGCTAAGATAAATGAGATTAATAGCATTGTAGAAGTTATTAAGGAATTTGTTAATCCAGACAAGATTATTCTTTATGGAAGCTATGTGAAAAATGCTTACGTCGAAGACGTTTACATAAAAGGCGGGATTAAGTACTACTATATTAGTGATTATGACTTAATCATAATCACTAATAAAACAAACGTTAAAGAGTTTGAACTGGAAAACGAGTTGGAAAAAAGGTTAAAAGTTAGACCAGATATTAACTTTTTCATGTATGACATAGACCATATTAATCAACTTTTGGAGAAGGGCGACTATTTTATGGTGCCTGTTTATAATGAGGGAATTTTATTATACGATTTAGGTGAAACAACTTTAAGAGAACCAAAGCCGATTTCGATGGCTCAAATGTTACAAAATTCAGTTGAGTATTATGACTATTGGCTTTTCAATGCAGAAGAGCATTATGCAAGCGCTCAGAACTCATTACAGAGAAACATTGAAAGGAATACTCGACAGAGTTTAACAGCCTGGAATTTGTTTAACACAATTGAGTCTTTGTACAGTACAATTTTGTTGGTGTTTACTGGGAATAAACCAAAGCTACATAACCTATTGAAATACAGAAGATCAGTAAAAGGTTATTCTGAAGAACTAGACCAAATATTTCCGACCAAATACCGTGATAGTTATGAACGAAATTTATTTGATCTATTAAATCGTGCTTACATTGGTGGTAAGTATAAAAAAGAATATGAGATTTCACTTCATGATGTTCAAGAGCTAAATCTGCGTATTGGTAAAATGATAGAAATTACAAAAAAAATGTGTCTGGAGCGAATTGAAAACTATCGCTCTGAGACTACTACTTAATTTAAATGGTATTTTGGTTTTTTCGGATTACCAGTATCTGTTTTAGTAAGCAGCCCTTGTTCTGATAAATTATTTAGAACTCTAGAAATATCGTTTGTTTTGTATTTTGTTTGATGTTGGTTATTTATAGCTTCCTTAATTTGAAACGCATAAACTGGTTCCTTAGCTGAAGAATTTAATAAATAATTTTCAACTAACAAAGTGGGACCTAACTCTTTGAAATTGAAAGTTGTTGAGAATCCTTTAGCTAGTAAATAGTTTTGAATGTTCTTTTGTAAGCTCTCCTTCGAAGGAAAATTTTTAGTTTCAGAGACGAGAGCCGCTTCGGTCACCCCAAAAAAGGCTGCAAAAGTTTCTAAATATGCGATTGTTATATTGGCCTCCCCACTACAAGCATTTCTAACATGCGAAAGTGATATATCAGTAGCTAATGCAATTTTTTCAAAAGATACGTTAGCAGATTTTTTTAAATAAAATAAATTATCCCCTACCTTTTCTATTATACCTCTTTTATGCATCGTCAACAAATAATGGAATATTTAAAACGCATTAAAGGTTATTTTAAAGAAAGTTTTGAGTATTGAGTAATATTCGTTATATTCGCGTTGTAACATCGTGTTAATGAGCATATTCTCGTTTCAAGGTTCTGAAAAACACTAGAAATTTGAGATATGTTAAATAAAATTCAACTAACACCCTTTTTGGGCGCAGGTACTCTTTTGTATCTACGAGTCGGTTTTTCAGAACTCAGAAATGAGCAAAAGAGACCTGCGCCGATATGGGTTTCTTTATATCCAGTGGTTCGAATCGAGCAATGCTGCTCAATTAAAAACCGCTATAAGCTTATAATCAAAGCACCTGACTAGGTAGTTAATAATAGCGGGTGGCGGCATCCTTAACCAGGGAGGATCGCAGTCACTTTGCTTTATATTTCTGATCAAACCTACCTAGTATTAAATCCTAAAATTAATCAAAAAAATGAACGATATACATCGTAAGGGACTGGTATTGCCTTTCCCTAAGACACAAACATATATACTTATTTGTCTATTTGCCCATATTGTTGGGTGTTATAATGTTAAAGCCCAGGATGATAAGGCTATTGATATTACAACAAAAGGTATTCAGATTGGCCAACAAGTTCCAGATATTAGAATTAATTATATTCATAATTACAAAACAAATTCTGCTAAGATTTCGGATTTCAAAGGCAAGTTTCTAATCATTGATTTTTGGGCAACCTGGTGTAGTCCCTGTGTTGCTATGATCCCTAAAATGGATACGCTTCAAAAACAATTTGGAAATAAAATACAATTCTTGTCGGTCACCTATCAAAGTGAGAAAGTAGCACTACCTTTTCTTTCAAAATTAGAACAGCAACAAAAGAAGCACTATAATTTACCTATTGTATTTGGAGATAAAAAATTGCATAAGTTGTTTCCTCATACAACTTTGCCACACTATGTCTGGATTAATCCAGATGGAGTAGTCAAAGCGATTACAGAAAGCAAGGAAATCGATAGTAAGAACATTGTGAAAATGCTTTTAGGAAACTCCCAAATGGCTAAAAAAAGTGACTTTAAAGTTGCTTATGATAATAATAAACCTTTCCTAATTAATGGTAATGGCGGAGACGGATCAAACCTGGTCTACCATTCAATACTAACAAAGTTTACAGAGGGAATTGCATCAACATATAGCCGTACATCTTTAAACAGTAATTCTCAGGGAAAGGTTAATTCAAAAAATACTTCGCTATTACAAATTTTCAGAATTGCCTATGGAGGATATAATAAGTACTACGGCCTAAGCAGGTGCATCTTAAATGTAGTAGATAGCACTTTGTTGGTTAGTGAAAAAAGAGGAATGGAATATCTTGACTGGTTAAAAAATGGAAATGGGTATTGTTATGAGTTAGTTGTTCCCCCAAATCTTTCATTAGGAATGTATGAAATAATGAAAAAAGATCTTAACAATTTATTTCCTGACTACACCACCAAAGCTGAAAAAAGAAAAGTAAAATGTATGGTTCTTAAAAGAACGTCAGCTGTTGATATGATAAAAACTAAGGGCGGACCGATAAGAATGGAGTTTTCTCCTCTAGGTTTCGAAATGAAAAACAGCCCCTTGACAGCTTTGACAGTGAGAATGGAGGTACAGTTTATGCAAAACTCTCCTTATCCAATTGTAGATGGCACCAATTATAACGATCCAGTAGACTTAAAGATTGATGCTAAACTTTCAGACCTCACGGAGTTAAACAAGAGCCTTTCTAAATATGACTTAAAGTTCGAAGTGGACGACTATATCACCGATGTACTCATTATAGAAGATAAGCAAAAATCAACCAAAACTAATTGATCTAAAAACTTTAATGATGAAAAAATATATACTCTTTGTAATATTGCTCGCTTTTATTAGGAATGTATCGGCTCAAACACCAATTGATGGAACTATCATATCATCAGTAGATAAAAGCCCTATTCCTGGAGCATCTATTCAAATTAAGGGGACTAGCAGAGTTGCCATTAGTAATAGTGAAGGGAAATTCTTCTTGAATGTTCGTACAAGCGATACAATAAAGGTTTCTTTCATAGGGTTTCAGTCCCAGCAAATAACACAACCATTTAAATCTCCTTTGCTAATTGAGATTGTTCCATCTGAAAATAATCTACAGGAAATCGTAGTTTCAACTGGTTATCAGGTTTTACCAAAGGAAAGGGCAACAGGCTCATTCGTTCAGATCGACAATAAACTAATCGATCGAAGTGTAAGTACGAACATAATTGACCGCTTAAAAGATGTGGTTCCTGGACTTTCTTTTAATAAGACAGGCAATAGTCAACTTAGTATTAGAGGACAAAGCACAATTTTTGGCAATGCAGAGCCACTAATTGTTATTGATAATTTTCCTTTTGATGGTAACCTACAGGATATCAATCCAAATGATGTGGAGAGTATCACTGTATTAAAAGACGCAGCGGCAGCTTCTATTTGGGGGGCAAGAGCAGGTAATGGTGTTATCGTAATAACTACCAAAAAAGGGAAACTCAACACTCCTGTAAAAATATCATTTAATTCAAATGTTACCATTGGTGTTATTCCTGATTTATACGCGAGAAAAACCTTGTCATCTTCAGATTACATTGATATCGAAAAACGTCTTTTTAATGAAGGTTTTTATAATGCTAATATAACAACCGGATTTCAACCCCTAACGCCCGTTGTCGAACTTCTTTTACAAAAACGAAATAATCCTTCATTAGGAACTCAAATTGCTGCAGAAATAGAAGCATTTAAGCAATATGACGTTCGAAGGGATTTAGAAAAATATCTATACCAGAACAGTGTTTACCAACAATATTCCCTCAGTTTGAGAGGTGGTGGAAATAATAATTCTTTTTTTGTATCAGGTGGATTGGACAGAAACAAAGAAAACTTAAGACGCAATGATTATAATAGAGTATCTATCAACGCAGGGAACTCCATTAATTTTTTTAATAACAAGTTGGAAATGCAGAATTCCCTGAACTTTATTTATAATAATACCAACAATAATAATGGAGGACCAAGCGATATAATTAACGGCACAATAGCAGGAAATGATATTTATCCTTATGCAAAACTAGCAGATGCAGAGGGTAATGCTTTGGCAATAGTTAAAAATTTCAGTGCTAATTTTATAAAATCAGCTAGTCAGAACGGTTTGTTGGATTGGAATTACAAGCCACTGGATGAAATAAATATTGCGGACAATACCATTAAACGGAGAAACATAAGGTTAAGCTCAGCCTTAAAGTATAACATCTTACAGGGATTGTCAGCATCAGTTCTTTACCAGTTCACAGATATTTCATCCACAGGAAAAGATTTCAGAAGCCAAGACAGTTATTTTACAAGGGATTTGATCAATCGCTACACCCAAACTACCGGAGGTAAAGTTATAAGACCGGTTCCGCTTGGTGGAATCTTAGATATGAACGACCAAAGTTCAATAAATCATACGCTAAGGGGTCAGATTGATTATGCCAAAGCATTCAATGCCCTTCATGAGGTCAATGCAATAGCAGGATACGAAATACGTGATACTAAAACTAACAACAGAATTTTTAGATATTACGGATATGATATAGAGCACGCAAATAATAGCGTGGTTGATTATGTAACTAATACATTTCCATTTTATTACGATAGTTCAAGAAAAGGGCAAATTCCTAATATTGATAATACTGGATTATTTAATGATCGTTTTCGTTCGTACTATGCAAATGCCTCTTATTCATACGACCGGAGGTATACTATTTCTGCCAGTGGGCGTATTGATCAAAGTAATCTTTTTGGGGTAAAAACAAATCAAAAAGGAGTTCCACTGTGGTCGGCAGGTGTTAGTTGGAACATAAACAACGAAAGTTTTTACACCAGTGAATTAATTCCGTTGCTTAAAATCAGGGCAACTTATGGTTATAACGGAAGCGTGAATAAATCTGTATCTGCTTTTACGACTGCTGCAATTTCTGGAGTTAATTTATATCAATTACCTTATGCAACTATTATTAACCCACCAAATCCTGAATTGAGATGGGAACGAGTTAAAATATTTAATACGGGACTTGATTTTTCAACAAAGGCCAATCGCATAAGTGGTACCTTGGAGTACTATAATAAAAAGGGTTTAGATCTCATTGGTGACACCCCCTTTCCGCCATCGTCGGGTATCAGTTTATTTAGAGGAAATGCAGCCTCCACGGCAACAAATGGAATTGATATAAATTTATCATCAAAAAATACTAGCGGACTTATTAAATGGAGTACCGATTTTTTCTATAGTCACGTTAATGAAAAGGTTAAAGACTATCCAGTAACACCAACCGCTAATAGTTATATACGTTCAGGGAGTATTTTGCCTTTATCAGGAAGGCCTTTGTTTTCATTTTACAGCTACGATTGGAAAGGCCTAAATCCTCAAACAGGCGACCCTCAGGGTATATTAAATGGAGAAATTAGCAATGATTATCTGGCGATCTTAAATGGAACTACTATTGAAAGTATGGTTTTTAGTGGAAGTTTACGACCAACAAACTTTGGTGCCTTACGCAATACATTTTCCGTTAAGGACTTCTCCCTAAGCTTTAATATTGGTTTTAAGTTTGGTCATTATTTCAGAAGAAATTCTGTAGCCTATGGGAACACCTATGGTTTAAATTCAAATAGCGGTGACTATGCAATAAGATGGGAAAATCCCGGTGATGAATCTAGTACCAACGTTCCATCAATACCTGTTGTAAGTAACGGCAATCGTGATGCATTTTATTCCTTTTCTACAATTCTAGTTGAAAAGGCAGATAACATCAGATTTCAAGATTTGCGGATAGATTACAATTTGTTAAAATCAAATAAAAACAGATATCCATTTAGTTCTGCCCTAATCTATTTATATGCTACTAATCTAGGTATCATCTGGAAAGCAACAGATATGGTTAAAGATCCTGAAAACCAATATGGCAATACGCCATTCACATTGGCGATAGGACTTAAAGTGGATTTTTAAAAAAATAAGTTATGAAAAAGATACATTTAATACTAATCCTACCACTATTTATGAATTTAATTTCATGCCAAAAGGATTTTTTAGAAATAAAGCCTGATCAAAAGTTGTTAGTGCCTACTACTTTAACAGATATGCAAGCGCTGCTGGATAATAGCAATATTGTAAACCGTGGTATTGGCTTAAATGCAGTAGCAGCAGATGACTATGAATTGAATAACGAAACACTTATGTCATTTATCTCTCCCGCAGAAAGAAATTCCTATACCTGGAAAAGTGACATCTTTGAAGGGGACATAAGTTCAGATTGGAATATTCCATATCAACAGGTTTTTTACGCAAATGTAGTTCTGGACGGATTAAAAAAAATTACAAGAAATAACACTAATGAAATTGAATATGATAGAATTAGAGGTAGTGCATTATTCATAAGAGCTTTTGCGTTCTATGAACTTGCACAACAGTTTGCACAACCGTATAATGATGCGACTGCTGCTTATAAGTTAGGAATACCGTTGAAACTTAGTTCAGACGTTAATGAACGGCCAGGCCGAGGGAAATTAAATGAATGCTATAAAAAAATTGTAAATGATTTAAATGAAGCATTCAACCTAGTACCAGTTAGACAAACTGTCCTGACAAGATCAGGAAAAATTGCGATTAAAGCTTTGTTGGCAAGAATATATAATTCAATGGGTAACCATAACCAAGCTTTAGAAGCATCAGACTATTGCATAATCCAATCACCTGGTTTAATGGATTTTAATAATTTAATTACTACAAGACCAAGACCAATAGCATCAGATAATGTTGAAATCCTTTATCATCGATTTATGCCAAGTTATTCTTTTGCGAGTTCTTTATCGCTGAATGTTAATCCTGAAATAATAAAAAGCTATCATGTCGATGATCTTAGAAGTTTAATTTTTTTACGTGACTATGGAAATGGCAATATTAACTTTAAAGGTACATATTCAAATACAGCGACTATTTTTTCAGGTCTAGCTACCGATGAAATGTTTTTAATCAGAGCAGAAAGTAAAGCTTGGAATAATGATTTAAATGGAGCTATGGATGATTTAAACTTGCTTCTTAAAACCAGATGGAGGACCGGGAAATATATACCTTACATTGCTTCTAATCAAAAGCAAGCACTAGATATAATTATAATGGAAAGAAGAAAAGAGCTTATAAGCAGAGGTACAAGATGGGCGGATTTGAGGCGATTAAACCAAAACAGCCTGCATGCAAAGACATTGGTTAGGCAGTTAAATAATCAAACTTTAACACTGTTACCACAAAGTTTAAAATATACTTTTCCCATCCCTCAAAATGAAATAGATGGAAGTGGAATTGAGCAAAATGAGAGGTAATTAATGAATTAAAGTTAAAGCCATTAATGACGTTAATGGCTTTAACTTTTTTGATTATTCAAGGGCAAAAGTTCCAAGAACGATATTTGATGGAATAGCTCCTGGGTTTGTATTTGGATTTACTTCAAACTCAGCAGAACAAGTGGTTTGGCTTTGGCTACATTTATAATCCCTGGTATTCAATTCATCAGATTGCTGTAAGCCAGTAATGTCTACCCATTGAGAGGTAGAAGGATTATAACCATATTTTTTTGTGGCCAAATTTTTCGATGGTGTAAAAGCCATTGTAGCAAATGCAATTAGTGTAATTGCTAATAATCCGAATATATTCACGCTCTTAAGCGCATTTTTAAATTTTTCCATAATGGTAATTATTGTTATTGCACCCTTATTTTTAGTGCAATAGGTTTTTTCTTTCAGACCACTTGGGCTTTAGGTCTTCGGGATGATTTATTAAGTTTTCATTTTGCAGATAAAGCCCTGCTTCTGCGGGATGATCTAAACACTGCTTTGTATGGAATCCTTTCTTTTTTTGAGGTTTAACAATCTGTTATATCCTGTCCAACCCTTGTCAATGGCAAGACCTATTGAGGCGAGTAATACAAAAAAGAGATTAAAAATTAGATGCACTCCGTAACTCATGTTTTTCAAAATGCCACCACAGCTACAAGGTACCCTGCCAAAAACACCGGTCATTACGATTGCTATATAAACTGTAAATAATGACAAGAGAATTAAAGATGCCCATAGGGCTTTTTTGCTTGTAACCTGGATAACGAGCAGAATGGCTAGGATCAATTCAACCGCAGGGATGATCCAAGCAAGAATGCCAGCTATCCACCCAGGAAATACCTGGTTCATCATTTCACCATGTGACTTTTCATAATCTGCCAATTTGCTCAGTGCTGCATAAGAAAACAGACAAGCTATGGTTATGGCAACGACTTTTATAACATCTTCCTTTTTCATATCTGAGTAGCTGAAGATGTAAAATTAGAAGACGATTGACCGTAAAACTATAGGCAAAAAAGAAAACTTTAGGATTATTTCTAACCTGTTTAGGGTTTGAAATCTAACTTCGATTTTGTGTGAAAATAAACAAAAATGGGTATAAACAAGGATTAAGACAACCCATGTAAAAACAGAAGAGAAAACATGAAATTTATTTAGCGAGTCTTTTTTTAACACTATAGTAATATTTTTTATCTATCCTGAGCATTTGAGCTAAGTGTTCATCAGTCATTACCTTTTCCAGTTCAGGATTATTTTTTTTAAAATATTCTAATCGGTTCTTCGCATTGGGAATGCGTAACATTAATTCTCTTTTACGGCCATCTAAAAGATTTTCCTCATAAATTTCTAAAAGCATCTTATAGAGGTTTTGATCGTCTTTAGCTAGTTTTTCTGCCCTCATAAGATTTAATACATAAGCTTGTGTATGTTTCAAAAACTCGATGGTTTCGGATGTGCCTTTTTGTGAAAGAAAGCCATTGCTTGGAATCAAAAATCCATTTTCGAGCATCCAAAGGGTATAACTTTCCTCCTTAACCTCAACTGATCCCCTAACCAGTCCACTTGAAATATAATATAGCATTGGTACAGACTGCCAGGTGCCATTCCCGAACATCCATCCCTTTTTAAATTCTGTTTTTATAAAGAGTGTCTTCAGGAGATCAACAGTTCTTTTTGTAGCCGTATTAAGAGATTCTAGTTTCGTTATTAGAGCATCCATGTTAAATTATCGTTAATTATTTGGCAAGTAACAAACATTTAATGAAAAAAACACATGACATAATTCTTATGGAAAAGTGTCACATTGTGAAAATATGTGGCTTCTTTATGAATTAGAAGGCTATTTTACCTGACAAAAATAAATTTTCAATTATTCCTCATTTTTGTGATATTTACTAATACAAAACTAAAGTCATTCCAAATATTTAAGGCATGTCTATAATTGGCTGGTTGAGTAAAGATGTCTAACGCTTAAGAAAACATTGTGAAAGGAAACTGTTTTGCAAAAATTAATCTCACAACTAAGAAATTTTACCGAAATTTTAGGTGAACTTAAAAACCTCGATTTTGCAAATGGCATTGATGAAAACCACGCGACATTATTAAGAAATAGTTGGAGCGCTTTTCGAGAAAGCCTTGAAGAGCAAATAGAAGAACACGATACATCCGATAAGCTCTCTATATTCATAAAGGGCCTGCAAAAGAATTTGACTACATTTTCAAACGATATTTTTGTTTTATTCAAAAAGAATGAAACGACTGATTGCGCTTCTCTGTTAAAAAGTATCAAACTATTTGGGGAGATTGGCCCCGAAACAATCGAGGTTTTAGATTTCCTCCAAAATATTCATTCAGAATATTTTAACTTCACTGCGGATATTCCACTTTGGAAAATACATAACAATGTAGGAGCACGAAGTCAAAGTAACCTGATCATTTGGAATTTACAGCAAGGCAATGTTGACTATAGCTTGATTGAAATTGTCACAGAGTACCTGGGGCTCCTTTACGATGCCAGTAACCCGAAAATAAAAGATTGGCATCAGTTTAACTATATGGTCATCCTTGCGAACGAATTAAATTCGCTGACCAATTTACCAAAGGAAGGAGATAATACTTTAAAACTTATAAAGTTGCTCATAGGATATGATTTCAACCCACTTGCATTTTATGAGTTTATGCTGGAATATTCGGCAAAAGTGGCATCCCAAAACATGCCTTATGAAGATCAGGAGTTAGAGCTGCTTGCATTACTGAAAACTATTGAGAATATTCGACCTGAATGCAAACATGGCTATAATAAAGATGTAATGCCAATTGGCCAATCGATAAGCGGCTCTATCAGGAGGGAATTGGAAACTATAGAACGTATGAGAGCTGTTCATTTTCCCAATTACCAAAACACAAAGAATGGCCTAATTCCCAACTTTTATTTTGAAATTAATGCAACACTGGAAGAGCTTTTCTTCCTGATCAGGATAATGCTTGAATCGCATGTTATCAAAACCAAGTTTAAATCTAACCTCTACACATTTACGGAAAGACATATTAGAACTGCGCGAACAAAAAAACCATCACCGCAGTATATGAGAAATATCTTTGGCCCAAAAAATGACGTTCCTGCACGTATCGTAAAAAGAATACGCTTCTCGCTAGTATTACTTATAAATTTTATTGATACAAATTTCAAGGATCAGCTTAAAGTATGGCCATTGGGATTTATGGCTATTTCGTTTCAAGAAGATCTAATAAACCTTTGCTCTTTAGTAGCCTAACCAACTCGTTGAACCAGTCATAGCAGAAGTGATCCATTTTCAGAACTTTTCCCCATCCTAAATCAGTTATTTCTTTAATTGTATAAAAACCCATCTGCTTGGATTTTTCCTTGAAATAATCACTTACTTCAAGTCCGCTTATTGGCAGATTTATAAATTCTTTATTGTCGTACATAATTAAAAAAGCGTGGGCAATTAGATGTATTCGTACAAGTGGCCCGACTAAGAACCTATACACAAGAAAAGATAACCGCCACGCTATGATGTGATTGATCAGTCCATTCATCTCCCTTGTGTTTTTTGTATAGTCGCTTTCTTGTACCAAGGTTAAATAGCTGTCGCTAATATTTTTGTTTGTAATTTCTGTTACATCATATTGCTAATGTAAGTATACTGTTTCAGAAAAAAAACACCAAATAATGTCAGGTAAATACTGGGTTAAAATGGCCTATATCATACATTATAGGCTAATATGACACATTTAGCATGTCACCTAGTACACTTTTTTTATATAGTTGAGGTTTTCAACTTGGGAGAAATTAACATCTAAAACCCTGTACTATGAATTTGACATTTAAAATCTTCCAATGGGTGGATGAAGTCTTACATCCCAAAGCATTAATTAATAATGAAATCAACCAAGAAGACCTTTTAAAATTAGAAAGTGGCTTTTTAGATCAGCTGAAAAATTATACAGAGCAGGCTTTTATTGGAACAACATTATCGCGAAGGCATACTACTATACAACTTAGGCAATTGGTAAACCTCAGCAATACAATTTACGGTTACCTTATCTGTTTAACATCAGGGAGTAAACGCAAAAAAACATCTTCGGAATTAAGATTAATTTACTTGCATCTACTTAATGCTTTGGAAAAAACCATTGCTGCTGTGTCGCAATCCGAACCAAAAGTGGGCTCAAAAATGCCCCTTACGCGTTACAACTATTCAGGTTTGAAAATGGAAATTAAAACAGTTGTCATAAATTGTTTAAACATTTTAAAACGATCCCCAATCGAAAAAAAATTGTACCATTTGATTGAAAGGGAATTTCTTCTATTTATAAACAAAAAAGAAATTAATCAATATGAAGTAGATTATATCTGGAACCTGATTAGACAAATTGCTAATCTTGAATTAGCAGATACTTCAGAACTGATTGATATATTATTTATAAATGAATTTAACACCAGAAGTTTTTTTGATTTCTACAGCAATGATCTAAATTCTAGGCTCAATGATATCCCAAATCTGCACGACCAACTGTTAACTATCATTGCTGAACAAGATAGGTTTAACGGATTGGCTGGACGTAAAATAAAAATGTTCCCCTGTCATGTTTCAACCGAAGATCATTTCAAAACCTTATTGTCTAATAAAGAACGACATCTTAAACAACTCATCGATTTACGGAGGGTAATTAATCAGGATGAGCAGTTTTCTAAATCGAACCATCGTTTGAAAATATTTTTATCTGTTGCTCAACTTGGACTATTTATCCGTTTGTTCGTTGAAAAGGGACTTTTGGCTAAAGAGAATATTGGAGACCAGTTTACTTTTTTTGCTTCCCATTTTTCAACACCGCAAGCTCCGTTTATATCGGCGGAAAGCCTCAGAAAAAAATCTACCGATGTAGAGTTTGCGACAGCACAAAAACTAAAAGCACATCTGATCGGGATGCTCAATTGGCTCAACGAAAATTATAACCTATCTAATTTTAAAGGTTCTTAAAAGGCATTTTATAATTAAATGATAACAATTCCCAGACAGGGGGTGACCGTTTTTCAGTCACCCCCTGTCCCTGTTTTAGCCCCCCTCTAAATTCTTGCTTTGTCTCGGAAATGATAGTTAAACCAACATTAAAGGAACTCTTATGAAGCTGAAAGACCTGGTTAACCTGTTAAAAAATGCTACCGAGCAAGGCGCTTCAAAAGCCCTTTTGCAGAGCGGACAATTACAGGGCCAGCTCAGCAAGGCCGAAGCTTATAGACTTTTTGGCCGCGGTAATGTGGATCGTTGGATCAGCGAAAAACTGATCGGCCCAATCCATTCAGAAAGATCTTCCCGAAAATACTTGGACCGAAAAAAACTGGAAGCAATAGCTGCATCCAGCAACCGGATCACCTACCTGCCTGTGGCAGAGCGGTAAACTTCTTCACTTCCGAAAGGTCTTTGACGTACAGGGATGAAGCATTAACCCGCCTAAGAACGGGGAATTTTGCGAAAGTGAGGTTAGGTATTCGTTGTTTTTTTCTGGCAAACATGACCAGAGAAAATGGCGGATCAAGCACCAATCTGAAAGCGCATTGGCAGGCCGAGGAAATTATCGTGTATAATTCCCAAGAGGCCCGTGTCGTAGGACACGACGCTAGTAGTCCCGATTTATCAAACCGGCAAAGCGAATTACAACGGGTTCGTTCCCCGTTGCCGGTTCTCTTAGGGATATTTCATGCCCTTTTCTATCGCTCATAAACTCTCTATTTATGAATATTCTATTAACTGATCACCAGCTCGGCATTCTTTTACGAGATGCCGCTGAAATGGGCGCCAAGCTCGCCCTTGCCAGAACCGGAAAAATTAAGCCTTATATCAATAAGTCTGAGGCATACCGGATTTATGGAAGGAAGAACATTGAACATTGGATTGATCAGGGACTACTTACCCGCAGAAAGGACGGCAGTTATTCGGCCGTCTGGCGTATCGACCGTATCGAAGCCGAAACAATTCGAAAATCGCTTGATGCTCTGCTCTATATCTGAAACCATTCCAATCAATAAAACTATGAAAACTTCATTTTTAAATGCAGGTTCCATTAAGGACCAGGTGACTCTAAGCAGGCTCATAGCTCGCCTTGGCTACAAACCAACCAAAAGCAATGGCGATGAACAATTGTATCTTAATGTATTAAGAACTGACGAAGCCAAACCTACATTTCTTGTAAACACCCAATTGGATGTATGGTACGACCGTTTAACAAAGAAAAGCGGTGATATTATAGATTTTGGTATGGCCTATTGGCCAGAACTTAATTCGTACCAAATAACAGAGAAGATTAACCAACTATTCACAACGTACTCGCTACTGTCTGTTACAGCTAATTCGAAGCCAGTTGGTAGAAAAAGACGGGCGATTAAAATCCCATTTTATCACATTCAGGAAACAAAACCAGTCGGCTGCAATACTGAAATAACAGACTATTTGAAATCAGAAGGTCTATGGGAGATGGCCATCGGCCATCTTAAAGAAGTTTATTATTATGTCGTGGATGAAAAACACCGACGTAAGGATTTTTTCGCCGCTGGCTGGCAAAATGAAAATGGAGGATGGGAAGTGATCAGCAAGAATTTTTCCGGCAGCCTCGGTCGCAAAGGCATAACCTTTATACCCGGCAAAGAAAACAGTCTGGCACTGTTTGATGATTATCTTAATTATCTCAGCTGGAAATATACAAACAAGTTACCTGGTCCCAGCATATTGATTTTGAACTCTCCAGAGTTTTCAAATGCTGCAAAAAAACGGGCTGAAAAATTCGAGAATGTAGTTCTTATTATGAACGAAAGTTTTAAAGCAAACAATCCCTAACCAATTTTTATTGTCATGCCAAATTATATCGATGTTGCCACATTGAAAGATATTTCTATTGTGGATTTTTTGGCTCGCCTGGGTCACCATCCAGTCAGAAAGACCGGGAAAGAACACTTTTATCATAGTATGCTGAGAGAAACCAAAAAGGACACACCATCATTTACCGTATGGGATGTAGGAAACTGCTGGAAAGACTGGGGGGGTGCAAATGCAACTGGTATTTTTAAGGGTGGCATTGTACAGCTGGGTACGGCATATTGGCCAGATCTGTCCTTTGTCGAAGTATTGAATAAGATACAGCAAGTTTGCGACATGGATACTGCATTAATTCCTGAATACGTTCCTCCCAAAATTTATCCAAAAGACCCAGAAAAAGGAACTTACGAATGGGGTTTGACCGACGTCCGGGAGTTGGGTAGCAATTACGTTCTTACCCAATATCTTCATTCCAGGGGGCTGTTTGAAATAGCTAAAAGTCAGCAGGTGAAAGAAGTTTATTACAATCGTATAAATAATCCCGAAAATACCTCTTCTTACTATGCTGTAGGTTGGCAGAACGAACATGGTGCTTGGGAGTTTGGCAATGCAAAGGGCTTTAAAAGTACCATAGGTCAAAAAGGTATCTCACTAATCCAAGGCAATCCAGATCATGTTGCAGTTTTCGAAGGGTATATGGACTATTTAAGTTGGCAGTTACTGCACCCGAATTTAAAACCCACAATTATTGTCCTGAACGCGATTACGATGCTAGGTTATGCCATTGATCGAATTAAGAATTTCCATACTGTAGATGTGTATTTTGATAACGATGATCCTGGCCGAAATTGCGCCCAATTACTAAAGAAAGAAATACCCCATTCGGTTGACCGTTCATTTGAGTATGCAGGCTATAAGGATTATAACGAGAAGTTAAAGGATGACCTCAATAGTTCCAAATGCTTAGTTGAATGTACTCCAGTTGAAAACGTAAATTTTAGTATGGGACGGAAACGCTGACTATTTCCAGTTAAGTTATCTATATATACAAAAATAAACATATCCACTTATTGGGATAGCTGTTTATCTATCTATCTGTTCACTCCTTTATCTAACATTATGGATATGCAATTATTCCTAAAGACAGCTATATATTTACCTGTGTATCCACCTATATGGTTTACCATATATATAGCTAAACAAATATATATTTATCTACCTATCTTGATTTACACCTATCCCTTTGTATGTTTATTTATCTATCTGTATATACGGAAAGTTTATAAATAGCGAATCAGTTCCCCTCAGTATATAGACGTATAGGTTGATCTATTCGTATATCCTTATAAGCTTCTAAATCAATATATCGTAATACTTGGTACTATCAATGCCTTTCCATTATGGAATTACCTCCACATTTCATTGCATTCGTCCCAATTTTCATCGAAATGGTATAACTGCCTTTTTTTGTTTGTTATTGGGCAAGTTGTGTTTTTGTCCGTACAGCCCGCCTTCGGCTGGTCTGTGGACAAAAACGAACTTGCCTTAAGCTGCCTAACCCCGTTGGGGAAAGGCAGTTAAGGAAGAAAAAAGGTCGCAACTCCCTTTTTTTCCGGCAAAGCGTTCATACCACCGCACTAAGACAATCGCCCAAATCCAATTTCTAACCCTAAATATTTAGCCTATGCTGTTAAGCAATTCTATCATGACGAAGGTCGTCAGGGCTTCACCGTGCCCACTTCTCCCAACGCTTAGCCACAAATTTAAAGAAGCCGCTTATGTTTAGACACGGCAGCCTTTTTAGTGGAATCGGCGGTTTTGATATCGCCGCTACATGGCTTGGATGGCAGAATGTTTTTTCCTGCGAAAGGAATCCTTTTTGCCAGACCATTTTAAAACATTACTGGCCAAACACCCATCATTATGACGACATCTTTCAATTCAGCGCAGCTCAGTATAGAGGACACATTGACATCATCTCCGGGGGATTTCCCTGCCAGCCATTCAGTCAGGCCGGAAAGCGAAAGGGCAAAGCGGATGACCGTTATCTCTTCCCAGAGGCTTGCAGAATTATTAAAGAATCACGACCCAAGTGGATTGTTCTTGAAAACGTTGCTGGCCTCTTCAGCATTCTCGAACCAGACAGTCTTTCTGAAATGGAAATTAAAGCGGTTGAGCTTTTTTGTCAGGACAGTAATCAGCAAGCGGACAGTACCATTGTCAGACTCCAGCGAAGAGTTATCGGAAGCATTATTTCAGAAATCAGCGCAGCAGGATATGTATTACCGCAGCTTAAAGATGGCACACCAGTCGTTTGTTGTATTCCGGCTGCTGCCCTTAACGCCCCGCACCAGAGAGACCGGGTCTGGTTTGTTGCCCACACCAACAGCTACAGAGATCAGCAATATGGGAGTTACACTGGCGCAGGTAAAAGAAGGCAGACAATTGGCGAACCGCAAAAACGCGAAGGGAAACGGAGGTCAAGTATCTTTGACAGATTTTCTGGTCTACTACACACTTCAAACCCAATCGAAACGGTACAAACAGAAACCGGGGAATTTGCCAGCCTCGATATTGGAACGCCTGATCCGAATTTTACCCACCGCAGCACAGATTGGCAACACCAAATTCCCAGCTGGGAGGCATGGCCAGTTGAACCCCCGTTTTGTGGCGGCGATGATGGGCTTCCCAGCGAATTGGACGGAATTACCTTTTCAGCATGGAGAGCCGAAAGTGTAAAAGCTTACGGTAATGCAATTGTACCACAAGTCGCACTAGAAATATTTCGCGCTATCCAGTCCATTGAGCAAAAGCCTTAATTATTAACTATGGGGAACAGCAAGAAGCCTACTGACAAGGGGTTTGTACTTAAAACCCGCCGTTTTGAATTAAGATTAAGCGAGCAGGAATTGCAGCAACTCATAGAGTTAGAAAAATCACTAGGTATCAGTCGTGCCGATATAGTTCGCATTCGGGTACTACAAAATGCAACCAAAATGCTTGTGAACAGTAAAGAACTGATGAAACAACTGGATGACATCGGAACAGAACTTGGCCGATCAGGTAATAATATAAATCAATTAGCCAGGCACGCTAATATACTTCACAAACAGGGCATGCTAAGTCAAAGTATTTCTACTGAATTTAATAGTCTTTTAGGCAAATACATCCACGTACAGCAGGAGCTCGAAAAAAGTATTCGCCAAGTTATCCGCTTAATGAAAGGTTAACCATGATTGTAAAAATCCTTCTGCCCTCTGCTACGTTTAGAGGCGTAAGTTACAACACAACCAAAATAGAAAACGACAAAGGAGAATTGATGAAGGTGGAAAATTTCGGTGCCTTGCAAGCCTTGGAACATCTCAAACCAAAAGATTATATTAATTACCTCGAAGCTCGATCGAAAACAAGCGCAAGGATTAAATTTCCGCAGTTCCACGCGGTCATTTCCTGTAAAGGAAAATCACATAGCAAGGAACAACTCACTGAAATCGCTACTGCTTGGTTAAAAGGGATGGGTTATGAAAACCAGCCTTACTTATTGGTCTTTCATAGAGATACCGACAATAATCATATTCATATTGTCTCTACCCGCATAGATGAAAATGGAAAAAAGATAAATGACAGCTACGAAAAAATCCGCGCTTACCAGGTTTTAAATCAAGTAATGGGACTCGATGAAAAAGAGACAGTAAACAAAGACCTGGAAAAGGCAATGAGTTACAATTTTTCAACCCGTCCCCAGTTTATGATGCTATTAGAATGCCAAGGTTACTCCCTGAAATTGACGGGAGGGCAATATCAGCTTTTTAAGTATGGTAAGTTGCAGGGAAACATTGATGTTTCTGAAGTTGATGCTAAGATTAGTCTTTACAATCAAAACATCGATCGCTTAGCACAGCTAAGAGCAATAACTGAAAAATACCGAATAAGTCATAGTCCAGTTGCTGTTCCATTAACAACACCACTCCCCGGAGGCAATACAGCCAAACCTACAGGATATACTTCAGAGCTCGCAGAAGTACTTTCTTCAAAGTTTGGTTTACAGATCCTTTATCATGGAAAGCCGGGATTGCCTCCTTACGGTTACACTGTAATAGACCATTCAAGAACGACCGTTTACAAAGGTGGCGAACTGATGCCCATTGCCGAATTTATTAAGCCATCAAGCGATCTTCAACAAGACAATGAGTCACCTGTCGAAAATGAAACTGTCAAACAGGATAATTCTGATTCCAATGTCATCACAGATCAGTCAGCAGAGGATTCAAATTATACCGATATAACTTTAACTTTTGAAAGTGAAACGGTCAAACTGGGAGATTCCGATTTTTATGTTGCACCAGATCAGTCAGTCGGGGATTTTATTAATAATGATATAACCCCAACCCTACAAAGCGAAACGGTCAAACAAGATGATACCGATTCTTCTATTCCCCCAGACAAGTCTTCAGAGGTTTCAGGATTTACAGAAGAACCAACTCCTACAACCTGGTTCCCGGAAATCAATTTGGATATTGCCGATGACATCGACGATGAAGCTATACTCGGTCGTAACAGGCAGCGTAAACGCAAAGCCAGAACCAATACCCGATAACTTAAAGCGACCTGGTTCTTTAACCTTTCTAAAATAACACCCCCTAAAAGAACTTAAAAAACTATTATTATGCTAATACTATTAGGCAATCAAAAAGGTGGTGCGGGCAAAAGTACGCTTACGCTACTTTTGGCCAATTACCTTACTCAAATCAAAAAACGTAAGGTCACTGTCTTGGATATGGATTATCAACAGTCCTTGGCGACAAAAGCCCAAAAGGCGAAAATTCTAGAAAACGAGCCCCTCTATGAAGTGGTCCCCGCCGATCTGAAACATTTTCCATCCCTGCACAATGCATTAAGCAACCGCTCTGGCGAAATCATATTGATCGATCTTCCTGGAAAAATGGATGATGACGGACTGCTGCCTTTGTTTGCTGCCTGTGATCTCGTGCTTTGCCCATTCGCTTACGATGAATTTTCTGTGGATTCGACCTTACTTTTTGCAATGGTTCTTCGAAAGATCAACGATAAGGCGCCATTCATATTTATTCCAAACCGTGTTAAAAATACAGTCAAATATGAAACAAAGACTGAAATAGAAAATGTACTGCGGCGCTTTGGTGTGGTTGCCCCAAGCCTTGCTGACCGCGTGGATTTTCAGCGGATCAGCACTTTCCAAACACCACTGATTTTATACCCAGTCGTATTGCCGTTGCTTGATCTGATCTACAGCCAGTATCTAGATTGGGAGGACCATACATGAGCCAGATTAAATCATTAGCCGATGAGCTAAGAGAAACGATTAAAAAAGATGGACATCCCGATAAGGAAATAGTGGACGACGAGTCAACTTTTAAACAAAAACCTATAAACAAATTAACTAAAAAGCCCCCAGACACAAAGCTCGAAACCTTGTTTGAAAGTATCCTGACTTTTGAACTGATAGGAACGGAAAAACTGCTGATCCGCCTGGATGACCGCACTGTATTCCTGTTGAAGCAATTGAAAATTGCCAAGGCAATTGATATGAACAAACTAATCGCATTCAGCTTGCAACATTTTCTTCGTACCCACCCTGAACTTATAGAATACGTGAAAGAAAACATTAAAACCATCGAATTATGAATTGGACACAATTTCTACTCAGCATTGCCGCTGTTTATTGCCTGTATTACCTGCTAAACATCCTTTTTGACATGATAAGGTCAAGAGGCCAACCTATCATAGGTACGAGTCAAGACGAACTCGTATTTACCGAAGAAACCCAGCCCAAACAGGTCGGCTCTGATGAACCAGCACCCAAACCCAAAAGCAGGCAGGTTATATCTTCTGGTCCTCTTATTAGCACTGGAGGAGTAAGACTTCAACAACTTTTCGCCCTGGCCCAGTCCGAGGTCATCGAGTACACCAAAGCCATACCTTATTAAGGCAACGATGAAATTCAAGTATCCACTTTTAAAGACAACTCCGGTTGTCTTTTTTTTTGCCCTGCCTTTTTTGGCAACGGCCCAGTCACCGCCAGGTATCAGTGAATTTTATGAGGTCAGTGGAGAAATGCATCGTTGGTATTTCAGCCTTTCTGACTTAGTACTTGTCCTCGGTGCCATCAGTGGCATACTGGGCGGTCTTCGGGTATATGCCAATTGGCAATCCGGCAAACATCATATAGACGCCCAAGTGATGGGTTGGTTCTTTTCCTGCCTCTTCCTTTCTATCATCGGGGCAGCCCTCAAAGCCCTGTTCGGGGTGCATTAAACATCCTTTTCAATTTTTCATTCACCATTTAATTTCTCAATTCATGACAGTAAAAAACAAAAAACTGTTTGCAATCGCTGCATTTTCATTATTTGCAGCTCAATCTTCGTTTGCTCAAGGCGGAGGTTCCATTGGTATAAACGCCGCCACTTCTTCGCTGACAAGTTACGTAGATCCAGTATCTACGCTGATTTTGGCTATCGGTGCGGTAGTCGGATTGATCGGTGGGGTTCGCGTGTACATCAAATGGAACGCGGGGGATCAGGACATCAACAAGGAACTTATGTCCTGGGGCGGTTCCTGTTTATTCCTGGTACTCGTATCGGTGGTAATCAAAGCATTTTTCGGCGTATAATGATCGCCAAGTATGCAATCTATAAGGGGCTTCAAAAGCCCCTTATTTATCGGGGGTTCAAAGGAAAATTCATTTATTGGGGAATAGGTTCCTTAGTTGGAGGTCTGATAATCGGAGGCCTTATTGGAGCCCTCACCAGTATGTACTTAGGTGGTTTTTTGACCATTGCCCTGATCTCAGCTGGGCTCACCTATACCTTTTTTCGACAGAAAGACGGCCTCCACTCCAAAACCCGAAACACAGGGATTTTTATCCATCCAGTCCACTTAAAACTAAACTATGCAGCGAGAAAGAAAAACAGGATTTAAAATTCCTTTTGCTGGGATCGATACCTATAATGGCTTACAGCTATTGTACGGCGAGAATGGTGATTTCTCCATGATCCTGCACATTAGTAACCCGGTGCTGCAATACGGCGCCGACCCTGATGCTTACAATGCTTATCAAAGTGTATTGCTAAACATCATTAAGATTCTAGGCGAAGGACATATAATACAAAAGCAGGATGTTTTCATCCGCAGGAAATATAAGGGTGTAAATGAGAGCGAGTTTTTACAACAGAAGTATCACGCACATTTTGAAGGACGAGAATATACAGACATTAAATCCTACCTGATTATTACCAATCAGGTTAAACGCGGTGCTTTCTATACTTATGATAAAAAAGTATTGGCAGATTTCTTTCAGAACGTGATTAAAATTTCAGATCTGCTGGCCAATGCCGGATTCAACCCAAGCTTTTTGAATGAGGTTGAAATCAACCGATACATAAGTAAGGTGCTTAGCATGGAGTTTGCCTCGCCCCATACCACTCTTAATAATATGCGTTGTGGGGATGAACAATTGAATTTGGGTAATCTGGCCATCCGTTGTATCAGCATGGTCAATACCGATTCGGTGGATCTACCGGAAAAGTTAGGCCCCTACACCGAAAAGCAGGATAACAAAGGAATGCGGGATTTTCCGGTAGATAACCTTTCTTTTTTACATCAGGTTCCTGGATATCGTGTTATCATTTATAACCAATTGTTAGAGATACCACCACAACAGCTAACACTCAATAAACTAGAGCTGAAACGTAAACGCCATTCAGGCGTTCCCGATCCGGCCAACCTCATCTGCGTTGAGGATATAGATATGTTGCTGGTTGATGTAGCAAGAGAAAATCAAATGCTCGTCAATGCCCATTATTCCATGATCGTATGTGCAGAGGAAGAACAAATCAGGAAGGCTGTTAATTATATTGATGCAGCGCTTTTTCAGCAGGGAATTATCCCATCACGAAACGCCTATAATCAGTTAGAACTTTTCCGCTGCGCTTTACCAGGCAATGGTGTAGAACTAAAAAAATACGACTGGTTTTTGACAACCGCCGATGCTGCCCTCTGCTTCTTTTTTAAGGAATCTCTGTTAAAAGATGAACCCTCGGACTTCCTAGTTCGCTTTACCGACCGCCAAGGTATTCCCGTGGGAATAGACCCCGCAGACCTGCCCATGCGCACCAACCGGATCAATAACCGAAATAAATTTGTGCTCGGCCCATCAGGCAGCGGGAAGAGTTTTTTTATGAACGCCTTGATTGAGCAGTATATGCTCTATAACATGGATGTGGTGATCGTGGATACCGGGCATTCCTATTCCGGGATGTGCGATTATTTCCGGGGCAAGTACATTACCTGGTCGGACAGCAAGCCGATTACGATGAACCCCTTTGCCATTGCTGAAAGTGAATACAATATAGAAAAAAAGGATTTTCTGATTACCCTGGTCAGCCTGTTGTGGAAGGGTGCCGAAGGGACCATAAGCTCGGTTGAGCGTGATGTCATTTCCAATGTAATCTCCGCCTACTATAGCCGATATTTTAATCCGGGGTATCCCGGCCTATCCCATAAACAGCTTTTCAGCATACGCAAACGTGTCTTTGAAAGCATGAAGGAGAACCCTCTTTTTGATATGGACTTCGATGTGATCGATGATAATCTGCTTAACCTAGAAATCAGTGATTTAGATGAAGTCCTGCTGGCAGATGATCCTGATACGACTCCGTTTAAGGCTGCTTTCAATCAAAAATATTTTTCCGCAGTAAACGAGGAAAAGAAACTGGGCAGTATCAGACATGAACGGACGGGAATTACCGCTCTTGATTTTAATAGTTTTTATGAGTTCGCACTCGGGAAAATACCGGAGATCAAAATCGAGGAAATGATTGCGTTCGACCTGGACGAGTTCAGGTACGTGTTAAAGAAATTTTACCGTGGCGGAGAGTTTGAAAGTATCCTCAACGAGCCTGCCGACGCATCCCTTTTTTCCGAGCGGTTCATTGTCTTTGAAATTGATGCCATTAAGGAGAACCGTATTCTGTTTCCCATAGTGACACTGATCATTATGGATGTGTTCATCCAGAAGATGAGACATCGTAAGGATCAGCGAAAGGCCCTCATAATTGAAGAGGCGTGGAAGGCAATCGCCTCACCTTTAATGGCAGGGTACATTTTGTACCTCTATAAGACTGTCCGTAAATTTTGGGGCGAGGCCATCGTGGTCACCCAGGAATTGGGGGATATTATCGGCAATGCAGTGGTCAAGGATAGTATACTGAACAATTCGGATACCATTTGCCTGCTAGACCAGAGCAAGTTCAAAGAGAATTACAAGGAGATCGGCAAACTCCTGGCCATTACTGAAATTGAGCAAAAGAAGATATTTACCATTAATAAACTGGGCAACACCGATAACAGGGGGCGCTTTAAAGAGGTATATATCCGAAGGGGTGCTTCGGGGGAAGTGTACGGCGTGGAGGTCTCTATTTTTCAGTATTTGGCCTATACTACCGAAAAACCGGAAAAAAGTGCGGTGGAAATCTATACCCGCACCTACGGGACTTATCAAAGCGGATTGGAAGCTTTTGTCTCCGATATGGAAAAAAGCGGATTGCCTTTGGATGCCTTTATCCGCCAGATTAATAAGGATGGTATACCCATCCCAAGTTCAACTGAATATTTTAAACCCGATTTTGTATGAAACGATCACTTCTAATTGCAGGACTTTTTATTACAGCCTGTCCTGTTTTTGCCCAGATTTATGTGGACCCAACCACGGCGGGTGCTATGGCTGCACACTCAGGAATTATCAACGGGCAGCTCAATAGAACGAATGATAACCTTACATTGATCCAACGTGGTCAATTGGCAGTAACTGGCCAGCTGGTCATCGTAAATGATTTGCAGCAACAAATCTACCGAGGGTTAAGTGAGGTATCTGCCGCCGTACGATCCTTGTTGGCCATTCAGGATATTGCCGACATCAGCATGGATATTGTTTCCGATGTAAACAAGGCTATTTCAATTGCGCATAGTAACCCGGTTCTGCTGCTCTTTGCTGAAGGTGGTGCTCGCGAGTTCAAACGAAGGGGAACGGCATTGGCTGCGGAAGTCAGCTCCTTTGTATTGCAGGGTGGCATAAACAACCTGATGGATTCTGGCGAAAGAGCAAAATTATTAAACCGCATCAGGACCGAACTGATGATCTTACGGGGTGTTGCTTATGGAATGCATCGCACGATGTTTTGGGCGAAACAGCGCGGTATTCTTAATTCTCTTAATCCTTATTCCGGTTATATAAATATTGATGTAAGGATTGCTAATGATATCATCAGAAACGCTAAATACCTAAAAAAATGAAAGGAATGATTATCCTAATCTTCCTGCTTTTCGGGATACTACAACATGCTTTTTGCCAGCTCAATGTAGAACTAATTCACCAGTTGGTAGCCGAAAGTAAAAGCGAAAATAGCAGACAGGAAGAAGCTAAAAATAAACAGGCAGTTACTTCTGCAAACGAAGAGGTAAATAAAACACAAATGAGCAAACTTAAGACGAAGTACAGGGAATTACAAAGCCGTTTTCAAACTGTGGGACTGGCTATTGATGCCGCACAGATCGGACTGGAAGCCAGCCCAGTTGTTTCAGAGATCATCCGACAGCAAAATATAATCTACCAGCTGGCTAGTGATAATCCTATTCTGATTTCACTAGCGTTCCAGACCGAAAAAGACCTTGCAGACAGAGCGAGAATGTTGGTGAATTATATTATTGGTCTGGCCCTAAGTATCGGCGACATCAACCAGATGAAAGCAAGCGACCGCAAAATTCTTTTTTCACATGCATTAACTGAACTCCGCTTGATAGAAGGGGCTAGTAAAGGTTTGGCCACGGCCATGTTCCATGCTAACCGAAAACGCTCGTTGAACCCCTTTGCCAATTTTATTGAGCAAGATAAACAGCTTGTTGATAATATATTACGTAATGCCTCTATTTTTAAAGCAACAACGCCATGAGGTGCCAACTATTTATCGCAGGTTTTTTGCTGCTCGTTTGTACAGAAAGTTCAAATGCGCAAAAATTAGTTTTCGACCGCGGTCATTTTGCGATTGTTAATGAGAACGGCAGCGTGCGTTTGGCAGCAGAAAATACCCATAACAATTATCTAAGCACCATTAACAATCGTTTGGATGACATAAATCTGAATATCTCTTCAGTGGTGATGGTGCAGAACTTGATTTATAATTCACTTACCCAGGTCAATCAAGCATTGAGAAGCGGTATAGCCGCCACACAGATTGCTCGAATCAGTACAGAGATTATTAAGGAAAGCAATACCATGATCTCTATTGCAGGCAGCGAGCCCTATTTATTGCTGTTTGCCGAGGATGTTGCAAGGCAACTGAAATCCCGTGGAATTAACCTGGTTAGCGAAGTATCTGATTTTATTTTAAAAGAAGGCGGCAATGTGTTGATGGACTACGAGAAACGAGATGCTTTACTACGTAAGGTCATCCTGGAATTAAAAGTCATGAGGGCACTATGTTATAGTATGGGTAGATCTATGTATTGGGCAAAAATGAACGGGGTGTTAAAAACGGCTAATCCTTATAGAGATTTTATAAATCAAGATACTCGGATGGCCAATGATATCATCCGTAATTATCAAATTTTAAAACAATAAACGATGAAACATTATATTCTAGCCATACTTATTTTGGGGATGGCCGCTTCTGCAGGAGCCCAGCGTATCATTCGAGACCAGTCTATTGTTAACCAGCAAGAACGTATGGTTTTCAAACAATGGGACAGGAAGAAATTTACCCCAACTAGCGGCTTTTTAGGACTTAATCCAAACTACTGGCTTACCTGGGCGTGGCACCCGAACTACCCTAAAAAAGACCTCCGTCCATTGGGACCTGTCGGACCACAAACTCAGCGTCTGGCTTTTGCCGCGGCCATGCAAAATACCGAAAACGCCTATAAACTGCATGCTGATACTTTAAGAAATACTGCAATAACCGAAGCGGTAAACTATTCAGCTGTTTTTTCTACTGCCGATCCATTGTGGATGCTATACTACCGTCATGAATTTGAACCTCTTTTAAACGAACAAGATGCAAATTTGATGTCTGGAATTCCCGCAAAAGAAATTGACTACCTGGTTCGCAACGGCGTTTACGAGTGGTATCGCGAAGAGTCCTCAGGAATTAAGGAACGCCTGGACGGTGCAATGACTACAACACTTGACCGTGGTTCAAGGCTACTGACCTACCACAGGCTGCTTTTGGAATATCGTCGGTTAAATACTTCCTGGGAGGCAAAAAAACAGTACGCCAGAAAATTCCTAGCTCTTAGTGAATCTACAAACAAAATGAAGTCCAGGGACCAGCCCATTGTAGAAAGGCAAGGTTTCAGAACCGATCAGCAAATCGCTGATGAAATTTTAAGGAAATCCAAACTCTAACATGATGAACATAACCAATTTACTGACCGGCACTGCCGGTTTTTTTATGCAATCAGGTTCCGGAAATGTGCCAGACTCCTTTAAAAAAACTTTCAATTTTTTGCAAGGCAACGGGGTCTACGAAGAAGGTATGATGCATTTTTTAAAGGAAATGAAAAATACACTGTGGACGCACTATGATGCATTTATTGCAGATGCACAGGCACTATCGGCCATTTTCATGCTCATTTTTTTTGCCGTTAAGTCATATGAAATGATGTCGGGTGATAAAAAAATGGAAATTATGCCACTGCTTCGTCCATTCGGCCTGGTCATGGTAATTCTTTGGTGGTCTCCTTTTACCAGAGTGGTCTCCTTTCCCACAGATATAATTGCAAATAAGACTGAGATTATGTTTAATAGCAGCCAAACAGAAGTGAATAACTTACGACTGGAAAGAGCCCAGCTGATGGTACAGGTAGCAGATAATCTGCTCACTGTGCAGGCCCAAACCGAAACAGCCAAACAGGAGGCAGACACCTGGTACCAGAATGCCTGGGAATCGGTGAAGTCTACGGTTAAGGAAGGTTTTGCTGAGGTATGGAACCCAATAGTAGAGTTACGTAACCGTATGCAAGTCGGTCTGCAACTCCTTGCCACTTCCATTCTGGAAACATTGGCTTTATGGATACTTCGGATCTGTGTATATCTCATCTTCATTATCCAGATTATCTTTTCTACGATACTGATTATACTGGGGCCATTCTCAGTCGCAATCAGCATCCTTCCTGCATTCAGGGACAGTTTTACTACATGGGTTGCAAGGTTCATTTCGGTTAATCTTTATACAGGTATCGGTTTTCTGGTTCTGTACGTCGCTTCTTTATTCCAGCATTATGCTATGGAAGCGGAGATAAGCCGCTACAAAGAGCTTGTCGGCACCTCTGCCGACCGCTTGGAAAAACTTGGGTGGCTTGCCGGAAATGGCCTGCTCTCTTTCGGGATGGTAATCGTAACCTTTTTGATTGGAGGTCTTACCATGTTAGCAGTTCCCAGCATTAGTACATGGATCGTGTCTACATCCGGGATAAGCTCTGCTGCTTCCACGATGGGTCGAGGTGCTTCAAATATGTCCAGAATCTTAAGCAAAATGATGAAATAATGATTGTAAAAAATATCGAAGCCAAAGTACGCCTTGCCACATTTTTGTCCGCAGGAAGTTTTATCCTGGCCGTTGTCATCGTCCTGATCGTTTCCCTGTTTGCTTACAAACAGGTTGCAGACGCTCGAAGAAGCGTCTACGTGCTAGATGCAAACAGCGTTCCGCTGCTAGCCAGGCAAACTGATCTTCAAATGAACCGCGCTGCGGAATATCGTTCGCACGTCAACCTTTTCCATAGTCTTTTCTTTTCGCTTACGCCTGATGATAAGTATATCGAATATCAGATGAAAAGAGCGATGTACCTGGTCGATGAAAGTGGTGCACTTCAGTATAACAACCTTAAAGAAAAAGGATTTTTCAATTCAATTCTCTCCTCCAGTGCTGTGTTGACACTTCAGACCGATTCAATTTTTATTGATGAGGGGCTTAAGTATTTCCGTTACTACGGTCGCCAGAAGATAGACCGTCGCAGCTCCACGATTATTCGTTCGCTAGTCACTGAAGGTTATCTAAAAGACCTGAAAATCCGCTCTGATAACAATCCCCATGCGGTACTTATTACCCGTTGGAAAACATTGGAAAATAAAGACATTGAAAATGTACAGAAAAACTCATTTTAAACCCCGCCCAAATCTTTTATACGAGCTCAGAAAAGAGTTCGGAGGGTACTTTCTCCGCTTGTCGGCTCTTTGGAAACTCGTCAGCTCCAGATACCCAACGCAAATATTTGCCCTCATGCTGGCGTCTATACTGTTTTCAGGCGTATTCGCCTTTACGGTTATGAGGGTAAAAGAACCCAAGTCATTGCCATCGCTTTCCAGCTCAGGCACCAATGTAGCCCAGGGGTTCGGACAGATCATAGGTGCCGGGCAGGCATTTCAGAAAGTGCTTGATCTGCAAAATCAGATCAACACAGTACTGCACAAAGAAAAGCTGACTGCTGCCGATAGCCTTTTTGTCAAAGATGCAATTCAGCAGTTGGAAATCATCCATAATGAGCTAAATATTAAACCAACACCCTAATTATGAAGATCAATTTCAAGCAACCGCGATACGTGCTACCACTGATCCTACTTCCTTTCCTATGCTTATTTTTTTACGCATGGAAAAGCAGCTTTGGAAAAGATGCACCCGTACGACAAAATGGAAATACGCTACAGGAAACAGTGGTGGATGTTTCCGAAGAGGTTAAAAACAAAGGTATTGAAGATAAGCTGGACGCTTACCGTAAGCAATACAAGGATGCAGATGGTTACACAGCAGTCGGTGGGATCGCAGACGAACAAACCAACGGGCAAAAAGTTCCAGACCTGTACAATCAAATGGAAAAAAGGATGTTGGATTCCATCGACCGGGAAATGAAAAGGAAATATGGTAACACAGCCGCCGAACCACGCACATCACATTCAACCTTTCCGAACGCAGTCCCTAAAACACAGCCACCAAAAACTTACGATACAGACCGGGACTTGGCAACCGCACTTTCCAAATTAAAGCAGCAACAATCGGCACCTACCACATCAGAGGTGCCTGGTAATAAGGGACAAACTGACCCCATGAAAATTTTTCGGGAACAAATGTCACTGATCGACAGCATGGGCAAAGCAAACGACCCCGATTACAAATCAGAACAAGCCAGAGAAAAAGCGATGGCCCTTGCTGAACGGGAGCTTAAAAATCAAAAAAAACTCAGCGTTTCTAAAACTTCGGCGTCCACGGCACTTTTCAATACCATTTCAGCTAATGGAGAAGATAGTTTTATCCGTGCCATAGTAGATCAGGACATCACTGGCTACGCAGGTTCGCGTCTACGTATCCGCCTGTTAGATGATATGACCGCAGGTCGGTTTTTAGTTAAAAAAGGTACATACCTATATGCCCAGATAACAGGTTTTAGCGGTCAACGGGTAAACCTATCAATTAGCTCCATTTTTCAAAATAACAATATACTACCTGTCCGACTTGACATCTACGATAATGACGGCCTGCCTGGGCTTTATGTCCCCGCATCTGCATTCCGTGAATTTTCAAAAGTACTTGGTAGCGATGCCAGTCAGGGTATGACGATTCAACAGCAAGCTGAAAACAATAACCAGCTAGTGATGAGCATGCTTCAAAAAATGTTTCAATCTACTACAACGGCGGTTAGCAAACTGATCCGTAGCAATAAAGCCAAACTGAAATATAACACCCAGGTCTATCTTATTGACCCGCAAGAACTCAAAAACACTCAGAACAAGTATTAACCCGTATTTTTTATGAAAAAATTAATCTTTTTTTTATTGGCCATCTTATGGGTGGCCCAGGGGCTTTATGCACAAATCCCAGCAGGAATATACCGCAAAGATCTACCAGATATTCTGATCAGTCGGGATATTTCATTGCACTTTATTTCTCCCGAACCCCTTCAATATGTTGACATATCCACCCACGCAGTTGCGGGCGATCTGCCTTTAAAGAATGTATTGCGCTTAAAGATAATTCCAGATGTCAAGATGCCCTTAGATGGGCCTGGTGTAGTAACCATTGTTGGCGAAAGTTTTATTGCTCAATATAACCTGCGCTATGTGGATGACCAATCACTTATCGTCCCCACACAAGTGAATATATTACCGGAACATACCCAGCCGCTGGACGTCCCTGGAATTTCACTAACAACCAGGCAGATGCAGGATTTTGCCATTCAGATTCTACAGAAACCATCTGGTAAGTCTGTGCGAAAGGCAAAGGCTTTCGGTTTAAAGGCCAAACTGAACCATGTATATGCCGCAGGTGATCACATATTTCTTGATATCACCTATTTTAACAATAGCAACTTGCCTTACGATGTGGACGAACAGCGCTTCAAAATCGAAGATAAAAAGATCACAAAAGCAACAAACCTACAATCTGTAGAAATCAAGCCTGTATGGCAACTGTATCCAAACAGCATATTTAAGAAGCAATACCGAAATATCTATGTCCTGAAAAAGGTAACCTTTCCGGGTAATAAGTTGCTAAATATTGAACTGACTGAAAAACAGATTTCCGGGAGGGTGCTTACCCTAGAAATGAAATACAGTGATATTCTGAAAGCAGACAGTTTATAAAATGTCCAAATAATGGGAGTCTCCATTGAGCTCCCTTTATCCATTAAAAACAAAACTTGATATATGGAAGAAACCAAGGAACAGCAGAGCCTTTACAAGTTCCTGCAATTTGGTATCTATTTGTCCGTCTTGATCGAAGTTTTCCTGTTTTTTTACGCCAGTAAATTTTTAACACAGGATTATACGGACAAATTTAACCTACGCTTTTTTGTAATCAGGCTTGCCAGATTACCATTTTACCACCAGCTCATTTACAGCAAACTATTTACTCTACTTTTGATTTGCCTGGTTTCAGTAGGTACGCTCAGCAGAAAAAACAAAGACCTCAATCCCAAAAATCATATTGTTTATCCACTTGTAGCTGGTCTTATCGTTTTCTTTTCGGGAATCTTGTTTCAGGGAAAACATACACCGGCCATTTGGATGGGTGCTGGCTGGTCTGATCTGCTGTACATCGTCACCGCAATTTTCGGAACCTTACTGATCCATATCGCTATGGATAATGTATCGAAGATCATCAGTTCAAAACTCGGTACAGATAAATGGAACATTGAGGGAGAATCCTTTATGCAACCCATCAAACCGATTGAGACACCGTATTCGGTGAATATACCAATGTTGTTCTATTACAAAAAGAAGGTACATAAAGGATTCATTCCGCTGGCAAATTTATTCAGAAGCTTGCTTTTAATATCAGTTCCTGGTGGGGGTAAAACTTTTTCTGTTATTATCCCAATAATAAAGCAATTCATCGCTAAATCTTTCACTTTATGCATTTATGATATAAAATACCCTGATTTAGCCAAGGTTGCCTATCACCATTATTTATTGGCCAAACAAAAAGGAAAATGCCTTGATTATAAATTCCACGTTATCAATCTAAATGAAGTTGAAAAAAGCGAACGAGTAAACCCCTGGAAAAGAAAATACCTCAATACACTTGCCGATGCCTCTGAAACAGCGGAAGCCTTAGTTGAGGCCATGAAAAAAGGTGACCGTTCGGGAGGCAGTGACCAGTTCTTTACACAATCCGCTATCAATTTTCTGGCCGCATGCATTTATTTTTTCAGCAGCTACGAAAATGGTCGGTATTCAAGCCCTCCGCATGTGCTTTCTTTTTTAAACCTTTCCTATGATGACATTTTCAGCGCACTTTTTTCTGAACCGGAACTGGTACCACTACTTTCCCCATTTAAAAGTGCTTATCAGGCCAAAGCTTTCGATCAGTTAGAAGGACAAGTAGGTACACTTAAAATCTTTATCAGCAGATTGGCTACGAAAGAAACTTTTTGGGTATTCAGCGGGGATGATTTCGAGCTAAAAATAAGTGATCCAAAAAACCCTTCAATTTTGGTGCTCGCCAACGATCCTTTGACACAAAGTACTAATTCAGCCTGCTATTCCCTTGTGCTAAATAGGGTTACTAAACTGGTAAACACTAAAGGCAATTTACCCGTTGGACTTGTCATAGATGAGGCCCCAAGTCTCTATATTTTTCGAATTGAGCAGGTTTTAAGTCAAGCAAGAAGTAATTTGGTTGCATCTGTACTCGGAATCCAAAGCCTTCAACAATTTCAGCAGCAATATGGTAAAGAAACTGCTGCTACTATCACTTCTGTGGTCGGTAATGTGCTATCTGGATCTGTACAGAACAAGGATACGTTAGATTGGTTGGAACGACTATTTGGCAAGGTAAAACAGGAAGGTGAAAGTCTGAGTATCGACCGGACGAAAGTCTCTGTTTCCCTGAGTGAAAAACTTGAACCGCTGATCCCTGCTGGCAAGATTGCGAACCTGCGAGCTGGCGAAATGGTGGGTTTGATCGCGTCAGATGCCGTTGAAACCTATACAGGGAAATACCAGCCCTCGGCAGTAAACTGTCGGGTAAATCTGGATGTAGAGTCCATCAAAAAAGAAGAACAAAGCTATCGGTCCTTGCCAATCTATTACGATTTCAAAGGCAAAAAAGAGGAAATACTCCGGCAGAACTTTCAAAAGATTAATGAGGAAGTGCAGCAGGTTGTAAAACAGTTCAGAATTGCTCAGACATCAGTTGGTGTACCTCAGCCTAAAGGAATAATGAAGCAAACCTTTAACAAATTAATCACCTAACAACTATATTTTATGGAACAACTTCTTGGCACTTATGCGCAGGTGCATCCATTACTAAACGACCCGGCAGGCAAGCAGGGTCAGATTAGTATGATAACAGATATAGATATTGAGGGAGACAATGTTTACATAAGCTTTGAAAAAGGACAACAGGCACTATATAGCAGTAACGCCTTATTTGTCTTGAAAAAATCTGATGAAATAAGCACAAATGCAATTTCAAATTTGCAAAAACTGTCAAAGGAAGATTTTAAAACGCTTTTAGAAATCAGTTTGAAGGCACAGTCAATCTTGCCAATAAACCACAAAACTGCACTTGAAATGTCAACTACAAATAATGCAGTTAGAGCCCATAGCCAGAATTTACTTCAAGATAAATTGGGCTTAGTCAACAATAATCAGGTTGAGGTTGAACAACGTCCTATTCACAGGCGCTAAAAAATTTAGAAATGGAAGAACTTTTGAACAAATCAGTAATGGTACATCCATTAACTGATGATCCAATGCGTATGCAAGGTCAGGTCGGGTTAATTGCTCAAATCAACCTCAAAAATGATGAAGTGCATGTACAATTTCCTTACAATAATATTGGGGTTTATAGTACTAACGCCCTACTTTCCTTACAACCAAAAGAAATGGTTTTGGCAACTATACAGACAAAATTGCTCGAACTAGACCCCAAAGATGTAAGGATACTACTGGATATTTACAGACTGCAAAATATTGGACAAACAGGAGCAATTGAAGAAGCACTTCGGTGGGCCATCGGCTTTGAGGAAGTTGGCAAAAATTCCCTTGTTACCTTGGAGGATTTCATCAAACGTGGGCTAGCAGATGAAATCGAAATTCAATCTTCTCGTAGCCGATGAACCCTCGAATATTCGTGTTGCATGTCGTTGTCCATTTTTTACTGACTCATTCAGCTGTAGCTATAGCACAAATCAGTGACCAATGTCGTAGTAGCTTACCGTTAATAAATTTACGTGTGACCTCTGGTTTTGGATACCGCGTACATCCGGTGACTAATAAGTATGACCTGCATAGAGGCATTGACTTTGCTGCCCGTTGTGATCCGGTACTAAATATTTTGGACGGAACTGTAATGGATACAGGTTTTAATCCAATCCTGGGCAAATATGTGAGAATTTCTCATGGAGACTTTCAAAGTATTTACGGGCACCTTTCCCAGATCTTGGTCATACCAGGCGAGCCTGCAAAAGCAGGTCAGGTCATAGGTGTCACCGGAGCAACAGGCCGGGTGACCGGAGAACACCTGCATTTCAGCATTAGGTTTAAGGACAAATACATCAACCCATTACATTTTTTAAGGTCACTGTTACTGCCCGAACAGCTAGCCCAAACCATCAATTAATTACTTATGGAACAACATTTAAGAACCCTGCAAGATAAATTAAATACACTTGCAGCTGGCCAGGCTATTGGCCTTACAGCCGCAGAAGCGGCCATTTATGGCGTAGACTATGCAGACGAACTGCCAGAAGAAAATGACCCTCAGGAGGTAGGAGAAGATGGCGAATGATAAGATTAAGGCCATGCACATACAGGTGGCCGAAAAACTCATTGAACAGCTGAAAGCCGGAACTGCTCCCTGGCAAAAACCTTGGAACAGCGATAATCTTCCATCTTTTGAGCTCCCTTACAATGCCGTCACCGGAAACCGCTATAAAGGTATTAATACCTTTTCCTTGTTGCTTAACGGTTATGAAGATCCTCGATGGATAACTTTTAACCAGGCATCAGCCAACCAGTGGAGTGTTAAGAAAGGTGAAAAGGCTTCTCTGATCCAGTTTGTTAAAACAACTGATTTAGTTGCCAAAAGGGATGAAAGTGGTAAACCTATGTTGAACGATGATGGTAAACCCATCAAGATTTCTATAAAACTGGATCGTCCAATCATTACCACCGCCTGGGTATTCAATGCCGCGCAGGTAAATGGGATTCCCAACCTACAAAAACAAGACATCCAAGAGTTAGGTTGGAATCCATTAGAACGAGCGGAAAAACTGATTGCGAGTACTGGCGCCAACATCATCCATCGGGCCGGAGACGATGCATTTTACAGTCCGTTCAAGGATCAGATCACTATGCCGCTGAAAGAGCAGTTTGATGCTCCAGACAAGTATTATGCAACGGCTCTTCATGAACTGGGCCATTGGACTGGACATAAGGACAGGTTGGATCGCAGTATAATGAATCAGTTTGGCTCCGAAGCATATGCCCGTGAGGAATTACGTGCAGAAATCGCTTCTCTGCTGATCGGTCAGGAATTGCGGATTGGACATGATCCCAGACAGCACACCGCTTATGTGGATAGTTGGATTAAGGTCTTGCAGGACACACCCTTTGAAATACATACCGCTGCCGCTGACGCTGAGAAAATTCTCAATTACCTCACAGGTTTAGAACAAAAAAGGGAAGTTAAAACTGAGTTGCAAAATATACCTGAGTCGAAGGCATCAAGAAATCAGACAAACTCTAAATATCTGTCATCAGGCGACGAAATTGCTTATAATAATACAATTTACAAAGTAAATGGTCATCTGAAACAGGGTCGTCTACGCATGGAGGACTTGAACACAGGACACAACTTTGTGCTTTCTAAAAATGATATGCTGTATGGTTCTTTGCTTCAGGTAAAACAGCAATCTCAGGACAAAACCCGCACAATTGATGGGACTGATACTTCCATTTTTCAGGAAGCTGACACAGCAATTGCTAATGTGGCAAGACGCTAAATCATCACAAAATTTCAATCTGTTAATTATGGAAACATTTATCAAGGAAAATGAGTTGCCTATTAAAGAACTCGAAAAGCTCGGACTTTACCAGGAAGGTAAGTTGAATCTAAGCAGTGAAGATGTCGACGCCTTACTGGCGGGACGAAGAACAGACATGCGCAGCATGTTTCATTTAAAGATGGATGGTTTTGAAATCCGACAACTGGATGCCAAACTATCCCTTAATCGCAACCCTGATGGTACCGTCACGCTGAACCTGCACCCCATCTATAAGGAGGTCAAACCACATCCATTGCTTAGCGAGGAAGAAGCCAGGGTGCTTCTGGACGGTAAGCTACAATCGATACAGAAAGTTTATGAGCAGGCCGATAAAAAACTGGCGATGCTGATTATCGAATACGACAAGCAAACCAGAGAATTTGTCTCCTACCATCCTGAGCAGGTTGAAGCTCCTATAAAAGTCAACGGGCAAGTGATGTCAGAGGAACAGCAGAAAGCATTCCAACGCGGAGATGTAATAGAATTGGACGAAGGCACTCGCATCCAGCACAGCGCGACCGACAGCAAGGGGATCAGGTCAGACAGAAAGGCATTGATACTTTCGGTATTAATGGATGGCGGTATTTCTTATTTACTGCTCCGCGGTATTCGCAACCTTGCCGGGAATAAGGACGGCCAAAAGGAAGAATACACCAAAGGCTATAATCAGGCCCTGGCTGATAGTATGGTAGGAATACCTAAAAGAGAAAAGGAAATGACCGTGGGCGAGCATAAAGACTATGAGACAGGTTCACAATATAGTCGAGGATACGGGCGCACCTCATCTCGCTAATGGGTTTGTTAGCCGATCCGTGCCCGCTTTCTATTAACCTGGAGATATTGGCTTTTTTTGTGAGCCGCATTACTGTTCAGGATGGCGCTATCCTTTTTACCTATCAGGATAATCAACGGGATGCTGCGATAGAATTTTGGTCGGACGAGAAGCACCTTGTACCTGTTTCTACTGGAATGTGGTTGGTGTATGAGGGATTACCCGCACAGGTCAGGCATTTATTTTTAAGCCATTCAGCAACTGATATTCTTTGTTTCTGCCAACAAAGACCAGATTGGCTAAAGATTCCAGGCAGTGTTGCATTTGCTTCTTTAGGATTGTTGGCCAGTGCGGATCAGATATCTTTTCTGAAACAACACTTTGTCAACGCAAAGGTGCATACGCTATTTGATGCTGAACTTACAGGCAGGGTCACAGATTGTAAAGTCGCATTGTGGAAGTCGGGGAAAGACGCTTTTTTCAAGGTCAAAGACGATCTAATACAGATTACTTATCGCAAGCGCAAATTCAGTATCCCTGCCACTTCTTTTTCACTAAACCGTTTTGAAAAAGTTGTTGGCATACGCTCAGGTATACGCACCCATAAACCTAAAAACGGCTACTGTTCTTTTCGCGAACAGTTTAATCTGATTTAACCACTAAGTGTAAGAATCTTAAAAGCAGATAACTAACAGCAATGTACCCTGGTTCCTACGGACCAGGGTGCATTGCTGTGCTTAAAATTTAACCTAATAAAGAAAATCTTAAAACAATAGCACTATGAACATTGAACTAAAAAATATCAAGTATTACGAATCCTTTAGCGAAGAAACACTGGCTTTCCAGGCGAGTCTATACATCGAAGGCAAACGTGTTGGAACCGCAAAAAACGATGGTCGCGGAGGCCCGACCTATTACGATGGAGACAATAAAGAGGGACGAGAACTTATACGTCAGGCAGAGCAATATGCTAAAGCACTTCCTGATAAACATTATCCTAAAGATGATTACATGGAGGCATTTTCTATACCTATGACCCTTGAACACCACATTGACGACCTACTTAATGATTACTTAGGTAAAAAAGAGTTGGAAAAAATCCAGAAGAAGGTGGCAAAGGATATGGAAAAAGGTATTGTATTTGGCAAACCCAATGATTACTCATGGAGTGTCCAAACCTACAATGTGCCACTTCAACAAGTATTATCTCATCCAACTGGCCCCGAGAGTGTGACAAATACTATTGCAAAACACATATTCAAAGAACTAAAGGGTGGAGTTAAAATCTTAAATACTAACATCCCTGAAAGCGTTCTAAAGAACGCTGGACTTTTCGCTGATCAATATGTAAAACCATTGGTTCAAGATATTGGGCATGGGATAAATTCTGCGGAAAACACAAACGAACAGAACAAATCGCATGGCAGGTCGCTTTAGGAAAAACTGGAATTCAATTATCTGGACGTTCACCATCGCATAAAGATAAAGTTTTAAGGAGGCTATCTAGCCTTCTTTTTTGTGTAAAAAATATTTCTCACATTCATTTAATTATTTACCGAAAATATCGTAAAGTTCAATCCCAGGAAGAGACTTTGCCATTTGTTTAGCGCATAATTAAATGCGGTATGAAAATCAGACGCAATCAGGATTTCGGTTTCGTAAATCATGTCTAGAGCGGCATTAAATGCACCTGCATCAAATTTTACCAGAAATTTAATCTTTGGAATACCGACCCATTTGCGATTGTGTTCATTAACCTCACTTACAATTAGATCAAGATCATCCAGGAGTTGTGCTGGTTTTTGCTGATGTTGTCTGATTTCTATAGCATCATTATACCAGACTAAAACATCCTGATAAAGTTTTAATTGTGCTTTCGCCTGGGTATTACGCTGAAGTTGACTATCTATTTCAGGTAATAAATTGAAATGTGTATGTAGGCACCAAAGACAACGACCGACATGATTAGTAGAAAGAAAATATAAAATATAAAATCCATTAAAGTGATCGCATTTTTTTTCTTTTCTTTTGTTCATGTTTTTTAGGTGTTCTACCTCCTTTCAATTTTGGAGGAGCTTGTCTAACGACGCTGAGTTTAGATTGACATGTCATATCACCTAATTGATTAAAATGTTTTCACCATCCCAAGTCCGAAAGTACCTGATCTGTAAGCTGGCATAATTAGTGCATTATTTTTAGGTTTATTGGAGAACATTCTTTTGATTTTGGGGTATAACCAGTAAGAGGCCTGGGTTGACAGTACGCCAAGTCCAGCTCCCGCCACCACATCACTAAACCAGTGCCTATTGTTGTACATTCTCAAAATTCCTACTGTCGCAGCTGCGGTATAGCCTGAGACTGTGTACCAGACCGACTGATCCCCATATTCTCTGCGAAGAAATTCAGCCGAGGCAAATGCCTCCGCAGCATGGCCGGAGGGAAATGCTCTCGGAGTTCCATCTGGCCTGGTTACAGCGGTGATCCCCTTAAAGCTTTGGGTAGTCGCATTTAAGATGATATTGGACAATAAATAAACCCCGCTTTGATCTAAGAGGCTATTTTTACCTTTAAGGCCTAATCCATTAAGTGCAAACACTGCTGCTCCTGGTGCAAACTGAAGGTAGTTGTCGACTATAAATTGCTTGTGAGGATGTTCGCTGTAAAATTCATGTTTAGCCTCAACATCCAAATTGGTCAGTGCATTGTTTCCCAGCTTTACAAATCCATAAGCTAGCGCAACCGAAGGAATGATAATTGACGATACACGAACAGGGTTTTTAAAATTTTGTTGTTGATCTGCTTTCTTTTTACCTGATGTGTCAGATATTGATATAAAAACTACCGGAGGAGATTGACTAAATAAACTTGTAGTCAAAAACATCAAAAGAATTGAAATAGTATATGTAATGTGTTTTTTCATTTTTAAGATTGCTTAATCTGATTTTATTACTGCCAATGGGTATTAAAAAAGTGGATCATTTTCATGATAATAGCAGCTCCGAGTAAAATTGCTAGTATCCAGAAAAAAATCATCGAATAAAGCCCTGGCCTAATAGTCTTTTTTTTCTTTTTTGTTTTAGGTTTAAGTGAAGGTCTGGGCATATTTATTGTATTTTTCACCGATTTATTCCGTTTATTTTTATATGCATTCGACTTCATCCCTCAATCGTCTAAGTCTTCATTCTTATGATATTCCTGCATTTTCTTTTTCCATTTTAAATACCATTGCTGATGGTGAAGAATTAGTAAAAAGAAAATCGCTGCCGATGAAACAAATGCGATAATGAGCATATTTAACCCAACTGCGACACCGATCGCGGCGGTACACCAAATTGTAGCAGCAGTGGTCAACCCCTGAGACTGGTTCCTTTTATCATTTTTATAAATAATGCCTGCGCCCAAAAAGCCAATGCCAACAATTACATTAGCTATTATCCTGGAGACAGCAGCCGTATCATTTAAATGCTGGCCAATTGCTGTAAACAAGGTCGCGCCCAAACAAACTGCAGCATAGGTCCGTATACCAGCGCTACTTCCGTGTTTTTCCCGGTCAAGGCCAATCCATGCACCAAGAAGAAGGGCGATCAGAAGTCGTAAAACAATGCTTAATTCGTTTTCCAAATCCATTTTTCCAATTAAATCCATAGGTCATCCTTCAAGATTTAAAAACCACTCTTCTGCCTGCTTAATAGCTTCTTCAACAATGGCCAGCTCATTAACAGTTCTTTCCTTCTTTAGCTGGTTTGCAATCTCAATTGCTTTTTCCCTAATAATTGGCTTAAGATCCTGCATTTCCAGCGGGAAATTTTCTAGTGTCCAGGTCATAATTATTTTCTATTTGTGTCAATATTTTGATTTATTTCTGTGTAAGGCCTGCAATAATATTAATTGTTAATGCGACAATAAACGTGTTAAAGGCAAAGGCTAAAATGCCGTGCATCCAGGCAAGCCGTCTTATTTTTCTAGAAGTAATCTGCACATCTGAAACCTGAAAGGTCATTCCAATAACAAAAGAGAAGTAAGTGAAATCCATATAGTCGGGTTCTTCTTCATCTGGAAATATTAAGCCTTCCGGTTTTATGTTTTTTCCGCCCTTATGATGGTCTAAATCGCAATAATAAAGATGGGCGTAGCGAAGTGTAAATACGGTGTGTAGGAGCCACCAAGAGCCTGCAACGCAAGCAAGAGGGATTAGGGCGGTTCCAGAAAATTCCTTTTCGGTTTGAGATGAGGCATTTTCCAAGAGTAAAAGCACAGCCAATAGACTGGCGAAAGCCACTGCGATTACAAAGAAAAAAATCACTGTCCGGCTGGAATCCTGAGCATGAGCCTCATTCTTTACATCAGCAGGATGGGAGCTTAGAATGGTGATCCATGCCAATATTAATGTACTCATAACATATGCTAGCCAAGCCAGCATGTAATGAATTGGATCTTTAAATTTACCTGTAGTAGCTACAAAAAACAGAACTGCAACTCCTATTGACGTATACAACTTGTGATGTGCATCCACTTGGTTGATGTAATTGGCTATTTTCCTTAGACGGCCTACCATGTTAATTTTCCCCTTCTTAAGTAATACAGGTATAATTTAAATGTAAAATGAGCGATAACCAGACTGATTACTAACCCAATAAGGATTTCATGTGGGTAGTTCCAACCACTATGTAGATTAGTATACAAGTTGATAATCGCCCAGGCGACTACCATTGCTTTGAGCGGCCAGTAATGTCTCTTGAAATAAAGACAGCTGAAATAGGCAATTCCCGCTAAGCTTGAAGACATAGGAAGACAACCAAATTGTTTCCCAATGCCGACGGCTTTTATTTGCATGGAACCAGCCATAGTCTCCATATATAATGGACGTAGGTGTGCAAACAATAAGTTGACCGTGAAGATCATTCCATTGCAAACCACAACATACAACACGATAAAAACTAGTACCTGCATAAATTTCATCTTATCATGAAAAAGCGTCATGAATACCAGGAAACCATAAAAGGGAATTAATAAATGGAAGTTCCCTGATTGTAGCATGAGCTTAGCAATAAATTGGTTATGGTTGTCGTTTGCCCAAAAAAGGATATTTTCGTCAACTTCTACGATGTCGCTTAAAATGTGATGGTCTGCAAGGATAAATCCGATTAGCAGGGCAGAAAAAACCGCAACCGTCACCACAACGGGAAAATAGGTGTCCAGTATTCTCATTGGATAATCAGGTTAAACTTTTGGATTCTTCATCTTTATAGCGTTGCTAAAATAGATCCTTTATTCCCAATTGACCACCGTCTTACGCACGGAAAACGATGGCCAGCCATACGGCTTTAGGGAATAACACTGTCTTTAAGCTTTCTTCTCTCTTCCAGACTTACTGGTTTTTTTTTGGTTGTTTTTATATGCAAGGAGGCGAAGTGCATTTACAACGACTACTAAGGTGGAACCTTCATGTGCCATCACTGCGGGCCCGATAGAGGTCACCCCCAGAATCGTAAGCGGTATCAAAACTGCCACTACACCCAAACTAATCCAAAGGTTTTGCTTGATGATACCCTTTGCCTTGCGGCTTAAACCTATTGCAAAAGGCAGACTTTCCAGTTTGTCTCCCATTAGGGCAATATCTGCGGTTTCTAAAGCGACATCAGACCCGGCAGCTCCCATTGCAATACCTACCGTACTCTTGGCCATTGCCGGAGCATCATTAACACCATCTCCAACCATAGCTACCATTTTTTCCGACTTATCCAGTTTTTGGACGGCTTTAACTTTATCCTCTGGCATGAGGTTACCCATCGCATCAGTGATGCCGATCTGTTTAGCAACGGCTTCAGCCACCTGCTGGTTATCACCAGTTAGCATGATCATTTTTTTAATACCTAACGCAGAAAGTTCTTTCAGCACATTTTTCGCCTCTTTACGGGGTACATCCATAAGAGATAGAATACCTATGAAATCCTTATCCTGTTTGACCAGCATAGATGTGTGACCACCTTTTTCGAGGTCTTCCACTTGTTTGATGATCTCCACTGGTACATTGTCTTTTTCAAACAATGCCTTATTTCCAATGAGTATCTTTTTACCGCCAACTTCCGCTTGTACACCCCGTCCTGTGATGCCTTTCACTTTACTGGCCTCTGGAATAGATTGCTTTTTAAGTTTTTCAAGACCTCCTTTGACGATAGCCTCCGCAAGGGGATGGTCACTTAGTTTCTCTACTGCAATGGCTACAACCAGTAAATCCTCCTCAGAAATCCCGTTTAAAGGGATCACGTTGGTTAGCTGAGGTTTTCCTTCAGTCAGCGTGCCGGTTTTATCAAAAGCAATAGCATTCAGAGATCCCAGGTCTTCTAGTGGTCTTCCGCCTTTAATCAATACCCCACCTCTGGCAGCACGGGCGACACCGCTTAATACCGCACTTGGAGTGGAAATGGCAAGCGCACAAGGACTAGCGGCCACCAATACAGCCATAGCCCGGTAAAAGCTTTTGCTAAATGGTTCGTCGATCACCAGGAAAGCAAAACATAGCGCTGCCACCAGTACCAGTACAACTGGCACGAAATACTTTTCGAATTTATCTGTAAACAACTGAGTTGGAGATTTTTGTTTCTCAGCCTCATTGACCATTTTTACCAAACGGGAAATGGTTGAATCTTTGGCTTCTTTGATCACCTTAACTTCCAGAACAGCTGCCCCGTTTATGGTACCTGCAAACACACGGTATTGGGGTTTAATGCTTTTTTCATTGATGTAATCTTTATTTGGATCAGGAACAGGCGATTTGTCGACCGGTACACTTTCCCCGGTTATTGGTGCCTGGTTTACGCTTCCTTCACCTTTGATCACCACACCATCCGCCGGTATTTTACTGTTGGGTTTGATGACAATGACATCTCCTAAAACCAATTCTTCAATACGGATTTCCTGTTGGCTGCCATCCCTAACCACCAATGCAGTTGGGGGAGCTAGGCTGGTCAGCGCCTCAATGGATTTACGTGCTTTACTCATTGCGTAATGCTCCAGTGCATGTCCCAAACTGAAAAGGAATAGCAGCAGGGCGCCTTCCATCCATGAACCCAATATGGCAGCTCCGATTGCAGCAACCAGCATCAGGAAATCAATCTCAAACCCGCCTTTCATTATGGTTTGAACTGCTTCTTTTGCCGTAAAAAAGCCACCAAAGAAATAGGCAATTATATAAAGAATAAGACTGACCCGTTCAGGCATACCTGCCACATAAGATAATCCGAAGCCCGCTCCCAGAGCAGCTCCGCAAATCAATGAAAATATTAGCTCGGTATTTTTTCCAAAAACTCCACCGTGTTGATGCCCTTTTTCTTCGACATGATTATCCGATTTATCGGCGGCCCCGACTTTGGTGCTCGCTGTTTTAGCCCCGTCTTTCATAGGTAGGGTTTTTGGTTGATTTCCATTTTTTTTGTCTGTTTTCATAGCTATGGGATTGATGTTAGTGTTGAAACTTTGAGCGGCCGACAGGTTACTCTTTTAACCCTCCTTTACTGTATAAATAATAGGCTGTCTGGTAATAGGCAATCGCCTCATTGATCAGTTGCTGAGAAACCTTTTCCTTCTTTTGCTCGTTTGTTGATCTGTCGTAAAAAGCGGATTCAACTTTCCTGCGGGGACTTAAAATGACCAAACTATCATTTTTCATAAAGCCTAACTTCTGATAAGTTGCAATCATTGTCCTGGGAACATAAGTGCTGTCCAGTACATTTTTGCCATAATTATTATTGATGTATGACCAATTCAGTAAGGAAAATAAAGTGGGATAAAGGTCTATCTGCGAACAGATTTTATCTATACGAGTTGGCCTACTGTTCGGTATATTATAGACCAATGCGGGGATATGATATTTCGCTACATCGATCTCGTTCTTACCGGCACTACTTGCACAATGGTCCGCTATAAAAATAAATATGGTATTGGAGAACCATGGCTTTGATTTGGCCTGTTTTAAAAATTGACCAATTGCAAAATCGGTGTATTTTACCGCCCCGTCTCTGCCAGAACCAGAGGGAATGTCAATCTTTCTTTCAGGATAAGTGAACGGCCTATGGTTGGAGGTGGTCATTACAAAATTGTAAAATGACTGTTTAGCCGTAAATTTTGAGTCGGCATCCTTAAGTACTGCACCAAATAAATCTTGATCGCAGATTCCCCAGGCATTTTCAAAATTGACCTCGTTGTCGGGTATCATCGTTCTTCTTGTTTTGTAATCATCGCCAATTGCGAGTTTCCTGCCCCTGTCCACAATGTCAAACCCATTACTGCCAAAATATTGGTTCATGTTATCGAAATAACCGTCGCCTCCATAAAAGAACGTTGTTTGATAGCCTTTGGTTCTAAAAATGCTGCCAATAGTGCTCAATTGTTTATTCTTTTCCCTCCGGACTATACTGTTTCCGGGGGTTGGGGGTACAGCCAGTGTTAATGCCTCCATTCCCCGTACTGTCCTTGTGCCGGTGGCATACATATTCGTAAAGAATAAGCTATGATCTGCCAGGGAATCCAATACTGGGGTAATTTTCCGTTCATTCCCAAATTTCCCCATAAAATCTGCGCTAAAGCTTTCCAGTACAACCATGATTACATTAGGTAATTGTTGTTCACCGCCTAACGGTTTGATGTTTTTTCTAATCGACTGTAAATTACCTGTATATCTGGAGCCTGGCTCCTTAAGTAAACTCCGGGTAATGGCAAAAGCCTGCTCATTACTCAATAGTGAATAAAACTGTTCATAATTGAGTTCATTGTTTTTGAAAGCCGAGAAGAAGGAATAAATTCCCGCCTTAGATAGTTCATTCTGGTATCGGTTTTCACTTTTTTCCGCCCAGCTATTGTTTATGTATAATGCATAAACAGCAATCAATAAACCCATGATCAGCGAATGGATAAGTCGCCATTTGAACCTTGTGTTGGATTTGAAACTGTCACTAAAATTGTTGGTCCTGATCAGTAGAACCATAACTGCAATAGTAATGGTAACTACACCAGAAATTAGGTAGGGCAAAGGGTAAGATTCATTGATATTATTAACAACCTCATGCGTATAGATTAGATAGTCAACAGCAATAAAATTAAACCTACTTTCAAACTCTCCCCAAAAGGTGAACTCCGCAAAAAAGGAGAACACGGAGATTAAGATCATTAAAAAGACAATTATATAACTGATAACCTTATTAAAAGATGAGCGGTTTAACTTCTGAGGCAGTAATAATAGATAAATTGCATACAAGAGGCCAAAATATAAAACTACTCCAAAGTCAAAAATCAAACCTTTCGTAAATATACTTAAGGCGCTTTTTAAAGTCAATTCGGTATCTTTAAGCGAGACATAAATAAAAGCAATACGTAGCGATATCGATGCGGTTATGAAAAACACCGCAAACGCATAAAGTACCGCATACCGACTTTTCAACGGGTTAAAAGTCATAAGCCATTTTTTAAATTAGGGTACATAGAAATTATGTGCGCAGATTTGCTGCACATAATTTCATTCTATTTACTTAGTTCTTTTTGAGTATTTTCTAATGCCCCTCATGTTCTTCGCTATTTTTCAATTTCGATAGCAGATCATAAGCTCCCGTTAAAACAACCTTTCCTTTAAGATCCATACCTTTTGGCAATTCCAACTGTATATATCCGCCATCACTGGTGCCAGTAGTAACTTCCAGAATCTCAAAGTGAAAGGATTCTCCTTCAGCTTCTTTTTCATGCTCTGATTCCTTTGGATCATGCTTATGTTCCGTTTCATTTTTTTCTTTTGCATGGCCGGCCTCTTTTCCTGCCGCTTTTGCAATGAAAATGTACTTTTTATTCTGGAAATCAACGACAGCACTGAGTGGTAAGGCCATAGCTTGGGTGGTACCGGCCTCGATATAGGCTTTTAAATAAGTGCCCGGAATAAAATTTTTGCTTCCTTTGGCAATTGCATGTACAGTAACGGTTTTGTCTGTTGCAATTTCCTTTCCTACCAGCTGAACTACTGCCCGCTGTTGAATGGTATCGGGATCATTCGCTAAGATAAATCTCACGCCTTGTCCCGGCTTAACTTTGTCCACATCTTTTTCAAAGACCTTTAACTCAACGTGCAGGTTTGAATTGTCTACAATTTCAAACATGACATCATTAGGGTTTACGAATTTCCCGGTATTCACATTTACCTTGGTCACATAACCGCTAATCGGTGCATATATATTGATCTCACTTCTGATATTCGTAGGCGACAAGCTGCCAGGATTGATATTGATCAGGCGTAGGCGTTGCTTTAATGCATTTTCTCTGCCCTGGATGATCTGATACTGGGATTTTGCCTGTTGCAGGGTTTTTTGTGAATTTACGTTCTGACTTGCAAGCGTCTGCTGACGTTTGTATTCCGAATCGGCTAATTCCAACTGGCTTTTGCTTTCCAGATAATCTTGCTGAAGCTGTACGTATTCCTGGTTTTGAAGCACAGCTATCACCTGCCCTTTGCTAACGTTACTGCCTTGCAAAAGTGGTGTCGACCTTACTATGCCGCCCATTTGGGTGGTGATACTTACTAAATTCTGAGGTGGAACATCGATGTATCCATTAACTTTTAAAAGTCCGCTTAATGACTTCAATTCAGGTGAGCCTAAGGTCACACCAATTGCTTTATATTGTGATTGGGTAATCTCCACTGAATTCTCATTTTCCTCATGGGCTTCTTCTGCCGGGGCTGCTGTTGCCTCAGTTTCCTTCTTATTTCCACCACAAGAGGCGATTAAAATAACCAAGAGCAGTACTGAAGTGATACGTGTGATATTATGAATTGTCTTTTTCATTTCTTATTGATTATATACCCATAAGGTATTGAAGTGTGTAAACTGATTGATTGTATTGATTGATGGCCTGCAGGTAATTAAACCGGATCTCCGAATAAGTACGTAAGGCCTGCAAGTATTCTACATAACCAATTTCACCATTTTGAAAAGCGATTTGTGATTGCTTTAGAATTAGATTCACATTGGGTAAAGCACTCTTTTTGTAATAGTCAATACTTCTTGCGTTTTTCTGTAAATCCTGATATGCCTGTTTATACTGCCCCTGAAGATTAGTTTCAAATAAGTTAAATTGGCTTTCCGCAACTTGCTTTTCTATTCTTGCTGCTTTGATACGTGATGAAAAAGGTTTAAAGAAAATTGGAAGGGAAATGCCGGCCTGAACGCCTTGAAACCTTTTACTGCCACTAAAATACTGGTCATTTCCGTTGACATTCTGAGTTCCGATAATTGACTGGTTAAAATAACCGACGGTAAAATCAGGACCTGAACGTGCTTTTTCCAATGCAAGAGCCTTATCTGCGACAATAATCTGCTGTCTTTGCAGCGCAAGCAGAGGATTAGCTGAAATTGCACTGTCTAATGCCAGGTTATTGTATTCGTCTTGCTTAAACTGGTCTTTAGCAATTTCAATAATATCCTGTGAATTGAGCAGTCTTTGCAGCTCAGCTGTGTAGGCGAGAATATCCGATCGGTTCTTACTCATCTGGTTTAACACTTCATTATATTGTGTTTCGGCAGTGGTACTTTCCAATAAATTGGTTTCACCTGCTTTGTAGCGCAATGATGCTGCCTTTGCAAAATTACTGTATACAGAATCCTGGCTTTTATATAAGTCCTGTAATGCAACAAAGTATGCCAGTTGCGTATATGCACTTTTCACTTGATAACTCAGTTCTTTTTGGGTAACAGCCAGATTAATTTCGGCACTTTTGATTCGGGCATCGTATAGACCTCTCTGGTTTTTGAATACCCCGGGGTTTGGGATACTTTGGGATACACTGAAATTATTGTCTTTTCGTATGCTGTTAAACTGGCCATATTGGATATCGAAACTTGTTTTGCCCAGGTCAGTTGAACTTCCTCTTAAGGCCTGTTGCTGGTTAATCTGCAATCCTGAAGATTTTACTGCCTGGTTGTTTTTAATGGCCGTTTCAATCGCCTGGGTCATGGTTAAAGTTTGTCCAGGTATCTGCGCTTTTGCAGTTGGGCTAAAGAACAACAGGCAACTGATGATGATTGCAATTGCAGTCGCAGGAATAGACTTTGTTTTGCCCTTCCAGCTTTCAAAATAAGTATATAACACGGGTAATACAATAAGGGTTAAAATTGTTGAGGTGAGCAGACCGCCAATCACGACTGTGGCAAGAGGCTTTTGTACTTCTGCGCCTGCAGCTGTTGAAATGGCCATTGGCAGGAATCCAAGGGAAGCCACAGTGGCAGTCATTAGTACTGGCCTTAACCTAAGTTCAGTTCCTTTCAGTACAATTTCATTTAAGGTGTATCTTCCTAATTTTTTGAGCCTGTTAAATTCAGTAATCAATACAATCCCATTGAGTACCGCTACCCCAAAAAGAGCAATGAAACCAACACCTGCGGAAATACTGAAAGGCATTCCTCTTACTAACAGAGCGAAGATGCCACCGATAGCAGCCATCGGGATAGCAGAAAAGATCAGCAACGACTGTTTAACAGAACCAAAAGAAAAATACAACAACAACAGGATCAGTAACAAAGCTACGGGCACTGCTATTGATAATCTTTTGGTTGCTTCTCTAAGATTTTCAAACTGACCGCCATAGGTAATATAATACCCGGCTGGCAACTTAACCTGCTGTTCTATTTTAGTCTGTATTTCTTCAACCACACTGGCAATATCCCGACCGCGTACATTTAAACCGACAATAATACGTCGCTTGGTGTCCTCACGCTGGATTTGGTTCGGGCCAATTTTAAACTCTACATCAGCAAGCTGCTCCAATGGCACCTGATTGCCATTTGGCGCAGTAACAAATACATTCTTAACGTCATCAATACCCTGACGGTTTTCCTGAGACAGGCGAACTACCATGTCGTAACGCTGTTCTCCCTCGTAAACCAGTCCCGCTGACTGCCCGGCAAATGCTGCATTTAAAGCTTGGTTCACAGTCTCTACACTTAATCCATATTGTGCAATACGATCTCTGTTTATTTTAACTACTATCTGGGGAAGACCTTCGGCTTGCTCCAAGTATAAGTCTTTGGCACCTTCGACCGAAGAAACAATACTCCCGATTTTTTTAGAAAAATCCGTTAACGCAGTCAAGTCATCACCAAATATTTTAATACCAATGTCTTGTCTAACACCAGATATAAGTTCATTGGAACGCAACTGAATGGGCTGGGAGAAGCCAAAGCTCACACCCGCCACTTCTTTGAGGGCGTCACTCATCATTTCAGTTAGTTCTTCGCGGGTCTTAGCACTTGTCCATTCCTTTTTGTCTTTTAGGATGATGGTCAAGTCACAAGCCTCCATCGGCATCGGATCCGTAGGAATCTCAGCAGCGCCAATCTTGCCAACCACTTCTTTTACTTCCGGAAACTTTTTCACTAGAATGGCTGATGCCTGGTTCACTTTATCAATCGTCTGGGATAGGGAGCTTCCTGTTAGTAATCTGGTCTCAACGGCAAAATCACCTTCCTCCAGATTTGGGATAAATTCTCCACCCATTCGGCTAAAGACGAATAGACTGACAACCAATAATGCAATAGAGGTAATCGTTACAGCCATTCTGCGTTTTAACGCACCTTTGATCATTGGGTGATAGTATTTATGGAAGAAATCCATCATGCGATCAGAAAAGTTTCTTTTGTGGGTTGGGTTTTTGCTCAAAAATAATGCAGAGACCATAGGGACATAAGTCATAGAGAGTAAAAATGCACCCAGGATTGCAAAGGAAACGGTTTGGGCCATCGGTCCAAACATTTTACCTTCAATACCTACCAATGCAAGGATAGGGAGGTAAACGATCAAAATGATGATCTCCCCGAAAGCAGCAGCAGACCTGATTTTTACAGCAGATTCATATACTTCTTTATCCATTTCCTCCTGAGTCATTCTGCCCGCTTTACGCATGCCCAGGTGGTGCATCGTGGCCTCTACAATAATTACGGCTCCATCAACGATCAGACCAAAGTCAATTGCACCCAGGCTCATTAGGTTTCCGGATACCCCAAACAGGTTCATCATGGAAATAGCAAACAGCATCGCCAGCGGAATCACTGAGGCAACGACTAGTCCTGCTCGGAAGTTTCCAAGGAACAGTACTAATACAAAAATTACAATTAACGCACCTTCAATCAGGTTCTTAGCGACAGTGCCGATTGCTCTGTCTACCAAAGCGCTCCGGTCAAGGAATGGTTCTACGACCACCCCTTCAGGAAGTGTTTTGCTGATCCTGTCGATTTTGAGCTTAACTTGTTTTACTACATTATTTGCATTGGCGCCTTTAAGCATCATTACGATACCACCAACTGCTTCCCCTTGTGCCTCAGGTGTAGCACGGGTAAGTGCCCCATAACGAATAGAATTGCCAATCTGGACGTTTGCAATATCCCTGATTAGGACCGGTATACCACTTGCACTATTTTTAACTACTATCTTGTTAATATCAGAGATACTGCCTACGAATCCTTCACTTCGAATGAAGTATGCATTAGGTTTTTTATCAATATAAGCGCCGCCCGTGTTTTGATTATTCTGTTCTAATGAAGTGAAGACATCATTGATACTTAAGTTAAAGCTTCTTAACTTATCTGGATCCAGTGCAATTACATACTGTTTTAACAAGCCGCCAAAGCTGTTCACCTCTGCAATACCCGGTGTGCCTAAAAGTTGTTTTCTTACTATCCAGTCCTGAATGCTTCGAAGTTCAAGTGCAGTATATTTTTTCTCAAACCCTGGTTTAGCATGGATCACGTATTGATAGATCTCACCAAGACCAGTTGATATAGGTGAGATCTCAGGATTCCCCAAACCGCCAGGAATATTATTTTTAGCTTCAGCTAATTTTTCATTAACCTGTTGACGTGCCCAGTAAATATCTACGTCATCGTGAAACACGATGGTCACTACTGATAATCCGAACCTTGATATGGAACGAACCTGCTCTATTTCAGGTATAGTAGACATGGACTGTTCTACAGGATAGGATATTAAACGTTCTACTTCCTGGCTGGCCAGTGAAGGACTTAAGGTAATAACTTGCACCTGATTGTTTGTAATGTCAGGTACCGCATCTATAGGAAGCTGTTTAAGGGAATAGATACCCCAGGCAATTAATGCAAGGGTAAACAGTCCAATAACAAGCTTGTTCTGTATAGAAAACTGAATGATTTTTTTCAGCATCGAATTAAAATTATGTTAGATAAAAAACTAATTAATGCATAGTCGAAAACACTTCATGAGAAATGAGCCGCAAGCAATAACATGATGATTTAACTAACTTAATTGAGGAGGTTGCCAAATGGAAAGAGAAACGGAAGCTGCATTGGCCGAATATAAATCAACATATTCCTTTTTCAATATTAAGGATATGGTTTTTATATGCACAACTTGATTGATTGGTATAGGTGTATTGCAGCAGGAGCAAGAACAAAATGGAGAGCAGGAATCAAGATCAGATTTTGAATGGTTGTCGTCTGCTATAGTTTTAGAAATTCTATTCGTTACAGAAGCCCTGGAATTGTTCATATCCTTACAAGGCACGAAATTCATGACAAGTATGATGATAACAATAAGCCAGTTAACTATTTTCACAAAAAAATATTTTTTCCAAATGTATAAAAATATAATTCAGTATTACAAGAGAAAAATAAAATTTTTGTATCTATTGTTGAAGGTAGGATAAATCGTGTAGTTTGAAGACGTATTGAAGAGATCCGGATATTATTTGCTAGGAACTCCAAAAGCATTGCACTGATGCTGCCGACCTACAATCACTGTAGTTTTGGGCCTTGGATTGGAGTGAACGTTTTAGATAAGGTCAGTTACTAATCAAATTCTAAGTGACAAAAAAATTAAAGTTGGGAACAAAAAACTCCTTTGAAAAACAAAATTAAAAATACGTTGATACTCCGAATTGTATTGCGGCAGTCTTAGTCGGTGGGGCACCCAACGAATCTTTTTGACTTCTACAATTAGCTCTTAAAATAGTTTGCAACCTTGGATTTCTCAAATACAAATTTAAGAATTTGCTTAAATAGTTAAAAATACTTAATTTTGCTCTTATATTCATCGAAAATATGGAACACCTAAATAATTGTATTCGGGAAAAGGCTAATCCAATGCAAATTAACCAATGCAGAAGCAAGATCGCAACCAATGCCACTTCATTTACCCAACTTTCTGGAATTCTCTCTTTAACTGGAAACGAGGTGCGTCTAAAAATTCTCTATTTATTGGAACAGGAAAAAGAGTTATGTCCCTGTGATCTAAGCGACATATTAGGAATGAGCATCCCTGCAGTTTCCCAACACTTACGGAAAATGAAAGATGGTAATATCATCGAATTTCGGAAAGAGGGACAAACAATCTTCTATTCTCTGAAATTGGAACATTTAAAACTGCTGAACCCTTTCTTTAATATCATTAATCAAATGAATTTAATCACAGAACAAGTATGAGCAAAGTTAACAACATCAAACTTTTAGGTTCGAGCATATTATTGGCTTTTACTTCTTCCGTATGCTGTATTGTACCTTTATTAGCGCTGTTTAGTTCTGTTGGTAGTGTGGCCTCCATGTTTAGCTGGGTAGAACCGATACGTCCCTATTTGCTTATAGCAACGGCATTGATCTTGGCCATAGCATTTTATCAGGCTTATAAGTCCTCTCCAAAAGATGATTGTGGATGTGAGAAAAAAAAGACTGGTATGCAATCAAAGACTCTTCTCTGGATCGTGGCACTTTTTTCCGTGGGATTATCTACTTTTCCGTATTACTTGCCATATTTTCAAAAAGCACCTATCCAGCAAAGCCCAAAAAACAATTTCAATAGTAAACAATCCATACTTCATGTACGCGGAATGAGTTGTTCGGCGTGTGAGGGACATATTAATCGCGCACTGCAATCCAAAAAAGGCGTTCAATCTGTTGTTACTTCTTATGGGGAAGGACAAGCTGTTGTGAAATTTGATTCTACGCAGATTTCTTTGGCACAATTGGAAGCGGCAGTAGAGAAAGAAACAGGTTATAAAATCATAAATAAATCAACCAATGACAACTAAAGCAATAATACTAGAATCTACCATAACTTGCCCTGTTTGCCAACATCAAAAAATGGAGATAATGCCGACAGATTCTTGCCAGTACTTCTATGAATGCGAAAAATGCAAGACAAGATTAAAACCTCAAGATGGAGACTGCTGTGTGTTCTGTAGCTATGGGACAGTTCCATGTCCCCCAATACAAGAAAACAAATCGTGTTGCTGAAATTCTGTAGAGGTGTAACAAACTCGTAGGAAAAAACAACATGTCAGCGAAGTCAAATCGTGAGAACAAAAAGAAGAATTTAAAAATGTCACTTATTTTCTTAGACATTATTTTTTATTTTTTTATTCTTCTATACCATTTCGATTCAAGTATGGTTTTTGGCACGTATGCGTACTTCGCCCTGTTAAATAATGTAAATTGATTTTGGCTATTTCATTTCTCAAAGTCCCCAATTAAAAATAGGTTGATACTCCGAATTGTATTGCGGCAGTTCGGCTCGGTGGGTTCCCTAAAAGATCTTTTTGACTTTGAATTCTATAATTTGCCCTTAGAACAGTTTGCGGCCTTGGTCTAAAGCTAATGCCAGGCATAATGCTCCATAGTTCATCAGCAATATTTCCATCAGTTTCTTTAAATTTTCCAACATTCCAATCAACATACTCGAAGCGGCAAGCAAGATTGATTGTGGCATTTTGCCAACCTAGAATATTTCTTTTTAATATGGGCTGTACTATATCGGCATAGCCTCCTTGTTGTTTATTCCCAAATTGTTGCGAATATGTAGGTGGAACACCTACATTTATCCAAGCCCATTCGGCGGTAATAAAAGTATTAAGTTTTGGTAATGTAGTGTTGAAATCAATAGCAAATACATTTAATCTTCGTTTGTCGTCTATTACTATCCCGTCATCTAACCATTTGTTGTAAATGCCACCCATATAGGACAATCCAATCTCTCCAATCTTATTATGTCGCACTGCAATTTTTCCAGTCAATAACGGTTGACCACTTGCCATTTCTTCAAACCTTTCAGCATTCTCTTTTGCTGCTGGTAAAAAGGTCTTATTCTCCTTGTTGGCAATAATTGAATTATCAAACCCACTGGATGAATAAATTTCATAACCAAACATCCAATTTGTATTATAATGTTTCCCATAAATACCGAATCCAGCATTACTCCATGTGGCAGGCAACATTTGCGTCATAGCAATGGGACGATCCGTAAATTCCCATTTTGGCCCATCATGGTTTTGATTGAAGGCACCTATTGGGTTCATAATCATTCCACCTCTTAAATTCAATAGGGGATGAAGCTCAAGATCGAGGGCGGCAAATTCTATTGCAATTTCCTTTTCGGCTGGTTCAAATTCAATTTCAGATAAAAATTTAATGCGTTTGCTAATAGTGGAAGCAACAAATAAGGTCATTCTTCTAAACTGAAATTGATGTCCCTCGGAAACACCATCTGTACCTGAATGTTGCCAGTTTGCTTCCATATATCCACCTAAAGAAACTGGTAATTTCCCCACAGCTATGAATGGTCGTTCGTAAACCGCATCCATATTTAAGGATTGTTTAGCTGTGTCTAATATTGATCTTTTAAGAAGCTTTGGATCAATTTGAGCTTCTGCTATGTAGTAGCCAACTAGTATAATTGTGAGTGTAGTAATTACTTTTTTCATATCGCTTTAAGAGAGATTTTTAGTTGATTCGTTTCGATAACAATTGCAAATGTTCGCAGGTTGGTATCAGCCGGGCCATTTTGCATGATTCCTTTGTTGTTAAATTCACTACCGTGGGCTGGACATTGCAGTTTGTCTCCAAATACTTGTAATTCTGCTCCTAAGTGAGTGCATTCCATCCATAAAGCGGAATACGTATTTTCATTAAAGCGGTATATGCACATAGGAAATTTTAGCAGATCATTGGTCACAATTATATATCTCTTAAATTGTTTTTTATTAGACTTGATTATAAAATCTGATATAGGGACAACCAAATCATCATCAGAAATTTCTCCCGATAAAATTTGTAAAGAACTACAGCTTTCTAAAAGGGTTGAGATTCCCAGCCCCCCCAAACAAGCAAAACCACAGTTTTTTATAAAATCTTTTCTTTTCATGGTTATAGTGACTTTAAAAATTTGATGAGTGCATTTTTATCAGCTACTGAAAGCTGGATATATTTATTTCTGGCGTTAGCAGCCTCGCCACCATGTAACGTTATAGCCTCTTCAATACTTTTTGCCCTCCCGTCATGTAATAAGTGATATTGTCCGCCTTGAGAGTTTGGAGAAAGACCTAAGCCCCAAAGTGGTGGTGTTCTCCACTCATAAGTTTTTGCGGTTCCTTCAGTATAGCCGTCATCAAGTCCTGCCCCCATGTCATGCAATAATAGATCAGTATAAGGATGAAAAATTTTGTTGGACATCGCTTTTGTATTGGATATACCTGTTATCAAAGTAGGTCTATGACAACCTGAACAATTTATTCTGTCAAATAATACCCGGCCATTTTCTACCTCTAAGTCATTTTGTTGACGTTGAATGGGGGCTTTAAGCGTTTGCAAATAAAACACAACATCATTTACGGTTTGGGTCGAAATCTCTGGATCAATGGTAAGATGAGTATAAACATCTACCGGATCGTAACTTGAAGTAATTCCTATATCTTGGTTATATGCATTTACAGTTTGATGTAACAGACTATAAGCAGCAGCCTTTTTGCCAAATCGATGAATATATTTTCCATCTTTTTGAATTGCATTAACAAACGGAATTATATACTGTGGTAAGTTGCCATAATTTGGAATTCCGGAAATTCCATCTTTATCCTTGTCATCGGGATCTGCCATTGCCAGGATATCTGCATCAGAAACAAGTTCTAAAAAACCTAATCCAGTGTTAGCAGGTGGTGTAAATTTAGAAAAGGTAGCTCCGAAGGGTATTTGTTCTGGAATATAGCCGAGTATTGCCCTGTTTTGTAGTTGAGGGCCACCCTGATTTAGAAACTTATTTCCTGTTTCGTCAATTTGTCCGAAGCGGGTAAGGGTGGTAAATGGATGTCCCTTACCATCCCCAGCATGGCAACTTCCACAACTTGTTGCTACAAAAACTGTCCCCAAGCCTTTTTCAGGAGTAAAAATTTCATCATTAAATGCTACATCTCCTGATAGAAATCTTCGGCTTTCCTCATAACTTAATCCTTCAACAGGCCCATCTAATAAATCCTCATTTTTAGGAGGAGTTGGTTCCAGCTTAGAACAGGATTGTATAATTGCGACAAACCCAATCAGAATACATGTAACAAGTAAAGGTTTTTTCATTGGTCTAATTTTAATATTTATACATACAAATATATAAAGTTAGACATTACTAACAAAATTAATTCGACTATCCTGTTTTACTAGATGATTCAGAAAGATTTTATGTTTAACTTTGTTATATGATTTCCCAAACAGAAGAAAACTATCTAAAAGCGCTTTTCATTTTGGCTAATGAAAACGGAGAGACTGGTGTAAATGAATTGAGTAAGTTTTTAGGAATAAAGATGCCGACTGTGACTAGTATGATGAAGAGTCTAGCAGATAAAAATCTAGTTCGGTATATAACCTATAAGCCAGTAACCCTTACGGTGACAGGAAAGAAAGAAGCTGCATCAATTATCCGAAAACACCGTCTTACTGAAATGTATCTTGTAGAAAAAATGGGGTTTGGCTGGGATGAAGTGCATGAGATAGCAGAACAGGTTGAGCATGTAAAGTCAAATGCCTTATTTGATAAAATGGATGAAGCCCTTGATTTCCCAAAATTTGACCCTCATGGTGCGCCTATCCCTGATAAAAATGGAAAAATAGATTTTCCTGATCAAAGAAAGTTAAGTGAGTGCAAAGTTGGAGAAACTATTCAATTATCTGGTGTTATTCACTCTTCTGATGCTTTTTTGAAGTTTTTAAACAGTAAAAATTTAAAACTAGGAACCATACTTACTGTTCAATTAATAGAAGCATTTGATGGAACGAGGGAGCTTAGCTATAACGAAAGAACAGCAGAAGTTCTAAGTGAAATTGCTTGTGAAAAACTATTGGTGCAGAACTTAAAGTAAATGTGATTAAAGACTTCGGTTGGGTAATTCGTTTGAGGCAAAAAAGCATACAATGGAATTAAAATTTTGATATATTTGAAACCATGAAATGGTTCGTTTGCCTTTTTTCATTGTATGTACTCTTTTTAACTGGTGTTCCCTGCAACCTGGAGGATAATTGTTGTCCTGATGAGATCTGCATTGAGAGAAACAATCATAAAAAACCAGAAGGTCAGAAAAATCAAGAAAATTGCCCGTGCTCACCGTTTTTTGCTTGTAGTGTTTGTTTTGGAGTGATTCCAGCGACAGATTTTATAGCATCTTTTCAGGTTTCACCTGCAATGTCTGAGTTAAATTTTTTCTATTCCGATAGCTATCTTGCTAGTTTTTCTTCTAATATTTGGCAGCCACCAAAATTAGTTTAATCTAAAGATTCTAGTCTGTCAAGACCATTTATTAACTCAATTACTATTACAATTTATTTTATCTGAAATGAAGAAATTCATTGTGGCATTTGCCATGATTTGCTGTACAATTACAGTCTATGCACAAAATACATTTAAGGCCGTTGTTAAAGACTCCGAAAAGAACAAACCATTGTCAGGTGCAATAGTTAAAGTTTTAAACACGGATATAGGCGCAGTATCTGATCAGAAGGGATTAGTCACTTTAAACAATATTCCTTCTGGAAAACAGATCATTCAATATAGCTACGTTGGTTTTCAGTCCTACGCTGATACCTTAATTTTCCCGTTACAGCAGAATAGTCCGAAAGAGATTTTACTTAAAGAAGCGGGTGAAGAAGACGAGGAACTGGAAGAAGTGACCATATCGGCAACTCGCAGCAGTCGTACAATCGACAATATTCCTACCCGTGTAGAAGTCATCGCAGGGGAAGAACTGGACGAAAAAGGAAACATGAAACCTGGTGACATTCGTATGCTGCTAGCAGAAAGTACTGGCATACAAACCCAACAAACTTCTGCTACCAGTGGAAACTCCTCCATCCGCATCCAGGGGCTGGATGGAAAATACACCCAAATCATCCGTGATGGTTTTCCCTTATATTCCGGTTTTTCGGGTGGATTGGGATTACTTCAGGTCGCACCACTTGATTTACAACAAGTGGAAGTGATCAAGGGATCATCATCCACATTATACGGTGGCGGTGCAATTGCTGGCTTGGTAAACTTAGTTTCTAAAAAACCTGCAGAAGAAAGACAGCTTAATTTTATATTGAACGGAACCTCAGCACTCGGGCTGGATGCAAGTGGTTTTTATGCACAGAAATTTGATAAGATTGGAATTACTGTTTATGGTGCCTATAATAAAGGAACTGCCTACGATCCTTCAGACATTGGCTTGACTGCGATCCCTAAGTTTGACCGCTTTACCTTGAACCCTAAACTTTTCTTTTACTTTAATAAAGCAACCACGCTTTCTGCGGGAATTAATGCTACGACCGAAAAGCGGATCGGTGGTGATCTGGAATATGTTAAAGGCAACGGAAGTGCTGCACATTCTTATTTTGAAGAGAATAAGACCGGACGATACAGTTCGCAGATAGAGCTTGACCATAAACTAAGCGAAACCGATAAACTAGTGTTCCGTAACTCGGTAAGCTATTACGACCGCAGTATTGGTTTGCCAAATTATCTTTTCTCTGGTGTGCAGGTGTCTACTTATAGTGAGGCTAATTACAGCCGTAAAGGCGAAAAAGCAGATTGGGTATTGGGGTTAAACTTTCTCACTGATAATTTTAAGGAAGACAATAATGGCAACAATGCGCTTAGAAGTTACAACTACAACACCATTGGTGCATTTGCACAGAACACATGGAACTTATCGGAAAAGTTCACTATTGAATCGGGCATTCGTGGTGATTACCATAATGAATACGGATTCTTCTTTTTGCCAAAAATCTCCGGATTGTGGAAAATCAATGAACACTTTTCTACCCGTTTAGGTGGAGGGTTAGGCTATAAAGCACCTACCGTATTTACGGAAGACGCCGAGCGAATCCAATTCAGAAATGTATTACCGCTTGATGTCGCCAATACCAAAGCAGAACGCTCTTACGGTGTCAACTATGACGTGAACTATCGTACTTCTTTGTTTGATGGAAATGTTGACTTTAGTATTAACCAGATGTTTTTCTATACCCGCATCAATAACCCAATTTTGTTGGCGGCTACTACAGGCGGTAACTTAGCCTATGTACAGCCAAGTGGAAATCTGGACACTAAAGGGATGGAAACCAATGCCAAAATTACTTATGGTGATTTTAAATTATTCATTGGTTATACCCTGGCTGATGTAAATCAACATACAGGTAGCACCAGTAGCACTTATCCCTTAGTTTCGAAACATCGCTTGAATAATGTTTTGATGTACGAAATAGAAGATAAATGGAAGATTGGTGCCGAGGCTTATTACTTTAGCAAGCAGAAGCTTAATGACGGTGCTACAGGTAGAAGCTACTGGACGGCAGGTTTGATGGCTGAAAAGATATGGGAACGTTTCTCGATTTTTGTAAACTTCGAGAATTTCACAAATACTCGTCAGACTAAATTTGATAGCATCTACACGGGAAGCATTACCAGTCCTATTTTCAGAGATATTTATGCTCCGGTTGATGGCTTTGTCGTTAACGGAGGATTAAAACTTAAATTTTGATAATGCGAAAATCTACATTTCAAATAAGAAGAATGGAGTGATCAGCTGAAGAGAACAAAGCCAGGGTTTGTCCTGGCTTTTGTTATTTAATAACGGTAGGTTATGATATTTAATAAAGATTTTAACTTCTCCGGACGTGGTTTGAAGTGTTAAGTTCGGTTCATGTCTTAACAATTTAATATAGTTATCTTTTTGTCAAAAAATTATTAAAAGATTTGGATTGCATTGATATGTATCGTAATATTACAATATAAAATTATGGGACTTACAAAAACCGAAATATTTACCGATGAGCAGAACCAGCTTGCGACCTTGTTAAAAGCTATGGCTCATCCTGCACGTATCGCTATCCTGCAAAGGATACTGATCTCTAACACCTGCATTTGTGGCGATTTGGTTGGTGAACTTGGCTTGGCTCAGGCTACCATTTCGCAGCACTTAAAAGAGCTGAAGAATGCAGGGATTATACAGGGAACAATAGAGGGTGTCAGCATTTGCTATTGTATCAATCCAAAAACATGGAAATTACTGGAAGCACAAATAGGTTCCTTCCTTGCTGAATACAAAGGCGAAACAGCTTGCTGTTAACCTTTTTTTACATAAATCAATCGTTAAATTGCAATAATACTTTAAATATATAAATTATGAAACTATCAGAAATAAAAGAAATCCTTGCTACGGCTGAAGGCGTAAATTTTAAACTGGAAAATGGTAACTCTGTACCAGAGCATTTCCATGTAACAGAGGTAGGAATCATCACAAAAGATTTTATAGATTGTGGTGATACCGTTCGCCATGAAAAAGTGGCTAACTTTCAATTGTGGGATGCCAATGATTATGAACATCGCCTTAAAGCATGCAAACTGCTAAATATTATTTCACTTTCAGAAAAGGTATTAGGGATGGAAGATTTAGAGATCGAAGTTGAATATCAGGCAGAAACCATTGGAAAGTATGATTTAGGTTATGACGGGGGGAGCTTCCTTTTGATATCCAAAACGACCGCCTGCCTTGCGATGGACAAATGTGGTGTTCCTGCTGAAAAACAAAAAATTGAATTGGTAAATCTTGCATCTGGTTCCTCATGCACTCCGGGTGGAGGCTGTTGCTAATACCGTTTATATGGAGATCATTGAAATGATGCCAGCTCACTGGGAAGATGTTAAGTTAATCTATCTGCAAGGAATAGCGACTAAACAAGCTACTTTTCAAACAGATGCACCATTATGGGAAGAATGGGATAAATCCCATCTTCCCGGTTTTAGATATGTGGCACTGATCAAGAACATCGTCGCAGGGTGGGCAGCGTTAACCCCAGTTTCCGGCAGGTGCGTTTATGCCGGGGTAACAGAAGTCAGCGTATATATCCATGAGAATTTTTGGGGTCAGGGCGTAGGCAAATCACTACTCCAAAAGCTAATAATTGAAACAGAAAAAGAAAATATTTGGACACTTCAAGCAGGAATTTTTCCAGAAAATCTGTCAAGTATAGCCTTACATGAAAAATTGGGATTCCGGCAAGTTGGCTACAGAGAAAAAATAGGGAAAATGGATGGAGTTTGGAGAGATACGGTATTGTTAGAACGCAGAAGTAAAATAACAGGGCAAGATTAAATTACAAGCTATAAATGAAAAAAGTATTGGTGCTATGCACTGGCAATAGTTGCCGAAGTCAAATTGCAGAAGGGTATTTGAGACACTTCGCAGATGGTAGTGCGCAAATTTACAGCGCAGGAATTGAAACACATGGAGTTAATCCACGAGCTATTAAGGTAATGCGTGAAAATGGGATTGACATCTCAGCCCATACATCGAACAACATCAACGAGTACATGAATATTGATTTCGATTTTGTAATTACCGTTTGCGACAACGCTAAAGAAAGCTGTCCATACTTTCCAACTAAAGCTAAAAAATTCCATTATAACTTTCCTGATCCGGCAAAAGCAACCGGCACTGAAGAAGAAATTATGGAGAAATTTAGAATGGTCAGTGAAATGATCAAATCTTATTGCTTTGATTTTATACAGGAAATCTTAAAAAGCGAGGTTATCACCTCATAACCGTCATTAGATATGTCAGCAAATAATTGCGCACCCGCAAGTGAAAGAAAAAAATTAAGCTTTTTAGACCGTTACCTCACCTTATGGATTTTCCTTGCTATGGCTATTGGAGTATCCATCGGTTTTTTTATTCCATCATCATCAGGTTTTATCAACTCCTTTTCCAGCGGAACGACAAACGTTCCGCTGGCAATCGGGCTGATCCTGATGATGTATCCGCCCCTTGCAAAAGTGAAGTATGAAAAGATGGGCGAGGTATTCAAGAATATAAAAGTTCTGGGGACATCCCTTTTCCTGAACTGGGTCATTGGCCCGATATTGATGTTTGTACTTGCCATAACCTTTTTACACGGCTATCCTGAATACATGATCGGGCTGATCCTGATCGGACTGGCCCGCTGTATTGCAATGGTTGTGGTATGGAACGAACTTGCCGATGGTAACCGGGAGTATGCCGCTGGGCTGATCGCCCTCAACAGCATTTTTCAGGTCTTACTTTACAGCGTGTATGCCTACCTGTTCATTACTGTGCTGCCCCCTCTTTTTGGAATTAAAGGGCTGGAAGTAAACATCACTATTGCTGAAATTGCTAAAAGTGTCGGTATTTATTTAGGGTTACCATTTGCAGCCGGTATAATCAGCCGTTATGTGCTGATCCGCCTAAAGGGTGAAGAATGGTTCCAAAACAAATACATTTCCTTTATATCGCCGATCACCCTGATAGCATTGCTCTTTACCATCGTAGTGATGTTTAGTTTGAAAGGTGAACTGATTGTGCAGATCCCGATGGATGTGGTACGGATTGCAATTCCGTTGGTGATCTATTTTGCTATTATGTTCCTGGTCAGCTTTTTTGCAGGTAAGAAGATGGGGGCTGATTATTCGCAAAGTGCTTCCATTGCTTTTACAGCTGCCGGTAACAATTTTGAATTGGCTATAGCCGTTGCTATCGGCGTTTTTGGCATCAATTCAGGCCAGGCGTTTGTTGGAGTTATTGGCCCACTGGTAGAAGTTCCGGCCTTGATTGCATTGGTAAATCTTGCCTTCTGGCTGAGAAATAAATATTATCCTGTTCCACTAAGTAAAATATAAGATGAAAATTGCCCTTTTTTCCGATATCCACGCCAACCTCCCGGCACTGGAAGCCTTTTTTAAAGACGTGGAAACACGCAACACAGATGCCATCTGCTGCCTGGGTGACCTGGTGGGCTATAACATTTGGCCCAATGAGGTCATCGATGAAATCCGCAGACGCGGAATACCAACCATTGCGGGTAATTACGATTGGGGCATTGGCAGAAGCAGTGATGATTGCGGGTGTGCTTATAAGACTGACGATGAAAAAGCAATGGGAAAGGTGTCCATTTCCTACACCAATCAGATAGTTAGGGACGAACAGCGTGCTTACCTGAGAACACTGCCAGCACACATCCGCCTAGAATATCAGTTAAACCATGACAAGCGCAATATTCTGTTTGTGCATGGAAGCCCCCGCAAAGTAAATGAATACTTGTTTGAAGACCGGGATGAGAAAAGTATGATCAGGATCATGGAACAAGCCGATGCCGACATCATGTGCTTTGGCCATACTCACCAGCCTTATCACTGCATTTTGAACTCCGGAACAGAGGGGAACGATCATTTCAGGCATGCCATCAATATTGGCTCCGTAGGAAAACCAAAGGATAAGGACCCCAGAGGTGGTTATGTGATCCTAACCATAAATCCGGACAGCACGGTGACTGTTAAAGACAGTATCACAGTAGAGTTTATCCGGTTTGAATATGACATCGAGAAAGCGGCCAAAGCCGTTGAAGACAGTCCGCTTCCTAATGAATATGCTGATATGTTACGAAATGCTTAACCTATGAAGATTGCTTTATTCTCTGACATACATGCAAATCTTCAGGCGTTTGAAGAAATGCTGGCAGATCTGGACAGCCGCCCGATCGATGCCGTATATTGCTTAGGTGATCTTGTTGGTTATAATGTCTGGCCGAACGAGATCATTTCTGAAATGCAACGGCGCAAGGTTCCCTGTATTGCCGGAAACCATGATGTAAAGGTAAATGGTTTGATTACCACAGCCACAAGTCTGAAAGAACCTGGCAAGAAATACGCGTACCATTTAATTGACGAACCAGGCCGTAAATACCTGTCCACCTTACCAGCGCACATCAAACTTGAATATAAAATTGATGGGCAACGTCTGAACATTATGCTTGCTCACGGCAGCACCAGGAGTATTGACGAATATGTACTCATCGATACTAATGAAGCCTATGTGTTAGAATTAATGGAGGAAGCAAACGCAGATGTACTATGTGTCGGCCATTCCCATAAACCTTACCACCGAGTGATCATTGATGGAAAGGGTAACAAGAAGCACATCATCAATACAGGTTCAGTGGGCAAGCCTAAGGACGGGAATCCGAAGGGTTGTTATGTTTTATTGACGATAGAACCGAGTGTGTCCCAGGGTAGCGAAGATATTGTTGCAGTAGAATTCATTCGTTTTGACTATAACATAGAAAAAGCAGCGAAAGCTATTGAAGATAGCCCCTTGCCAATTGAATTTGCAGATATGTTACGGCAGGCCAAATAATACGACTGAACTGGTTAGAACTCCAGTTCAGTCACTATAAAGTTCTTCACTCCTTTTGGCCCGGTGACCGTTAGCCAGGCGGATGATGCGTCACCAGCGATCTTGAGCTCAAAGTCAAAGAAATCACAGCAAAGGCGTTCCGTTTTTACAAAGTCTGCCAGTTCATTTATTACGCTGTCAGTGCCTTTGAATTTATACGAATAACCATTTGTAAGCTCCTTTTTTTCGATCACCTGCTTTTTAAGGCTGGCTATCACGGTGGTTTTACGTAGCTGCATTTCAGGGCTGGTCAGTTTGCAGCTAAGGGCTCTTTCAGCTCCCGCACCGCAACTGTCAGTACAGCTTTCTGTGCAATTGGCTGCTGCTGTTTTCTTTTTCATGTCGTTATGCTTTGTTTGCTTACTCTGGCAACATCCGGTCAGCGAAAGGGCCAGTAATGGAATGATAAAGATGTATTTCATGTTATTGTTGGATTGAACGGGGTGCGTAAAATATGATGCAGACACCTATTAGCGCGATTAGCGCCCCGATGATGTCATAACGGTCAGGCTTGAAGCCATCAAACTTCCAGGCCCATAGCAGGGAGAGTGCAATGAAGATTCCGCCATAGGCGGCATAAACGCGCCCAAAGCTATTGGTTTGCCAGGTGGCCACCGCACCATAGAAGGTAAGGATCACAGCGCCTAAAATCCCATACCAAAAAGGTTTATCTTCTTTCAGCCAGAGCCATACGAGGTAGCCGCCGCCGATTTCGCAAATTCCTGCGAGCAGGAAGATCAATATTGATTTTACTATTGTCATATCATATAAATAAATTTTACCTTAGCAAATATAAACAGTGGAGTACAGTCCACTGTCAAGAAAAAACTGAATCATTTTATGTTAATAGGAGAATTGTTGGCAAAAACAGGTCTTTCCAGGGACACTATCCGCTTTTATGAGAGGCAGGGATTGATTGCTGTGGGTAGAAAACAGCGCCGGGACAACAACTATAAAGAGTATTCTGATGAAGTGCTGGAAAGACTTCAAACCATTAAGCGTTTAAAGAATTTTGGCTTTACCCTGAATGAATCCGCAGAGGTACTGGAGATGATCGAAGTAAAAGAAGCTACCTGTAATAATGTGAGTGACATTATTGATAAAAAGGTGCAACTATTGGATGCTAAGATTATGGACATGCTTGCCATGCGCAATCAACTGATCAATGGTGTTAAAAAATGTGTGGATTGTTGTAATCCCGCAAGCCCTGAAGAAAATTGCCCGATACTGGTTACTGATGACTTTCTGGAAGCATAGCTAACTTTTCCGATAAAATGTGATCAGGCTACCATACAGGTCCACCGTAGCTAGGTCCTGGTGGCCCCAATGCTGCTGCTCCATATTAAAGCAAGCCAGATATTTACCTCAAATGATGTCATAATTAATATTGGGGTTATGATTGCGGGTCTACTTGTTTATTTAACTTCATCAAGATTGCCTAATCTAATTGTGGGAACATTGGTTTTTGCTATTGTTGTTAGAGGAGCGTTCTCAATTATGAAACTTGCAAGATAATATCTGTAAACTCCAAGAACCCTGTATACAGGGTCTTGGAGTTTTTTATATCAATGTTTACGAATAAACATAAATAAAATACTTTATTTGCAATTACTGTAGTCCTTAGGTTGGTTATCTTAAACTTTATTGGCGTCGAATAATCAACTTCATGAGGGAGTGCTAGGTTGTTAAGGAGGTATAGTGCTTGTTATAATTAAATGAACAAACATTTTTATTATGTTATTAATTAGTAATATTGCAGCATGATGTTGAAAAAACAATTGCTGTTGTTCTTACTGATTGGTGCATTTTCTTTGCACCTGGCGCATCAGTTGTTTCCGCACCATCATCATGAAGAAGACGTTGTTGCAACGCATTCACATGAGCCTGGAAGCAAACATCACCATCACCACAATACTTCCGGTTCTTCTAAGCAGGATAAACAAAACGATTGGCTGGATGAAATCCTTTCCTTTATCAACCACAGTAAAACGGATAATCCTGTACAATCGGGTAATCAATTAAAGGCTGATTTCTGCAAAACTATATCTATTATCCTTCCAGGATTTAGTGGCATACAAGATTTTTCATTATTGGAGTATAACCTTATACTCCCGGTTTATTCCCCGCCAGAGGAACAGCCAACAAAACACGTCATTCTTTTCAAAAGCAGGCGCGGCCCGCCTGCAATGGCCTAATTATATCTATTTTTTTATTTAATCACAATTTACAATCATGAAGAAAACCATGCTTGCAATGGCTGTTGCCATTGGATTATTAGCCGTATCATGCAACAACGAGAAAAAAGCTGATGGCACACACCAACACGAAGATGGATCAGTGCATGAGGCACATGACAGTACTGCTGTAGATACCACTAAGCAGGAAGAATTCAAGGTAGACTCGGGAAAAACTGATACTACCCATGTGCATGACGAAAGTAAACCGCACACCCATTAACACCCTAACAGTTACAGGCAAATAGTCTGTAACTGTTAAATCAAAAAAGGCCATAAAATGAAAAGAATATATTTATTATTAATAACTACGGTACTGTTTACAGCCTGTCAGCAAAAGGCTGAACATGCCGCTCATGAAGCAGAAAATATTAAGCTTAGTTTAACTGATCTGAACGGTCAGGTTGAGATTTTTGCAGAGTACGATCCATTCATTAAGGATTCCGCTTCCAAATTTGCCATTCACCTAACCACTCTTGAAGATTATAAGCCTATTAAACGTGCGAAGGTGACCACCAGCCTTGTCATAGGGAGTACCGGGATCAGGAAAGTATTGGATTCCGCTACTGTACCAGGTATTTATAAAATTGTCCTTAACCCCAAAATACAAGGTAAAGGAGAGCTAATATTTGACATCAATCTCAACGGAAATAAACATCAGTTTAAAGTTTCCGCTACGGTCTTTGCCAGTTATGATGAATTTAAAAAACAACATCAATCTCCGGCTGCTTCGGCAAATGAGATCACTTTTTTAAAAGAACAGAGCTGGAAACTGGATTTTGGGGTAACCAAAATTGGAACAGGTAGTTTCGCTGGTGTAATTAAAGCGCCTGCGACGATAACAGCCGCAGTAGGTGATCAGGAAAGTATCGTGGCTACGGCTGCGGGAGTACTAAAATTTCGTGCCCCGCTAACTACCGGAAGTAAGGTGAGTTCAGGACAAACTTTGTTCTCTATCTCCGGGGCAAGTTTAACAGGTGATAACCTGAATACCGAAGTGCAGGAAGCAAAGCTGAACCTTGCTAAAGCGAAAGCCGATTACGAGCGTGCAAAGACCTTGCGCCCTGATCAGATCATTTCTGAAAAGGATTACCAGAATGCGTTCAACAATTACCAGCAGCAACAGTTGAATTATCAAAAGCTGTCCCGTAATTTTTCAGGAAACGGGGTTTCCCTTAAATCTCAGACATCAGGTTTTTTAACTGATCTGCTGGTTAAAGAGGGAGATTATGTGCAGGCAGGTCAACAGTTGGCCATAGTATCGGCCAGTAAAAAGATTCAGCTTACCGCCGATGTTCCCGCTGCTTATGCAGGACAATTAAGCCAGGTGAAGTCTGCCAATTTCAGGATCAACGACAAGCTTTATGAATTGGAAAATCTGAACGGAAAACTCCTTTCTTATGGGCGTTCGGTATCCGCATCGGGACTGATCCTGGTTATCTTTTCTTTGGACAACCGCCCTGAATTTCTACCGGGTGTCCCGGTTGAAGCCTACCTTTTAACCAGTTCAGGCAGTAGTGTATTACAGATACCTGAAGCCGCTATTATGGAGGATCAGGGCAATTACTTTGTCTATGTACAAAAGGATGGTGAGCATTTTGAAAGACGGGGCATACAACTTGGACAAAGCAATGGCAAAATGGTACAAGTCACCCAAGGGGTGCAGGATGGTGATATCCTGGTTACCAAAGGTGCCTATTATTTAAAACTTGCTGCGGGTCAGGGTTCTGCTCCGGCACATGGTCACGAACATTAACCCGAAGATCATGCTAAATCATATTATAAAATTTGCATTGGGTAACCGCCTTGTGGTTCTCCTTGCATCGGTGATGCTCCTGATCGGGGGTAGCTATACCGCAGTAAAAATGGAAGTAGATGTATTTCCAGACCTTACCGCACCCACCGTAGCGATCATTACAGAAGCACATGGACTGGCACCAGAAGAAGTGGAACAGCTGGTCAGCTTTCCAATTGAATCCACGGTCAATGGCTCAACAGATGTGCGCAGGGTTAGATCTTCTGCCTCAGCAGGCATTTCTATTGTCTGGGTAGAATTTGACTGGGGTACTGATATTTATCGTGCAAGGCAGATCGTAGCCGAGAAACTGGCTACCTTATCGGGAAAATTCCCACAGGGCGTTAGCCTTCCTGTACTTGCGCCCAATACTTCCATCATGGGCGAGATCATGCTCATTAGCATTACAGCCAAACAAACTAACCTCATGGAATTAAGAAGCATTGCTGACTGGAATATCCGTCCAGTTCTGCTGGCTACCGGAGGTGTCTCGCAGGTTGTAGTGATTGGTGGTGATTATAAACAATACCAGATTTTGGCTAAACCAGCACTGCTGAAAGCCTATGGAATCACGATGAACGAGCTTTTTAAGGCTACAAATGTGATCGGGCAGAATGTGTCAGGGGGACTGATCAACCAATATGGCAATGAATACCTGGTTAAAGGGATTTTGCGTAGCAATAAGCCTGAAGACATTGGCAATACGCTAATTAAAACGATAAACGGTAAAGCAGTTAAAATTTCAGATGTGGCAACGGTTACTATCGGTTCTGCGGTTAAATTGGGTGACGGTTCGTTAAATGCCAGGCCTTCAGTTATCATGACGGTGATGAAACAGCCCAATACCAACACGCTGGAGCTAACCGAAAAGATTGATCATACCATCGAAGAATTAAAGGGCAGTTTACCAAAGGATGTGGTGGTAAATACGAGAATATTCCGTCAGGCCAGCTTTATTGAAGCCTCTATAGGTAATATTGAAAAAACACTGATTGAAGGTTCTATTTTCGTGGTCATTATTCTTTCCATCTTCCTGATGAACTGGCGGGCAACGGCCATTTCCCTCATTGCAATTCCAATTTCCTTACTGGTAGCTATTGTGGTACTCAAATTAATGGGTTTAACGATAAATACCATGAGCCTTGGCGGTATGGCTATTGCTATTGGTGATTTGGTAGATGATGCCATCATTGACGTAGAGAACGTACTAAAACGCTTAAAGGAAAATGCACATCTTCCGGCAGAACAACGGGAAAACAAATTTACAGTGATTTACAACGCCTCAACAGAGATCCGTTCTTCTATCATCCATGCTACTTTCATCATCATCATAGCTTTTACACCGTTATTCTTTTTAACAGGAATGGAAGGACGTTTACTCGTACCACTGGGTATTGCTTTTGTGGTGGCCTTGTTTGCTTCGCTGATTGTTGCCATTACCTTAACACCTGTACTTTGCAGTTACTTGTTAACTTCTGATAAAACGCTGCTAAAGCAGGAAAAGGAAAGTTGGCTGGTGAGGCATTTGAACCGTGGTTATCTTGGTGCTTTGCAAAAAGCAATCATTTACCGTAAATGGCTTATTGCCGGAGTTGTAGGCTTGTTCATAGGTGCATTATTTCTGTTCAGTAGTTTTGGCCGGAGTTTCCTGCCAGAATTTAATGAAGGTTCACTGGTAATCAGCGCAGTCACGATGCCCGGTATATCACTGGAAGAAAGCAACAAGATAGGTCAGCAGGTTGAACGTGCCATGCTTAGTATTCCTGAAGTTAAAAGCACTACCCGCAGAACCGGACGTGCTGAACTGGATGAACACGCACAAGGTGTTAACGCTTCTGAAATTGATGTACCCTTCTTTCTGGAAGAACGATCCCGGTCTGAATTTATGGCTGATGTAAGGCAGAAATTAGCCGGCATTACTGGTGCAAATATTACTACAGGCCAGCCTATCGGTCACCGGATTGACCACATGCTGTCTGGTACGAGAGCGAATATTGCGATTAAAATATTCGGGCAGGATTTGGCGGAACTGTACAGGTTAGGTAATGAAACCAAAAAGGCAATTGAGAATATTCCCGGACTGGTTGACATATCCGTTGAACAACAAATCCAGATTCCCCAAATCCAGATCAAACCCAAAAGAGACCTGCTTGCGGCAAAAGGCATCAGCCTGGAAGATTTTAGCCGCTTTGTAGAAGTTTCCATTGGTGGTGAAAAAGTGGGTGATGTTTACGAAGCAGGAAAACGCTTTGATTTAGTTTTGCGGTACGAGGAGTCTGCAAGAAGCAGAATAGAGGACTTGAAAAATCTATTGATTGATGCTGGCGATGGTTCTAAAATAGCTTTGGGAAGTGTCGCAGAAATTGTGTCAACAAAAGGTCCGAACACCATTAACAGGGAGAACGCTCAACGTAAATTGGTGGTTTCAGCGAATGTTGCAGGAAGGGATCAATTATCTGCTGTTGAAGAGATACAAGCTAAAATGAAAACCATAAAGCTACCGCAAAACTACCGGGTTGAATATGGCGGGCAGTTTGAAGCGGAAGCAGACGCTTCAAGGACTTTAGTTTTGACCTCTGTATTTGCTTTATTGGCGATTTTTCTTGTCCTATACCATGAGTTTAAAGATTCCGCGCTGTCTATGATTATTCTGATCAATCTACCATTGGCGCTCATTGGTGGTATAATCAGTGTATGGCTCACAGGAAGCATCATTAGCATTCCGGTGATCATTGGCTTCATCACGCTGTTTGGTATCGCTACTAGAAATGGGATCTTACTGGTTTCTCATTACAGGCATCTACAGCAGGAGAATGGTTTTTATGATCTGGATATAGTGATTAAAGGATCAGTAGACCGTTTAAGTCCTATCCTGATGACTGCGCTTACCGCAGGTTTAGCGCTAATTCCACTGGCAATGGCGAGCGATCAGCCCGGTAATGAAATTCAAAGTCCGATGGCAAATGTCATATTAGGTGGTCTGTTAAGCTCTACATTATTGAATCTGTTTATAGTACCCATCGTCTATAATAGCTTGATGAAAAAAAGAAAATCCACAAACCTTAATCAAGCATAAGATGAGAACTTTAACATATACACTGCTTTTGATCTTAGGGTTTAACTATGCAGAAGCGCAAAACCTGGACTCTGTATTAAATCTTACAAGAGCGAAGAATAGAACACTGAAAGTACATCAGACTGAAACCGAAGCAAGCAAAATGGCATTCCGGACTGGCTTAAATCCTGAAAATCCAACGGCAGAATATGAAATACTTTTTGGTACACCTGCAACTGCAGGTAATCAGCAGGATTTTGCTATTACCCAACGTTTTGAGTTCCCCAGCAGTTATACCTATCGTAAACAAGCTTCAAATGAGAAGGTAAAACAAGCCGACTTTATCGCCAAAGCAAAAGGACAGGAATTGCTGTTAAATGTGAAACTGGATTGGTTGCAATGGGTTTACCTCAATCGGCTTAATTCTACTTATGACGAACGTGTAAAGTCGGTTGAGAAACTACACGCTGCTTATCAGAAAAAAATGGGTGCGGGTGATGGGAATATCCTTGATTTCAATAAAATCAAGTTGCTGCTCCTTGAAACCAAAACACAGTTAAAACGTAATGAGCAGCAGCGGGAGCAGTTGAAACAAAAATTCGTGGCTTATACAGGAGGAAGTGTGGTAGCGGTCAATACAAAATTATACCCTTCAATCCCCTCAGTTCCGTCTTTTGAAATATTGGATAGCTTGATCGAAGCTAGTGACCCATTGCTCAAGATCTATGAGGCACAGCAGGCGATAGTAGCTAAAGAAACGGCATTATATAAAGCATTGACCTTGCCGGGTTTTGAAGCGGGGTATCACAGCCAATCTATCCTTGGTCAGAAATACCAGGGCATCCATGTGGGGTTGAGCATACCACTATGGGAAAAGAAAAATACGGTTAAGCAAAAAAAACTGGAACAATTGGTTGCTGAAAACCGCATGACCGATCATCGTTTGGAACACATGCAGGAAAATAAGGTTTATTATCAGCAATATGAGGAAGCAACCTACTTACTTGGAGAATACAAGAGCTTGCTGGACCAGCTCAAATCTGAACCTTTATTAGAAAAGGCTTTGCAGTTTGGTGAGATTTCGGTAATCCAGTATTACAATGAAATTTTATCACTTTACAAAACACGTGATGCTTATCTTGAATATGGCTTACAGCAACAACAAGCTATAGCTCGGCTATATAGGTTTACACTTTAATCTAACAAAACTATTTCAGTTTGCTTCATTGCAAGTTGAAATAGTTTTTGCATCACCGGATGGTACGAAAAGAGTTTATCAAAGGTTCTGTAATACTATAATATTCTAAACAATATCTTTATTGAACTGTTCTACAAATTAATGATGCTTGCCAGAATTATATAAAATTATAACAAAATAATATAAATCTAAGTGGAGAAATATCACGTAATTTTGATATTGATGAAAGGAAAACTATCCGTACCATTAAAAGCAGTGTTTTTACTGGTTGTGTTTTTATTAAACACAGTGGTTGGTTTTGCCTGCGCTGTCACTATGCAGAATGCGACTCCTCACCAGGAGCACCATGCTATAGAATCATATCAACATACTGATCATGATCACGCTAATCATGACCATTCTAGATCAGCGGAAGCTCATCACGATTTAACGGATCATCATAAAACTAAAAAGGATAAAGATGAATGCTGTAAGGATGAAGTCACAAAACTGCTAAAGGAAGACAAAGTATCGCCTTCTAAAATAACATTCAGCATACAACCAGCTACTTTTTTTACTTTACTTCCCACTTATTGTCAGTTAGATGCTTTGGCATTCTCTGTATATCAACCCAATACAAAATATTTTGTAAGAAGCTATCATCCTCCCATATGGGATATACGGATAAGCATTCAAAGTTTTCAAATTTGATTAAATGATTTCATAGTTTTTGCATGGAAGTGGAGCTTCCATGCCTATAATTTTCTATAAATCATTGAAATCAAATCATCATGAAAAGAATATTTCTTTTAGTTGCATTTTTAGCAACATCCCTTGTACATAATAGTTATGCGCAAGACCACTCTGGTCACACTCAAGCTGGCGACCTGCTAAATCTTTACTATAAAACCAAGGACGCACTTGTAGCAGGAAATGCTAATCTTGTGGCCTCAAAATCGGCAGAATTGGTTAAGGCATTAAATAGTACTGAAGATAAAACTGTCAGTAAGGAGATGAAAGTTTCTCTGTTGGAACATGCAGGTATGATTGCTGAAAGCAAAGACCTAAAAAGTCAACGTGAACATTTTGCAGGTCTTTCTAACGGAATGATTGCACTAGCTAAATCTACGAAGTTATCTGCCGAACCTATTTACCAGCAATATTGCCCAATGAAAAAGGCAAACTGGCTAAGCAGTGAGAAAGCAATTAAAAATCCGTATTACGGCAGTTCCATGCTGACATGTGGCAAATTAGTAGAAACCATTAAGTAATCTTTTTATAATTAGCCTCAAGCTTTTTGTTTGGGGCTTTACTTCGTATTTTAATAAAAAACATCATGAAAAATATCATATTGATTATGGCTGCGTCCATCCTTTTTTTAGCTGCCTGCAACAATGAAACAAAGAAAAACGAGGCTACTTCCAGTACTGACAGTACATCAGTAACCGCTGTAGACACTACTTCAAAAACAAAACAGGAGTCACCAATCCACAACATTCTTAGTGCTTACTTACAGTTAAAGAATGCACTGGCTAAAGATAACGACAAAGATGCGGCATCGTCTGGTAAGGCGTTGGAAACTGCGTTGGCAGGCTTTGATAAATCTTCCCTTACCGCAGAGAAAGTTAAAATATATGATGAGATAGCTGGTGATGCCAAGGAACATGCAGAGCATATTGGCGCAAATGTCGGCAACATTAAGCATCAGCGTGAACATTTTGAAACCCTAAGTCAGGACATTTATGATCTTGTTAAAGGAATTGGGGCAGGGCAGAAGCTATATGTTGATCATTGTCCAATGTACAATGAGAACAAAGGCGCAAATTGGATTAGTGAGTCTAAAGAGATCAGCAATCCTTATTTGGGACAGTCTATGCCAACATGTGGTACTGTTAAAGAGGAATTACAATAATAGCAACCATGAACGGCATAAAGAAAATTATTCTTGGGTTATTTGTAATCCTTATAATTATCCAGTTTATACACCCTGCTCGCAACAAAAGTGGGCAGGGTATGCCAAATGATATTTCCCAACTGGTTGCCATGCCAGGTGATGTACAGGGAATCTTGAAGAAAGCCTGTTATGACTGCCATAGTAACAATACGGATTATCCCTGGTATACTTATGTACAGCCCTTCCACTGGTTGATGAATTATCATATACTATCTGGTAAGGAAGAATTAAATTTTAATGAATTCGGCACTTACACGCCAAGAAGACAGCAGAGTAAATTACGTTCCATAGAGAACAGTTTAAAAGATGGCAGTATGCCCTTGTCTTCTTACACCCTGATCCATAGAAATGCGATTTTGAGCGAAGCGGAGAAATCGCTAATTATCAATTGGGTTCAAAACTCAAAGGATAGTTTAAGTAAAAAAAATCTTTAACTAACCCTTAATCACCAAGGAAATGAAAAACATATTAATGGCCTTTTTATTGATCTTTTATTCTATAGCTTCTGCTCAGGATGCCAAGAAAATGAAAATGCCTAACAATGGAACTGATAAACAGGTACAGACTATTTATACCTGTCCTATGCACCCGGAAATTCAGTCTAATAAGCCTGGAAACTGTCCGAAATGTGGTATGAAACTCGTGGTTCAAAAAACAAAAGCTGCTAAACCAAAAGCGTCTGCCCCAGCTAAGAAGCAAAAACCTGCAAAGGCATCAGATATGGGTGATATGAAGATGCCAATTCAAAAGCAAGGAAGTAACGAACCATCAAAAGTGGTATCTTATACTTGTCCGATGCACCCCGAAATACGTGCTTCCAAGCCCGGTAATTGCCCTAAGTGTGGGATGAAACTGGTGTCAGAAAAAATTAAGACTACTACACCTAAGCATGACCAAATGGAAATGCCGATGAAAGATACTCCCAAAAAGAATGGCAAAGAGGAAGACATGGGTGATATGGACATGGGGGATAACAGTACCACATTAGAAAACATTAAAAAGGCAAAGGTAAATCTAGGGCCAATTAAAACTATCGCAAGTAATGTCCCACCTCGTACTGTTCGCTATGATCTTTACATTGCTGATACAACAGTAACCTACGGAAAGAAAACAAAACGAGCAATTGCTGTAAATGGAAAGATACCAATGCCAACTTTAACATTTACTGAGGGTGATACGGCATTGATCTATGTACATAACAAGCTGAATGAGGAGACATCTCTGCACTGGCATGGCTTGTTTTTACCAAATCAGATGGATGGAGTTCCTTTCCTAACCCAAATGCCTATCAAGCCACATTCTACCTATATCTATAAATTTCCCATCGTTCAGCATGGTACACACTGGTATCATAGCCATAGTGAACTCCAGGAACAGATTGGTATGTATGGCGCATTCATTATGAACAAAAGGAAAGAATGGGATATCCCAACTATTCCGGTGGTATTGAGTGAATGGACGGATATGAAACCTGAAGAGGTACACCGAAGCCTGAAAAACGCCAACGATTGGTTTGCAATTAAAAAAGGGACGACCCAAAGTTATATAGAGGCGATTAGATCGGGTCATTTCAAAACTAAATTGACCAATGAATGGAAGCGTATGAATGCCATGGATGTAAGCGATGTCTACTATGATAGATTTCTGATAAACGGCAAAAACCAAAATGAACAGCCCCAATTTAAAGCAGGTGATAAAGTAAGACTTCGTATTGCTAACGGTGGGGCATCTGATTATTTCTGGTTGACTTACGCAGGAGGTAAAATCACCGTCGTCGCTACCGATGGAAACGATGTAGAACCAGTAGAAGTGGACAGATTAATTATAGCTGTATCTGAAACTTATGATGTGGTGGTAACCATTCCAGAAAATAAAAGTTATGAGTTTTTAGTTACACCTGAAGACCGTACTAATTCTGCGTCACTTTGGTTGGGTAAGGGAGATAAAGTCCCTGCTCAGAAGCTGCCAAAGTTGAAGTACTTTGCTGGAATGAAGATGATGAATGATATGATGGATATGAACGGTAACATGGTGGAAATGGAAGGCATGAAAATGCAGAACCAGGTTATGGATATGAATAGCGTCATGTACCCGGAAGTAACGGGTGAGGAAAATCCAAAAACAAAAACCAAAAAAATGCAATGTCCGGTATGCAGATGCCAAATGATAAAAGCATGGCAGGAATGAACATGGGAACTGATAGCCCTGATATAGTTACATTGAACTATAATATGCTCCGTGACCCAAAGAAAACTACTTTACCTCAAGGACCC